>NZ_SRSR01000099.1:0-436 GCF_004792275.1 Mesorhizobium sp. M4B.F.Ca.ET.143.01.1.1
ATTTCTGCCGGTCGCCTTTCATTGCCTTGGCTGTCACGGAAATCAGCGGGATGTGAGCGATTGCAGGCTCATTTCGTATCTGCCGCATTGTCTCGTAGCCATCCATCTCCGGCATCATGATGTCGCTCAAGGCTGCGTCGACATCGGGGACCTGTTCCAGCAACGCGATTCCGTCTCGGCCACGCTCGGCGTGCAGTACTTCAATGTCGTAAGTCTCAAGAACACTGGTCAGCGAGTAGATGTTACGGATGTCGTCATCGACGATGAGAACCTTGGCACCGGCAAGATTGGATTTGTTGCCGCCTTCCCCGGTTTCCGTCCCGTTGTCCTGGCGCGCCCCGCCCGGAAGTGTTGCGGAAATATGCAAAGCCAGTTGAGCGAAGTTCTCGGCCCGCGGGACATCCGTCCAGGCCGGATTCAACGTCAGAACTTGCTC
>NZ_SRSR01000100.1:0-436 GCF_004792275.1 Mesorhizobium sp. M4B.F.Ca.ET.143.01.1.1
TTCGCCCTGTCAGCGCGCAACATGTGTACTAAGTACATATTGAAACTCAGTACACTAACGGTTTGACACCCTTGGCGAGAGGCGACACCCGCTCCCCGCCCGGCGGACAAGCCCTTGCTCCAGGAGCTCACCCCATGAACAAACCCCTTATCGTCATCTTTGCCGCCATCTGCCTTGACGCCGTCGGCATCGGCCTCGTCTTCCCCATCTGCCGCGCCTTCTCGAGGAGGTGACGCACAGCCCCGACATCGTCGCCTATATCGGCATCATGACCGCGCTCTACGCCGCCATGCAGTTTCTCTTCGCGCCGGTGCTCGGCGCCTTGAGCGACAATCTGGGCCGCCGTCCGGTGCTGCTGATTTCGCTGGCGGGCGCCGCGATCAACTACCTCATCATGGCCTTCGCGCCGCAGCTCTGGATGCTGCTCATCGGCCGC
>NZ_SRSR01000101.1:0-431 GCF_004792275.1 Mesorhizobium sp. M4B.F.Ca.ET.143.01.1.1
GCGACCTCGATAATCGGCATGTTCTGCCGTTGGCTCACCTACGAAATCGAGAAGCGCCAGAAGGAACGGTAAGCTATTCTTGCGGTGAACCATGTTTTCATAGACCTGCACGGAGTCTGGGACCAGGAGGGGGTCGTGGTCGGGGCTGGCTTGGGAGCACATGGGCTTATTCCCTCAAAGAGGCGGGGCGAAAGCCATGGGGGAGTGGTTCGTCGTCGTGGTCCGCAACGGCAAGGACCATGTGACGTCCTTCGAGCGGGAGTCATACGCCAGGGCCTATGCCGACGGGCAGAGGCTGGGGCTGAAAGAGCCGGGCAGTACGGACAAGCCACCTAAGTTGACTTCCAAGCGTCCCCGTGCCGGGCAGGTGGGGACGACGCCAGGATGATACTCCTTTCGGTGAAGGCAGCCACATCATTTGTTTGGCCGCC
>NZ_SRSR01000102.1:0-428 GCF_004792275.1 Mesorhizobium sp. M4B.F.Ca.ET.143.01.1.1
GTTCGGCAAGCGCCACTCGGCGCCCGACTTCTTCCCCGAGACGGTGGACAAGCTCGTCGCGCATACGAGCTGAGGTGACGGCAATCCAGGCCCATAGGACAGTTGGGCTGATCAGTCGGCGCCTGTATTCGACGTTGGAGGCCCGGTGGCGGTCGCGGTGGGTTCAATGAAAGCCACCCAGGGCGAACACGTCGATCGCCTTTCGCAGCAGCGGAACGACTTGCGTCGGACTTAGCGCTGCGATGAATGCACTGTTTCCGAAGCATCACGACGCGCCCTGGCATCTGGTCGAACGCCGGACTTCCCGAGACAGTGGACAAGCTCATCGCGCATACGAGCTGAGTTGGCAGTGGCGGTACTGTCAGGCTGGCGCCGGCTCATTTGAACCGAAGGGGATTGAAAAGCGGGTCATGGCGGATTCATCTTGC
>NZ_SRSR01000103.1:0-423 GCF_004792275.1 Mesorhizobium sp. M4B.F.Ca.ET.143.01.1.1
CGCGGCTGCCGGCTTTCATGCGCTCAACGCCGATCCGAATGTCGCGGCACTGCAGGATTACACGATCAAGCTCTATCGCGAGATCGAGGCCGAGTCCGGCCAGAATGCCGGCCTGCACATGACCGGCGGCGTCAACATGGCGAGCGACCCGCAGCGCTGGGCATGGCTGAAATCGGCCTGGGCGGTCTTTCAGTCGGTCGGCATCGAGACGGCCCGCCTGGTGACGCCTGAAGAGATCAAGCAGATGTGCCCGATCGTCGATGTCAGCGATGTGCTGGGCGGCCTCTACGATTCCAACGAAGGCCATCTCGACCCTTATGGCACGACGCAGGCTTATGCGGGCGCTGCGAAGAAGCGCGGCGCCGACGTGATCCTGCGCAACCGCGTCGTCGAGCTGAAGCCGCGTGCCGATGGCGGCTGGGA
>NZ_SRSR01000104.1:0-420 GCF_004792275.1 Mesorhizobium sp. M4B.F.Ca.ET.143.01.1.1
CGCCTGTCTGCTTCCTGGTCTTCCAGAATGCTCTTGCCGAATGACACTTCGACCGTATAGGCCGTGGCTACGCTGAACCAGCACTGGCTCGATAGGGAGATCCACAAATCAGCTGGATTGAGGTTCTTCCGAAACACGCCGGTCGCCTCGCCGCGGGCAATAATGCCATCCCCGTGCGTCATGAGCTTGTCGATTGACAATTCTGAGCGCGGCACTGAGCGCAAATGGTCGCCATGATGGAGATTCGCGATTCCAACCAGCCCAAGGAACCCAGGATTTTTCCGATAGTAAGTGAGCGTGAACTCGCATAGCTGATCGAGCGCGACCATCGGGTCGGCGGAGATTGTGAGCACGGCTTCGGCCTCGCGCATTCGCCGATAGGCGTTGACGAGTACCCTCTGAAACAACAGTTCCTTGCGC
>NZ_SRSR01000105.1:0-417 GCF_004792275.1 Mesorhizobium sp. M4B.F.Ca.ET.143.01.1.1
CTGACGGATGACGCCGAAACGCGGTCGCACTATCCCTTCGCCTTTCGCCTGGCCATTGGCTACGAACTGACCCCCCGGCAGCTCGGCGTCACCTTCGAGATCGCCAATACCGGCGACGAGCCGCTGCCGGCCTCGATCGGTGCGCATCCGGCGTTCAACTGGCCGCTGCTGCCGGAACTGCCCAAGGAGGCCTATCGGCTGACCTTCGTCGATAGTGAGCAGGCGCCCGTCCGCCGCCTGAAAGACGGTCTGCTGCTGCCGGACCCGCAACCGACACCTATCGAGGGAAAGACGCTCGCTCTATATGAAAAACTGTTCGACGACGACGCCGTCATCCTAGACCGGCCGGCCAGCACAAGCGTGCGCTATGCCGCAGCGCGCGGACCGGCGATCGAGATGTCGTGGCGGGGTTTCAAC
>NZ_SRSR01000106.1:0-417 GCF_004792275.1 Mesorhizobium sp. M4B.F.Ca.ET.143.01.1.1
GATGCTGAGGTCGACTTTGTGCAGCACCTCTTGGTCGCCAAAGGAATGACTGATGTTCTTGCAGGCGATGGCGACCTGCCCGCTTCTTTGGTCGGAATCTCTTTGATCGGGAGCAGCCGCGATCGCCTCGGGCCGACCGCGAACGGTCGCGCCGGTCTCGGCCAGTCGCCCGTCCCGCTTGGTGAAATTGAGCGCCGGGATCGAGGCGATCAGCGCCTGCCGCGCATTGGTTCGGCACCGATCATCTCGGCCGCTATGTGCTCTCCCGGATCGTCGTCGGCTCGCGCGACATCCTTTTGGTGGCGGCGCTCGCGACATTGGGCGGTGTCGCCGCCGGCACCGTCATTGGTCTGGTGCTCGGCTATTTCGACGGCCTGGTCGATGCGATCGGCGCACGGCTGCTCGACACGATGATGG
>NZ_SRSR01000107.1:0-415 GCF_004792275.1 Mesorhizobium sp. M4B.F.Ca.ET.143.01.1.1
GCAGCGGTTCGACCGCCATGTGCATCACGCCGTCAATGTCCGTCGACCGCTTCTTGCCGTCGATCTGGTATTTGATCGGCACCTTCTTCGCGCCGAGATTGGTGCTGATCATCGGCGCGAAGGCAGCCATCGGGCCGCCAGCAGCGCCGGTGAAGATGGCGCCCAACGCTTCCGTTTGCCTGTCATCGGCCCGTTCGTCGATATAGGCGGCAGCCGTCCAATTGCCTTGCGCCATCGGACCCGGTGTGTGCGCGACCATCGCGACGTTGAGCCCATCCAATCGAACGTCGCCGTAATTGCCCTTGTCGATATGAAAGACCAAGGCCACATCGCAAATACCTTGCGTCGGCTTCGATGTCAGCTGCGCGTTGGTGGACACCAGGCAAGGACATACGACATCGCAATTGCAGTTTTC
>NZ_SRSR01000108.1:0-414 GCF_004792275.1 Mesorhizobium sp. M4B.F.Ca.ET.143.01.1.1
GGCCAGAAGCCGGTCAAGACCGCCTCCGGCAGGACCCGCGACGCCTTCGCCATCGTGGGGTAGCAGACGGCACCGCATCGGCGTTCACTCCTCGTCATTATGCCCGCCTCGGCGCCATCCGGTACGACCTGCATGGTCTGTATCCGCCGCCTTATCGAGCGCCGTGTCGCAGTCGGGCTTGCCATCTCCGCGAAAATATGGATTCGATAATAGATGAAGTCGAAAAATTATCTATAATTTCACGCGAACCAGGGAAGACACCGTGACCAACGCAACCATTTCGACCTACAAGCCCTCCTTCAGCCCGCTGCGGCTGCACAGCCGTTCGCTCGCCTGGCAGATCGGCGCCGTCATTCTCGGCTCACTGTTCCTGGCGCTGTCTTCCTATATCGAGGTGCCGATGGTGCCGGTCCC
>NZ_SRSR01000010.1:0-225031 GCF_004792275.1 Mesorhizobium sp. M4B.F.Ca.ET.143.01.1.1
TCACGCCCAAGTCGGGGTAACGGGCGAGATCAACGATGATGTCCGCCGACAACCCTTCCGCGATACGCGTCCAGCGTTCTTCTCCACCGAGGTTGTCAAACGGGAGAACTGCGACGACAGGCGGCCCACACAGGTCTGTCGAACGGCGTTCGAATGGTAACTGGTCGAGTTCTTGGAGGCGGCGATCCGCAAGCAATGCAGCGAGCGCACTTTGCTGCGAACGTCGAGTTTCCGATAGATCGCCGACAGATGGGTCCGAACCGTGGCCGGCGCTATGAAGAACATCTCGCCGATTTCACGATATGTCATCCCCTCAGCGAACTTTGTCGCTATCATCCGCTCCCGGTTCGACAGAACGGTCAAGGGATTGTCTACGACTCTAAGCATCGCCCTCAACCTCGAACCGCTGTCGGCGAGAAGCCAGATTTAGCGAGGGCAGAAAGTACTACAAATGCGGGCCGAAAACACCGCATTTGTGTGATTCCGTCTGGCGGCCCTGGCCCAAGCCTATGTCGACCGGCGCACTCTCTCCGCGGTTAGCATGGTGATCTAGTCGGGACAGGAGGCGTGTCAAATCGGCGGCCCGGCCTGCCGGGCGTCGGGGGCAGACCTTCGAATGCTTTGAAAAAAATGATTCAAGTCAAAGCGCGGGCCGACATTTCCCTCAATGGTGGCGGGATGTGGAATCCGATCGCAAGCGCTCCGTTTGGTCGAAATCTCGAACTGGCCGTTATCGACGAGGACGGCCTGCACGCGCTCGTATTCCCCTGCAGGAAGGTGCAGGAAGGCTGGCGGGATGCCGTCACCGGCGTGCGCGTCGACATCCGCCCAACACACTGGCGTGACTGGGAAGCAGAAAATAGGCAGGCGGGTTCGCTTCCCGCCCCGGCCTAGTGCTTGGAATCGGCGATCAACGCCATGCGTACCAGATGCGACAGGCTGCCGGCGCCCATTTTGCTCATGACGTTTGCGCGATGGATCTCGACGGTGCGCGGACTGATGCCGAGGTCGTAAGCTATCGACTTATTAGGCAGTCCCGACACCAGTCCGTCGAGCACCTGTCGCTCACGCTCCGACAGGGTCGATAGGCAATTTCGGATCTCGGCGGCTTGCGGGTGCGTTGCGACCGCCAGATTGCGGTTGTCCAGCGCTGATCGAATCGCATCGATGAGCACCTGATCGTCGAACGGCTTCTCGATGAAGTCGGCGGCTCCCTCCTTCATCGCCTGAACGGCGAGCGCAACATCCGCATGACCCGTCATCACGATTACCGGGACGGTATGTCCGCGTGTCCGCAGCTGCCGCAGGAACTCTATCCCGTCGATGCCGGGCATACGCACGTCGGTGACGATGCAGCCATCGATAGTCTTCGGCGCAGTCGCGAGAAAGGCGGTCGCGGACTCATGCAGGCGCACGGCAAAATCAGCTGTCGCGAGCAGGAAGCCAAGCGACTTGCGAACATCGACATCATCGTCAACCACATGCACGACATCACTACCGGCCATTGGCGACCTCTTCCTTCTCCACGACGCGCAAGGTGAACCGGAAAGCGGTTCCTCCGCCTGGCATTGGCTCGGCCCAGATATGACCGCCATGCGATTCAACAATAGTGCGACAAATCGACAGGCCGACACCCATGCCCTGTTTCTTGGTGGTGACAAAGGGCTGGAAGAGCTGGGTCGAAACCTCGGGCGCCAAGCCCGGGCCGGTGTCTACCACGCTCACTTCCGCCATTCCGTCGCTACGTGCGGTCGTAGCCACCCGCAACTCACGGCGCGGTGCCCCCTGCATGGCCTCGACGGCATTGCGCATGAGGTTGAGCAGAACCTGCTGGATCTGGATGCGATCGGTGAGCACGAGCTCGGCTGCCGGGTCAAGATGATAGCTGACGCGGACATCGGCCTCCCTGGCGCCGACCAGGGCTAGCGACGCGGCCTCTTCGATCAGCTTCGGCAGCCGTTCGACCTGTCGTTCGCTTTCACCTCTTGAAACGAAATCGCGAAGGTGCCGGATGACATCTCCCGCCCGCAAGGCCTGTTCCGCCGCCTTCTCGACGGCGTCCCTCAACATTGGCGCGTTCTCTTCCGTGCTTTTCTCAAGCAGCCTGCGACTGCCCTTCAGATAGTTGGTAATGGCCGTCAACGGCTGGTTGATCTCATGCGCAAGCGTGGAGGCCATTTCGCCAAGCGCGGTAAACCGCGCCATGTGAAGCAGCTCCTGTTGCTGCTCCTGTATTCTGGCTTCTGCCCGATGGCGTTCGGTCAGGTCGCGGCAGAAGCCGGTGAAGAAGCGTCCGGTTCCCGGATGCATCTCGCCGACGGAAAGTTCCATGGGAAAGGTCGAACCATCCTTGCGCATTCCGGTGACCGTGCGACCAAGCCCGATGATCCGGCGCTCTCCGGTTGTCAGATAGCGGTGCAGATAGGCGTCATGCTCGTCGCGATAGGGTGCCGGCATCAGCAGGCTGACATTCTGGCCTATGACTTCGCTCGATGCATAGCCGAACAACGTCTCTGCGGCTGTGCTGAAGGATTGGATGCGGCCTTGCTCATCGATGACGACCATTGCATCCGGCACCGTTGCCAAGATCGAACGCAGATGGTCCTCACGCAGCCGAAGTGCGGCATTCGCAAAGGACAGCTCGCTAACATCCGTGCCTTCGACGAAGATCGCAGTGACGCGGCCATTGTCATCCTTGATCGGCTGGTAGACGAAATCGAGGATGCGCTCTTCTGCGGGCTCATCGGGCCTGTTGCGAAGGACGACCTTTTCCCCCTGGCCTCTATGTGGCTCGCCGGTCTTGTACACCTCGTCAAGCCGTTCGAAAAACGCTTGACCTTCGAGCTCGGGAAGCGCCTCGCGCACCGGCTTGCCAATCACCTGCCTGTTGTCGATCAGACGTTGGTAGGCGGCGTTGGTCAGTTCGAAGACATGATCCGGCTCACGCACGAGGGCCATGAAGCCGGGAGCCTGCTCGAACATCTGTGACAGAACGGATTTCAGCTTCGTCCCGCCGACCGGCAAAATAGGCGCTTCGTCTTGGCTCACCTGAAGTCCTTGGATTCGGCCACTCTTGCAAGAAGGGCTAATTATCACTCCTGGCCGCTTGCGCCAAACCTATCGAGGCAAACGTCTCAGAACGAAAACGGCGGCGCTTTTGACTCGCATCAAGGCATCGGGCGCCGGCGAATGCAATCGTTCAGGCACCCGACGACTTCTGAAAAAGGTGCCTTGCATGGCCTATAAGTCAATCATTGCAAATCTTGCGATAGATGCACCGCCCGCGCCCTTGGTGAAACTGGGGGTCGAACTGGCCGAGCGCTTCGGAGCGCACCTTGTTGGCCTAGCGGCCGCCGATGTTCCGCCCCTCGTCGCCACCGGTAACGGTCTGGTCTACGAGGGCGAGGTCATGCAGATCCAGCGAACCGAGATCGAAAAACGGCTTGCCGAGCTTAGGGCCGAGTTCGAGAGGTTGGTACCGGCATCGGTGAGCAGTGAATGGGGGCAGGCGGTGTGCAGTCCCACACGGTTCCTCAGCGAGTCCTCCCGCGCGGCCGACCTTATAGTCACCGGCGGAGGTGGCGAAAATGTCTATCGCGCCGTCGATATCGGGAGCCTGGCGCTCGGCGCAGGCCGGCCCATCCTCATTGCCGCGAGCAATGCCGAACATGTCATGGCAAAGACCGTGTTGGTCGCCTGGAAGGACACCAGGGAGGCGCGACGGGCGATTGCCGATGCGTTGCCGTTCCTCGCCGGCGCCAACAGAGTGGTTATCGTCACTATGGATACCGACCGTCATGAAAGCATCCGCGACAGTCTCGCCGATATCGCCGCCTATCTCGAACATCACGGCATCATGGCACGGACTGAACTGATACCCGATGAGGCTGACGGTCACCGGTTGCTTGCATTCGCGCACTCGATCCAGGCCGACCTGATCGTCTCCGGCGCCTACGGCCACAGCCGCCTGCGGGAATGGGCCTTCGGCGGCGTCACTCGCTCGCTGATCGAGAGCAACGGCATCCATCGCTTCATGTCGTATTGACCGCCGGCCGGAATCATCCGAGCCGGAGTTGCCTGTTGACCAAGATCAAGGCGGCGGCCCCCAGCATTGACGATCATGGCTGAGAACAGGAGTGATCCCAATGACTTTTCTCGACTACCTGATTTCAGTAGACGCCAGGACCGCCTTGATGGGACGCATGATGCAGAAGCTCGGCGTCGACAGACAGTTGAAGGTCATCGCGGACCATGCCGCCGTTACCAACCGGGCGGTAGACCGCTGCCGCTCCTGCGGTCACCAGGATGAATGTTCGACCTGGCTTGACCAACACCTGCAAGCCGACGACCCACCAGATTACTGCCGCAACCGCGACCTCATTGCACGGCTGCAGCATGCGGCCGGCCAGCGATAGTTGCTTTCAGCAGCGGCCGACCGCATGTAGCGTCCCATCGCTTGCGCGTAGCGGAGAGGTCTGCGAATGCCGTTGGACTTCCGGGGTTTGACAAGTGCCACCGTGTCAAACCGAGTTTGCAGGTGATGGATTTGCCTCCACGGGACAGGCAGTTTTGAGCAGGCTGTTTTTCCTGGAAGCATTTCTGCTCTTCGTCGCGCCCGGGCCAACCAATGCTCTTCTGATGGCCGGCGCGGCCAAGCGGCAGAAGGCGATTGCACTCTTGGTCGCACAGGCCTGCGGATAGGGGATCGCAGCAGCCTGCTGGTTTGCGCTGCGCCTGCCGTCCGACGCGTTCAGGTACTCAAGCTGGGTGCAGCCGTATGGCTCGCAATACTTGGCGTGCGTCTGATAGGCATCGACCGGATCGACGCATCCGAAGACGGGGATGGCCTTTCTGTTCTGGTAACGACTGCCCTCAACCCGAAAGCCTTCATATATTGTCTGGCAACCGTGCCGGTAGACGCGAGGCCATATGACTTGGGCTTGTTCTGGATTGTGCTCTTGGTGACCACAGCCGCCTCCGGCTCGATGTGGCTCTTGCTCGGTAGGCGGCTCAGCGGAGGCGAAGAAATGGCAGACAGGATCGCGGGTGCGGCGCTTGTTGTATTTGCCTTGACGCTGCTGCGGCCTCTGTTGGCAATAGCCGCGACCTAGGTTCAACGCGGATATTAATTCGAATTTTGGGTCATGCAGAATTTCTGCCGTGCTGAACTAAGAGACAAGCACCACCGACAGCGGCCCCGCGCAGAAAAGGTTATCCGTCACCGCACTTACGCCGCCGACATTTTCAGCGGCGACAATGGCTGCCTGCCGTTCGCGTTCGTCGAAGATGGCACCGCTCAGTATCACTACCCCTTTGTCCACCGTCACGTCGATCATGTCCTTGCCGGCCAATTTCTGCTTCGCAAGCTCGGCAATAATCTTCTGACGGATCTGATCGTCGTCCGTGGCTGTAGGGGCCGATCCGGGCAAGGCATTCAGCAATGCCCGCAGAAGATCGGAGCGGGTGACAATGCCGACAACGTTGCCATCGTCGACGACGGGAATACGTTTGACGTGATGGCGCATCATGAGTTCGACGATCTCGGGCAGCGATACGCTGGGGGATACCGTAACGACATCCGTCGTCATTACCTCCTCGATACGCCGTCCGTTGGCTTGAACATATTCGTCGGCGGCTCTTCCGGGGCTCACGAGAAACTCCAGCCAACGCGAGCGCCTGCGTTGCGTGCCGAGCTCTCCGCGGCGCAGGAAGTCTCCTTCGCTGACAATGCCCACCAGCGCGCCGTCGCTGCCAATGACCGGAAGGCCGCTGATCTTCCTGGAGAGCATCAACCCTACCGCATCGGAGATCGACGCCGTAGGTCCTATCCCGATGACCGGTGCGGTCATAATGGCGTCGGCCTGCATGTCTGCCTCCCGTGATATCGATCGGTCATTGTCGAGATCTTGCGCGGCAGATGCCTTGATCTCAATCATTTCCGGCTTCGACGGATGTCATTTTGCTTGTCGTCGCGGTCGATGAGTATCCGCGCCGCGGCTCCATCAAGATCCTCGTACTGACCGCTTCTCAAGGCCCACAGGAAGCCAGTCAGTCCAAGCGCACCGAGGAACAGCGCTACCGGGATGAGGTAGATGAGCGTCGTCATGAGAGTTGAACCAGCATGCCGGGGCGCGCGCGCCGATCTTGCCAAGCGAATTCAGCCGATGAACTTCTCGCGGAACCTTGCAGCCGCAGGGCGTTTCCGATCACGATCAGCGACGAGGCGGACATCGCGACCGCCGCAAGCAGCGGCGTCACATGCCCCGATATGGCGATCGGCACCGCAAACGCGTTGTAGACGATCGCGATGGCGATGTTCTGGCGAATGAGCCGACCTGCCTTCCTCGAGACATCCAGGGCGAGAGGCACTGCCAAAAGGCTTTCGCGCAGGAAGACGAAGTCGGCGGCATTGCGACCGACGTCTGCCGCGGTCGCGGGGGCCATCGAGACATGTGCCGCACCAAGCGCCGGGGTATCGTTGAGCCCATCGCCCACCATCAGAACCTTGTGGCCCTGCCTCGACAGCGCCTCGATCCGCTCGACCTTGCCGGACGGAAGCAGCGCCGGAACGAAGCTGTCGATACCCAGCGCCTTGGCGACTTGGCCGCAGGCATTGGCGGTATCGCCGGACAGCATCTCGACGGCCACGCCGCCATTCTGCAACGCTCCGAGCGCGGCCTTGGCATCGGCGCGCGCAGCATCCTCGAACGCGAAGGCGGCGACGATCGCCCCGTTCTTCGAGAGCACCGTTCCGCCAAAGCCGCCAGATTTGCCTTCGCCGCCGGTTCGAGCCTTCCATCCAGCCCATCCGCGCCGGCCGAGGCGCCAGGTATTCCCCTCGGTGACGGCCTCGATGCCGTAGCCTGGGTGTTCGCTGACAGACTCGAGCCTGGGTTGACCGGAAAAACCCGCGAAAACGGCTATGGCCTTCGAGAACGGATGGCGCGAATGCGCGGCCATGTCGGCTGCGATCGCCAGCATGGTCGGGTCGATGGACGACGCGTTGACCAGCCTCGGCTGTCCGAGTGTGAGCGTCCCGGTCTTGTCGAACACCGCCGTGTCGATCGCGGCCAGCCGTTCCATGGCCGAACCGTCCTTGACCATGACGCCGGCCTCGAACAGGCGCCGCGCCGCGACCACCTGCACGATCGGTACGGCGAGGCCGAGCGCGCAAGGGCAAGTGATGATGAGAACGGCGATCGCGATCGTCATTGCCAAGTGCCAGTCGCCGGACGCGACCATCCAGCTCAGGAATGTCAGCAAGGCCGCGAGATGAACCACAGGTGCATAGAGGGCAGAGACCCGGTCGGCGATCCTGCGATACTGCGAGCGGCCACCCTCTGCGGCATCCATGAGTCGGACCATTTCGGCCAGGAAGGAATCCTTCGCCGCGGCCGTGGCCTGCATGGTCAGCGAACCAGTGAGATTGAGCGTGCCGGCCTGCACCTGCGCTCCCGAGCCCACGGTCCGGGGCGCGCTTTCCCCGGATACCAGCGAGCAGTCGAGATCAGAGATTCCGCTGAGGATATTGCCATCGACCGGAATCCGCTCGCCGGCCGCGATGAGCAGTTGCATGCCCGGTTCGATCTCGCCGACGGGCAGGTAGTCGCGTGTATCGTCACCCCGCAGCACCATGGCGCCGCGCGCCGCCAGTTGCGCCAGGCCGTTCACTGCGGTCCGTGCGCGCTCCCGCATCACGTGATCCAGCGTACGGCCGATCAGAAGGAAGAACAGCAAGGACACCGACGCATCGAAATAGGCGTGCTCGCCGTGCGTGATCGTCTCGTAGAGGCTCATGGCATAGGCGAGCGAGACACCGACCGCTATCGGGACATCCATGTTCATGCGACCGTGGCGCAGCGCATTCGAGGCCGAGCGGAAATAGATGCCGCCGGCGAAGGCGAGCGCGGGGATGGCGATCAGCGCCGAAACCCAGTGGAATAGGTCGCGGGTCGCGCCTTCTGCGCCGGACCAGACCGAGACCGAAAGCAGCATGATGTTGCCCGCCGCAAAGCCAGCGACCGCGACGGCGCGGATCAGTTCCGACAGCGTCTTGTCCTTCCCGTCAGGCTCCGGATCGAACAGGTGCGCTTCATAGCCCAGTCGTCCAAGCGTAGCGACGAATGCTGGAACCTCATCGCCACGCCAGCGGACCGAAACACGTTTTGTCGACAAGTTGACGCGAGCGCCTTCGACATGGCCCAGCTTGCCGATTGCCGTCTCGATCGTCTGGATGCAGGCAGCGCAATGAACCGTTGGCACCGAGAGGTCGGTCTGGTGCAGGTCATCGCCAAGCGAGCGGCTGGCTAGCCTGATTTCCTGGCTCGACGGCAGGGCGGATGTGGCCCCGTCGAGATCCAGCGCCATTTCGGCGCCTGGTGCACAACAGCTCATTGCAGCGCTCCATGGGAAATCATGATTCTGCGCACGTCGCGATAGGGCTCCGCCAGACCGGCGTCGGCATCGATTTCGACGATCCAGACGCCGTCCTTCGGTGTATGACGGACGCCGAATTCCTGGCCCGAGCCAGAAGCCAGAACGACAGTCTTGTCCTCTGCTTCATAGGCAGGATGACGGAACCGGACTTTCACGCCATGCAGTGGAACAGGCTTGCCGGCGGCGTCGCTCAAGCTGTAGCGCACGTTGCCCGACACGATCGTCAGTTCGCCAGTCCAGCCGAGCGCCGCCTGCGCGCGACCTTCCTCCGCCTTTCGGTTGAACTGCTGGCTCGCCACATAGGTGTTTTCGACGACAAGGCCAGTCCAGCTCTTGCTGGCGAGGGTCGCCATGGTCACGTTGACCCCAATGACCACGCCAAAGAAGCCGAGAATGGTGAAAAGCATGTGCCGGCCGGTGAATTCGCGGGATCTCTGCGAATGGGCACTCATCTGGCGTTCTCCGGTGCATTGAACGTGGCTGTGTATTCTGCGGACTCGTGGCCGGCCCTGTCGTCGATCCGGAACTTGAAGCTTTGCGTGATCCCAAGAATCTGTCCCGGGGGCTGGCGCACGAAAACCTTCAGCGTCTTCAACCGGTCAGGCTCGACCAGGGTGGCGAAAGAGCGAGCCGGAGTAAGATCGACGCCGACCGTGCTCATCTCGGCGCCCGGCAGACCTTGCAAGGTGAGGACGATGGTCCTTGGCTCAGGGATCATGTTGAGCAGCTTGACGGTGTAGCCGTTGCGGATCGAGCCGTCGGAAAGAGTGACGAATTGAGGGTTGCGGTCGTGCAGGACATTGATCTCCAGCCGCTCGCGGGTCAGCAGCGAGTAAACCAGTGCGGCTCCGACTGCCGACCAGGCGCCAAGATAGATAAAGGTGCGCGGACGGAAGATCTTGCGTATGTGGAAATGCGCCAACTTCTCGGAGAATGTGCCGCCGGCGGTTCGCACCAGCGAAGGGTCCACCGGGCGTTCACCGCCCCCAGTGGCCACAGCCATGTTGGCGTTGTAATCGGACAATGTCGCATAGGAGATCAATCCGCGCTCCCTGCCGAGCTTGTCCATAATGCTGTCGCAGGCATCGATGCAAAGCGCGCAGGTGATGCATTCAAGCTGCTGGCCGTCGCGAATGTCGATCCCCATCGGGCAGACTGCGACACAGGCGTTGCAGTCGACGCAATCGCCGATTGGCTGTCCAGCGGCTATGGCCTTCTTGGCATGGCGCGAGCGGGGCTCGCCGCGCCAGTCATTGTAGGTGACGGTGAGCGAATTCTCGTCCAGCATGGCGGCCTGAATACGCGGCCACGGGCACATATAGGTGCAGACCTGCTCACGCATCAGTCCGCCGAACGTGTAGGTGGTCGCCGTCAGCACAGCGATGGTTGCGTAAGCAACCGGTGCGGCAGCGCCAGTGAAGACTTCGCCAATCAGCGTCGGCGCATCAGCAAAGTAGAAGATCCAGGCGCCCCCCGTGGCTGCCGCTATGACTAGCCAGATCGCGTGTTTCGACGCACGCAACACAAGTTTGCGCGCGGTCCATGGGCCGGCATCGAGTTTCATGCGTGCGTTTCGATCGCCCTCGACCGCACGCTCGACGACGAGAAACAGGTCGACCCAGACAGTCTGCGGACAAGTGTAGCCGCACCAGGCCCGGCCGACCGTGGATGTGATCAGGAAAAGGCCGATGCCGGCCATCATCAGAAGGCCGGCGACATAGTAGAATTCCTGGGGCCATATCTCGATGAAGAAGAAATAGAAGCGGCGGTTGGCGAGATCGAGGAGCACGGCCTGGTCTGGGGCGAACGGCCCGCGATCCCATCTCAGCCATGGCGTCAGATAGTAGATGCCCAGCGTAATCGCCATCACCAGCCATTTGAAGCGGCGAAAACTGCCCGAGGCCCGTTTCGGGAAAATCTTCTTCCGGGCAGCATAGAGCGGCTGCCGGGTCTTGGCGGAATTGACCGCCTGGGCTTCCAGTCGTTCTACCTGTATCTGATCCAGCACGGTTGTCTCCACTCGCGCGCTGGCGATTGTCGTGCCCGCGCTGAGCCAAACAATGCCGCTCGGCCGGCCGAGCCGCGTTGATGCAGGTCAATCTTGGAATGTCGGAAATGAACCGAGGCCCGGCGCGGCCGGGCCTCGTCGCTTTGGCGGCTGAGGGAAGAGAACAGGCCCCCGCCTTCCTATTTTCCGCCGCCAAGCGAATGGACGTAGACCGCAAGTTCCTTGACCTTGGTCTCGCCGAGACGTCCGATCCAGGCTGGCATGACGCCATGTTTCGGCTCGCGGACCTGGGCCGCGATGGCCGTCTCGCCCGATCCGTAGAGCCAGATCGCATCGGTCAGGTCAGGTGCCCCGAACTCCCTGTTGCCCTTCGCATTAGCGCCATGGCAGGCGACGCAATTTTCCGCGAACACCTTGGCGCCGGGCTCGATCAGGCCTTTGTTCTGGACCGGACCGGAAAGGCCGGCGACATAGGCGCTGACCTGCTTGATCTGGTCGCCCGTGATGATGGCACCAAACGCAGGCATTTCCGATTGCCGCGTATCCGGATCCGAGGCGAAGCGGATGCCGTGCATGATCGTCTGCTCAACCTGGGTGGCCATGCCGCCCCATAGCCAGTCGTCGTCATTGAGGTTGGGAAAGCCTTTGGATCCTTGCGCACCCGAGCCATGGCACTGGACGCAATTGACCTTGAACGTGGCTCCGCCGGCCGCGACCGCGAATTCACGCAGCGCGTCGTCAGCAGCAATCTGGGAGACGGTCTTTTCCTGGATGGCAGCGACATATTTGCCTTTGGCGGCTTCTGCGGCCGCCAGCTCGTTCCTGACATCGTTGCGGCTGGAATAGCCGAGCACGCCCTTCGTCGCTGAAGATAGCATCGGCCATGCCGGATAGGCGATGGTGTAACCCACTGCCCAGATGATGGTGACGTAGAAAGTTATCACCCACCAGCGGGGAAGAGGATTGTTGAGTTCCTTGATGCCATCCCACTCATGGCCGGTCGTCGAAATACCCGAGACGTCGTCGATATGCTCTGAGCTCATGATCAATCGTCCTTGAGGGGAATACGGGCGGCTTCATCGGCCTGGGCGCGGCCACCCGGCCGGAGTGCGAAAGCAATGCATCCGACAAAGAAGACCGCCATGGCGAGCAGGCCCCAGCTGTCTGCGAATTCCCGCATCAGAGTGTAATCCATGTTCGCTCTCCTCAGCGGTAACCGGCGGCTTCGTCATAGTTTTTGAAATCGACCAGGGTGCCGAGCATCTGGAGGTAAGCGACCAGGGCATCCATTTCGGTGACCTGCTGCGGATTGCCATCAAAGTCGCCGATCTTGGCCTTCGGATAGCGTTTCTCGAGGCCAGACGTATCGGCGTTCGGGTCTGCCTGCGCGATCAGATCGGCGTTGGCGTTGGCGATCATGTCATCGGAATAGGGGACTCCCACACGCCTGTTCGCGATCAGATGCGTCGAGAAGTCCTTTATTTCGATCGGCGCGTCCTTCAGGAAGGCATAGCTCGGCATGATTGATTCCGGCACCACCGAACGTGGGTCCATAAGGTGCTGGACGTTCCAATCGTTCGAGTATCGGTCGCCGACCCGGGCAAGGTCAGGGCCAGTACGTTTCGAGCCCCACTGAAACGGATGATCGTACATCGACTCGGCGGCCAGGCTGTAGTGGCCGTAACGCTCGACCTCGTCGCGGAACGGCCTGATCATCTGGCTGTGGCAGAGATAGCAGCCCTCGCGCACATAGATGTTGCGGCCTGCAAGTTCGAGTGGCGAATAGGGCCGCATGCCTTCGACTTTCTCGATCGTGTTGTCGAGATAGAAGAGCGGCGCGATCTCGACGATGCCGCCGACAGTCACCACAAGCAGCGAGCCGACGAGAAGAAGCGTGGCGTTCTTCTCGATGATCGCGTGTTTGTCCATCAAGCCCATTGTCTGGCTCCTTATTCGGCAAGCTGGAGGGCGGGTTCGGAACCCGGCAATGGTTGCTCCTCGCGCTGATAGCCGAGGATGGTCATGGTGATATTCCAGGCCATGAGCAGCGCGCCGGAGAGATACAGCGCGCCGCCCGCCGCGCGCATCACATAGTATGGATGCATGGCGGCGACGGTTTCGGCGAAGGAGTAGACCAGGAAGCCCTGCTCGTCGTACTCACGCCACATCAGGCCTTGCATGATGCCGGAGACCCACATGACCGCGGCGTAGACGACGATCCCGAGGGTCGCCAGCCAGAAGTGCCAGGTGACCAGCCGCAGCGAATAGAGCCGTTGCCGGTTCCATAGCTTCGGCACCATGTAATAGATCGCGCCGAACGAGATCATGCCCACCCAGCCGAGCGCACCCGAATGGACGTGCCCGATGGTCCAGTCCGTATAGTGCGACAGCGAGTTGACGGTCTTGATCGACATCATCGGACCCTCGAAGGTCGACATGCCGTAGAAGGCGATAGCCATCACCATCATGCGGATGATCGGGTCTGTACGGATCTTGTCCCAGGCACCGGAGAGCGTCATCAGGCCGTTGATCATGCCGCCCCATGAAGGCATCCAGAGCATGATCGAAAACACCATGCCGAGCGTCTGTGCCCAGTCGGGGAGGGCGGTGTAGTGCAGATGATGCGGCCCGGCCCAGATGTAGAGGAAGATGATCGCCCAGAAGTGGATGATCGAGAGCCGGTAGGAATAGACCGGCCGGTTGGCCTGCTTGGGCACGAAATAGTACATCATGCCAAGGAAGCCGGCGGTCAGGAAGAAACCGACGGCGTTGTGGCCGTACCACCACTGCGTCAAGGCATCCTGCACGCCCGAGAAGGCCGAGTAACTCTTCGAACCCAGGAAGGAGGCCGGCATCGACAGGTTGTTGACCACGTGCAGCATTGCGATGGTCACGATGAAGGATAGGTAGAACCAGTTGGCGACGTAAATATGCGGTTCCTTGCGCTTCATGATCGTGCCGAGGAACAGGAGGAGATAGGCGACCCAGACGATGGTCAGCCAGATGTCCACGTACCATTCGGGCTCAGCGTATTCGCGGCTTTCGGTGATGCCGAGGAGGTAGCCGGTGGCGGCCATGACAATGAAAAGCTGATAGCCCCAGAACACGAACCAGGCGAGATCGCCGCCGAAGAGCCGTGCGCGGCACGTACGCTGCACGACATACAAGGACGTGCAAAGCAGCGCGTTACCGCCGAAAGCAAAGACAACGCCGGATGTGTGCAGCGGCCGCAGACGGCCGAAATTGAACCAGGGCTGGATATTGAGATCCGGATAGGCAAGCTGCAGCGCAATGACCACGCCGACCAGCATGCCGACAACACCCCAGAACATGGTGGCGATGGCGCCGTAGCGGACCGGGCCATCCATGTAAGCCTCTGGGTCAATCGGGGCCGCCGGCTTGAACTCCGTCTTGCGCAACAGGATCGCAGTGAAGCCGGCCACGGCGAAGAACAACACCCACATGTGCTGGCGGAAAGGCTCATCCGCGCCGAAGCCTGCCGCGACGAGGGCCGCAAAGGCAAACAGGCTTAGAAGGACGATCTCCGTGCCAAATCTCATCGCGAAGTCCCCGATCTCGAATTTCCGGCGGATCGTGACCGCCATCGGCACGAATTCGGGATTTTCCCTTTTCTGGCCTTGATCCAGGTCAAAGGGCGGCTTCTTTTTTGTTTGGGGAGCGACAGTTCTGCAGAACGACGCAATGGGGCAGCCTGCAGGCGAACTGTTGGATTCAGATAGGGCGGCCGAAGCGGATATTATTACTTTCCCGGAGAAGGGACGATTGGCAGTTCAATCGCCGCAGCGTTCCTCAAGCCGAGCAACGCTTTCCAGGCTGATATGCCGCCTATTTGCAATCCTAATCACACCATCTGTTCGCAGCTTGGACAATTCGCGACTGGCAGTCCCGATCGTCAGTCCAAGAAAGTCAGCTATATCCGCGCGTTTGACTGGCAAGTCGAAGCTCATCGAGTTCGCCGAGTGGTTGCCAGGACCTATGTTCCTCAGAAGGAAGCTTGCGACCTTTTCCGAAGCAGTCTTGCGCCCCAACGCCGCCATCCAATAGCGTGCTTCGTCAAGCTGCTTCAGCGCGTGCTTTAGCAGCACACGCCTAAGCGCTGGCGTTTCCTCCATCATGCGCTCGATGATCGTCTTTGAAAACGAGCATAGCGTCACCTTCGTGAGGGCTCGCGCCGTGATGGGCCATTGTGCCTTGAAAGGCCTGCCCAGAAAATCGGGCGCGAAATGGAAGCCGACAATCTGCTGACGTCCATCCGAGAGGTTTCTCGTAAGTTTGATTACGCCGGACAGTACATTCGAGTAGGCTCCGTCGTCGGCCAATTCTGTCCCCCCCGGGATTTCATGCCTTGATGAAGCCTTGGCCAGGTTGACTAGTTGCCCAGTCTCAAGTGCGCCGCATAATCCACCTTGTCGCGCTTCGCAGGACTCACAGATCGTGGGAATGTCAGCTTGTTGAGCACCCTGTTTGATGGCCATTGTGACGCCTATGATCAATAGGACGCCTATTTGCTCCGACTGTGGCCTGCACCGCCTTGATCGAGATCAAGGCTTTGTCGGTGCTTGTTCCTAGGCCGGTGGCACCAGCGCTGCAAAGAAGAACAGTATGGGCTCTGTCGCCAATCATCAGCCGCCGCAGCGTTGTTCCAGCCGGCTCAGGCTGTCTACGATTATGTGTCGATGGTTCTCGATGCGGATTACCCCATCGGCTCGCAGCCTGGTCAACTGGCGACTTACCGTCTCGATCGTCAGCCCAAGGAAGTCAGCAATATCGGAGCGTGATAGGGGCAGATCGTAACTTGTCGGCCCAGCCGCGACATCAACGGCC
Organism: Mesorhizobium sp. M4B.F.Ca.ET.143.01.1.1; assembly: GCF_004792275.1. NCBI lineage: Bacteria > Pseudomonadati > Pseudomonadota > Alphaproteobacteria > Hyphomicrobiales > Phyllobacteriaceae > Mesorhizobium > Mesorhizobium sp. M4B.F.Ca.ET.143.01.1.1. Next base: position 15,290 of record NZ_SRSR01000010.1, read on the forward strand.
GGATCGATATTCCTGGTGATCATCAGAAGAAAGCTCGCGACCTTCTCCGAGGCTGTCTTGCGCCCCAGCGCCACCATCCAGCTGCGCGCATCGTCAAGCTCGTTCAGCTTCTGCTCAAGCAGGCGATGCTCCAGCTCCTGCGAGTCTTTCATCATCCGCTCGATGACGGTCTTTGGAAATGAGCACAGCGACACCTCTGTCGCAGCTTCGGCATTGATAGCACTTTCCGCCTTGAACGGACGCCCCAAGAAATCCGGCGCGAACTGGAGTCCGACAATTTGCTGCCTTCCGTCCGGAAGGCTTTTTGTCAACTTAACCACCCCGGAAAGCACGTTTGAATAGCGTTCAACAGCTTCGGCATCGCCAACCAACTCACCGCCCGGGGGAACGGCACGCCTCGACGAGGTCTTGGCCAACTTGATCAATTGATCGGGCTCGAGCGCGCCGCACACCCCCCGGTGGCGCGCTTCGCAGGATCGGCAAAGAACGGGGATGCCGGCACTGTGGACATCCTGTCTGATCGTCATTGCATCGCTCGAGCCCAGAGAGAGAAATAGAATACCATACCGCATCTCGTTGCTGTTGCGTCAGTTTGTCCGTGGCGCCAAATGCCTTGATTGAAATCAAGGCTCGCCACACTTGCGCGGGCTACCTTGGCCCCATGCCAGCGAAAGCAATCAAAGACGCACGCCCCGTTTTGACGACCAATCCGGCAGAGAACGTGCCTCGTTACACGAGTTACCCAACGGCGCCGCACTTTTATCCGGGCGTTGACGCGGTAGTGGTTCGTGGATGGATGGACGCGCTCGAAGGCGATGACGAGATATCATTATATCTGCATATTCCGTATTGCGACCGGCTTTGCTGGTTCTGCGCCTGCCATACCAAGCAGACACGTCACTATGCTCCTGTGGCCACTTTTCTGCACTCCCTACATAGGGAGATCGAAACTGTCGGCAGGTTTGTGAGCGGTCGGGGCAAGGTCCGCGCCGTCCATTTCGGGGGCGGCTCCCCGACGATGCTGAAGCCCGACGACATCCTGGCGCTCGGTAGAGCGTTGCGGGACCGGTTCGACTTTCTCGATGATGCCAGTCTTAGCGTCGAGATCGACCCAAACGATATGGACGAAGGGCGGCTGGATGCCTTCGCTGCGATCGGCATGACGAGAGCGAGCCTTGGCGTCCAGGACTTCGATCCCAAAGTGCAGAGGGCTATCAATCGCGAGCAGAGTTTTGCCCTCACGAGAAGCATTGTCGATGCGGTCCGCGCGCGGGGCGTTGCATCCGTCAATCTGGACCTGCTCTATGGGCTGCCGCATCAGACTTGCGAGAGTGTTGCAACGACCGTCGCCCAGGCGCTGACGCTGGCGCCAGACAGGCTGGCTCTATTCGGCTACGCGCATGTGCCATGGTTCAAGAAGCACCAGACGATGATCGATGAAGCCTGGCTGCCCGATTCCGCCGCACGTCTGGCGCAGTCGCAGCTTACTGCACGACTGATTGTCGAGGCCGGATACGAGGCCTTGGGATTGGATCATTTCGCAAAACCGGAGGACACGCTGGCCATCGCCGCCCGCGCCGGCAAGATCCGTCGCAATTTTCAGGGCTATACCGAAGACCAATGCGAAACGCTTATCGGTCTTGGCCCCTCCTCGATCAGCCGATACCGGCAAGGCTACGCCCAGAACATCGTTGCGACCGGCGAGTACGAAAAGGCCGTCAATTCCGGACAGGTGGCGACAGCGCGAGGGATTGAATTCAGTGTCGATGATCAGGCGAGAGGCTGGGTCATCGAACGCCTGATGTGCCAATTCGCTTTCTCGGCGACAGACCTTGTCGAACGTTTTGGAAACGTCGGCCAACGGCTACTTTGTGAAGCGAGTCGACTGGCCATTGCCAGCGCAGGACAGGTTCTCCGGCTCGAAGGCGAGAATTTCGTCGTACCGGAGGAAAGCCGTCCGCTTGTCCGGACCGTGGCGGCGAAATTTGACAAATACCTGAAGAATGGAATCGGCCGGCATTCGGCGGCGGTGTGAACCGACCGCTCCAAGCCACAAGTCAAAAGTGCTCGCCAATCCTGAATGGACCGACGCGCGTGCCGGCGGCAATCAGATAAGCAGTCGACCAGCCGATCAGCAGAAACCCGTTGACGCCTTCCAGCGCCGCCAGGATTCGCCAGCCATGGGCGGGCACCACGTCCCCATAGCCGACGGTCGAAAAAGTGATGGTCGAAAAATAAAAGCCGTCTCGAAGTCGCTCAAGATTCCGAGCAGCCGGTAGATACCAGCCCATAACCAGACTTCTGCCGTCATGACGACAAAAAGCCCCATCACCACGCTGATCATGGCGACGATCCGGCTGCGGCGGCCGTGCATGCGGAAGAGCGCCACAAGATGTGTCATCACGTGAGTGATCGCGATAAGACCGAAAGTGTGGATCAGGACCGTCAGGCTTATGACGATCGTGCCGACGCAAAGATTAAGGATCATGCGAGGAACCTACTGGCCCCGATCGCTTGGAGTCCTTGCGCAAAATCAAGCCCCGCACCGGTCTGGCAGAATCACAGCGCCCGGCGCTTGCCAAGCCGACCTATTCGCTACCACCGGCCGCCGCTGGAGCAAGGCGAAAGAACATCGCAAGCTTCAGACTTGTCGCTATCCGTTCCGCTCGGTCGACAAACACCGCCGCCGTTTCAGGTGCGAAGAGTTCAGCGGCCGTCTCGCCGAACAAATCCTGCCAGATACCGAAATCGGCTTCGGTGACGTCCTGGAGTTTGAGGTGCGCCGGCGCCGGGCGGCCGTGATAGTCACCGCTCTTGAGGATGACCGAACACCAGAAGGCGGTCATCTTCTCCAGGTGCGGATCCCAAGCGCCGGTGATCTCGCGCGCGAAGATCGGCCCGAGCCGCTCGTCGCTCCTGACCTTGGCATAGAATTGGCGTACAAGTCTTCCTATTGACGCCCGATCGATGCCGGCGTGGTCCAAAGGTTGTTCTGCGACGGGGCGCACCCTGTCAGTCAATACTGGTTTCACTGTCATCATGCACTTTCGTTTACGGTGCTGTCAGGACAATTCTAGGTGCCGAAGGGCGGCCTGCACGGCACCGGACCGGTCGCGGACAAGCCGGAAACCCAGATTGTCAGGCGGCGTGCCGACCGCGCAACCGCCACTTTTGCCATCGCGGATGAAGTTCGACATGTAAGTGCGATGGAATCCCTCGACAACGTGCACTCCGCAATTGTCGATCGAGCTCGCAATCCCTAAGCCGTCGCTGGCGATAGTTGCGTGGACGTAGCACGTCGAGGTCCATTCCCAGATATTGCCAGCAACGTCCGCCAATCCCTTTGAGTTGGTGCCGAAAGCTCCCTGTACCCTTGGTTCAGGGTAGGGCTTCCGTCCAAGCGAACTCTCGGTGCGGTATTGGGCAAGCCAGCGACGGGCCGGGTTATTGGGGTCGTTTTCTTTACTCTCGATATCGCTCCGGAATCGTTCACCGGCGGCATAGGCCCACTCGGCATCCGTCGGCAGCCGCCATGCATCTCCAGTGCGGTTTGAAATCCAGTTCGCATAGGCTTCCGCATCAATATGGCTTACACCGGTGACTGCAACGTTGCCAATCTTGCGCGGGTCGGCTGGCTTGCAGGCGCCGTCCGCTACGCAGCGTGCATATTCGACGACGCTTACCTGATATTTCATGATCTCCAGTGGCGCGTCGATCCATACTTGCACGATGGGCGCCGCGACGGGGTGGTTCTCCTTGAGGAATTCCCCCGGCTCAGCGTGATCGAACACGCCTGGTCTGAGAATCACCATTTCGCTGACGGTTGCCGGTTGAGGGAACTCCATAGATCTGGTGTCGAGCGTATGGGTTATGCCCACGCCGATCAAGGCAGCAGCTGCAATCGTTCCGAAGGCAAAGACTGGGTCGAGGGACATCGCATCAAGTCCGGCTGTGGGTGCAACCCCTTGGCTCCGCCGTGGGATTGCACCGAGGTTCCGATCTCCCGACTACGAAGCGATGACCCTAGGCGCCTCGATCTGCATCATCAGATCGTCGTCCCAGCTGCCGTCGACCGTGAAGTGCGCGGTCGCGCCAAGCTCCACCGCCTCAATGAGATTGTGGTTCACATAGGCATAGACGCCCGGCTGCAGGAACGTGTAGAGCGCCGCCCCAGCGGACCCGCCACGGATGAACCAGGTTTCCATGTCCTTGGCCGGCGGGTTTGCAAACTTGCCCCCTTCCCAGACGAAGTCGCCATGGCCGCCGATAAGGTGCGGGCGGGTGTCGCGATTGGCCTGCGAGTGCACGATCAGGACAGTCTCGCCGACTTTGGCCTTCATGGCGTTGTCGCCGGTCAGCGATCCTGCCTTGCCGTTGAACACGACATGGGTCGGGATCAACCCGCGCATCACCTTCACGGTGTCGTCATAGTTGTCGCCGGCCGACTCGTACTTCTTGAATTTTCCCTGCTCGTCGCGGGGGATGTAGAAGTCGTTCTCGCCGATATAGTAGATGCGGTCATAGCGGACGGTCTTGCCCTTGTCGTCCTTCAGGCCGTCACGCGGCAGCACCATCACGGCTCCGCTCATCCCCGACACGACATGCCACGGGATCATCGCGCCGCCCGGCGCGCAGTGATAGACGAAGGTTCCCGTTCGCGTTGCCTTGAAGCGCAGCGTGACCTGCTCGCCGGGGTTGATCAGCGTCAGCGCACCGCCGCCTAGCGCGCCGGTCGCCGCATGGAAGTCGATGTTGTGGGCGAGACTGTTGGTGTCCGGGTTGATCAGTGTGAGCTCGAGATAGTCACCCTCATGCACGACCATGAGCGGGCCAGGGATGGAACCATTGTAGGTCATGGCGTTGAGCTGCGTGCCATCGGCATCGATGACCATCGGCTTCTCTTCGACATTCATGGTGAATTCGACGACCTTGGGGCCCCCCTTGGCCACCTGGTCGTGAGCATGCACGAAGGGCGGCGCGACGAGGATCACTTTCTCGCGCGGCAACCCGGCTACATCCTTCGGCTTGGCGGCTGCCATGGCCGGCGTTGCGCCAACGGCGGCAACGGCGGCTGCGGTGAGAACAGAACCCAATAGAGCTTCACGTCTCGTAAGCATCGTCATCTCCTTCGATTGCAACGGTTGAATGCCGTGAGGATAATTGATTTGCAGGCCGCGTCTTTGCGTTTACGCAAATCTCAAAAGAGAAGCCGGGTTGCTCTTGGAAACAGAGCGAGATCACGCGCTCCCAGGAAAATCACGGATGTGACGGAAATGGCCGGACAGACCCCTCCCTGGTCTGCCCGGCCAGTGCCTCCAGCCCGCCATTGCCGGAGGCAGTCCAAGAGATGTCAAATCAGTTCGAAGCAGCCTTGGTCGCTTCGGCGAAGAGTTCGGCAAAGACGGGCTTTGCCTTGCCAACCTGCTTGACGGCTTGCGCCGCATCGAGGTTGACCGGCTTGCCGACGACGATCAGTGCAACCATGCCCATGCCGAAGTGCGGGGCACACTTGACGCCATAGACGCCCTCCTTGGTAAGCGTCACGGTTACTTCTTCGCTTGGCTTGCTCTTGAAAGGCTCGGCGCCGTCCGGGATCATGTCCTTGATGCTCTCGGCGTTGTGGGATTTGTCGGTCGGCACGAACTTGACCGTGTCGCCGGGCGCCGCGCGGACAAAGGCAGGCTGGAAGACCATGGAGCCTTTCTCTCCTTTGTTCAGCATCTGTACGACGTGTTCCGCGGCATTGACCGGGGCAACGACAGACAGCAGGGCGATCGCTGCGGCAATCAGAGGCAGTTTCATTTGGAAGTCCTTTCTTGAAGTTCATCACGGCATCGACCGTCGTTGATGCTTGTAAGCTGCCGCGCGGCCTGCGATTTGAGCTGGCGCAGATTGGATGATGAAAAATGACTGGCGGAATCGAGCGCCAGCCGGTCGGCTTTTTTCAGCGAGCGTCCTTGCCACGCGCATGCAGACGCGGCTGCATTAGAATGCCGCCAAACTGGACTGCATAGCCGACGAAGGCGGCCACCCAGAGCACAGCTGAGACATGAAGGAAGATTGAGTAGGAAGGCGCCATGGAAGCCGCCACGCGCAAGATGGCAGCTATGACGATGGCACCGAAAACCGCGCATGTCGCGCTATTTGCTCTCAATTCTCGGCCAGTGTGGCCGAAGGTGGTGCGCGTCATGACGGCAAGCGTCATACAGGCGATCGCGCCCACCGCCAAGGCGTGAATTCCCGCCGCCATTGGGATGGTCTCCGGGGCGAAGGCGGACAGCCCGGCAAGCAGAAGTCCAACCGGTACAAAGACGAATGCGATGTGCAGGATCACAAGCAGGGGGTCGGACAGCGTCCGGGTGCCCGCCCAGCGGGCGAGTCGGACAGCATTGAAGATTGCGCCTGCGATCAGCAGAACGCCGGTACCCTTTGCTTCAGGATAGACGGTCCACGCCGCAAGCCCCGCCGCGGAAAGCGCGATCGTCCCAACATCGTATCTGCCAAAGGGTGTCGGGAGCCGTCCCGGCTTTTCGCGAACCAGCCAATTGCGGGTGAAGCTCGGTATGATGCGGCCGCCGATAACCATGACGAGAATGACGACCGCTCCCAGGCCGAGGCGGCGGCTCGTATCGGATATCCCGACGAAATGGGCTTCGACATGAAACAGGACATTTGCCACCAGAAGGGTCGCGACCGGCAACAGCACCTTGAGGTTCCGCCAGTTTCGACCGGCGATGATTTCCGCCGCTGCTGCAACCACTACGGCAACAAGAAATGAGCAATCTATTACTGCGCTCAGGAGCCAGCCGGTTTCCTGCGAGAAGAACACGGCGACCCGGCCCGCGATCCAGATCGATACCAGCAGGGCCAAGCGGAAATCCTGAACCGGCAGTCGTCCCGTCCAGTTCGGGATTGCGGTAAGCAGGAACCCGGTAATGACTGCCGTCAGATAGCCAAAGAGCAGTTCGTGGATATGCCAATCCACAGGCACAAACAGGCTAAGCGTTGCAAGCTTGCCGTAGTAGAGAGGCAACCACATAAGAATGGCGAGGCCGGCCTGCAGCGAGCCGAGTAGAAAGAAGGGCCGGAAGCCATAGGAAAGAATTGCAGGATAAGCGCTTGGCTGTGTCCGCGGAATTGCCATGATATGCCTCGCCGGGCAGGGATGCCCTCATTGTTCTTCTATCCTATGTCTGACGGGTGCAATTTGCCCCAGCGCAAACAATGCCAGGATCGCAGACGACGGCGAACAGATGGCATCACTTGTCGATGGGCGGTCGTCCGTGACACAGTCTGGAATCGGATTGTTGAAGCCGGGGAGGAATGGCAGTTGGCAAGCCTCGATCGATCGCTGATTGCCGGGTTGTTGGTCTTCGAGGGCATGACTACCGCGGATCTCGATCGAATAGTCGGGCAGGCGAAGTCGATGCGGATCGCTCGGGACCAGCCGGTTTTCGAGCAGGAGCAGGAAGCACATTCCTTTTTCCTACTGCTGGACGGCCACGTGCGCGTGGTGAAATCGACGCCCGACGGTCATGAGGTGACGGTGCGCTACATAAGTCCAGGAGAACTGATGGGCATCGCTTATGCGCTTGGCCGCACCACCTATCCAGCGAACGCAATCGCCGCCGTCGATTGCGTGGTTCTGGCCTGGCCAAGCCATCTCTGGCCGACATTCGCTGCCAGTTTCCCGAGCTTCAGCGCCAACACCTACAAGGCTGTCGGCACAAGGCTCCAAGATGCCCATGCGCGTGTCATCGAGATGGCCACCGAGCAGGTGGACCAGCGCGTCGCCCATGCGCTGCTCAAGCTGGTCAAGCAGACTGGCAAGAAGACCGTAGAAGGAATTCTCATCGACTTCCCCATCTCACGACAGGACATTGCCGAGATGACGGGCACGACACTCCATACGGTGAGCCGGCTGCTGTCGGCATGGGAAGACCAGGGATTGGTCAAAAGCGGGCGTCAAAAGGTGACCGTAGTCGAACCTCACCGGCTCCTTCTGATCGCGGAAGGCCGTGCCGAGAAAAGCTAGTCGGGGTCGGAATTCTCTATCGCCGCCTGCAAATCACTATTGAGTTGTTCCTCGTCCAGATCGTGCTCCCGTGCTGCGTCGGAAACGGTGTGGAACGAAGCAATCGGGCAGCCGACGCAAAGCATGCCGTGCTGTAGCAGGACCCGGACGGCGGCCGGCGACCCGTGCATGATTTCGTCCATCGTCGCATCGTCGTTGATCTTGCTTTTCATGCCGCTTGCTCGCGTCTTGGAAGCGGGTATCTTGCATCCTCTTTCCGGGAGGCTCGTTGCGCTGAGACAAAGAGCAAGCAGCTTGCTGCACCCCCTCGCGTCTGAACTACGCAGATCGTCGACCGCGTCAGAAACGGCTTGGCCGTCCCAATGGTTACGAAGCGGTTCGCCAAAATTCATTCAGGAAGCAGATCCGGCCACTCAGCGACCGTTTTTCCTCCACGCAATGGCAGCTTCGCGCCTGATATCGGCCGATGCGGTAAGGTTTGGCGTTTCCCAAAAGAGGTCATTGCTACCGGCCTTGGGGAGGCCAATTGTGATCAATTCAGATCGCTGGGCCGCGCCGCTGAAGCGATCGATCCTGAAATCATCGAGCGGCGTTTCGTTACGACCGGTCGTAATGAGTTCGGCCATGGCATCGCCGACGGCCGGACCGAGTTGGGCCGTGTCCGCAGAAGCCGAAGGCGTGGAACAGTCCCGGCGTCGTCGCCGAGCATCCATGACCGGCAGCCTATCCCGCACATCCCTCGCAGTACTCCTCCTGATACTTGGATTCGCCAGGCCATACGAGAGAATACGAAGGAAAGGGTTGGCTAACCACCCGCTAACGTATTGATTTTCTGTAGAAAACGATGGCCCTCCAGCCTGACATGACCATTGATTTCGCACGCGAAAAATGCGTCAATCTGGGGCGTGACGGTACTCTCTCCAACGGCCAAGGGCGCAGGCGGGCGCTACAAGGTGGCGTAAAATTGGCCGACTGCTGCCGATAGTTGCCGAAACCTCAAAAAATTTTTGCGGCATTTTTTGTCTTTGAAATTAATAGCGTAATTTTTTTACGGCCTTCATGCCGGAATTGTAGCAGACCAGGAAATATTGGGCAGTAATTTCAATGGGTTATACGCCAAGTAAATAATCGAGTGGGAGTAGGGGTCAGCGTAGTCTGGAGTGCTCCATAAATCCGCTTTTGTGCAAGAATAAACGATAGCGGAACGTTCAACCTCCAAGGTCTGATGTCGTGAGCCGACCCCAAGTCGCCCTTCGGCAGCATCCGCGATCGGACCACAAACCACGCCATGTGAGGAAGCCAAAAGGACGTGGTGAGTTGATCGCTGCTGGCGTCGGCACTGCACGCTCGCATTCGCGGTAGGACTAGCATACGCTCGCCGTGCCGAAGCTTCGACCTATGGGCAGGCAGGACACAGGCATGGAGCGACGCCTCACCGCAATTCTTGCTGCCGACGTCGTCGGCTACAGCCGCCTCATGGGAGCCGACGAGGTTGGCAGGCTTGCACAGCTGAAGAGGCTTCGCGCTGAAGTGATCGAGCCCAAGATCACAGCATCGCACGGACGCATCGTCGGTTCCGCTGGCGACAGCCTTCTTGTCGGATTCGCCAGCGCAGTCCACGCGGTGCAGTGTGCGGTCGAAGCCCAGGAGGGTTTGGCCGCTCTCAATGCAAGTTTGCCCGAAGACAAGCGCATGACTTTCCGCATGGGAGTGAATTTGGGCGACGTGATTGCACAGGACGATACGATCTACGGTGATGGCGTGAACATCGCCGCGCGGCTCGAGAAGCTTGCAGAACCTGGCGGCGTCTGCGTCGCGAGCAACGTCTACGAGCAGGTCAAAGGCAAACTGGACTATGCCTACACCGACCTCGGCAGCCATCAGGTCCACAACATCGTGGAGGCGGTGCGCGCCTATCGGGTCAGTCGAGCAAAACCCACTTCGGCATTCTCGACACGGGACACGCTGACGCTTCCCGAAAAACCGTCCATCGCGGTCTTGCCATTCGACAACATGAGTGGCGACCCCGAGCAGGGCTACTTCGCTGACGGCATGGTTGAGGAGATCATCACCGCGCTGTCCCGGACGCGCTGGCTGTTCGTCATCGCGCGCAACTCGAGCTTTACCTACAAGGGGCGGGCAGTGGACATCAAGCAGGTCGGACGCGAGCTTGGTGTGCGCTACGTGCTTGAAGGGAGCGTGCGCAAGGCGGCGAGCAGGATTCGCATCACCGGGCAGCTTATCGACGCGACAACGGGAGCACATCTATGGGCCGACCGTTTCGACGGCGGGCTGGAGGACGTTTTTGACCTGCAGGAGGAAGTCACCCGCAGTGTCGTTGGAGCGATCGCTCCGAAGCTGGAACAGGCAGAGATCGAGCGGGCCAAGCGCAAGCCGACCGAGCACCTTGACGCTTACGACTACTATCTGCGCGGGATAGCAAGCCTCCACCAGTTGACCAGGGAATCCACCGCAGACGCCCTTCAGTTGTTTTACAAAGCCATCGAACTCGACCCTGAATTTGCCTCGGCATACGGCATGGCCGCCTGGTGTGCCGTCATGCGCAAGGCCAACGGCTGGATGACGGATCGCAAGCAGGAAACCGCCGAAACCGAGCGCCTGGCTCTGAAGGCCGTGGATTTGGGCAGGGATGACGCGATCGCTCTTTCCCGCGGCGGGACCGCGCTCGCCTACGTCGTGGGCGACAATAATAGCGGGGCAGCGTTCATTGATCGCGCGCTTGCGCTCAATCCGAACCTGGCTACCGCGTGGCTATTCAGCGGCTGGGTCAGGGCCGACCTCGGCGATACGGAAACTTCGCTCCGGCACCTGGCGACCGCGATACGCATGAGCCCAGTCGACCCGCTCATGTTCGACATGCAGAATGCGGTTGCGGTGGCTCATCTCTTCGCTGGTCGATTTGAGGAGGCATCATCTTGGGCTGAAAGGTCGTTGCGGGAAAAGCCCGACTTTTTGGGGTCGTTGCGCTTTGCCGCTGCAAGCTATGCTCACGCGGGCCGAACCGAGGATGCGCAAAAAGTGGTGAGCCGAATGCTCGCCCTCGATCCCGGCCAACGAATTTCCAATCTCGCCGACGTCGTTTCAACTAGCCGTCCGGCCGATATGGCTCTGCTTGCAGAAGGTTTGCGAAAGGCGGGGCTGCCGGAATAGCGCTGTCAGGCTGGCGCATCGATCGCGAGTTGGTAGTTATGACGTGGGCAGCCTGGTGGCACGATGTCGCCGCCAGATAGCAACCAGATCCGTCATGTCGGCGGCCCTCGCGACCAATGGGGTTGGGGTTTCGATTAGCCCAAGCGGCGCAGGCGATCGCTCATTGGCTGGAAGTCACGTGTGCCTGCCAGGGGTCCCCGGATAATTGAGATTCGGGGGCTCCGGCGGAGAATGGGTCTCCGCCGGAGCACGCAACATCACTTCATCAGGTCGGTCCAGATACGGGTATAGAGTTCGTCGACCTCGGCGGGGCAGACTTCCTGCCAGCCGCCGGCGGCAATGTACTCCGCCGGAATGTTCAACTCGGGCGCGGCCTTGATGTCGTCGCGCATGAATTGGGTCGAGCCCTTGATGCCGTTGGCATAGGTCGCGAAGTTCGAAATCAGGGCCGCGTTTTCAGGCGCCATGATGAAGTTCAGGAACTTCTTGGCATTGTCCGGATGCGGCGCGTCGGCGAGAATTGCTACGCTGTCCATGAACAGCGAATAGCCTTCCTTGGGGAAGCCGAGCTTTATGTCGGCATTGACCTGCCGCGCCCGGAATGCGGCGCCATTGTAGTAGAGCTGGGCCAGCGTATCGCGGCTGTCCATCTTTTCGATGCCGTAATCCATCGAGACCCAGGACTTCTTGGCTTCAAGCAGCTTGTCTCGAACCTTCTTCAGCAGCGCCTTGTCTCCGGTGCACCAAGTGCCGCCCACGTACCGGATGGCGGCATAGAGAACATCGTTCTTCTCGGGCACGACATTGATCTTGCCCTTCAGTTCCTGCGGCGGATCGAGCCAGATTGCGCTGGTGTTGATGTCACCCTTGTAGACGGAAGTGGCAACGACCGGCCCAGTCATACCCCACTGCCACGGCACAGAGTAATGACGGCCCGGATCCCAGCTGACATTCACCCAGCGTTCGTCGACATTCTTGAAATTCGGCATCTGGTCGGGCCGCGATTCAAGGAGGAGCCCCTCTTTGATCCAGATCGGCACGAAATTGGCCGACGGAACCACCATGTCGAAACCCGAGCCGCCCGCCCTGACCTTGGACAGCGCGGTATCGTTGGAGTCGTAGTCCGTCACCGTGACCTTGATGCCGGTTTCCTTCTTGAATTTTTCCAGGAGTTCCGGGCTGGTGTAGTTGCCCCAGTTGTAGAGGCTCAATTCTTCCTCCGCGAGGGCCGCTGAACTTGCTGCCGCGAGCAGCATCGCCGATGTCAGCGCCGTCAATATGGATCGCATGCTTGTCACTCCTCTGTAAGGTTGCTTATTTTTTGCGGTTGATCAGATGCACGGCCGTCACCAGAAGGATCGAGGGCACCAGAAGCATGGTGGCGGCAGCATTGACTTCGGGGGTCATGTCTCGACGGATCTGACCCAGCATGTAGGTCGGCAGGGTTTCCTGTCCGCCGGACTTCACCAGATCGGTGATGACGACATCATCGAGCGAAATGACGAAGGCCAGCATGAAACCCGCTACGATGCCGGGCGCCAGCCTCGGAAGCGTCACATGCAGGAACGCCTTCCACGGATCCGCATAGAGATCGGCTGCCGCGGTTTCGAGGGTCAGATCCATGCCTTCCAGCCGAGCGCGGATCGGCAGATACGCAAACGGGATGCAGAAGGCCGTGTGCGCCAGGACCAGATAGCCGGTGCCCGAGTAGCCGGTTGCCGACTTGACTGCGGCGAACACGATCAGAAGCGAGATGGCCGTTACGATTTCAGGAACGATCAGAGGCTGGTTGATCAGGGCGTAGGAGACCAACTGCCCGCGATAGGCGTCGGTTCGGGTCATGGCAATGGCAGCCATCGTGGCCATGACGGTCGCCAGGACGCCGGCCACGGTGGCAAGAAACAAAGAGAAGAGGGCTGCGTTAATGATCAGGTCGTTGTGCCAGGCCTTGACGAACCAATCGAACGAGAAGCCGCCCCAGACGCCGAGCGAGGAGGTCGCGTTGAAGGCGAACACGACGAGGATGAGGATCGGCAAATAGAGAGCGACGATCGCCAATCGCGCAATGATGCTGAAGCCTGGCTGCGCCTTCAAATCGAATGCGTGCTGACTAGCCGCCATGCGCATTCTCCTTACCCGAACTTCCGCGGATGTAGATGATGAGCGCCACTGTCACGATCACCAGGAGGCAGATGGACAGTGCTGCCCCGAGGGGCCAGTTTCGACCCTGACCGAACTGCAGTTCGATCAGGTTGCCCATCATCATGTTCTTTCCCCCGCCCAGGACGCGCGGCGTCACATAGGCGCCGATTGCGGGGATGAAGACGAGGATCGATCCGGCGATCAGGCCCGGCTTGCAGGAGGGGATGACGATATGCCAAAGCACCTTTGAGCGCGTCGCATAAAGATCGTACCCTGCCTCAACAAGGTTGAAATCCATCCGCTCGAGGCTCGCATAGATCGGCAGCACCATGAGCGGCAGGTAGACGTAGACGAGCCCCAGGAGAACCGCCCCGTCCGTGAAAAGCATCTGCATGGGCTTGTCGATCAACCCGGCCCAGATGAGGATGTTGTTGACCGGCCCCTGATTGGACAGGAGGCCCATGATCGCGAAGGTGCGGATCAGAAGATTGGTCCAAAAGGGGATCGTGATCAGCAGCATCCATTGGGACCGGACCTGCTCGGGCCGGGTGGCGATGTAATAGGCGGTCGGGAAGCCGATGAGCAGCGTGGCCAGCGTCGCTACCAGTGCCAGTTTGATGGAACGCCAGAAGATGATGAGATTGGCGTCGGCCAGTACGAGCGTGTCGTCAAAGGGATCCCGCTCCACAAAGACATTCGTCCAGCCGTCGAGGCTGAAGTGACCGAGCGCGACCCCGCCGAAGGCACCCTTTGCCATCACCGAATAGACAAGCATCACTGCAAGCGGCCCGACAGAGGCGATCACGATGGTCGCTAGCGCCGGCGCCTTGAGCAACCAGCGGCGCCGGCCTTCGGCGGTTCGGCGTGTGGCCGCCATCTCAGCGATGCTGGACATGGTCGCCTCCGAGCAGCCGGGCGCTATGGCTATGGATTCGCAGCCATACCTGTGTGCCGGACGTCCTGATTTTCTCTTGTTCCGGGCTGTTGGTCAGGCGGGCCGTGAAAGTCGAACCGTCGTTCAGGCGCAATTGAAGGCGGGTGTCCGTCCCAACGAAAACCTCGTCCTCGACGACTGCAGGAATGCAGTCCGATGACGGGGAGTCGAGGACGTCGACATGTTCCGGGCGGATCAGGACCTGAACCGTCCCGTCGCCGGAAGTTCCGGCTTTGCCGTAGGCGGTAGCGACAGCGCCAGCAATTCTGACCTGGTGAGCATCCGCAGCCGCCTGCCCGACAAGCCGGCCGCTCAGAATGTTCGATTCGCCGATGAAGTCGGCGACGAACCTGTCCACCGGAGCGTTGTAGATTTCCCGTGGACGGCCAACCTGGAGCACCCGTCCACGGTTCATGACGGCAATGCGATCGGACATTGCCAGGGCCTCCTCCTGATCGTGCGTCACGAAGATAAAAGTGATGCCGGTTTCGGTTTGGAGCCGCTTCAGTTCGACCTGCATTTCCTTTCTCAGCTTGTAGTCGAGGGCCGACAACGGTTCATCGAGCAAAAGCACTTCCGGTTGCGGAGCCAGAGCGCGGGCCAGGGCGACACGCTGCTGTTGCCCGCCGGAGATTTCACTGGTCCGCCGGTCGGCAAGCGTTTCCATCCGCACGAGTTTCAGCATCGCGGCCACGCGATCCACGCTCCGGGACTTCGTCCAGCCCAGCATTTTCAGTCCGAAACCGATGTTCTCGGCGACAGACATGTGGGGAAAGAGTGCGTAGTTCTGGAAAACCGTGTTGATGGGCCGCCGAAACGGCGGAAGCGCCGCAATGTCCTTGCCGCGGAGCAGGATTTGTCCATTGGTCGGAAAGTTGAACCCGGCGATCAGCCTCAGAAGGGTCGTTTTTCCGCAGCCGGACGGACCCAGCAACGTAAAGAACTCGTTTTCGGCAATGTCGATCGACACATCGTCAAGCGCCAGAAAGGCCGAAGCGCCGGTCCCATAACTCTTATGCAGGCCGATCGCCTGGACCGCCAGGCGACGATCGGCGGTTTGCGGCTGGATGGGTTGGGACAATGCCAGCATATCAGGCCTCGAAGGTCACGCGACCGCCGCAGACGGTGAGTGCGGGTGAGAGGGTGTTGATCTCCTCGGGTGAAACGGCCTCGATATCGCCGGATAGGAGGACAAAATCGGCGAAATGACCGGGTTTGAGTTGTCCCTTCCGGTCCTCCGCGTGTTCGGCATAGGCGCCTTCGATCGTGTAGGCCGCAATCGCCTCGTGGACGGTGTAGCTCTGGTCTGGCAGATGCGGCGCCCAGGGCTTGCGGTTGACGGCCGCGTGGATGCCAGCCAGGACATCAATTCGCGCCACCGGCCAATCCGACGCGAAGACAACATGGGCTCCCGCCTGCTTTAAGGTCCGCCAGGCATAGGCAAGCGGCCAGCGATAGGGCCCGATGCGGGTCTTGGCCGGTTCAAGCGGGAAATCCATCACGCCTGGGGGATGCGCCGGCTGCATGGATGCGATCGCGCCAAGGGCAGCAAAGCGCGGAATGTCGGTGGGCTGGATGACCTCGATGTGCTCGACCCGGTGGCGCGCGTCCCGCGGGCCATTGGCCTTCACGGCGGCTTCATAGCCGTTCAGGACCGAGCGCACCGCGCCGTCGCCGATCGCGTGCACGGCGATCTGCAAACCGCGCCGGTCCGCCTCGATCGCCATTTCCGTGAATTGGGCCTGGGTGAAGAGCGGTTCCCCGGTGAAGTCGGGCCTGTCAGCATAGCCGTCGACGAGATAAGCGGTGTAGCCTTCGATCACGCCGTCATAAAACGCCTTCACGAGACCGGAATTCAGCCAGTCTCCGCGATAGTCGTCATTCATGCGGGACGCCTTTTCCAGCATGGCCACCGTCATGAAGTTCTTGAAATGGAAGGGAACCTTGACGCGGCAGAGCAGGGCGCCCTGTTCCTGGATCTCGGTGAGCAGTTCCAGCGTGTAAAGATTTCCGTCCATGTTGTGGATCGACGTGATCCCGTGCCTGGCGCACCAGGCCAGGGCGGCTTTTATGGATGCCCGGTCCAGCGCCCTTTCCTCTGGCGTTGGCGGTTCGGGCGGCTCGCCTCCCGTGGAAAGCCCCAGCGACGAACGAAAGGTGCCGGCATAGACATTGACCGGTCCGAAGGCCTCGACTTCGCGCAGTTCGCCGGTGGCGAGGGCGTCCCCGCCCATGACCACCTCGTTGCCGGGCCCCAGTGCCTTTCCATGGAGAAGCCCGACTTCCTTGAGCAGTATGGTATTCGCCCACATCGTGTGATGGTCGAAGGCCACGAAGGCCAGCGGCCGGTCATCGAGAATGCTGTCGAGGAAATGCCGGTCGATCGGCCTGCCGTCGAGCATGTCGTAATCGGCACCTTGGCAGAAAAGGACCTTCGCCTCCGGATTTGCCGCCGCGTGAGCCCGCACTTTGTCGCGGATCGCGGCTTCACCCTTCGTGCCCGTCAGCAACAGGTCATTGAGGATGGCGCCGCCGCCAAACACATGCATGTGCGCTTCGATGAAGCCCGGCAGCACGCTTCGGCCGGCAGCGTCGATTATCCGCGTCGAATTGCCGGCAAGCGGCAGCACTTCGGTTGCGTCGCCAACAGCGAGGATTCGTCCGTTGGCGATTGCCATCGCAGAAGCCGTCGCCGGGTCGGGTCCATGGTCAGAATTCTTGCGTTCGTGACCACCATGTCTGCTTGCATCAATGACGTTCCCCCAGCCTGCCCAATTCCCCTTTCGGGTAGGGCAGCAATTGACTACGCTTTTTGCATACTTTGTTGTATACAATATGCGCTTGCGAATGCGCGAGTCAACCGGTACCTATTTGCCGCGTTGACGCCAGCCGGTGTTAGGAGCCCCGATGAACGACGTTGCCCGCGGCCATTTGCGTCAGTCGACCTATGAATCGATCAAGGCGATGATCGTGACCGGGCAGCTGTCACCGGGTAGGCGAATTACGGAACTCGAGCTCGTCGAACAGCTTCAGGTCAGCCGGACGCCGGTGCGCGAGGCGCTCAATCGATTGGAGCGTGACGGGCTTGTGGTCGAACGTCCCCGCACCGGATTTGCGGTGGTTCAATTTGACGAGACGATGCTTCGGAATGTGTTCGACATCCGGGCTGAGCTGGACGCCTATGCGACGACCTTGGCGATCGCCCGCATCACCCTCGATGAAGTGGAGCTGCTGCGCGGCTTGGTCGCGGACTGCGAGCGCCTGGCGCAAACCGATTCGGCTCCTCGCGCCCGGCTGGAAGAGATGCAGACCGGCATGGAAATCCATCGCGCAATCGCGCGATTTAGCGCCAACGCCATGCTCGCGGAAATGCTGAACGGACTTTTGGACAAGTGCCAGGTCTATGTCTGGATGGAGTTGACCCAGTTGAACGACTGGAAGGCGGCGCGTGACGACCATCACATGATCGTTGAAGCGATCGCTGCCGGGGACGCCGACACGGCCTGCCGCGAATCCCGCCGTCATATCCGGCAATCGAGGGATGGCATCCTGGACCTCATGCTCAGGCAGCGCGATCTGCGCGACCTGTATCTATCCCGGACCGAGGAGTTGCAGACGCGGCCGGGTCTGGCTGTTTAGGCTTCGCAAAATTGACGTTTCTGCTGGTGTCATCTGCCGGGACATCTGGCGCTGTGTGACGTGGCGGATGCGGACATGCCATCGACGCTTGTCCCGCCATTCGGCGAAGAATTGGCAGGGAGACGCCAGCACCATGATGCACTCGGACCAGATCCATATCGATGCGGATATCGTTCGCGCGATGGTCTTCGACCAGTTCCCGGAGCACCGCCACGAGAAGATCGAGCAGCTTGGCGCGATCGGTACGGTCAATGCAATCTTCAGGATCGGATCGAGTGTAGCGGCAAGATTCCCGCTGCGTGCGATGGCGCCTGTCGAGTGCGCCAATATGCTGCGCAACGAAGCCGCGGCCATGACCGAGTTTGCCGCGCATTCTTCGGTTGCCTGTCCTCGACCGCTCGGGCTTGGTCAACCGGGCCCGCTCTATCCGCTGCCTTGGGCAATGCAGAGTTGGATAGAAGGTGACGTTGCCACGCACGATGGGCTTGCTGCTTGCGCGACCTTCGCACGCGACATTGCCAGGCTGATTGCGGCGCTGCGGGCAGCGACCACGGATGGACGTCGTTTTGATGGGCAAGGGAGGGGCGGCAGTCTTCCGGACCACGACGAGTGGATGTCGATCTGTTTCAACAACAGCGAGGGTCTCCTGGACGTGTCTCGGCTCCGTCGCATCTGGGCTCGGCTGCGTGAACTGCCGCCGTCCGGTCCCGACGTTCTGGGCCATCGCGATCTTATTCCGGCCAACCTGCTGGTGCGTGGGGACCGCCTTGTTGGTGTGCTCGACTGCGGCAGCTTCGGACCGGCCGACCCGGCCTTGGATCTTGTCGCCGCATGGCATCTTTTTGATCGCAGTCGGCGCGAAACCGTGCGTGCCCATCTTGGATCAAGCCAGCTCGAGTGGCAGCGCGGAGCGGCATGGGCCTTCCAGCAGGCGATGGGCCTGGTCTGGTACTATCGGAGCACCAACCCCGCCATGAGTGCGCTTGGCCGCTCGACGCTCTCCCGCATCATCGACGATCTGGAAATCTGATCCGAACCTGGGCGTCGTTCGGGCCTAAGTTCCTTCACAAGCGCAGGGAACCTGCGTAGCGGCAGCTCATGACCGCTCGTGCAGCAAGGCGGCGTGGGCGACCAATGCATCGATGATCACGCGCATGCGCGGCGGTACGACGCGGCCGGCGCTCCACAGCAGGTGGATGGGGGCAGTGTCCACGGCCGAGCTCATCAGCACTGGCACCAGCTCGCCGCGACGCAAGCTGTTGCCGGCGAGCCAGTCGGGCAGGAAGGCAATGCCGCAGCCGGCGACCGCCGCCTGCAACAGCGCATCGCCGTCGCCGATCATCAGCCTGGCTTGCGGCTGGTAGAGCATGGTTCCGTTGCCATCGGGCAGTGGCCATGGGTTGATGAAGTCGCGCCGGCCGTAGACCAGCAGCGCATGCTGGGCCAGCCCTTGGATATCGGCGGGTGTCCCGGCCGTGGCCAGGTAGGCGGGGCTGGCGCACAACAGCGAACGCTGCGTGCCCAGCCGTCGGGCGGTCCGTGAGGCATTGTCCGCGAGAGGGCCGAGGCGCACGGCGAGGTCGATGCCGTCGTCGACAAGGTCGGCGCGGTGGTCATCGAAGCCGATCTCGAGCCGGAGCGCCGGATGGTCCTTGGCCAGCCCGAACAGCACCGGCGCCACCCAGCGGCGGCCAAAGGCCAGCGGCAGAGCTAGCCGCACCACGCCCGCCGGCGCCTGTCGCCCGGCGGCGATGACGTCCTGTGCCTCGCTGAGCCCCGCAAGCGCGCGCCGGCAGGCCTCGTAGTAGATCTCGCCGTCGGCCGTCAGGCTCAAGCGGCGGGTTGTCCGGTTGAGCAGGCGCACGCCCAGCCGCTGCTCGAGCTGCAGCACCTTGCGACCGACGGCCGATTTGGTCAGGCGTAGCCGCGCCGCCGCTGCGGTAAAGGTGCCCGCATCGACGGCTTCGACGAAGGCGAGGGCGCCCCCAAGGCTGCCAGCTATGAGGCTCATTGTATATCCAATCGCAACGATCTTCCGACAAATTCGCACCATTGTAGCTGAATGCGCGATGGTAATACAGGCCGACAGGGTTGGAGATGCGCAATGGATGACATGACTGAAGCCTGGCGCATGACCGGGTTTGGGCTCGACAAGCTGGTACGCGGGGCGGTGCCGTTGCCGTCGGTCGGCCGGCGCGCGCTGTTGGTCGCGGTGCGCGCGGTGGCGCTCAACTTCAAGGACCTGCTGTTGATCGATGGCAAGTTGCCGGCGATGTCGCTGCCCTTCGTGCCGGCGTCGGACGCGGTGGGCGAGGTGGTCGCCATCGGGTCTGAAGTGACGCGTTTCCGCGTCGGCGACCGCGTGTTAGGGCAGGTGATTGCCGACTGGGCCGACGGCGATGGGCCGCCGGTGTTGCACAGACAGACGCTGGGGTTGTCGCTGCCGGGCGTGCTGGCGCGCCACGTCGTGTTCGGCGAGGACGCCGCCGTGCCGGCGCCGGCTTCGCTTGGCGACGAGGAAGCAGCGACTTTGCCAATCGCGGCGCTCACCGCCTGGTCGGCGTTGGTCGAGTCCAGACGGTCGCGGCCGGGCACGACCGTACTTATCGAAGGAACCGGCGGCGTGGCGCTATTTGCACTGCAATTCGCGCTGGCCTTCGGGCAAGTCCCTATCCTGATGTCGCGCCACGCCGACAAGCTCGAACGCGCCCGGATGCTAGGGGCAAGGCTCTGCGTCGACGCCGGCGCCAACCCCGACTGGACCGCACAAGTGCGGACGCTTACGGGCGGGCGCGGGGTCGACCATGTACTGGAGCTGATCGGCGGCGCCAATCTGCGGCAATCGATCGAGACAGTGGCAGCCGGCGGACTTGTATCCCTCATCGGCCAACTGGCGGGTACCGAGCTGTCCGTGCCGACACCGGTGCTGACGCGCAACCGCATTACGCTGCAGGGCATCGCCACGGGCTCGCGACGGCAGTTCGAGCGCATGAATGTGGCAATCGAGGCGCTGGGCGTCAGACCGGTGATCGATGCCGTCTATCCCTTCGAGGCGGTCCACGAGGCTTTCGAGCACCAGCGGCGCGGGCCGTACGGCAAGGTCGTGGTCAGTCTGGGCCAAATGCCGAGCTAGACAGGCATCCCACCCTGATCGTTTTCGCGACGCCGTTGCAGAGCTTCCCTTACCGCGCGCACGACATCAGCGTTGTCGGGAAAGTATCCCTTGCGCCTCGATGTCACGACCTGACCGGCCACCGCGACCTGGAATACGCCCCCTTTGCCGCGCTGGTCTTGCGCCCCGGCAACGACTGCTGCGGTACCTGGACATCATCTCGGATCGGCTCGCTGCCGATGGCTATGTGCGGGGCTGTCTGATCGGCGACTTCAGCCTGGAGGTGGTCCAGGAGAGCGAGCCGCTGCGCCAACATCTCGTCGCGATGTACCGGGAGTGGCTTCAGCCCTTTAGCGACTGCATCGCGGAGGCCCAGGCTGCCGGGGAAATCGACAGCACGTTCGCTCCACGGGATCTGGCGGAGTTTCTTCTTGCCTCCTGGGAAGGCGCGATCCTGCGCATGAAAGTGGAGCGTTCCGGCGAACCGCTCCGACGGTTCAAGGACATCGCCTTCGCTACCGTTTTTGGTCCGCCATAATTTTCCGATTTGACACTAAGGGGTGGCAAGAACGTCTTCAGGATCTGGCTTTTCGCCACTCCTCGTACTCTCCGCGGGCATCCTCATGCAGCGGATAATAGCGTTGCAACGACCCGCCCTGCATGAGCTTTTCGCGCGAGAATTCCTCCCAATCGTGATGCTTCTGCGCCTCTTCGATCACCTTCGCGGCCATTGCGACGGGAACCACCACCACCCCGTCATCGTCGGCAACGATGATGTCGCCGGGGATCACCGTGACATTGCCGCATGCAATCGGAACGTTGACGGCATTGGGATAGATGCTGGTCTGCACATGGTAATTGGGCGTCCAGCCGCGCAGCCATAGGGGCAGATCGAGCTTCTCGACATTGGGCCGATCGCGCATGCACCCGTCGATGACGATGCCAGCGCCGCCTCTGCCCTTGAAATAGGTCGACATCATATCGCCGAAGACACCCGAACTCATGTCACCGCGCGCGTCGACCACGACCACATCGCCCTCCTGAGCGTGGTAGAGCACGTGCCGGTGCAATTGCGTCTCCGGATCGGCATATTCTCCCTCGTTGAAGAGGTCGGGCCGCTGCGGCAGGAACTGCAGCGTCAGCGCCGGGCCGACGATCGACTTGCCGTGGTTCTGCGCCACCGGACCGACCATATGCGGATTGCGGAAGCCCATGTGACCAAGCGTGCCGGCAACGGTCGCGGCACCGATCTCCCTCAGCGCGTCGATCAGGTCCTTGGACGGCCGGGTGATGTCGGGGCTATGCGTCATGGTGGACTCCGGTTGACGTTGCGCTACCAGTTCGTGACAGAACCATCGCGGCGCTTGAGGTGGGGTGCTTCCCAGAAACGGAAACTCTGCGCCTGGATCGCCGCCTCGTTGATCTCGACGCCGAGCCCCGGCAGATCGCTGACCGGATAGTCGGGGCCGTCGAGCTGTGGTTGCACCGGGAAGAACTCGGAACTGTCGAAGCCCAGCTTTCTTTCCGGCGCCCTGGTCTCGAGCCAGGCGAAATTCGGCACTGCGGCGGCGAGATGTATGGTCGCGGCGGTGCACACCGGACCAAGGGGATTGTGCGGCATCAGGTCCACATAGTGCGCCTCGCTCCAGCCCGCGACCTTCATCGCTTCGGTGAGCCCGCCGACATTGCAGACATCGAGCCGATTGAACTGATGGATGCCGCGCTCGATGTAGGGCAGGAATTGCCACTTGCTGGCGAATTCCTCGCCGATGGCGAATGGGATGTCGGTCATCGTGCGCAGGGATTCGTAGGCCTCCGGCGTCTCGTCCCGTATCGGCTCCTCCAGGAAATCAAGCACGCCGCGGCCGAGCTTGTTGCAGAAGCTTGCCGCCTCGGCCACCGACAGCCGATGATGGTAGTCGATGCCGAGCACGAGGTCGTTGCCCAGCGCCTCGCGCGCCCTGTTCAGCATGCTTGCGGTGGCGCCGATCGACTCGCGCGGCTCGAAGATGTCCCTGCTGCTTTGCCCGACGGGAAAGAAGCGTATCGCCTGCCACCCCTGCGCGCGCAGTTCCCCGGCTCGTTCGATGGCGGCTTCGCCCTCGGCCTCGTCTCCGGTCGAGGCGAAGGTCGGGATGCGGTCGCGCTGCTTGCCGCCGAGCAGCTCATAAACCGGCACCCCCAGCGACTTGCCCTTGATGTCGTGCAGGGCGATGTCGATGGCCGAGATGGCCGCCTGCAGGACGCGCCCGCCTTCGAAGTACTGGCTGCGATAGATCTCTTGCCAGATCCGGCCGATCTGCATCGGGTCACGGCCGATGAGGAACTCGCGATAGTGCTCGATCGCGCCGGCCACGGCTTTCTCGCGACCGCTCAAGCCGCTCTCGCCCCAGCCGAAGATGCCCTGATCGGTCTCGATCTTGACCAGCATCTGGTTGCGGGTTCCCACCCACACCGGATAGGGCTTGATCGCCGTGATCTTCAGCTTCGTGGTCATTCACACTCGTTCCACACGCATCCGCCCTGTCTCAGTTGGCCTCGAGGGCCATCTCCGTTTCGCCGTCGAACAGGTGGATGCGCTCCTGGTCGAACTCGAGCCAGATCTGCTCGTCGGGTGCGACGGCGATGGTGGGGGACACGCTGATATTGATGATCGCGCCGGAGAGGAACGCTTGCACGAAGGTGATGTCTCCGGTCGGCTCCACCGTGTAGGCTTTGGCCGGAATGGCGCCGGGAACGGCGCTCTTGTGCAGCTTGATCGTCGAATGTCGCGCACCGAGCACGACCTTCCTGGTGGTCGCTCCCTGGACCTTGCGCGCGTTGAGTTCCGACAGTGCAAGGCTCCAGCCTTCAGCGCTCGTCAGAGCGGTGGCGCCGTTGGCCGTCGATGCCTCCAGCGGAATGAGGCTCATGGCCGGGCTGCCCACGAAGCTCGCGACGAACATGTTGGCGGGATGGGCGAAAACTTGTGCCGGCGAATCGTATTGCTGCAGATAGCCGCCGTTCATCACGGCCATCCTGTCTGCCATGGTGACGGCCTCCAGCTGGTCGTGCGTGACGTAGACGATCGTCGCCTCGAGGTCCTGATGGAAGCGCTTGATTTCGGACCGCATCTGCACGCGCAGCTTTGCGTCGAGGTTGGAGAGCGGTTCGTCCATCAGGAATACCGCCGGATCTCGAACCAGCGCGCGGCCGAGCGCCACGCGCTGCTGTTGCCCGCCCGAAAGTTCGCGCGGCTTGCGCTCGAGCAGTTGCGTCATGTCGAGCACCCGCGCCGCTTCCCTGACCTTCCTGTCGATCTCGTCCTTGGGCAGCTTGCGCATCTGCAGCGGGAAGGCGAGGTTCATATAGACCGACTTTTGCGGATAGAGCGCGTAGTTCTGGAACACCATAGCGATGTCCCGGTCCTTGGGGTCGAGGTCGTTGACCACCCGGTCGCCGATGAGGATGTCGCCCGATGTGATCGGGATCAGCCCAGCGATGAGGTTGAGTGTTGTTGTCTTGCCGCAGCCTGAAGGGCCGACGAGCGCAACGAACTCGCCGTCATCGACCGTCAGCGAAACCTCGTTGACGGCTTTGAAGCCGCCATAGGTCTTGACGAGATCTTTGAGGACCACGTGGGCCATCGGCAACTCCCTAGTGCTTGACCGCGCCTTCGGTAAGGGCGCGTACGAAGTATCGTTGCAGGACGAGGAAGAGGACCACGACGGGCACGCTCATCATGAAGCTGGCAGCCATCAGACCCGGGAAGTCGGTCGTGTTTTCCGAGAAGAAGCGCTGGATACCGACCGGCAATGTCAGCTGCTCGTTCTTGGAGAGGAAGGTGTACGCGTAGATGTATTCGTTCCATGCGCCGATGAAGGAATAGATCGCCGTGGCGATGATGCCTGGCGCCGAGAGCGGCATCACGATCAGGACAAAGGCCTGGAACCGCGTCGCCCCGTCGATGCGCGCCGCCTGCTCGAGCTGCACCGGGATGTTGTCGTAGAAGCCCTTGAGGAGCCAGATTGCCAGCGGCAGGCCGAAGGTGAGGTAGGTGAGAATGAGCGACCCATGCGTGTTCACCAGCCCGATGGCGCGCATCAGGATGAAGAGCGGCACGAGAAAGATCACCGCCGGGAACATGTTGCGCAGCAATACGGCGAAGAACAGGAAGTTCCGGCCGGGAAACGTGAAGCGAGAAAACGCGTAGGCCGCGGGAACCGCCACGATCACCGAAAGGATGGTCGTGGCTGTGGAGACGAAAAGGCTGTTCCAGAAGAAGCGGAGGAAGTCCTGGCCGACGCTGTTCTGCGGATCGAGCAGCTTCTGGTAGCTGGCAAGGGTTGGTTGGTCAGGCCACCATTGCGGCGGGAACTGCATCGCGGCGAAGCCGGACTTGATCGAGGTGAGCAGCATCCAGATCATCGGCAATGCGGTGTAGAGCAGCATGAATATGAGGAAGATACGCCCGCCCCATCGCCATCCGTCGATGCTCGCACGTCGACGGGCCTGACCCAGGCGGGCTGTCTCGGCGATCGTGCTCATGCGCCTGCATCCTTGCGTTCGTTTCCGCTTAGCGCGCGGACGTAGAAGTAGCCGAGCGTCATCAGGATGAGGAAAAGAAGCACCGAATAGGCCGATGCCACCCCCCAGCGCTGCCGGCCGAAGGCGAGCTCATAGATGTGGGTGATCCAGATGTGCGATGCGTTGGACGGCCCGCCGCCGGTCATGATCCAGGGGATGATGAAGGAATTGAAGTTGGCCACCGCCAGCAGCAGGATCGTCACCGTGGAGACGTTTCTCAAATGCGGGAAGGTGACGTGCCAGAAGCGCTGCCATGCATTGGCGCCGTCGACTTTTGCGGCGCGCAACAACTGCTCGGGGACTGTCTGAAGACCGGCCATCATCATGATCATGGCGAACGGAAACTCCCGCCAGATATTGACGACGATCAGGGAGGGCAGCACCGTGCTGACGCTGTCGATGAAATTCGGCGGCCGATCGGCCAATCCGAGGCCGACCAGTACCGCGCCGATGATTCCAAAGTCCGAATGGTAGATCCACTTCCAGATATAGGATGCGGCGACCGCGCTGATGACCCAGGGAATGATCAGGATGGCGCGCAGCACGCCCCGGCCGACAAACTCGCGATGGAGCGCCAGCGCGCAGGCAAATCCCAGGACAAAGGAGATGAAGGTGGATGCCAGTGTCCAGATAAGGGTGTTGGAGGTGACCTTCCAGAACACCGGACTGGTGAGGATGGCGGTGTAGTTGCCGAAGCCGACGAAGATCTTGTCGCGGAGCTGCAGGCCAGGTGGCGTGTTGAAGAACGACAGCTCGATCGTGTAGTAGATCGGATAAGCGATGACGATCAGCATCACGGCAATCGCAGGAAGCACGTACGCGTAGTCAGCGCGATGCTCCCAAATCTTGCCCGGCAGGGGTCGCAATCTTCGCCGAGCCCCGGTCTTTCCGGCCACGATCGTCACTTTGGCGTGCCCTTGTTTTTCGGAGCGAACCGGCCGCGCGCTCGGCGCAGCCGGCAAGATCGGGTCAGGCTTCGGCTAGAGGCCGCCGCCCATCAGGTCTTTCACCTTCTTGGCCGCGTCGTCCGCTGCCTGGTCGACGGTCATCGCACCGGTCAGGGCATTCTGCAGCATGTCCGGGACGATGATGTTCATGATCTCGGGCGATTGCGGCAGCGCCGGGAACGGGATGCCGTATGGCAGCATCGAGGTGGTGACATCGAGGAACTTGATGCTGTCCAGCCGCTCCTTCATCCATTTGGTCTTGAAGCCGTTAAGGTTGCCCGGGTTCGAGCCGGCGTAGGCCATCTTCAGCGACCACTCGGGGCTCGTCCACATGCAGATGATGGCCTTGGCCGCCGGCTCGTCCACCTTGCCGCCTTCGACATATTCGGGCTTCAGGATGTGAATGTTCGAGCCGCCGAACACGACGGCGCGCTTGCCGTCCGGGCCGGTCGGAATCAGGCCGTAGCGCATGTTGTCGATGACGGTCTGGGCCTTGTCCTTGTCGGTGCCGGTCGCCTTCTTCTGCAGGTCGAGCATGACATTGTAGTCGGACGGGTGCGAGATCATCATGCCGAGCTGGCCGGCCAGGAACAGCGGCTGGTTGTCGGCCTGCTGATTGGTGAGTGCCGAAACTGGAACCGACTTATCGCGAACATACATGTCGTAAGAAGCTTGCAGCGCCGCCTTGCTCTGCGGGCTGTTGAGCTCGATCTCCTTATACGTCGGGTTCGCCGTGGCTTCGTCGAAGACGCCGCCGCCATAGGCCCACAACTGAGGCATGAAGCGGTACGGCGTATTGCCGGCATTCTTGCGCGCCACCAGGCCGTAACCGGCGATGCCGAGCTTGTCGTGGATCTGCTTGGAGTACTTGACGACATCGTCCCAGGTCGCCGGAGCCTTGTCCGGATCAAGGCCCGCGCGCTTGAAGATGTCGGCATTCCAGATGAAAGCCATTGTTTCATTGTTGGTTGGAATGCCGTAGGTCACCCCGTCCCAGGTCACGGCCTTCATGGCGCCGGGCCAGAAATCCTCGGTCGAATACCCGACATCCTCCGGCTTGAGCGGCTCCAGATAGCCCTTTGAGGCGAATTCGGTGCCACCCAGGATTTGCAGGCGGACCGCCATCGGCGCTGCATTGCCAAGGAGCGCCGTGCGGAACTTGTCGAGGAGATCGTTATAGGTGAGGGCTTGTTCCTCGAGCTGGATGTTCGGATAGGTCTTTCGGAAGGTCTCGAAGAAGTCCTTGTAGTACTGGCGCAAGAGGTCGGGATCGCCCTCGAACACGCCCTGATACCAGAAAGTCAGCCGCCCCTTGTAGTCGAGCGGGGTGACCTTGCCGCAATCGGCCGCCGTATCAAAATCCTGTGTGCCGGCAATGGAGCGCACATATTCCGGCGACCACTTGCTCAGATCGACCGGCGCCGCACCCAGCGCTGGTGCGGACATCAACGATGCCATTAAGGCAGTGGAGACAGTGCCGCGCAGGACGGCACTGCCGAGTGTAATCCTCGTCATAGGTATCCTCCAGGTTTCTCTCCCATGCCGCTCAGCATCGAGGCGAGCGGTCTTTGCTCGTCGGCCATGGGGATATCTCGTTCAAATGTATCCCTTCGCGCATTTTGTACGTTTTCAGATCACAGATTGTCTGTCAACGCGATAAATCGTACATTGTTTATAGGAACCGTGCGTGATATCGGTCAAAATGTGTATGATTGGGGAACGGGCCTTGGCAGAAACAAGCGATTTCAAAGCGGAACCACCCGAGGGGATTGACGCTCTCGGGGCCTCAAGCGAGGGCGCCTCGCTTTATCAACTGATCAGGGAAGACATCATCGAAGGTCGGCTCGCCGCCAACGAACGGCTGGTGGTCACCGATCTCGCCCGGCGTCACGGCACCTCGACCAACCCGGTGCGCGAAGCCCTGCAACTGTTGCGGGGCGAGGGCTTTGTCACCTTCGTTCCCAACCGCGGGGCGCGCGTGCGGCCTATAGATCAGGATTTTGTCCGGGATATCTACGAGATCGGAGTCCTGATCGAGCCGGCTCTGACGCGATGGTTCGTGAATATGGCTACCGTCGAGGACATTGCTGAGCTCGAACGCA
This sequence comes from Mesorhizobium sp. M4B.F.Ca.ET.143.01.1.1, assembly GCF_004792275.1. Lineage (NCBI taxonomy): Bacteria > Pseudomonadati > Pseudomonadota > Alphaproteobacteria > Hyphomicrobiales > Phyllobacteriaceae > Mesorhizobium > Mesorhizobium sp. M4B.F.Ca.ET.143.01.1.1. Next base: position 43,938 of record NZ_SRSR01000010.1, read on the forward strand.
TCCAGGGCCTGATCGAAGAGAACAACTTCGCCGACACGTTCAGGCACAGTGAGCTGGATACCGCCTTCCACACCGTGATGTACCAGAGGCACTATAACCGCCATGCCGCCGAGCTTTGGTGGAAGCATCGCGAAGTGCTGCGGGCGGTGAGCCGGCGCTTCAATTTCACGCTCGCCCGGCGCGCCGCGATCATTCGCGAGCACCGAGAGCTCATCGCGCATGTCAAAGCTGGAAATGCGGACGAGGCAGCCGAACTCATTGCACGCCATGTCGAGGGCTCCGGGCGGCATGTCCTCGAACACATGCGCGCGCGCAACGCCGCTCGGGCAGGGTAGGCTATCCGGTCTGGAACGTCGTTATCCCGACCGCATCGGACAAAGGCAGGTGAGATGAAAATCACGAGCATTCGGCCATGGCTGATCAAGTCCGATGCTTCTTATTGGGGAGAGTACCTGTTCGTCGAAGTGACGACCGACGAGGGCGTGAGCGGATGGGGAGAGATCACCACCACCACTAAGCTCGCCAACCGCGCGCTCTGCACGATCCTGCGGCAGATCGGTGCCGCCGTGACCGGCGAGGATCCGGCGCGCATCGAGCATCTCTGGCACAAGGTTTTCCGCAGCTTCACCTATATGGGCAGCCGCGGCGCCGCCGTCGAATGCGTAAGCGCCATCGACATAGCGCTTTGGGACATCCGCGGCAAAGTCCTCGGCAAGCCGATCTATGAGTTGCTGGGCGGACCGGTGCGCGATGAAATCGCCCTCTACACCCATCCCAACCAGGCGAAGTTTACCAGCAAGGAGGCTGTGGTCCGTGAAATTCGAGACATCGTCGAGTCCGGCCACACCGGGCTGAAGTTCGATCCGTTCCCGCACCAGGGCCGCACCACCGATGGACTGTCGCGCGAGCAGCGGGACGGCTACCTCGACGGCAGCATGACCCGCAAGGACGAGCGAGAGGCGGCCGAACTCACAGCTCTCATCCGCGAAACGGCAGGCCCCGATGTCGACATCCTCATCGATGCGCATGGCCGCTTCGACGTTCCCACCGCCATTCGCCTCTGTCGCAGCCTCGAGGAGGCTGGCCAGATCGACTGGTTCGAGGAACCTTGTCCGCCCGAAAGCCTCAACGCGCTCAAGCAGGTGCGTGAGAAGGTCAGCGCCGCCATCTCGTGGGGCGAGCGCGGCCACACGAAATGGGATTTCGTGCCGGTGCTGGAGAACAAGCTCGCCGACTACATCATGCCCGACGTGACCTGGACCGGCGGCATCACCGAACTCAAGAAGATCTCCGCCCTGTGCGAGGCCTACTACATCCCGGTCTCGCCCCATGATGCCGCGGGACCGATAAACGTGGTTGCGGGAGCGCAGGTGATGATGACCGTTCCGAACTTCTACAAGCTCGAAACGTCGGAGTGGAATCTCTCCAAATACGATCATCTCATCGACACGCCGCTCGACGTTTCGAACGGCAGCCTCAAGCTGACGTCGAGGCCCGGTCTCGGTGTCGAGATGAACCGCGACTATCTGCAGGCTCACGAGATCGAGCTGAGTTAGCCGTGCTCGCCGGCCCATGTGCGGGTCACAAGCCCCATCGACCAGAACGAGGATAAGTCATGCCAGAGACGGGTGGAGCCGACGGGGCGCTCAATCGGGTGAACACGAATTCCAGGCCGTCGGAGCTCCGCATCACCGACATGCGGGTTGCCGAAATCGTCGGCGCGCCGTTCACCTCGGCACTGCTCAAGATTTACACCAACCAGGGCATCGTCGGACTTTGCGAAGTGCGTGACGGCGCCAGCGCCACCTACGCGCTGATGCTGAAGAGCCGGCTGCTGGGCGAGAACCCTTGCGACATCGATCGCCTGTTCCGCCGCATCAAGCAGTTTGGCGGGCACGGCCGCCAAGGCGGCGGCGTCTCCGCAGTCGAGATCGCGCTGTGGGATCTCGCAGGCAAGGCCTATGGCGTCCCGATCTATCAGATGCTGGGCGGCAAGTTTCGCGATCACGTGCGCGTCTATTGCGATACCGACGCCGAGAGACCGAGCGGGACCGAAACCGGCAAGCGCCTCAAGGAGCGCATGGACCGCGGGTTCACATTCTTGAAGATGGACCTGGGCTTGATGCAGATCTCCCATGTTCCGGGCGCCGTCGTCGCGCCCGCCGGCGCGCTCGAAGGGTTTCACGCCAATCCGCGCGGCCGTGGCGGCACACTCGAGGAGCGTAAGGCCCGCAACCTCGCCTACGACGCGCAGAACGTGCAGCACCCGTTCACGGGCCTGCATTTCACCGAAAAGGGGATCGACCTGCTCGAGCAGTATATCCACGAGGTCCGCGAGGTCATCGGCTACGAGATCCCTTTAGCCATCGATCATGTCGGCCACATCTCGCTGCAGGACGGCATACGCCTGTCGCGCCGCATCGAGAAATACGCACCTGCCTGGCTCGAGGACGTGATCCCCTGGCAATACACCGAGCAATACCGGCAACTGCAGCAAGCCACCACGGTGCCGATCTGCACCGGCGAGGACATCTACCTCAAGGAGGCCTTCGAGCCCCTGCTCAAGAGCGGCGGCGTCTCGATCATCCATCCGGACCTGCTCACCAGCGGCGGCATCCTCGAGACCAAGAAGATCGGCGATATGGCGCAGGACCACGGCGTCGCCATGGCGATCCATATGGCAGAAAGCCCGATCGCCGCGATGGCTGCGGCGCATGTCGCGACCGCGACCGAAAACTTCATGGCGCTCGAATACCACTCCGCCGATGTCGACTGGTGGGACGACATCGTCACAGGTCTCCCCAAGCCGCTCGTCAGGGACGGCTTCATCACCGTGCCGGACAAGCCGGGGCTGGGGATCGACGACGTCGTCGACGAGGTCATCTCGCATCACCTGCAACCGGGTGTCACGGGGATATGGCAATCCACCGAGCATTGGGACAATGAATATAGCTGGGACCGGACCTGGAGTTAGCCCAGACCACCTTCCCTCCAAGCTCACAAGGTCAACGACCGACCATTCGTGTCGACCTCTCCCAAAGGAGAGGCGAAGAAAGAAACGGACGAAACCATGTTCTACGAACTGCGCATCTATGACTGCCTGCCGGGCAGGCTGCCGGCTTTGCTCAGGCGCTTTTCCGACCAGACGCTGGCCATCTGGGAGAGGCATGGCATCCGCCAAGCCGGGTTTTCACCACGGCGATCGGCGAAAACAGCAATCGCCTCACCTATTTCCTCGCTTGGGATTCGCTGGCCGAGCGTGAGGCGAAATGGGCGGCTTTCGTCACCGATCCGGCATGGCACAGGGCCCGGGACGAGTCTGAGCGCGACGGGCAGATCATTGCCAATATCAGCAGCCAGTTGCTCACGCCGACAGCTTTCTCGTCTGTGAAATAGGACTGCGCCATGAAGATCACCGACCTGCGCTGTGCCGTCATCGGCAAGCACCCCATAGTGCGCATCGTTACCGATGAGGGCCTCTATGGCCTTGGCGAGGTCGAGTTCACCAAGACGTATCTCAAGCCCTTTGTGCTGCATTTCCGCGACGCGCTGATCGGCGAGGATCCGACCGACGTCGAGCGGGTGATGCTGAAGATCCGCCAACGCGGCTCGTTCAAGCCCTATGGTGCCGCCGTTTCGGCCATCGAGCATGCCTTGTGGGACATCGCCGGCAAGGCGGCGGGCGTGCCGGCCTACAAGCTGCTCGGCGGCAAGGTGCGCGACAAGGTGCGTGTTTACAACGGCTCGATCCGCCGCAAACGCGCGGGCGATCGGCCGGAGGATTACGCCGCCGACGTCAAATGGATGATGGAGCAGCCGCAGAACTTCTTCATGATCAAGCAGGGAATCTCGTTCCATTCCAACATGAAGGACACCATCGAGGGCTTCCATTACGGCGTGACGCAGAAGAAGGCCGGCTATCATGGCGCCATGGATCAGGGCATGATCAGCGAGCGCGGTTTCAATCACATGCTCGACTGCGTGATCGCGATGAAGGAAGTGCTGGGCGACAAGGTCAGCCTGGCGCTCGATTGCGGTCCGGGCTGGATGCTGCCCGATGCGATCAGGTTCGCTCGCGCGGTCGAGAAGTACAATCTGATGTGGCTCGAGGACATGCTGACCGGCGACTATGTGCCCTGGGTCAATCCTCAGGCCTATCGCGAGCTGACGACCTCCACCTCGACGCCGATCCATACCGGCGAGCAGATCTACCTGCGGCACAATTTCAAGGAACTGATCGAGACCCAGGCGGTGCGCGTCATCGGCCCCGATCCGGCCGATATTGGCGGCATTGCCGAGCTCAAATGGGTAGCCGAGCACGCCTATATGCACTCGATCCTGATGGCGCCGCACGGCACCGCCAACGGCCTGCTCGGCCTCGGCGCGCTGATCAATGTCTGCGCCACCTTGCCCGCCAACTACGTGGCATTCGAATATCCCAGCGCCTCGGACCCGTGGTGGAACGATATCGTCATCGGCCTGCCCAAGCAGGTGGTAAAGGATTCAATGGTCGACCTGCTCGAAGCTCCCGGGCTTGGGCTCGACATCGACGCCCAGGGCGCCAAGCAATATCTGCTGGCAGAGGACGCCGGGTTCTTCGACTGATTGGGCGTGAAGCCAGCCAGAGCGAGCAGCCGGTGCCGGCGCCAGGCCGGCGGACACAAGATTATCGCTTCAGTCATCGCTGGTCTTGATCACGTCCCACGCGGCGGATGGTCAGCTCTCGTTCTCATGCGGTCGAGGAGGCGCGTGAACGCTCACCGGATGCGTTGTCCGTCTTCGCCGAAGAGCCGCGCCGATGCGGGCGCAAAATGCAGGATGATCTTGTCGCCGGTCCTTGGTTGCGACGACCGCCGCTCCGCGATGATGGTCTCGCCGGTCGCCAGCGTGGCGTGGACATAGGCCGTAGAGCCCATCGCTTCGACGAATTCCACCTTTGCCTCGAGGTCGACACCCTTGTCCTGGTCGAGATGTTCGGGCCTCAAGCCCAGCTGCAGTTTCCGTCCGGGCTCAAGCGGGGTCTGTGCCGGGCTGTCCATCTCTTGGCCTCCAAACGCGAGACGGCCCCCCGCCTGCACAATGGCGGTCAGAAAGTTCATCCGGGGAGAGCCGATGAAACCCGCGACGAACGCGTTGTCGGGATCTTGATAGAGGTCTTGCGGTGTGCCGATCTGCTCGATGCGCCCACTGCGCAGCACGACGATCCGATCGGCCATGGTCAGCGCTTCAGTCTGGTCGTGCGTCACATAGATCATGGTGTTGCCAAGGACCCGGTGGAGCTTGGCGAGTTCCACGCGCATCTGCACCCGCAGCTCGGCATCCAGATTGCTGAGCGGCTCATCGAAGAGAAACACCTTCGGGTCGCGCACGATCGCCCGCCCTATTGCCACCCGTTGGCGCTGTCCTCCCGAGAGCTGGGCCGGCTTGCGCTGCAAATACTCTTCGAGCTGCAGGATCTTGGCCGCGCGCCCGACCTTGCTGGCGATTTCCTCCTTCGGGCGGTGCGCCATCCGCAGGCCGAAGCTCATGTTGTCCGCCACCGTCATGTGCGGATAGAGCGCATAGGACTGAAACACCATCGCCACTCCGCGGTCGGCAGGCTCCGCGTCTGTCACGTCGTCGCCGCCGATGAAGATCTCGCCCCCGCTCGTCTCTTCGAGCCCGGCAATCATGCGCAGCAGGGTGGATTTTCCGCAGCCCGAAGGGCCAACGAATACGGCGAACTCGCCCTCCTCGATCGAAAGCGAGACATCGCGGATAACGTCCGTCGATCCAAAGCTCTTGCTGACCTGTTTCAGTTCGACACGCGCCATCGGCTAACCTTTCACTGCGCCCACCGCGATGCCCGAAACAATTCGTCGCTGGAACAGGATGTAAAGAACAACGATCGGCGCCGCCGCGATGACGATGCCAGCGGTAAACAGGGGTATCTGGTCCGAGTACTGGCCCTTGAGCGCGGAAATCCCCACCATGAGGGTGCGGTGCTTCTGCATGACCAGCAGGGAGATCAGAATATCGTTCCAGCAGCTCAGCGTGTTGAGGATGGCCAGCGTCACCAATGCCGGCGTTCCCAGGGGCAGCATCACGTGCCACCAGACCTGCAGCAGCGAGGCCCCGTCGATCCGCGCCGCTTCGATCAGCTCGCGCGGCAGGCCGGAGTAGAACGCCGTCATCATGTAGACCGAGAAAGGCAGGAAAAATGCGGTGTAAGACAGGATGAGCCCGATGTGCGTGTTGACCAGGTTGAGGGCAAGCATCGTGCGCATGAAGGGCACCAGCACGACTTGCACGGGGATCATCAGCGACGACAGGATGACCGCGAACAGGAAGCGCCGATAGGGAAAGCGCAGCGACGCGAGGGCGAAGCCGGCCATGGAAGACACGACCATCAACAAGATGACCGCCCCGAGCGTCGCAATCACGGAATTGAGGAAGTACTCATCGAGGTGCGCCCGGGTCCAGGCCTGCACGAAGTTGTCGAGCGTGGGCTGCATGGCGAGCCCGAAGCGGTCGAGCATGTAATCGTGACGTGTCTTGAGTGCGTTGTTGACCGCGAAAAAGATCGGGTAGAGGCAGCTCAAGGCCAGCAACCCCATCGGGATCGCCGCGATCCTGAGGGTTAGCCGCTGTCGTTTTCCTGCTCCTGACACGACCTCTCCTTCAGATGTTCGCGTTGCGCGACAAGATGCGAATCTGCAGCCATGCGAGAATGCTCGTCATGAAAAACAGGACCATCGAGACAGCCGCGGCGTAGGCGGGCCGGTTGAGCTTTCCCTGTGCGGCCCAGATCAGATATTCGGGCACCGTCGTCGCCGTGCCGGGTCCGCCGCCGGTCAGCACGTAGATCAGGCCGAACATCGAAGTCAGCAGGCCGATGGTCGTGATCACCGTCGAGAACTCGATGATCGGGCGAAGCTCCGGGATGATGACATGCCACCAGATCTGCCACATCTTGGCGCCGTCGAGACGTGCCGCCTCGACCATTTCCTTGGAGACGGTCGACAGCCCGGCAAGGAAGATCAGCACACCCATGCCGAAGGTCGACCAGCATTGGATCGCCAGCGTCACCGGAAGTGCGGTCGCCGAGTGCCCCAGCCAGTCCACACCGCTGATCCCCGCTATGCTCAGCAACGCGTTCAGATTGCCATTGAAGCTCAGCACCACGCTGAAAATAGACCCGATGATGACGCTCGAAAGAATGGCGGGAAAGAAATAGACGGAGCGGAAAAACGTGCGCCCCGGCACGCCCTGGTGGATCAGGATGGCCAGCAGCATCGGGATGGTCACAAAGATCGGCACCGAAAGCAGCACCACGACGGCGTTGGCCATGGCGGAGCGGAAATTCGGGTCGTCCAGTGCGCGCAGATAGTTGCCGGCGCCGATGAACTGGCCCGGGTCGGTCGACGTCGCGCTGGTCAGGGAGATGCCAAACCCCCAGAACAGCGGAAAGATGCGAAACACCAGGACAAGCAGGATGGCCGGAAGCAGGAACAGCACCGCAACGCGCGCCTCTGCCCGGCGGCTCCGGCCTGGGCGGGTACGGGTCCGCGCGGCTTGGCCTGTCTGGTGTAACGAATTGGCGGTCATGGGCACGTCACTGATGCGGGGACGGGGGCGCGTCGCAGCGCCCCCACTGTCTGCGTGAGAAGATTGCTATTGCGGCTTGGCTTCAGCCTGGACCTTGTCGAGCGCCGCCGCAGCCTGGTCCACGGTGGCTTCACCGTTGAACAGGAGCTGGCTCTGGTGGTGCCATTCATCGAGCTCGGCCGCTGAAGAATTGGCATGCGTGGTCGGAACGGCTCTGGTCGCAAGCCAGCCCATGATCTGCTTGAGGCCAGGGCTGTCAATGCCGGATGTGTTGACTTCGGTGTTTGCTGGCACCGAGCCGGTGTCGTTGACCAGGTATGACAGGACTTCCGGCGAGGCGAGGATTCGCACCGCGTCGACGGCGAGATCGATGTTCGCGGAGTCCTTGTTCACGCCGTAGCCAACGCCGCCGTCGAGCGGAACGCCGGGGGCACCTTCATGCTGATCGGCAGCAACGGTCGGCGAGGGCATGGGATAGACCCCGACCTTTTCGACGCCCATGTTGGTTTCGAACTGCTTCCAATGCGCGACGTTGGAGAGCAGACCCATCACGTTGGCTCCGACACCTTGCTCGAAGAGGGCAAACTCATCCATGAACATGGTCTGCGAGTTGCCGCCCTCCTGGTACCAGCCATTCTTGGCGGTATCGACCCAGGCCTGCAGGATCGCCTTGATCGGCGGATCCGACCAATGGAGCTTGCCTGCCAGCCAATCGGCCTGTTGCTGCGTGGTCAGCGACTGGTTCGCGGCTTCCGAAAGGAAGAACTCGGCGTTGTAGCCTTCCTTGTTGGCCATCATGAAGCAGGCGGGTTTACCCTGCGCCTTGAAGGCGTCGCAGACCTTGGTCAGTTCGGCCCAACTCGTCGGCGGCTTCTCCGGATCGAGCCCTGCGGCCTTGTAAAGCGCCTTGTTGTAGTAGACGACGTGACCCTGCAGCGTCGTCGGGATGAAGTACAGCTTGCCGTCAGGTCCGGTGAACGCGGACTTTCCAACGAGCTTCGGGATCAGGTCGGGCAGCTTGTCGTCGAGCGGGATTAGCCCGCCGACCAGGGCCTTGGCCTGGGCGCCGCCATTGGCCCAGATGACGTCGGGGCCGGCCTTCGAAGCGAGCGCCGTGCCCAGCAGCGTGTAGTACTCGGCGTCCGGTTGAGACAGGAGGTTGAGAGTTGCTCCCGGGTGCGCGGCCTCGAATGCAGCCTTCGCGTGATCGTAGTATGTCGCGTGGGCGGCATCGTCCACGTTGACGTCCCAGACGGTGATCTCCTGGGCCAGCGCCGGCGACGCCACCACCATGGTCGCAATTGCGGTCAATATCTTCAGCTTCTGCACGTCATTCCTCCCTTTTTATCTACCAGGCCTTCGCTTCATCCAGCGCTCGCTGCGAGTTTGGGACCACGTCAACCCGCGGGGTTGACGGGTGCATCACCAAGGTCTTCGCGCGACAGGATTTCGGGGCGCGTCCAATCCAGACGCCCGGTCTCCGACAAGACCAGCCCATGGCCCGTTCGATCGGGCGCATGAATCCAGCCGTCATGAATTTCGATTGTTTGCTCGACCAGGTGATCGAAGTTCTGGAACGAGTATTCGAGCCACTCGACTTCGGGCAGCGCACAGGCCATGTGTACGCCGATTTCGAGAAACGTATTGCCAAGCGTCACCGGGACGCCGAGTTCGGCTGCCAGCCAGCCGATGCGCATCACGTCCGTCACCTGCCCATGGACATTCAGCATGTCGGTAGCGCCGGCCTGCATCAACAGCCGCTTGCCGGCCGCATCAAGGTATTCGCCTGAATTGATCATGGTCCACGGCGTTGCCGCCTTGAGGTTGCGAAGTCCGTCGAAGTCGTGGCGCAGGATAGGGTCCTCGACCCAAAGCAGATCAAAGCCAAGGCTATGAATTTTCTGCAGTTTTACCGATGCCTCCTTGGCCCCCCAAGCCTCGTTTGCATCAATCATGATCGACGAGCCGGGCCGCACCGTCTTTCTCAACAGCTCCAGCCGGGACAAATCCCGGCCGAAATCGGGATGCCCCACCTTGATCTTGAACGCGCGATAACCAAGCGCCTCGGCATGGGCAAAGAACGCCTGGAATTCATCGTCGCTGAGGTGGAAATCGAGACCGGATGCGTAGGCTTTCACGCGTTTGCGCCGGCTCCCCAGGAGCTCGTGCAACGGCAGGCCGACCAGCTTCGCACTCAGATCCCACAAAGCAACCTGGAGGGCTTCCTCGAAAGGCAAGCCGAAGGCGCGCCTGTTTCCGCCGCGCGGCCGCTGGACTCGATGCACGAGCGCCAAAGGCGATTGCCCTGCGAGATCGGGCCAGGCCTCCTCTTCAAAAACCCGTACGATCTCCGCCTGGTCTGGTAGCGGGTGAAACAAGCTCTGGATAAAGCCCAGGCCGACCAGGCCATTCTCGGCAACGAGCTCAAGCGCGGCCACGTGCGCCGTATCGATGCGGACCTGACTGTCACCGATGGTCCGGTCACGAGCGAATTGATAGCGGGTAATGCGGTACTCGGCGATGCGCATACTGGCTCTCTGATATCTCAGAATGCGCTTTAGATATTTCAGTTTTGGACAAGAGGCAAGTTGCCAGGCGCAAAACTGTCGGGCAGGCAAGCACGCAAATGCAGCAGGCTACGCTTCGTCAACGGGTTGGCGGCCCAGGCTCGTTGGCGCCCGACGACCTCCAGGCAGCCCGGGATACCGGTTGCGCTCAACGCAAGACCCCGGTCAGCCGTATCCTGCAAAGGTGCATTGATAACCGGCAATGCGATACTTTACGATGGCACGGCCAGTAATGTTTCAGAATCATGCTTAGATATTTCAGAGGCGAGGGTCAAAGTGGCGCAGCACGACGATCAGTCCGATGGGGCCGCCGGGGCGGCAGCCGGCCAACGCCTTGGCGATCGTGCCTACACGCGCATTCTTGAGACGCTGTTTGAGCGGAAGATCCCCGCGGGCGCCTTTCTGTCGCAAGGCGATCTTGTCGAAATGCTGCAAATCCCGGTTGCGCCGCTGCGCGACGCGCTCAAGCTGCTCGAGGCGGAGGGGATCGTCATCATCCATTCGCGCTCGGGCATCCAGTTCGTCAAGCCCGGGTTCGAACTGACCAGGTCGACCTACCAGTTTCGCAGCATTCTGGAGCGCGCGGCGACAGGGGTTTACGCGCAAACCGCGGACGAGGCGGATCTGGCGGAACTGGAAAGACGTCATTTGGCGGTCATCGAGGAGATCGAGCGCGGTGGGCTCACCGACCTGGTCAGGGCCGACCTCGAGCAACTCGAGACCTTGCTGCATCACTCCATCATTGCCAGCCTGAACAATCCATTGATCGACAGTTCCTACAAGCGGCTTCACAACTACGTCCGGCTGATCCGGCTGGACAGAAAGGTCACCGTGCCTCTCGTGCTGCAATCCCTGCGCGAGCACATGCAGGTCATCCTGGCATGCAAGGCACGCGACCCGGAGGCAGCTGCGGCGGCAATGCAGGCGCATCTGGCCTCCGCCCTGCAGCGCGGTCTTGGGCTCTACTACGGCTACTAGGCTGAATGAGATCCCACGAGGCGGGCCAATAGTGACGCGGCTTCGGTGCCCGCCACGCCAAGGTCGCGGACGCTGCTCATGTGATTGGCCGCCGCAAGGGTCGTGCGCGAGACAGTCAGCCCTTGCTCTTCCAGGTGACTCGTGAACATCGCGGCCTGGCTGTGGAAGGGCGGCGTCTCATCGGCGCCGACCGAGATCCCTACGGCCACGGATGGATCGAAGCTGTGGTTGATCGGCGAGAACCGGCGGGCTTCTTCGTCGGTGATCGCGATCTCGGCGGCAAGGAATGACATCTGCAACGGCTTCAGGTCGTAAAGGCCGCCGAGCAGCAGCGCAGCTTTGATGCCGGACGGCCGGCTGTCGCCGTCGAAAAGCATCGTCGCCAGATGCGCGCCGGCGGAATGACCGCTGACCGTCAGCAGGTCGGGATCGCCGCCATGGTCCGCGATATGGTCAAGCACCCATCGCTTGGCGCGGCGCACCTGGTCGACGATTTTTGCCATCCTGACAGCCGGCATCAGCGCATAGTCGACGATGACTGCGATCGCACCGGCGTTCGTGACGGTCTCGGCGACATAAGAATAATCACGCTTGGAGAACATGCGCCAATAGCCGCCGTGAATGAACATATGCACCGGCAGGCGGTCCCGCTTGCCCTCGGGAAAGAACAGGTCGATGGTCTCGGTGGCGTCATCTCCGTAGGCGACATCGCCGACCATTGGCACGTTCGCCCTGCTATCTTCGCTTCTGCGCACGATCTCGGCGACGATGTCGTCGAACTCGACCACATGATCGCGAATGCGAAACGGATCTTTGGCGTGTCCGCTCACAGGGTCACGGCGATGTACTTCGCCTCCATGAACTCGGCAACGCCGTGCTTTTGACCGCCTTCGCGGCCCAGTCCGCTCTGCTTGACGCCGCCAAAGGGCGCCGCCGGATCCGACATCAGGCCGCGGTTCAGGGCGATCATTCCCGACTCGATCTTCGATGCCACGCGCATCCCCTTGGCCAGGTCGCGCGTGTAGACATAGGCAGCGAGACCGTATTCGGTGTCGTTGGCCCTCGCAATGGCGTCCGCCTCGCTGTCGAAGCGCATGATCGGAGCCACGGGACCGAATATTTCCTCATGCATCATGGCGGCGTCAGCGGAAACGTCGCGAAGCACCGTTGGCGGGTAGAAGTAGCCTTTGCCTTCGGCGATCGCTCCGCCGCACAGAACCTTGGCGCCACGGGCGACCGCGTCCCGGACGAGACGATCGATCTTGTCCACGGCCTTGCTGGTGATCATCGGGCCGCACTCGGTTTCCGTGTGTGTGCCAGGACCTACATTGAGGGCGGCCATGCGTTTGCGCAGCGCATCGGCGAAGGCATCATGGATGCCGGCCTGAACGTAAAGCCGATTGGCGGCGGTGCAGGCCTCGCCGGCATTGCGCATCTTGGCAACCATCGCACCGTCGAGCGCTGCTTCCAGGTCGGCGTCGTCGAAGACGATGAACGGTGCATTGCCGCCAAGTTCCATCGAACAGGAGATGACATGCTTGGCGGCTTCGGCCAGGAGCACCCGGCCGACACCGGTCGAGCCGGTGAATGACAGTTTCCGCACGCGCGGATCGGCCAGCATGGCCGCCGTCACCGGTCCGGGCGTCGAGGTCGTGAGCACGTTTACGACGCCGGGCGGCACGCCAGCCTCCTCGTAGAGCGCTGCCAGCGCATAGGCCGTCAGCGGCGTCTCGCTAGCGGGCTTCAAAATCACTGTGCAGCCGGCCGCGAGCGCCGGCGCGATCTTGCGCGTCGCCATGGCGGCGGGAAAATTCCATGGCGTGATGAGCACGCAAATGCCGATGGGCTGGTAGTCGACAATGATGCGGTTGGCGCCCGAGGGCGCAAGGCCGAACTCGCCGCTGATGCGGACCGCCTCCTCGGCATTCCAGCGAAAGAACTCGGCGGCGTAGGCGACCTCGCTGCGCGCGTCACGCAGCGCCTTGCCGTTCTCCAGCGAGATCAGCGCAGCCAGTATCTCCGCCCGTTCGGTCATCAGTTCGAAGCAGCGCCGCAGGATTTCCGAACGCCTGCGTGGCGAGGTCTCGCGCCAGCCGGCCGCTGCCTTCGAGGCCGCGTTGACGGCTGCGGCCGCGTCGGCAAGCGTGGCATCGGGAACCACCGCGATCACGGCTTCGGTTGATGGATCGACCACTTCGATCACGCGGCCCTCCGACGAGGGCTGCCAGCGTCCGCCAATGTAGAGACCGTGCGAGACCGTGGCGTAATCGAACATATCTTGATCCTCGTCGGATATGCCTGCGGCGATATTCATGGGGTGAACTCCTGGTCGATCACATCATGGTGGCGGACATGTCGCCATCATAAGCAGCCCTGACCAGCCGTCGCATCGCGGCGAGGTCGAACGGACGCGGATTGTTCTTGATCAGCCGGTCGATGCCGAGCGCCTGCTCGGCCGTCCAGTCGATCCTGTCCTCGGGAAGGCCAAGCTTGGCCAAGTTCGGTGGGATGCCGATAGCGCAAAACAGCCGGCTCACCTCTCGGATGGTGGCGTGCGCCGATGCATCGGCGCCGTCGCCGTTCTGACGGAGGCCGAGAGCGGCGCCAACTTCGGCAATCTCTGCGGCCGCGGCGGGAAGGTTATAGCTCATCACATATGGCAGCATCGTGGCGACGCCCAGACCATGCGCAGTATGTGTAACTGCGCCGACCGGATACTGCACCGCGTGAGCGGCGGCCGTTCCGGCGGTACCGAAGGCGCAACCGGCGGCCAGCGCTCCCATCATGACGTCGGCGCGCGCATTCCCGTCCGATCCGTCGCGATATGCCGTTTCGAGGCTGCGACCGAGCAGCCTGATGGCCAGAAGCGCGAAATGATCGGTCAGAGCGCTTTTGCCGACAAAGACATGCTGCTGCGGCAGACGGGGATCATCGCCGCGTCTGGCCGCGGTGAAGGCCTCGATTGCGTGCGTCAACGCGTCGGCGCCGGCGATCGCCGTCAGGGAAGGGGGGCATGTCGCCGTCAGTTCCGGATCGCAAAGCGCCACCGCGGCGATGAGGTGGGGACTGGAGATACCCACTTTCAGCGTCCGATCCGGATCGGAAATCACGGCGACGGGGGTCACCTCGGAGCCTGTCCCGGCCGTAGTTGGCACAGCGATCACGGGAAGGGTAGGGCCTGGTACCTTGAATTCGCCGTAGTAGTCCTGGGGCCTGCCACCATGGCTGAGCAGAAGTGCTGCGCATTTGGCCATGTCGAGGCAGCTGCCGCCGCCGATCCCGATCACCATGTCCGGCTTGAAATCCTCCGCCTGCGCAATGCAGGCGGCGACGCTGTCGCGGGGCACATCCGGCAGCGTTCGGTCGTAGACCAGCGTCTCTATCGCCGCATTGTGCAGGCCGGCAAGAATTTCGGCGAACTGCGAAGTCGCCGCGAAACGCTCGTCGGTGCAGACGAACGCGCGCCGCCCAAATTTGGCGGCAACAGCAGGCAGCACATGACGCTGGCCTTTGCCGAACAGGATCTCGCGCGGCAGGCGCGCGGCTGCGAACAAGGTCATGGACGGCATCCTTCAGTTCCAGGGGCCGGCCTCGACGTCTGAGTCATTTCCCAAATTATCCTCTATTAAATCGTATAGGATATAGGATTGAATTGCCCGAACCATCGTGCTAGTGAGTGCTCCTGTCAAGAGGGTAAACAATGCAGAACGCGGACCTGACGGAAGCTCCTTCGACAGCCCGTATCCAGCGCGCCAACAGCCTGGCCGGCGACGTTTACGAGGCAATCTTCGCGCAGCTGATGTCGCTCAGGATTGCTCCGGGATCGCGCATCACCGTCGACAATCTCGTGAAGGAATTCAACGTCTCGCATACCCCCATTCGCGAAGCGCTTGGCAGGTTGGAGGGTGAGGGCCTGGTGCTGAAGACCCACCTGATCGGCTATCGGGCCGCCCCGCAAATCACCCGCCGCCGCTTTGACGAGCTTTACGAGTTGCGCCTTCTACTTGAGCCCGCCGCCGCGGCCAAGGCCACTGCAACACTGGACGACGAGCGCCTGACCGTGCTGCAGGAAGCGGCTGGCGTCATGGCCCGGCGGGAGGGGAAAGACGAACGCCTGCGTTATTCGAACTTCGCCCGTCAGGATGCGATCTTCCACGACAAGATCGTCGAGTTCGCCCAGAACGAGCTCATTCGCGAGACGCTCAATCACCAGCATACCCACTTCCACATCTTCCGCTTGATGTATCACTCACGCGTGACCGAAGAGGCCCTCGACGAGCATGAGGCCATTCTCGCCGCCTTCTCCGCGGGCGACCCGGACGCCGCCGCAAAAGCCATGCGCGTGCACATCGAGAATTCGCGGGACCGGCTCCTGCCTGCGTTCGAGTAGGAGCGTCAAGCTCGACGCGCCGCCGATCACCCAGGTCAACGCCAAGGAAAACCATTCCCCGACTTAACCGCTCTGCTCCGATTTCGATCCCTGTCTGGCGAGGCGCCAAGTGCACCTCGCCTTGCCACAACCGAGAGGAAGACCATGCCAGGAAAAAAGATACTGATGCTGACGGGCGAATTCACCGAGGAATATGAAATCTTCGTCTACCAGCAGGCGATGGAGGCCGTCGGCCATACTGTTCATGTCGTCTGCCCCGACAAGAAAGCCGGCGACGTGATCAAGACATCGCTGCACGATTTTGAGGGCGATCAGACCTACACCGAAAAGCCCGGTCACAATGCGCTGATCAACAAGACCTTTTCCGACGCCGAGAAGCAACTGAGCCAATACGACGCCGTCTACTGCGCCGGCGGGCGCGGACCGGAATATATCCGCACCGACAAGCGCGTGCAGGCGATGGTGCGCCACTTCCACGAGGCGAACAAACCGATATTTACGATCTGCCACGGCGTGCAGATCCTGATAGCGGTCGATGGCGTCGTCCGCGGCAAGAAGGTCGGCGCGCTCGCGGCTTGCGAGCCGGAGGTGACGCTGGCAGGCGGCACCTATATCGATCTGTCTCCCACCGATGCCTATGTGGATGGGACGATGGTTTCGGCCAAGGGCTGGACCGCGCTTGCGGCGTTCATCCGTGAATGCCTGAAGGTGCTGGGAACGGAAATACGCCACGCGTAAGCGTTGGTTCCGACGCATCACGCAATGGATGCGCCGGGTCCCTCAAAGCGGCTCGTTCCTATCATTCGTCAAATACGATCAGCGAACGCATCAGCGTTTCTCTTGCCGAGCCCAGATGCGCTCGGCAGGCTCGCTCGATGCGTTCTGGATCGCGGCTTTCGAGCGCCTCGATATAGGCGAGATGCTCCAGGATCGCCGCCTGGTTGCGCTGTTTTTCGTCATGCTTGTTCCACTGATAGTGGTAGTGGAAAATGAAGCTGATGATATCGTAGAAATCGTCGATGAAGCGGTTCGGCGAAGCCTCGTTTATGAGCCGGTGAAACCGGTTGTCGAGGCCGGAAAAGTCGTGGAATCGGCTTTCAATCCGCTTCAGCAGTTCGGTATGCGCAATCTTGAGCACGGCCAGCTTCTCCCACAACGGGGAAGTGTCGGCCTGTCGGGAAAACAGATGCGCCGAGCGCAGCTCGAACATGACGCGGATCTCGAACAGCTCAAGTGCGAAATCTTCAGTAAAGCCCTTGAAAAGCCAACCCGTGTTCGGCCTTTTTTCGAGCAGCCCAAACCGGCTGAAGCGGATCAGGAACTCGCGGATTCCGTTGGTTGCGACACCGAACTGCCGCGCCAGCTCGAGCTCGTTGATGCTGGTGCCGGGTCTGGTGTCACCGCGCAGCATCCACTCCATGAATTGCTGCTCGACGTGCTTGGCCCGTGATGTGGTTTCGGCGTCGGGATAGTAGTCGCTATCCTCGACCGGTCGGCCTGCCGTCCTGACGCCGCTGCGCTCGGCAATAAGTTCGCGGTGGGCAAGTTCTCCCAGGACCTTTCGGACAGTCGTGCGGCTCACTCCCATTTGCCTTCTGAGTTCATTTTCGGAAGGGAGGTCGCCGGTCAATTGTCCGTCGCGCAGCATACTGGCGGCGCGGTTGAAAGCCTTCTTGTAAACAGTGTCGGTTCGCATTGGATCTACCTCAGAGCAACACCTTGTCCTTTTTAGCATGAACTTTATCCATAAAAAACAACTTGACCAAGTGATGTTGGTTGTTTTTTATCGATAAGAGGAAGCTAAAAATACAACATAAGCTTTTGACGACGAGGCTCACACAAGCCGCGGCGGGGAGGGAACTTTGCCTGAAGCGGGAAACACCGGCACCTCTGTCGGCGAGGCCGCAGTGCGAGCACCCAAGAAGCAAGAAGCCGTCCCTGGCCTTGCTCTGGGCTTGGCCCTGCTGAGCGCCGGTCCGGTCGTCATCCTGGCGTTGCTGATTGTCGTTCTCAGTTTTCTGTCGCCCTATTTTTTGACGGGGCGCAACCTCAGCAACATCCTCGCCCAGACCGCCGTCATCTCGGTTGTGGCGATGGGCCAGCACCTGGTCATCCTGACGCGTGGGATCGATCTCTCGGTCGGCTCGAACGTTGCACTGGCTTCGGTCGTCGGCGCGCTCAGTTTCCATGCCGGCGCCCCCGCCTTCCTGGTGATCGCGGTGATGGTCGCCTGCGGTGCGGCGGTCGGCGCCATCAATGGGCTCTTCTACGTCTTCGGCCGGCTGCCGCATCCGTTCATCATCACCCTGGCGACATTGAGCATCGCCAAGGGGCTGGCGCTGCAACTGGCTGACGGGCGCGCCATCCCTGGCATGCCGGATGCCATCGATGCGCTTGGCCGCGAGGCGGTCTGGGGTCTGCCTGGATCGGTCTTTGTGGTCGCCGGCGTTGCCGCGGTTCTTTTCGCAATGGCCAAGACGATGGTCTGGGGACGCTGGATCTATGCCGTCGGCGGCCGGCCCGACGCTGCCCTGCGCATGGGTATTCCCGTGTCCTGGGTGCTGGTTTCGGTCTATGTGATCTCGGGGCTGTGCGCCGGCATCGGGGCGGTCATCCTTGCCGGCCGCACCGACGCCGGTTCGCCCTTGTTCGGCAATCTGCTGGAACTGGATACGATCGCGGCGGTGATCATCGGCGGTGCCAGTTTTCTCGGCGGTCGCGGCCATCTTGGCCATGCCTTGATCGGCGCCATCATGATCGGCGTCATCCGCAACGCGCTCAACCTGCTCAACGTCAATGTCTTCTTCCAACTCATCGTCATTGGCGTGGTCATCGTCATAGCGGTCGAGTCCGACGTGTTGCGCAACTATCTCGAAGGGCGCGTGCGTGTCATGCAGGCCGGGAGGCAGTCGTGAGTGCCGTTCCAGCAAGCGTCGATCATGCAGCCACCGCCGCTGAATATCCCGTGCTTGCGGTACGCGGCGCGACCAAGCGTTTCGGCTCGGTTGTGGCGCTGGACGACGTCAGCATCGAGGTCCGGCGCGGCGAGATCTTGGGGCTTCTGGGCGACAACGGCGCTGGCAAGTCGACGTTGACCAAATGCATCAGCGGGGTGCACCAACTCGATGCCGGCGCGATCCTCCTGGACGGTGCGCCAACGCAGATACGCTCCCCTGCGGATGCGCGCTTCGCCGGCATCGAGACTGTCTACCAGGATCTGGCGCTGTTCGACAATCTGACGCCAGGACAGAACTTCTTTGCCGGTCGCGAACTGGCGGGGCCGCAATGGCTTCCTCGCGGCATGCGATTTCTTCAACAGCGCCGGATGGATGCCGAAACGCGCGTTCTGCTCGCCAATTTGAAAGTCACGTTGCCAAGGCTGGACGCCGTCGTTGCCATGATGTCGGGTGGACAAAGGCAAGCCATTGCGGTGGCCCGGTCGACCGTGTTTGCCCGCAAGGTCGTGATCCTGGACGAACCGACCGCTGCACTTGGCCTGCGTGAATCGCGGCAAGTGCTCAACTTGGTCGCGACGCTGCGCGACCAGGGCAACGCCGTCATCCTGATCACCCACAATATGGAGCATGTCGTCGAGCTTGCCGATCGCGCCGTGGTGCTTCGCCAGGGCCGCAAGGTCGGCGAACTGGTGCCGACCAAGGACAACAAGCAGGAACTGGTCTCCATGATCGTGGGAGCCTGATCCGTCCGAGATTTGGGGACTGTTGCGGTCCGCAAATGCCTGAAGCGACTTCCGCCGGAAGACGCCTCAATCCAAGGGAGGAATGGAATGCCAATGAACCGAAAACTGTTCGCTGGGCTGGCGATCGCCGTTGCGTGCGCGATGCCGGCTTCGGCCGCCGACAAGATCAAGGTCGGCCTGATTACGAAATTCCCGGTGCCGTTCTACTCGACCATGGAGGACGCGGCCAAGAAATACGCCGCCGCTCATCCTGAAGTCGAGTTGGTCACCGGCCAGGGCCAGGCGGCAACCGACATCGAGGGCCAGATTGCCCTGATCGAATCCATGATCACGCAAGGGGTCAAGGGGCTGGCGATCACTCCGGTCGATCCGACCGTCGCGCCGACGCTCGACAAGGCGGTCGCTGCCGGCATCAAGGTGGTTCTCGTCGACAACGGCATCCCGGACTGGAAGGGCCAGACCGCGTTGGTTTCGACCAACAACCTGAACGGCGGCAAGATTGCCGGTGAGTACCTGAAGACCGTGCTCAAGAGCGGCGACAAGATCGGCATCCTGCAAGGCGTTCCCGGAGTGCCGGCGCTGGACGACCGGGTCACCGGCATGATGGAGGGCCTCGGCGACGTCAAGGTCGAGGTGGTCGGCAAGGGCGCAACCAACTGCACGCTCGAACTTGGCACGTCGGTGACCGAAGACATCCTGACCGCCAATCCCGATCTCAAGGCGATCTACGCGGCATGCGGACCGCCAATCCCGGGAGCCGTCAAGTCGATCAGCAATGCGGGGATCGGCAACGACAAGATCATCCTGGTCGGCTTCGACGCCTGCTGTGGTGAGATCGAAGCGATCAAGTCCGGCGCGGAAGATGCCAGCGTGGCGCAATTTCCGGCAAAAATGGGCGAGCTTGGCATCGATACCGTCGTCAAGGCGATCCGCGGGGAACCCGTCGAAGCCAATGTGGATACCGGTGCAGGACTGGTGACGCTGCAGAACGTCAAAGACTTCGAATAGGCTCCACACCTTGGCCCGGCGGCGATCTCAGCCGCCGGGTTCTTTTTGAAACATTTCAGGAAGATAATTCGCATGAAAGCGCTCGTATGCCGCAAGCCCGGCGAATTGGTCTTCGAGGATCGCCCGGCGCCCGGCCCGCCGGGCGCCGGATGGGCGCTGGTCAGCATCAGCCATGTCGGCATCTGTGGCACCGACTACCACATCTATGAGGGCAAGCATCCCTACCTGGTCTATCCACGTGTCATGGGACATGAACTCTCTGGCACCGTGACCGCGGTAGGCGAAGGCGTCGCCATCGAAGTCGGCGAACGGGTCGTCGTAAATCCCTATCTGGCCTGCGGCAAATGCATTGCATGCCGTCACGGCAAGCCGAATTGCTGCGTATCGATCGAAGTGTTGGGCGTTCATCGCGACGGCGGCATGTGCGAAGAATTGCTGGTGCCTGCCGACAACCTCTACCCGGTTGCAGGACTGCCTCTCGTTGACGCGGCAGCTGTCGAGTTCCTGGCGATCGGCGCTCACGCGGTGAGACGCTCCAGGCTTGCTGCCGGCGCAAAGACGCTGGTCATCGGCGCCGGGCCTATCGGACTGGGTACGGCATTGTTTGCGCGTATTGCCGGCCAAGCGGTGACGCTCATGGACACCAGCCGGGAACGGCTCGACTTCGCCGAAAGCCAACTCGGGTTTCCCGTCATCGACAGTGCATCGGGCTCACCTGTCGAGCAGGTGAGAGAGCGAACCGATGGCGACTTTTTCGACCTCGTCTTCGATGCGACCGGCAGCAAGGTCTCGATACAAGCCGCGTTCGGCTACGTGGCCCATGGCGGCGCCCTGATAATGGTAAGCGTCATCAAGGACGAGATCACCTTCTCGGATCCCGAATTCCACAAACGCGAGATGATGTTGATCGGCAGCCGCAATGCGCTTCGCGTCGACTTCGACCACGTCATGGCGGCAATGCGCGATGGCGCCATTCCTGCGGCCAAGCTGATAACGCACGACACGACCCTTCAGAACAGCCTGCACGATATCGCTCGTTGGACACATCAGAAGTCGGGGCTCATAAAGGCCGTCATCGCCTTCTAGAAAGAACGATGCTGGCGCCTCCGCAGACCCTGGAGTCCGATCCGCCAAGGCCAAGCACATGCGGTCGCCGGCTAGATCCTGACGACGAGAGCGCCGCCGCTGAGGCCGGCACCCGCCGCAGCCAGAAGGATTTTCTCGCCCGACCGAAACGGCTCCGCATGATGGGCCAACGACAGCGACAGCGGGATCGTTGCTGCGGAAGAGTTGCCGTATTCGACGATCGTCTTGACGATCGCTTGATCGGTGATGCCAAGGTTCCGCCCCACCGCGTCGAAAATGCGGGCGTTGGCCTGATGCGGCACGAACCGATCGATGTCCTGCGGCCGCATGCTGGCAGCAGCGAGCGCGTCCCGCGAGCAGGCTGTCATCATATCGACCGCCTTGGCGAACACCTCGCGGCCGTCGATGATGGTCATCCGGGTCTCAGCGAGGTCGAGATCGGCCTGGAAGGGCTTGTTGCTTCCGCCCGCGGGAATCTGGATCAGCCCGTAGCGCGAGCCGTCGGAATCAACCGATGCGCCGAGAATGCCTCGATCCGGATCCTCGCAGGGACCGATCACCACGGCGCCTGCGGCGTCGGCAAACAGCACGGCGCTGGTGCGCTCGGCCGAATTGATGCGGCGGCTGAGGATGTTGGCGGCGATGACAAGGCTCGCTTTGCCGTGCAGGCGTGTAAATCCGTCCGCGAACATCAGCGCATAGATGAAGCCGGCGCAGGCGCCGGTCAGGTCGATCGCGCCGGCGCGGCCGAGCCCCAGTCGATGCGCGACCAGCGGCGCGCTGGGCGGCAGGAGGTGATCGGGCGTCGAGGTGGCAAGCAGCAGCAGGCCGATGTCGCCGCGCTCGATGCCGGCGTTCGCCAGCGCCATGTCGCCGGCGCGCGTGGCAAGGCCCGACAGCGTGTCTTCTTCCGTTGCCCAGAAGCGCGACCGAATGCCGGTGCGCCGCTCGATCCAGCCGGGCTCGAGCCCGAGACGGTTTTCGATCTCCGGGTTCTCGACCCTGCGCGCCGGCGCATGATGGCCGAAGCCGAGAAAGCGCGACGACCTGTTCATGGCTTTGCGCCAAAGCGTTCGCCGGCCTCCTCGATGGCGTCATAGAGGCCGTCGAGCTCGTCGCCGGTGATGCAATAGGGCGGCAGGAGATAGAGGACATTGCCGAGCGGACGCACCAAAAGTCCGCGTTCGAGGAAGAACGCGCGCAGCTGGGGCCCGATCTCGGCCAGATAGCCGGCGGAGCCGGTGCGCAGATCGAGGGCCGCGATTGTCCCCGTTGCGCGGCTGTCGCTAAAAAACGGATTGTCGCGAAAACGTCGAAGCCCGGCAGCCTGTTTTGCGCTCAGGTCCGCGACCCGCTCGGCCACCGGTTCGTCGCGCCAGATCTCGACATTGGCGAGCGCCGCCGCGCACGCGATCGGATTGGCGGTGTAGGAACTCGAGTGGAAGAATGTCTTCCGCCGGTCCTGCGAATAGTGGGCCTGGAAGATTGCATCGGTCGCAAGCGTCGCCGCCAGCGGGATAACGCCGCCCGTCAGGCCCTTTGAAGTGCACAGAATGTCCGGTGAGATCGATGCCTGCTCACAGGCGAACATGGTCCCGGTGCGGCCCCACCCGGTCATCACCTCGTCGGCGATCAGCAATGTGCCGGAGGCTTCGGCGATCTTCTTCAGCTCGGCCACAACCCATGCCGGATACATCAGCATGCCGCCGGCGCCGAGCACCAGAGGTTCGACGATCAGAGCGGCCGCGCGCCGGTCGCGGGAGACTGCCTCGAACCGATCGAGCGTCTCCTGCTCGCGACCGGCGGCCGGGAAGGGGATGGTGTCCACCTCGAACAGCAAGGGCTCGTAGGCGGCGTTGAACACGCCGCGGGCGCCGACGCTCATCGTGCCAATCGTGTCGCCATGATAGCTGTGCTCCATGACGACGATGCGAGAGCGCGGCGCGTCGATGTTGCGGAAGTAGCCGAGCGCCATCTTCAGCGCGACCTCGACGGCGGTCGAGCCGCTGTCGGAATAGAACACCCGATCGAGGCCGGCCGGAGCGAGGCCGACAAGCGCCTTGGCCAGGCGTTCGGCCGGCTCGTGAGTGAAGCCGGCGAAGATGATCTGGTCGAGGCTCGCCGCGGTCGTCTCGATGGCCTTGACGATGCGGGGATGGCGGTGGCCGTGGGTGACGACCCACCAGGAGGAAATGGCATCCAGGATGCGCGTGCCGTCGGCCTTGCAGAGGTAGGCCCCTTCCGTCCGGACGATTTCGGGGATAGCCGGCTCGAGCGCGTGCTGGGTGAAGGGATGCCAGACTTGAGACTGCGACATCATTCGCCCCCCGCGATCGCTGAGAGGTCGAAGCCGGCAACCATCGCTTCCCTCAGCGTCCCGCTCGTCAGCGGATCGAGCAGCGGCAGCCTGCCAAGCTGGCGCACGCCGCTGAATTCCACGATTGTTCTCTGCGTGTCGGCCACCTCATCGCCGATGAAGGCAATGCCGATGAGCGGGATGGAACGGGCCCTGAGCGCCTCGATCGAAAGCAGGGTGTGGTTGATCGTGCCGAGCTTGGTACGGGCGCACAGGATGACCGGCACTCGCCACTGCGCGAAGATGTCGATGAATTTGGTACGCCGGTTGAGCGGCACCATCAATCCCCCCGCGCCTTCGATGACGAGCGGACCCGGCAAGTCTGGAAGCGACAGCTCTGCGGCGTCTATCGCGACGCCGTCGAGTTCGGCTGAACGATGCGGCGACAGTGGCTCCTTCAGGCGATACACTTCGGGCAGCACGCGCCCCGGCGGCAGGCCGGCGAGCCGTTCAACGACCTCGCTGTCGGTCTCCTCATCAAGCCCCGATTGCACCGGCTTCCAGTAGAAGCCGTCGAGCAGGCCGGCCAATGCCGCCGAAAACACCGTTTTGCCGATCCCGGTATCTGTTCCGGTGATGACGATGCGCTTGGTCATGCCGCGGCCAACACCTCGACGAGCGCCTCGACCATGGCCGAAATGTCGGCCTCGTCGACATTGAGCGTCAGCGAAATGCGCAACCGCGATGTGCCCTCGGGGACGGTCGGCGGACGAATGCCGCGAATGTCGAAACCGCGCGCCTGCAGCGCCGCCGCCAACGCCATGGTGCGCCCGTTGTCGCCGATGACGAAGGGCTGGATCTGCGAGCCGCTGGGGGCCACGCCGCAGCGCTCGGCCAATTGGCGGCCCGCGAAGGCAACGCGCTCCTGCAACTGGGCACGGCGTTGGGGCTCGTCGGACAGCATGGCAATCGCCTCGCGCGCTGCCACGGCCATCAGCGGCGATGGCGCGGTGGAATAGATGAAGGGCCGGCAGCGGTTGACGAGATAGTCACACA
The DNA here is from genome assembly GCF_004792275.1 of Mesorhizobium sp. M4B.F.Ca.ET.143.01.1.1. Lineage (NCBI taxonomy): Bacteria > Pseudomonadati > Pseudomonadota > Alphaproteobacteria > Hyphomicrobiales > Phyllobacteriaceae > Mesorhizobium > Mesorhizobium sp. M4B.F.Ca.ET.143.01.1.1. The sequence continues at coordinate 68,606 of NZ_SRSR01000010.1, forward strand.
GCAGTCCCGGCCCGGTGACGAGCGCACCGGCCGCGCCGAGCGCCTTGCCGCATGTGTGGAGCGCGACGATGTTGTCGCGGCCCTCGAAAGCGGCGGCAAGGCCGCGGCCGTCTGGCCCCCAGACGCCGGTGGCATGCGCCTCGTCGACGACGATGAAGGCCTCGTGGCGGTCGGCCAGCACGACCAGACCGTCCATCGGCGCGCGGTCGCCGTCCATGCTGTAGAGGCTTTCGACCACGATCCAGACGCGCCCGGTGCCGCCTTCGGCGCGCCAGCGCGTGATTGCATCCTCGAAGGCATCGACGTCGTTGTGCACGGCGAGCTTGAACTCGGCACGGCCGGCGCGGGCCCCCTCATGCATGCTGGCATGAGCCAATTCGTCGAGGACCAAAAGGTCACCCTTCTGCGGCAGGGCGGTCAGCAGGGCGAAGTTGGCGATGTAGCCGGTGCCGAAGAACAGCGCGCGGTCGGCTCTGAAGAACGCTGCCGCGTCCGCCTCCAGTGCCTCGTGTTCCGGCGCGTTGCCGCGCAGCAGCCGAGATCCGGTCGCGCCGACCGGCGTGCCCTGCGCGATCGCCGCCGCCACCGCGTCGCCGAGTCTTTTGGAGGCGGCGAGCCCGAGATAGTCGTTGGACGAGAAATCGAGCCCGGCGCGCGGCGAAAGCGTCCGCAGACGGTCCTTGCGCGCCAGTCCGCGCAAGGTCGCGTCATAGCGGGCAAGCGGCGCTTCGTTCATTGCGCCTCGAGGTCCATCGGCTCGATGCCGAGACGGCGGAACAGAAGGCTATCCTTGTCCTCGCCAGGATTGTCCGCCGTCAGCAGCGTGTCGCCGACGAAGATCGAATTGGCGCCGGCAAAGAAGCACAGCGCCTGCATCTCGTCGGTCATGGCGGTGCGCCCGGCGGAAAGTCGGACATGCGATTTCGGCATCATGATGCGCGCCAGCGCGATCACGCGCACGAACTCGATCGGCTCGATCGGCCTGGCATCGGCAAGCGGGGTGCCGGCGATCGGGATGAGCATGTTGATCGGAACGCTTTCCGGATGTTCCGGCAGGTTGGCCAGCGTCACCAGCATGTCGATCCGGTCCACCGGCTCTTCGCCCATGCCGACAATGCCGCCGCAGCAGACCTTGATGCCGCTGTCGCGGACATTGGCCAGCGTATCCAGCCGGTCGGCAAATGTCCGGGTCGAGATGATCTCTGAGTAGTAGCGCTCGGAGGTGTCGATGTTGTGGTTGTAGTAGTCGAGGCCAGCCTCCTTCAGCCGCTGCGCCTGGCCGAGGTCGAGCATGCCGAGCGTCATGCAGGTCTCCATGCCCAGCGCCTTGACGCCTTCGACCATCGCCACGACCGCATCCATGTCGCGCCCCTTGGGATTTCGCCAGGCGGCGCCCATGCAATAGCGGGTGGCGCCGGCGTCGCGCGCCTTGGTCGCCTCGGCGATGACGCGCCTGACCTCCATCAGCTTCGACGCCTTCAGCCCGCTTTCATGGTGCGCCGACTGGCTGCAATAGCCGCAATCCTCCGGACAGCCGCCCGTCTTGATGCTGAGAAGCCGGCTGAGCTGGACCTTGTTGGGATCGAAGTTCTGGCGGTGAACGGTCTGCGCCTGAAACAAGAGGTCGTTGAAAGGCGCATCGTGGAGAGCCTGGGCTTCTTCCAGGCTCCATACCTGGCGGTCGCCGAGGGATTGAACTTCAGGCGCGGTCTTTTCCGAAATCGCTGCGTGCATTTCGATCCTGTTCCTTGCGTTGTGGCGAGCCGGCTAGACTTTAGATGGCCTGGTCCGACGATCAAAGCTCACGATAATCGAGGCCGATATCGAGGATCGGGGCGCTGTGAGTCAACCAGCCGATGGAAATCAGGTCGATACCGGTTGCGGCAACGGCTGGCGCAATCGCGGCGGTGATCCTGCCAGACGCCTCGGTGACCGCCCGGCCATCAACCATGGCCACCGCCTTGCGCAAGTCATCGACTGACATGTTGTCCAACAGGACTGCGTCGGGGGCAAGCGCCAAGGCTTCTTCCAACTGGGCCAGCATATCGACCTCGACTTCGACCTTGACGAGATGGCCGACGCTCATTCGCGCCCGCTCCATCGCCGGGCGAATTCCGCCGGCGATGGCGATGTGGTTGTCCTTGATCAGGATGGCGTCGTCGAGGCCGAAGCGGTGATTGGCGCCGCCGCCGGCGCGCACGGCGTATTTTTCGATTGCCCGCAAGCCCGGTGTCGTCTTGCGGGTGCAGACGATCTTCGCCTTGTGCCCGCGGATCGCACTGACGATCGCTGCGGTCGCCGTGGCTATGCCGCTGAGATGGCACAGGAAATTGAGCGCCGTGCGTTCCGCCGTGAGAATGGCACGGGCCGGGCCGCTCACCGACGCGATGGTCTCCCCCTGCGCTACGTCGCTGCCGTCCGCGCGCTCCACCGTCATCTCGACATTCGGATCGATCAGCTTGAAGGCGAGCATCGCCAGATCGAGGCCGGCGATGATGCCTTGCTGGCGAGCCGCAAGCACGGTCGTCGTATGGCGATCTCGTGGTACGATGGCGTCCGTGGTCACGTCGCCGGCTCTGCCGAGGTCTTCGAGAAGAGCCGCCCGCACCATCGGCTCGAGCATGATTGCGGGAAGTGGCGAGAGGGTCATCAGGTTACGGTTTCCAGCGCTGGCGAGTGTGCAAGTTCCCGCGCTGCCGCAAGTGCTGCTTCGAGCGTAATTTCGGAGCGCCGGCCATCAGTCGCGTGATGGGGAAAGTCTGTCCGATAGTGAGCGCCGCGGCTTTCCCGGCGCAGCAACGCGGCAATCGCGATCATCAACCCGACGGCCGCCGGGTCCGCGCCCTCGTGCTCGGCGAGCGGCAACAAGGACCGTGCGGCTGCTTTCAAGCCTTCACCGTCCCGCACGACGCCGAGCGCACGCGACAAGAGGGGACGCACCGCCTCGGGATCGGACGGCGGGCAGTCGCTTGCATTCGCTTGCCTTGTCCGGAGGGCAGCGGTTCCCGCGATGCTTTCGGCGACCCAGCGCGCGCAGACCACCGCCTCGGTCAGGGAATTGCTGGCAAGCCTGTTCGCGCCGTGCAACCCCGTCGCGGCGACTTCGCCGCAGGCCCAAAGCCCCAAAACGGACGTGCGGCCGGAGCCATCCACGGCGATACCACCCATGTGATAGTGCTGGGCAGGGCGTATGGGAATGAGATCGCGCGTCGGATCGATGCCGGCCTTGCCGCAGGCCGACGCGATCGTCGGGAACTGCCGCGCGAATGCCGGGCCGGGTCTTTCCCGCACATCGAGAAAGACGCGGTGGCCGTTCGCAAGATGGTTCCAGACGGCACGCGCCAGCACGTCGCGCGGCGCAAGTTCCGCCCCTTGCACGCCTTGAAGAAGACGCCGGCCGCTTCCATCGACGATGGTTGCGCCTTCGCCGCGAACAGCCTCGCTGATCAGCGTCATGGGGCGGCCGGACCCGTCAAGTGCGGTCGGGTGGAACTGGACGAACTCAAGGTCGGCAAGGGTAGCGCCGGCACGCGCTGCGAGCGCCAGGCCTTGTCCGCAACTGCCCAATGGATTGGTGCTGTCGAGGAACAGGCCACCGATGCCGCCCGTGGCGAGGACGACCCGTCCCGTGGCGAAGAACACCGGACCAGTCGAGCAGGTCGCCAGCACGCCGGCGATGCTGCCGTCCTCCACGGCCAGCCGGCGCGCTTCGAACCCCTCAACGACCTCTATCGTCGGCGTCGAGCGGACGGCCGCGACCAAGGCACGCATGACCTCTCGTCCGCTGCCGTCACCACCGGCATGGACGATTCGCCGCCGGCTGTGCGCTGCCTCCAGTCCGAGGCGGAATGTTCCGTCTGGTGCCCGGTCGAAGCGGACCCCGAAGCCCGCAAGCCGATCGATGGCGCCGGGCGCGGCATTGAGGATACGGCTGGCCATCTCCCTGTCGCAGAGCCCATCGCCGGCGGCGAGGGTGTCGGCCAGATGCAGTGCCGGATCGTCGTCGTCGCCGAGGCTGGCGGCCAGCCCACCTTGCGCCCAGGCGCTCGATGCGTCAGCCCCCAGCGGTGCCCTGGACAGAAGAAGCACCGGCTGCGGCGCCAGATGCAGCGCGGTCATCAGTCCGGCAATGCCGCCGCCGATGATGACGGGGCGGCCGTCGAGATTTTGCACGCTCATACGGCCAGCATCCGCTCGACGGCCAGGCGCGCGCGGCCGGCGATGCCGGGCTCGATGCTCACGACATGGCGGTTCTCTTCGAGTGCCGTGCGAATGTTGGCCAGCGTTATCCGCTTCATGTGCGGGCAGAGATTGCAGGGCCGGATGAATTCGACCTCGGGATGCTGAAGCGCGACATTGTCGCTCATCGAGCATTCCGTCATCAGCACGACGCGGGGCGGCTTTTGCCTTTCGACATAGCCTGACATGGCGGCGGTCGAGCCGGAAAAATCGGCCTCGGCCACCACGTCGGGCGGGCATTCGGGATGCGCCAGCACCGTCACGCCGGGATGGCTTTCGCGCAACTCGCGAATATCGGCGGGCGTGAAGCGCTCATGCACCTCGCAATGTCCTTTCCAGGCGATGATCTCAACGTCGGTCTGCGCGGCGATGTTCTGGGCCAGATATTCGTCCGGCAGCATGATCACCCGAGGGACGCCAAGCGACTCGACGACCGCCTTCGCATTGCCTGACGTGCAGCAGATGTCGGACTCGGCTTTCACCTCGGCCGACGTGTTGACATAGGTGACGACCGGCACGCCCGGATAGCGTTGCCTGAGCAGGCGGATATCTTCGGCGGTAATGGAGTCCGCCAGCGAACAGCCGGCGCGCAGGTCGGGAATGAGCACGGTCTTCTCAGGGTTGAGCAGCTTCGCCGTCTCGGCCATGAAATGCACGCCGGCCAGCACAATCACGTCCGCTTCGGCCGATATCGCCTTGCGGGCAAGCGCCAGGCTGTCGCCGACGATATCGGCGACGCAATGGAAGATCTCCGGCGTCTGATAGTTGTGCGCAAGGATGACAGCGTTTCGTTGCCGCTTCAGGTCGAGAATGGCGTCGATGTCGCCGGCGAAGGCGGGCCATTCGATCGGCGGGATAGCCCGCCGCACGCGGTCGTACAGCGCGGCGGTGCGCGTGGAGGCGTTGAACATGCCTTACCCTCATTATGCTCGCGTTGAGTATAACTAGGGTATATGCTTAACTTGAGCATAAGGAATGTCAAGCGCGTGAAAGTGGCAATTTTGTCCCTGCGACAGTTCGTTCCGCCAGAACCGTCTGGCGGAAGCGGAAGCGCTTGGCCGGTCTCCCGCCGGTGTCCGACATCGTCTCCCCGGTCTCCTCGACCAGATCCTGCTGTTCGATGAGGCGCCGGAAATTCTGTTTGTGCACGAGCCGCCCAGCGAGCGCTTCGACGGTGCGCTGCAGTTGCAAGAGCGTGAAAGCCGGCGGCATCAGCTCGAACACGACGGGGCGGTATTTGATCTTGGTTCGAAGCCTGGCGATCCCGGTCGCCAGAATGCGGCGGTGGTCGGCAGTCATTGGTCGGCCCGGAATGGCCGGCGGAATGCCATTGTCCCGGCCGCGTGTAGCCTCCGGCACCAGCGCGGCCTCATAGAGCAGTTCGTAGCGCTGCAGAGCAAGCTCCTCGTTCCAGCCGCGATCATCCAGGCCGAAGGCATATGCCACGCGTTGCCGGCGATCGCGGCGCACGCCGAGATCCTCGGCAACGTCGGCCCAGGCCAAAAGCCGGGGCATGAGGATATCGGCCAGAATGGGCGGCGCGCCCACGCGGTGATCCTCCCACGGAAAATACTCATACCAGCCCCGCCAACCATGCGTTGGCGACCTTTCGGCCTGCTCTTCCCGTGTCAGGCCGAGATAGCTGATCGATATCTGCACGCGCGCATCGCCTGTCCTGTCGCGATCGGCAAACGTGTAGAGCTGCTCGATATAGCCTAGCAGGTGACCGGTCTGCCGCTCCACCCATGCCCGCAAGCCCGATTGCAAGGAGCGATGGTCGAGCTCGAAAGGGCCGGACGGCAAAGCTTGCGCCTGCTCGATGGTCAGGACGCGCGGCTCGCCATTCGTCACGGCAATGACGACAGCGATCAGGTCCGCACTGACGGGATGGCTCTGATCGTTCCTCTGAGCCTGCCTTGTCGCCTGGGTTGTATCGTATTGCATGGACTTCGATGGATTCCAGAAATCAGGTGGATGGCAGGCAAGCGAAGGTGAACTGCCGCCTGCCACCCGTCAACGTTTTGCACGGAAGAACGGTCTCGAGATCGGCCTCTGGAGGCTCATTGCATCGGCGTCTCGCCGCGAAACAGCGGCTGGTGCGCTTGCATCAACGCGGCAATCCGGTCGGCGACTTTTCGCACTGGCGGCGAGTGGCGTTCTTCGTGATGGGTGACGATCCATTGGTCGGTTTCCAGTTCGGGGATGGGCCGGGCGACGCGCACCAGTCGTGGATCGCTGTCGCCGACGAAGCACGGAAAGATCGAAAGGCCGGCGCCGGCGGCCACCAGTTCTCGCACCGAATGGGTGTTGTTGCCGCGCACCGCAATGCGGTCGCCGTGATGGGCTTGCAGCCAGCGCGCCGAGGCAACGTTTGCCCCTTCGCCGGTGACGCCGACGAACAAGCCGGCGGCGATGCCGTTGATCAGGTGGCGTCCGGAGTAAAGCGCGTGGGCGACCTTGCCGCTCTGACGGCCAGCCAGCCACTGCTCGGTCGGGCGCTCGCTGCGGATGCCGACGTCGGCGGCACGACGTCCGATGTCGACCCGGTCGGTGGTGGTGACGAACTCCATCCTTATGCCGTCATCGACCGTCCAGACCTCGCCGATATGGGCGGAAATGAAAGCCGAGGTCCATGGCCCGGCCGAGACGCGGACAATGCGGTCGGGCAGGCTTCCTTCGCGCCAGCGGGTCAGCGACTGCATTGCCGCCTCGACGTCCTCGGCGCGCCGCAGCAATTCTTCGCCGACCGGGGTCAGCCGGTAGCCGGTCTGCTGACGCACGAACAGCGGCTCGCCGATCTGCTTTTCAAGCGCGGTGACGCGTCGTCCAAGGGTAGCTGCGCTGAGGCGCGTGGTCGCCGTCGCCGCGCTCAGGCCACCCAGTCGCGCAACGTCGAGAAACAGCCTCAGATCGTCCCAGCCAATATCCATTTTGCAGAAATGAAAAATGCCTTGCGACCTTGGCTGTAGCGCGAAGCGGGCATCATCGCAAGTATGCAGCCATTGGCGGCCTTGGACAATCGTGCCTGGCGGGACAGCGGCAGGCGCCCAGGCTGGTCAGAAAGCCAGTGCAGTCCCTTCGGTCATGCACCCGCTTGCACAGGCTCTTTGCGTTTTCGAGAAACCCGGCGTGCGGGGCATTCCGCGCGCCAAAGGAGACAATCATGTTGTATGAACTTCGAGACCGTTTCACCCGCTGGCTTGTCTATCGTCAGACGCTTGCGAGCTTGCGGCGGGTTCCGAACAGAACCCTGGCGGATGCCGGCATTTCTCGCGAACACATCCGTGAGCATGCCCGTCGCGCCAGCCAGCATCATTGAGATCACCGAAGTGGCGGCGCCAGGATCCCGCCTTCATCGGCAGATCGTGCATCTCGACGAGATTGGGAAAGCGCTGGCATCACCACATGATGTTTCCAGCCTGCGGCTGAACCGGTCGGCCGGCTGGAGTCGGCACGCAAGCGTATCTATCCCCGCATGATGCGATAGACGGTTGCATCACCCTCCACGCCCCGAAGGGGCGCGTCAAAACCAAACACGCGATGGCCGGCAAGCATTTCGCTGACCCCGGGCGCGGAATGGAGCGCCTCGGAAATGCAGATCTGGCCGGCTTCCGCCAGCGATTGCACGCGCGCGGCGACATTCACCGTCTGGCCGAAATAGTCGAGGTTGTCGTTGAGTGTCACGGCGATCGACGGTCCACAGTGGGCACCGATCTTGAGGATGATCCCTGGCCCGTCATGCTCGCCGTTGAAGCGATCGATGTCTTCAAAGATGTGCAGTGCAGCCGAAATCGCATCCGAAGGCTGCGAGAAGACTGCCATCACCGCATCCCCGATCGTCTTGACCACCGCTCCGGCATGTTGCTGCACCGCCGCGTTGACCAGGGCGAAATGCTCGCGGACCAAAGCGTAGGCGTTGAGGTCACCAAGCCGTTCATACATGGCGGTCGAACCCTTGAGGTCCGTGAACAGGAAGGTGATCTGCCGGATGCCGAGCCCCTCCTTCTCGTCGACACGTTCGGACCGGAAGAGCTGGCGGAAGGTCTGCCGCGCAAGCAGCGCTCCACCGGAAACATAGGGGTCGAAATCGAGCGCCGGCTTGGTCGTCAGCGCGACAAGCTCGGGCGGCCAGTTGATGGCAAGCAACGAACCTCGCACCGGCCCTCTGTTCGCGACCTCGATGACAATCGGACCGGGTGGCACGGCGGGCAACGCCGGCAAGAAGCGTTTGCCGTCGTAGTCGATCTTCAGGAGTGTCGGCGCAGATACCTGGTCGCCTGATATCGGCACCGCGAATGCGGCCTGCGTCTGCACGTTGACGCCCGCAAGCGCGCCCGGTCCCAGGTCGGCGCGGAGCACTGTGGTGGTGCCGGGCGGCAGAAACGTCATGCCCCGAACGAAGCCGCGCAGTAGGTCCAGAAAGCGAACGTCTTGCCCCGGTAGCCGCCCGTCATGTCCGAAGTGGAGTTTCCAGTGAAAATCCTCGACAGAAAGCGTCTCGGGATCGTGGTACGGCAGGCGCCGCAGCTTCGGCGATATCGAGAAGGTGACCTCGATGAAGTCGTCGAGGTCGGTGTCGCCGGATACGTCGCACAGGCCACAGACGTAGTGGGTCTTCAGCGTGCGCAGGGCGCCGAAACTATCGAGCACCATACCGGACTGTGGACAGAGCACATCCCAGCTCATGTCGAACAAGCCGCAGCGGGCGGCATGAAGGAAGAGGTCGATTGCTTCAGGCTCCGCGACCGCGCGGTCGCGAGCAAAGGTCAACGGATTGACGCGATGGAGTGAGTGGTCGTCGGCGCTCCTGATCAGCGTCTCGAATTTCGAGATGACGCGTGGGCTCCAGGCTCGCGACTGCTCCACCTTGGTCATCTTGCTTTCGAGAAGACGATCGTTAAGTACCGTCACGCCGGATCCTCAATCTTGATGGGCTGCGGAGGCTGCTGGAAACTTTCCAGCGAAATCAACAGCGGAGCTATCCAGCGCCCGCCGGCCGATCGTAGCTGGCACAAGGCGTCGATCACGCCACGTCTGCTGCGATGAACCAATCGTTGATCTCCCGCAATTCCGCACGGGCCTCTTCGAACCTGCCCTGTGACCGCAATAGCTTCGCCAGACTGGTGGTCGCCTGCAGCTCCCAACTCCTGGCGTTCTGCCGCCGCGCAAAGGCAATCGCCTCGCGGAAAGAAGCCTCTGCCGCCCTGTCTCCCGCTCCGTTTGCAAGTTCGATCTCACCGCGAATGCGAAGCAAGGCGGCTGTAAAGTAATGCTCGCCGATCTTTTCGGCCTCGTGCAGACCTTTCTCAACGGTCTCTGCCGCTATATCGAATTGCCCGGAGTTCATGAAAGCCTTGGCGAGTAAACCTAAATAACACGACTTGTCGACCTCCTGATCTTCAAGGTCATTTTCGGTCAATGCCATCATGTGGCTTCCCGCCAGATTGTCATCGAGGTCCGATGCAGCCAGGCCGCCAAAAAAGCGCGCCACCCTTGCCCAGAGATTGAAGCCATTTTCCTGCGCCAGCGGCAGGAGTTCGTCGGCCAGTCGAGCGATCAAACTGCTTTCTTCGCGGAAGGCGAACAACACGCAGCCGTTTCCCAGGCAAGCGGCCAAGCGATAGGCGGGCTGCTGCCGAACGGTCGTCTCGGCCTCGAGGTAGAGTTTGAGCGCCTGACGGCGATACCCCAGAATGTGCAAGGTCCAGGAAAGGTAGATCATGGCCATGCTCGGAAAGTCGCTGCCGACCTTGTCCGCGCTTTCCTTGTGGCTGAGAGCGCGCTCGAGATATTGCCGGGCCGCCACCAACTCGCCCTGACTGAACAGGGTCATCCCCTTGAACTGCAAACCTATGACGAGCGCATTCAGGTAGCCGCCCTCCTCGCCAACCCGGATCAACTCATCGCTGGCTGCAAGGGCCTTGCCAAACTGGCCCGAGTTGAAATGGGTTCCGAAAAGCCCGTCGAGCGCCCTGATCGTCGCTTCCGGTTCGCCGAGCTTCCCGCTCAGTGCTATGGCCCGCTGATATGCGGCACTGCCTTCGCCGGTCACGTAGCCTTGCGCGGCGTAGAGCACGTCGCCCAGCTCCAGTTCGAAGCGAAGCAGCTTGCGGCTGCGATCGTCGGAATCGGGCAAGAGTTTCGCGGCTTCAAGCCCCTTCCTGAAGATACGCACCGCGTCAGCTTTTGCCCAAGTCTTGGCTGCCTTCACCCCTGCCAGCAGCCAGTAATCAGCGGCGCGATCGAACAGACCTGCGTCGGCGAAATGCTCGGCGAGCACTTCGGGACGGGCAAAAGCCGCGTTGCGGTCGCGCAGTTCGATACATTCGGCAATCAACCGATGAATCTGCTGCGCACGTTCGTGCAGCATCGTGCCTCTGGCGGCCTGCTGCAGGAGCACGTGGCTGAACGAAAAGCCCGCGCCGGCTGTCCCTCGCTCGGCGACGACCAGCCCCGTGCGCATCAGGTCGCCAACTGCGTTGCGCAGCTCCGCTTCGGGCCAATCGCAAATCTCGCGCAGTATGTCGAAGTCAAATTTTCGGCCGATCGCCGCTGCGATCTGCGCAACTTCCTTTGCTGGCCCCAGCCTGTCGAGGCGGGCAAGCAGCAAGAACTGCAGGGAGTTTGGAATGTTGTTCGTGAGTGACAAACGCTTGGGCTGCGCTGCGTCCAGCCGCAACCCTGTTTCGACCACGCTCCGGGTAAGCTCTTCGATATAGAGCGGGACGCCTTCACTGCGATCGAGCACCACTGAAACATCAGCGGCGACCGCATTCGGACTGATGTCATGGACAATAGCTTCGGCATCCTCGCGTCCGAGCGCTTCAAGCCTGATGTGATGCACATCCGGCCTGTTGAACCATGGAAGGCTTGCGGTGTTCCTGCTCGATACGAGCAGCAGCGCGGGGGTCGCAGCCAGGCTGGCGACGATTTTGTCGAGAAGCTCGCGCGAGGTCGCATCGGCCCATTGTTCATCTTCGAACAAGATCAGGATCGGGGTGGTGCGCGCCAGATAACCGACCAGATCCATCAACGCCTGTTCGGCGATGTTGCGCTGCCGTTCGGCGCTAATTCCCTCGAGCCTGTCCGGCCTGGCCGTTGGTATCCCGAGCAGGCTTGAGAAGATCGCCAGCGCGACGTCGCTGGACACCGAACCCATCGACAATCCGTTGCTGAGCTTTCGGAGCTTTTCCTCCGTTGGGTCACCGTCCTCGATCGTTGCGATCCTCTGCAATTCGGCGAGGAACGGATAAAGGGTGCTGTTCTCGAAGGTCGGAGAACATTGCATGGTCAGCTGCGGAAAGCTGCGCAGGCGCTGCTGGATCTCGTTGAGCAACCGGGATTTGCCGATACCCGACTCTCCCGAGACCCACACCGCACTGCCGCGCCTGTCGCGCACGACGGTCTCCCAGCGCTCCATCAGCAGTCGCAGTTCGGCATTGCGGCCGCACAGCCTGGTCATATGCGCGCGCTTTGCAAAACGGGTCGGCACCATGCGCTGCCGCTGCACCTGCCAAACCTGGACCGGTTCGGCGAATCCCTTCAGCTCATGTTTGCCGAACCTGGTGAAATCGATTGCGCCGCTCGCCGCCTCGAAGGTCGCCGCGTCGACAAGGACCATATTCGGCTTGGCCAGTACCTGCAGCCGCGCCGCCAGATGCGCGACGTGGCCGAAGGCGACGGTGGATACGCCGCTCGGCGCGCCGACGAACTCCCCCACCACCACCTGGCCGCTCGCGATGCCCACCCGCACTTGCAACGGATATCCCTGATTTGCCGAGATGGTGGCCACCGCATCGACGATCTCGAGCGCCGCCAGCACCGCGACCTCGCTGTCGTCCTCGCCAGCTATCGGATAACCGAAATAGGCCTGTATGGCGTCGCCGATGTAGCTGGCCGTCACACCCTTGTGGCGCCGCACGACGCTGCTGCAGGTCTGCAGAAAGGTCTCAATCAGGCGTTGGAAATCCTCGGGATCCAGGCGGTCGGCATATTCGGTCGACCCCACCATGTCGCAAAACAGGATGGTGAGATAACGCCGCTCCGCAACAGACTTCGCCGGGCCGGGCAAAATCGGGCTAGCCAATGGAACCGGCGTGGTCACGCTCCGGGACCCTCCTTGGTGCGGCGACCATGTAGCACCCGGTCATGTTATCGCAAATCGCGGCGCTCACCAGCCGCTTTCGATCGCGTCAGATGGATCATCGATGCTCGTCACACCGAACGTCGGCATAGACCAAATGGTCTGCCTCGCTGAATGCCGCTTGGCTTTGGTCGAAGCAGAACCGTTTGGGCACCAGCCGGATCAAGGTGCGTCGGTTGCATTCGCCAGGCAGATCGATCTGGAAGGTGCGCGGCGACATCGACGGCGTCGGGTCGCTCCATTTCGTGTGGCCGGCAAACGAAACGTCCTGGACCAGCAAGCTGGAGCCGGCTGAACTGACGGGACCGGAGATGGCCACGGCGTCGGTTCCTTTTGCCTGCTCGATGCTCGGATATTCGCCGCTTTGCGGTGGATCCCCGTTTGCCGGAATCGCGGCGGCGCCGACTGCCACATTGATCCTGACATCGTCGCGCTCAGGAACGCCACCGTAGCTGTTGCGAAAGGTCCAGCTTACGCGAAGGACAGGCGTCTTCACCGCCGCTCCGGGCAGGGGAGGCAAAACCTGAATCCTGGCATCGGCGAGCGAAGAGCCTTCATCCTCCGCCTCCGCCTCCGGCGCCGGGCAGCCGGTGTAGAGCGGGCGGTAGCCGCACTCGGAGCCGCCGGCTCCCCACAGACAGTCGCTCAGCTTGCGCCAGTCTTCCGAGCTCAGTCGCGGCGCGCTGGAGGACAGGTCATTGCCCGACCCCGGCAACATCCAGGGATGCATGCCACCGCTGCCGGCCGCCCAGTTCGTGCGGTGTGCTTCTATCTCGGCGTAGACGACCTGTTCCTCGTGCAGCTCGAGCAACTGGACCCAGGTCGGCAACGTGACTGTCGGCTCGTGCCCCGCCGCGTCGGCGGCAAAACGGCGGCCCGTGACTTGTGTGGTAAGCGTGTGGCAGCTTGTGCAGTTGGCCGTCGGATCTTCGACCGTCCTGGCTTGGCTGAGTTCATTGCGGTAGGTGCCGGTGTAGCCGGAGCCGACCACGCGGAACGGCGCGTCCGGCAACCGCGGCCGGTGCGGTAGAAAATCGCCCAGGCTGAAGGCGGTCGATCTGGCATCGCCGGCCGAACGAAAACCGACCCTGCTCTGCGCAATGTGCGGATCGATCACATAGGGGCTTTTGTTGTCATGGCATGCATGGCACGAGATCTGGAACGTCGGATCATAGATTTTCTCCGCCGTGTCCCTTCCCGCTTCATCGGAATAGCTGCGCCCGCCCGGCGGAACGAGGGGCTTTGACCAATCGAACTGGCTCTGGTCCTTGCGGCCGTCGAAGAAGACAATTTCTCCGGATTTCCGGTTGAACCCGATGGTGCCGAAGACAGAAAACCTCGGATCCGACCGCGTCCAGTAGGGATCGGTGCTGACCTCCTGGCTGATATTCGATTTCCTGCAGAGGAACAGCCATTCCACGTTGCCGCGCACGACTCTGACGACACGTGAGTTCAGCCCACAGTAGGTCGTGCTGCCGGTCAGCGAAGGCTTGTCGCATTTGGGCAAAGTCGCCGTCCATTTCACCACCTCTCCGTTCTCGTTCCTGTGCTCGAACTCCAGCGGAGTGCCCGGTTTTGTTGGATTGGGCTTGAGGTCGACGACATTGCCGTCGACTTCCAGTGGGATGACCTTCATCTGTGGGCTGTCGCAATCGCCGTCGGGAATAGGACCGAAGATCGCTCGCGCTTCATCGCCAGACCTGGTTATGACGTCGGTGCTCTTTGAGGCCGGCGCCCAAAAGATGTCGGGATTCCATCGCGTAACGGCGTTGGCGAACGACTTCGAATCCAGGTCGTCCTGATCGGAGCCGTGCCTCTCACCGGCTTGCGGCGTCGATACGAAAGCTGCATGTCGAAGCCCGATCGTCCCGGATATTAGGACAAACACAATGCCGAGGACCGCAGCGATCAGCGCAACGGCACGCATTTCAGCCCACTGGAGCGTGCCAGTGAACCCATGGCCGATCTCTGGGCGTCATCGCTTCTTCGCTGCGATAGAGCCAGCAACATAGTCGGCGTGGACTGTAAGCGATTGAAATCGCCACCTGCCGTCGTCCCCCTTTACAAAAGAGGCCCGGGCATCCGCCGAATAGTCAAGAACCGGTGCCGGAGAGTGGGAGTCCTGCAGAGTCACCAGGACTATCGATTTGGTGTTCACCGTCTTATCGTCAACCACGTCGAACAAGGTATTGGTCACGAGGTGCCGAGTCTGGAGGCTATCGGTCTCCATCTTCTTAAGTATTATTGTCATCTGTCCGAGGAGATCGGTTGCCGACTCCGGACCCATGCCGAGTGTCAACTTGAGGATACTGTTGCCTGAACTGCAAATCTTATAGTAAGACGATCTCGGTTCCGCAAAGAGACCAGTGAACGCGGGTGCATTTCTTTCGTCGATCGTCCAGGCATAGCGGGACAAGAGATCTTGAATTGCTTGACGATCCTCGGCCGGAGGATTCTCGACATCCCAACCGGCAGTAGCATCTGTTCCGCAGGAATCAGCTGAAGCAGTGCCGCTTAAAGCAAAAAAGAACCCACAAACCAGGGCAAGATTTCTCAAACTCGCGCAGTTAGTGATTATGCCTTTCCAACGCTCGCTCATGATGGCCCCCTCTATGGAGCTTGATGGGAAAGTACCCATTCATCTTATACCACCCCGAAAGAGGTGTCAGTCGAAATCGCTGACATTCGCGGCAACGGACATGATTTCGCGTTCCTGTTTTTTTGAATCTGAGGTAAGTTGCAATGCCCAGCCCGCAGCAATTTCATTCCTAATTTGTAAGGTAGGCTGCGGGCGATTCAGGTATGTTATCGCAAACTAAAAACTCACGTAGACGCAGCAATTCCGTCTGATCGTGGTTATATGGGAGCGTAAAATGCCAAGTATTGTTCGGAGTGTGACGCTTGTACTTTTGTATTTTTTTAGCCTTGTGCCCTTGGCGTTTGCGCAGCAGAATCAGGAAATTGAGATAGTTCTGCAATCGCGCCTGACTTCTTATGGAAACGATACCCCCCTAACTATTGTTTTTACTCTCACGAACCGATCGGGCAGCCCGATCAGGGTGCTCAGATGGACCACGCCGATCGACGGCGTCTCGGGCCAAATTTTTTCAGTGACGAGAGGGTCGCAGCCAATTCAGTATATTGGCCCTTTGGTGAAGCGAGCAGAACCGACCGAGGCTGATTTTATCGATATCGAACCCGGACGATCGATTTCGGCGACCGTCGATCTGTCATTGTACTACGCCATCTATGAAGCAGGGAACTATGCGGTTACCTATGATACAGAGCGAGTGGGTCTGCTGGTTGGTCATCCAGCTGCCCTGAGACGCGCCCAGGTTCTGAGCAACGCCGCCACGTTCAGGCTTCTATCCGGTCGAATTCCTCCGGAACGGATACCGCTCTCGGCACCCAGATTCGACCATTGTGACAGCTCTCAACAGGCTGATATTGGCGCTGCGCTGGCGGAGGCAAACAACATAGCCTCGGCTGCCCTGCAGGTTTTGCAGGGCACGCCCTCTGCCCAGCAGCCGAATTCCCAACGATATCGGACATGGTTTGGGGCGCATACCGTAGGACTGTACGCAAAGACCACTGGAAATTTCTCGAAGATTGCGGATGCTCTTGCAAACAAGACAATAACGTTTGGATGCCACGGCAGCATCTGCGGACCGGATGTCTATGCGTATGTGTTCCGTGATCAACCTTATAATATTTTTGTTTGTCAAAAGTTCTGGTCGGCGGCTCTGAAAGGAACGGATTCAAGATCTGGAACGATTGTACACGAAATTAGTCACTTTGAGGTCGTCGCCTTCACGGACGACTATTCATCTGGCGGTCAAAATTTTGCCAAGATACTCGCGGTTGAAAACCCGCCGCAAGCTACAGAAAATGGCGATAGTCATGAATACTTTGCCGAAAATAGCCCCGAGCTTCCGATGTGAGGAACGCCACACCCAACTGAGCTAGCATGGATGCGGGTGCCGCATCGCCATCGGAAACGAGCAAGGATCACCGAGGGTTGCAGCCTCGTTGACGCAAATAATCAACATTCCGCTGCTACCAGCGGGCGTCACAGCTTTCCTACTCCGTTGTGCCGGCTTTTTTTCTGCGCCGATTGGTATGCGACTGCGCAACGGCCATTTTTAGCTCCGGTGTGATCTCCACAGGCGCATTCTCTGCCCCATGTGGGTTCTGCAGCCCCTCGACGTGGACGGTCGGGAATGGGAGTTCGATGCCCTGCTCCTTGAAGGCCTGGCGGAGGCGTAAAAAGAATCTGCCTTTCATAGCGAAGGCGCCTCCCGGTCTGGTTGTGACCTTGACCCTCAAGACGATGCCGTACTCACCGAACTCCTGTACGCCCTGCATCTTGATCGGTTCGATCACCCAGTTTTTGAATTCGGGGTCTTCCGCCAGTTCCAGGCCGATGCGCTTGATCAGCTTACGAGCGAAGTCGATGTCGGTGTCATAGCCGACGGTGATGTTGAATTTGTCGGTAACCCAGTCGCGGCTCTGGTTCTGGACGGCTCCGAGTTCACCGAACGGTATTGTGAACAGCGGGCCGCGATGGTGCCGCAGCTTCACCGAGCGCAGCGAAAAGCTCTCCACCGTACCCCTGTAGCTGCCCGATGAAATGTATTCGCCGACGCGAAACGCATCGTCGAGCAGATAAAACACGCCTGAGATCACGTCCTTGACGATGGTTTGCGCGCCAAAACCCACGGCGACGCCGACGACGCCGGCGCCGGCGATCAGCGGGCCGATCTGGATACCAATTGAGGCGAGCATCATCAGCACCGCCATAACGACGATCACTGCGAGCAGAATGTTCTGGATGATGGGCAACAGCGTGCGCAGCCGCGCCTGCTGCGGATCGAGGGTTGGGATGTCCTCCTCGCCGATCACCGCATGCGACGTTTCGATGCCCAGCTTTCGTTCGATCAAGGCCTTGATGATCGACCAGCCGAAATCGGCGGCAAGAGCAATGACAATGACATTGATCAGGCCGCGCAATATGAGCGTGGTCGTCGTATCGCCGTCTCGCATGGCCTGCATGTCCAGACCCCAGACACGCGCAAGAAGGTAAGCCGCCGCCAGGATCAGGATCATCCGGATTCCGCGATCGATCACAGCGATCGTCACCGCCGGGATCGTAGGCCGGCCGGCATCTTCCGAACCCGGCCGCAGAACGAAATTGACCCCGCGCTGCGTCAGCACGATTGCAAAAGGCAGGACGAATGCGGCCAAGGTAAACCAGAACCACGTGTACAGGCCGACGATGCGCTCCAGGAACAGAGCGACGAAATAGGCAGTCAACAGCCATGTCGCTGCCGTGTGGCCGTGCCCATCGCGCCGTGTCCTTGGCCGGCGCCAGACGGCAAGCAGCAGGAGCACCAGCAGCACGAAATCGGCGCCCACCGACAGCACCATCATGCCGTCACGGTCGATGCCGAGACCCGGCAGGAGGATAAACGCGGCGGCGAAGAAGGCGAAGACGCCGACGATCCGCGTCAGCCAATAGGACCAATGGTCGGCCGTCTCGTTGCTGACCGGCAAGGCACGAACCTCGACAGCGTTCTCGACCTGCATGAAGGAAGGGACGAGCAGGGCTATGAGGTACGTGCGCACCCCCCATGTAACGACTGCAGCCATCAGGAATGTCAGCACGATCTCACGGATGAGCATTGGCCAGTCGAACAGCATGAACGCGCCGGCGCTGCCCAGCGCGAACGAGACGATCAGCAGGCTGGAATAAAGCAGGCGGCCACCAATCTTCTTGGTCCGCCCGGTCGGCGTATCCTTCGATTGCGCGATGATCCAAAGGCGAAATGGACGCGTCAGCTTGTACGTTGCCCAGGTGAGCGCAAGGCCGGCAGCGATGAAAATCGCGATCAGCATCAATACGCCGGCAGGTCCCCTGCTGGACATATCCTCCATGGTCGCTTCCCGAACGCGCGCGAATTGGCCGGGCAGCGAGGGCAAGGTTCGCACGATCCGTTCGATGTGATGCTTGATCCGATCGAGCGTCGAGGATGCCATCGTGTTCATCTGGCCCGTTGCGGCCGCGGCGTCGGACGATGCGTCAGCCGGTGAAGCGCCTGCCGCGGCAGGGGCTGCCGTTGAACCGGCGTCCTGATTTCGTTGTTCGGCCACCCAGGCCTTCACCGACGGATCGTCGAGGAGTTCGAACAGCTGTTTGACCCTTTCGGGCGGGACGGTCGCCGGCGTCTGGGCCTGTGCCGGACCGGCCAGGAAGAGGGCTATCCCGACAACAAGGGACCCGGCAATCAGGGCAAACATCGCGGTTAGATATTGGAGACGTCGTGCCGGGCGCGCCGGATTCCTGGCTCCCAATCGTCGAATCATGAGCGGCATCGCGCTGTAGCCTTCCCTCAAATCGGCAAGCAAGACATCTATGCCCGTCGTTGCTCCTACCTTGAAGAAGCCCATGTTGTGGTGCAAGACGTCATCATTGCGAGCTAGACAATTGCGCGATATCGCCGCGCGTCCGTGCACACAACGAAGTGTGATTCTGGAGTGAATAGCGCCATCGGGCCTTTCGCGTTCGGCCCGGTCGGCGCAGTGTGCAGAGAAGTCGGTGGGTTCGCGGATTGCTAGGCGATCTGCGGCTTCTTGGGTGATTCAAATTGAAAATTGCGCCTTCATGTTTCAAAACAGGTCTGTAGACCAGGATGGTTTCGGAGCCTGCGGGTCGGTGACGGCCCTCAAGGCGAGAATTCGAAAAGACGTTCAACAATGACCCAGCACGCAGAAAACACTCGAATTCTCATGTACAGCCACGACACGTTCGGGCTCGGCCACCTGCAGCGCTGCCGGACTATCGCGCATTCGCTGGTCGAGGATTTCCGCGGACTTCAGGTGCTTATCATTTCGGGTGCGACCATCGCTGGCGCCTTTGATTACCGCGCCCGTGTCGACTTCGTGAAGATCCCCAGCGTCATCAAGTTGCGCAACGGCGAATACACCTCGCTGGAAAAGGATATCGATCTGCACGAGACGCTAAGGATGCGCCAGTCGATCATCCGCCACACGGCCGAGAGCTTTCGGCCGGATATCTTCATCGTCGACAAGGAACCGCTCGGCCTGCGCGGCGAGATCGAGGACACGCTGTCCTATCTCAAGACGCGAGGCACCACGCTCGTGCTGGGCCTGCGCGAGGTGATGGATGCGCCGCATCTGCTCGAAGCCGAGTGGGCACGCAGGGATGTGATGCGCAAGATTGGCATGTTTTACGACAAGGTCTGGGCCTATGGTCCGCCGGATTTCTACGATCCGTTGACCGGCCTGGATGTGCCGCCGGCTGTCAGGGCAAAGATGACCTTCGTCGGTTTCCTGCAACGGAGCCTGCCGCGGAACGAGTTGCCCGGCCATCGGCCCGAGGGCGACTATATCCTCGTTACCACCGGTGGCGGGGGTGACGGCGCCGAACTGATCCACGACGTTATCGATGCCTATCAGCAGGATCCGCAATTACAGCACAGGGCGCTGATCGTGCTTGGGCCTTACATGCCGGCGCGCAAGCGCAACAAGCTGCTCAGGAAGGGGTCCAAGATCCCCTACATCAAGATCATCGAGTTCGACAACCGCATGGAAGACCTGATTGCCGGCGCCAAGGCGGTTGTGGCGATGGGCGGTTACAACACCTATTGCGAGATCCTGTCTTTCGACAAGCCGGCGCTGATCGTGCCGCGCATCGAACCCCGCGAGGAACAGCTGATCCGCGCGCGGCGTGCAGCAGAACTCGGCCTCATCGAGATGCTTTTGCCGGAGGAGGCCAAGGATTCCCAGCGGTTTGCCGATGCACTGGTGGCGCTGCCGGACCGGCCTCGCCCGTCGCAGAGCAATCCGCATCTGACGCTGGAAGGGCTGCCTCATATTTCCGAAATCGTCGCAGAACTGCTCGACCGGCGGGCCGGCCATCACCTTTCGGTCATCGAAGGATCGAACTGAGTTGCAACGTCGCAAGATCGTCGTGGTTCTGAAGGGCTATCCGCGGCTGTCGGAAACCTTCATCGCGCAGGAACTGCTCGGTCTGGAGCGTGCGGGGTTCGACCTGGTACTCGTCGCGCTCAGGCGGCCGACCGACGCGAAACGCCACCCCGTGCATGACGAGATCAAGGCGCCGGTCCATTATCTGCCGGAATATCTGCATCAAGAGCCGCTACGCGTGGTTCGCTCGCTGTTTGCCTGTCTGCCGCGTCCGGGCTTCTGGCGCGCGCTCGGATCGCTGGCCACCGATATCCCCCGCGACTTTACGCGCAATCGCGTGCGCCGCTTCGGGCAGGCACTCGTGCTGGCCGCCGAATGGCCGCAAGACGCGGGATGGTTGCATGCGCACTTCGTGCACACGCCGGCATCGGTGACGCGCTATGCCAGCCTGCTTCTTGGTCTGCCCTGGAGTTGCTCGGCCCATGCCAAGGACATCTGGACTTCGGCGGACTGGGATCTGGCCGGCAAGCTGTCCTCGGCGCGTTGGACGGTCACCTGCACAAGAACAGGCTTCGACCGTCTGAAGGAACTCGCCAACGGCAACTCGTCCGTACATCTGAGCTATCATGGGCTCGATCTTGATCGCTTCGGCAGCTTCGGCGAGGCGCGAAAGCAGCATGACGGCTCGGCGCCGGGCGAACCGGTTGTCGTTCTCAGTGTCGGGCGCGCCGTCGAAAAGAAGGGTTACGATATCTTGCTGGAGGCCCTTGCCCTCCTGCCAGCCGATTTGGCGTGGCGTTTCGAGCACATCGGCGGCGGCGAGGAACTGGAACGGCTCAAGGCGCTGGCGCTAAAGCTCGGCCTGGATGGTCGCGTCGCTTGGAAAGGTGCGCTTGCGCAGGAGGAGGTGCTTGAGCACTATCGAAGCGCCGACATTTTCGCCCTGGCCTGCAGGATCACTGCAAATGGTGACCGGGACGGCCTGCCGAATGTTCTGGTCGAGGCGGCCAGCCAGCGGCTTGCCTGCGTGTCGACCGACATTTCCGGCGTGCCGGAGCTTTTATCGCCGGATGAAACCGGGCTGCTGGTTCCGACGGAAAACCCGATTGCCTTGGCACAGGCGCTGGAGCGCCTGATCCGTGATCCCGCGCTGCGCGCTCGCCTCGGCGACGCCGCCGAACGGCGCGTGCGAAGCAATTTCGACCATATGGCAAGCATTGGGCAGCTCAAACAGCTGTTCCAACAGGAGTGGCAGGCTGCCGAATGATGCGGCTGCGCGCCTTCTTGTATGTCCAGCACCTGCTCGGCATCGGTCATCTCGCGCGCACCAGCCGCATCGCGGCGGCTCTGGTCGATGATGGGTTTGACGTCACCGTCGTGACCGGCGGAGCGCCGGTCGCGGGATTTCCGGGACCGGGGGTAAAGTCGGTAATCCTGCCACCTGTCACCTCAAGTGATGAAGGATTTTCCGGCCTTGTCGACCTGCAAGGCAAACCCATCGACGATGATTTCAAGAAGCGGCGTTCAGAGATGCTGCTGCAGGCATTTCGGGATTGCAGGCCTGATATCGTCATGATCGAGGCGTTTCCATTTGGACGCCGGCAGATGCGTTTCGAACTCATGCCGCTGATCGAGGCCATCGACGCGACATCGCCCAGGCCGCTGTTGGCGACGTCTGTCCGTGATATCCTTCAGGAGCGCGTCAAGCCGGGCCGAAACGAGGAAACGGTCGATCTTATCAACAGGCATTTCGACGTTGTCATGGTTCACGGCGATCCGGCTTTCGCAACCATCGACAAGACATTTCCACTGGCCGGGGCGATCACAGCCGAGGTCACCTACACGGGGCTCGTTGCCGCGCCGCCACCGCCCGCGGCCTCCGAGCGCTTCGACGTTCTGGTGTCGGTTGGCGGCGGCGCTGCCGGAAAACACCTGGTCAGATCCGCCATCGCCGCCGCAAGGAATGCCAACAACGCTTGGAAATGGTGTTTGATCACCGGCCCAAACTTGCCGAAAGACGAATTTGACGCGATCGCGCGCGATGCCACGCCGGGGCTGTCCATCTTCCGGTTCCGCGAGGATTTCGCCAGCCTGCTGACCGGCGCCCGCCTGTCGGTCTCGCAGGCGGGTTACAACACGGTCTGCGATGTCCTGCGCGCCGGTTGCCGCTCCCTGCTGGTTCCATTTGCAGCCGGTGGGGAGACCGAACAAACGGTTCGCGCCCTGATGCTCGAAGAACTCGGTCTTGCAACGGTGCTGACGGAAAAGGACTTAACGCCTGAAGGTTTGGCGCAAGCGATCGAACAGGCGCTGGTGGCGCCGGCGCCATCCGCGCATCGCCTCGACCTGGAAGGCGCGCATCACGCGGCGCAAATCCTGCGCGAGCGGCATCGAGCCTGGTCCTTGAAATCCTAACGCGGGTCGCGTCCGTGTTAGAGACGCGCAAAGCGCTTCAAACAGTTCCAATCAGCATGAAGCGCGTATATTTCTTCGTCGGCAGCTCGCCGGAGAACCTGATCTCGCGCAGCGCCGCCATGGCTTCGAACGCTGCAAGTGAAGCCACGCAGTTGATGTGCGTCGGCTCGCTGAAATAGTCGTTCGATTGCAGCAGGACAGTCGTGCCGCGCGGAAGCAGAGCAAGCCAGGCGCCGAGATCGGCTATGTGTTCACAGCTTGTATTGACCACCAGGTCGGGTTGCCCGGCCGCATAGTCGAGTGCGTACATATCGTCCGTCAGCGCCCGGAACCGGTCGCCGGCTTCCCGGTTGAGGGTCAGGGCCACCGCGCCGACTTCGGGATCGATATCGATGCTATCGACCGCCGCTATGTCGAAACGGGCGTCGTTGAAAAGCATTGCCGGCAATACGCCGTACCATCCACCCAGCACCCATATGCGCTCGAACCGGCCGCCGCAGCTTTCGAAAAGCCTGTCGAGCGCCCACATCTTGCAGGCGACCTGTTTGTGGTTGAAGGCGTTGGCGATGTCGGCCCGCGGATGCTTGGCGATGACGCGCGCCAGCCCGCTCACGAGAGGGTGGTTGACATAGGCAGCAATTCCCCGCGTAAGGTCCAGGGCCTGCTCGTGCCCGTCCAAGGCGGCATTGCGTGGTTGCGTGACATCCATCATAGTCGTCTTGTATGGTGGGATTTCGGGCGACACAACGCAATCTTGCCCCCCGCAAGGCTGTTTGATCCGGGACGTGATTATGCTGTTAGCCGCTTCGCCATTGCCCGGAGAGGGCCGGTTGCATCTGTCCGGACCGAAGGCGTCCTGGGTGGGCTGCGGCTGCGAGCTTGTCTTTGGCGACGAAGACCTTGCCGATGCGCCCTTCGCCGGCAGGTGCTCTCACATCCTGCATCCTTCCAGCTGAAGGACCCACAGTCGCATATGGAACCCAGCCTAGCCCGCTATATCTGGAGGCACACCAGGAAGCAGCAGCTCTGGATATTGATGATCGTCCTGCTTTCGATGATCCCGTATTTCATGTCCTTCGACCTGCCGAAGCTGATCGTCAACGGCCCGATCCAAGGCAAAGGCTTCGAGCAACCGGGCGCCACCCAGCCATTCATGAGACTGCACTATGACCTGCCGTTCATTGGCGAGGTCCAGTTCTTCTCCGGCTTTCAGCTCGACCGCTCGGCAACGCTGCTTGCCCTAAGCGTCGTGTTCCTGTTGCTGGTCGTCATCAACGGCTTGTTTAAACTCTACATCAACACCTACAAGGGCCGCCTCGGCGAACGCATGCTGCGGCGTATCCGCTTCGATCTGGTTGATCGAGTGCTGCGGTTTCCGCCGTTTTACTTCAAACGGGTGAAATCCGCCGAAGTGGCGACCATGGTCAAGGACGAGGTGGAGCCGCTGGGCGGCTTCATCGGCGACGCCTTCCTGCAGCCGGTGCTGCTCGGCGGCCAGGCGCTGACGGCCATGCTGTTCATCATGGTCCAGAATTTCTGGCTCGGAACGATAGCGGTCGTGATCGTGGTGATCCAGATCGTGCTGATCCCGCGAATGCGGCGGCGGCTGATCGTCCTCGGTCGCGAACGGCAGCTGACGGCGCGCGCGCTTTCGGGCCGGGTTGGCGAAATCGTCGACGGCATCGGCGCGGTTCACGTCCACGACACCTCGAACTACGAGCGCGCCGACATAGCTGCCCGGCTAGGGCTCATCTTCAAGATCCGCTTCGATCTTTACCAATGGAAATTCATGGTAAAGTTCCTCAACAATTTTCTCGCGCAGCTGACGCCCTTCCTGTTCTACATGATCGGCGGGTATCTGGTCATCGAGGGGCGGCTGGACGTCGGCCAGCTCGTGGCCGTGATCGGCGCCTACAAGGACCTGCCCGGACCGATGAAGGAACTGATCGACTGGGATCAGGCGCGGCAGGATGTCCAGGTCAAATATCAGCAGGTCGTCGAACAGTTCACCGTCGACGGTGTCATTGCGCCGACAATCGGGGCATTGACGATCGACGCCCCCGGGCCGATGACCGGCCCGCTGTCGGCGATCGGTCTGTCGATAGCGGACGATGGCGGTGCATTGCTCCTCGACCGTATCTCCCTCCAGGTCAAGCCGGGTGAGACGGTGGCGCTGGTCAGTACCGCAACAGGTGGAGCGGAGGCGCTGGCGGAAGCCTTCGCGCGGCTGAACCGGCCGAAAGGCGGCAAGGTCGCTTCGGGCGCCCACGACCTGCTTGAACTCCCCGAAGCAGTGACCGGCCGGCGCATGTCCTATGCCTCGTCGGATGTTTTCCTGTTCCAGGCAAGCCTCCGCGACAACCTGCTCTACGGGTTGAAGCATGCGCCGCTGACATCGGTGACTTATGACGGCGCTGCGGCAGACCAGCGCCGATGGAACATCCACGAGGCGCGCCGGTCGGGCAATCCCGATCATGATATCCAAAGCGACTGGATCGACTACGCTTCCGCCGGCGCTACCGGCCCGCACGACCTCTTTGAAGCCGTGCGCCGGGTGCTCGACGCGGTTATTCTGTCGCGCGACATTCTGGATCTTGGCCTGCGCTCTTCGGCCGACCTGACGCGTCACACGGAGCTTGCCAGGCGAATCGTCGAACTGCGTGCGGCGCTGCGAACGCGGCTGGAACACGAAGGGCTGAGCGGACTGGTGGTTCCTTTCGAACCGGGCGCCTACAACAAGGAAGCAACGATCGGCCAGAACCTGCTCTTCGGCGCTGCCGCCGGCCCCGAACTGGCCGACAGGGCTCTGGCGGCCAATCCGTATTTTGCTTCTGTGCTGAGCCAGGCCGGCCTCGACCGCACGCTCTACGAAATGGGCATGGAGATCGCCGACCAGGCGATCGAGCTGTTTGCCGACCTGCCGCCCGATCACCAGTTCTTCCAGCAGCTCGCCTTCATGAGCGCCGAGGAGATACCCGCCTACGAAACCTTGCTGCAACGGCTCAAGAACCGTCCCTACGAGGCGGTCTCAGAGAACGATCGCGCCATGATCGTCACCTTGAGCTTTGCCTATATCGAGCCCCGGCATCGCTTCGGCCTGCTGAGCGACGAGCTGATGAGCAAGATCGTCGCTGCGCGCAACGGATTCTATGAAAACCTGCCGCCCGAGCTGCAGAATGCGGTCGAACGGTATGATCCCGCCAAATACATCGCCGCGGCTACCGTCATGGACAATGTCCTGTTCGGCCGCGTGGGCAACAACCATCCCGACGCGCCGGACCGCATACGCTCCATCGTCTATGACATTCTTGACGAGCTGGGGCTCTATGCCGAAGTTCTGGATGTCGGTCTGGACTTCAATGTCGGTTCCGGCGGTAGGCGGCTGACCGGTGGACAGCGCCAGAAGCTCGACGTCGCCCGGGCCTTGCTCAAGCGTCCCGATTTTCTCATTCTCAACCGGCCGCTGTCGGCGCTCGACCAGCGTATGCAGGACAAGGTGCTGCAAAACGTGCTCGAGGAGGCCAGACGCGACGGCCATTCGCCGGCAATTGTGTGGGTGGTGACGAATCCGGCAATGGGGATGATGTTCGATCGCGTTGTCGTCTTCGACTCGGGCCAATTGGTTGAAGACGGAACACACGAGACACTTTTGGCGGAGAGCGGTATCTTCAAGGAACTGCTATCATAGAGCATTGGACATTCAGATGGGATCATTCTGCCGGTGGGAACTTGTGGCAAGGTCAAGGGATTCGGGTTTCCGGCTGATCGGGCCCGCCACCTTTCGCGTGGTTCGTCCCGCTACCCGGAAACAGAATTGATCCTATCTGGGGGTCGGTTGTTCTAGTCTCGCAGACGTGAGTTTTGGGAAGGTTCGCGACAATGCTGCTCAAGGATGAGGTTGGAATGCTGCAACGCGTTCCCTTGTTCTCTGGCATAGAGCCGACAAAGCTCAAGCTGCTTGCGTTCACATCCGATCGCGTGAGCTACGCCGCCGGCCAGATCCTTTTCCGGCAGGGTGATGAGGGAGATGCGGCCTATGTCATCCTTTCAGGCAGGGCGGATATTCTGGTCGATTCCGACAGCGGACCGATAAAAGTTGCCGAACTGCTGCCAAATTCGATCGTTGGCGAGATCGCCATATTGTGCAACAGCTCCCGCACGGCCACCGTCAGAGCCGCAAGTCCGGTTGAAGCCTTGAGAATTCACAAGGATCATTTCCTAAGGCTTATGAAGGAGTTCCCGGAAATGACCATCGAGATGGTTCGGGTTCTTGCCGATCGCCTGAGCCATACGACCGCGGATCTGATCGACGCGCGAAGCGCCAATAACGAATGAATTGCGCTCGATCCTTGCCGTCGTGATGGCACGGGCCTCTCACGGACAAGGTCATCAGGAGGAAAACCTTTCTCGCCTAGCAGCAGTTGTTTGGCTACGATGGCCGAGGGGGACTACGAAGGGCTTGCATGGACGACGACGTTTTCCTGGTCAGGTTTTGGGGCGTGCGCGGCAGCATTTCGGTATCGGGGCCAGAATTCTCTCGTTATGGCGGCAACACAATCTGCATCGAGATGCGATGCGGCAAGCATACGCTTCTATTCGACGCGGGCTCTGGCCTGCGGCCTGCCGGCTGGGCGCTTCGTGCGTCGGGCGTGACCGATTTCGATCTGTTTTTCACGCATTGTCATTACGATCACATCATCGGGCTGCCGGCCTTTAAGCCGATGTATGACCGGAGCGTCAAACTCAGGCTTTGGTCCGGGCATCTTGCAGGACGCATGACGACCCGGCAGATGGTCGATGAGTTCATGCGGCCGCCCTGGTTTCCGGTGAGACTGGATGTCTGCAAGGCAAGCCTCGACTATCGCGATTTCGTATCCGGAGACGTGCTTCGGCCGCGCCAAGGGGTGGTGGTCCGAACCGGCAGTCTCACCCATCCCGGTGGCTGCATAGGCTACCGGGTCGAATGGGGTGGCCGCGTCGTGGCGGTGATCACGGACACCGAGCACGAGCCGGGCCAGCTCGATCAGGCGATCCTCGATCTCATCGAGGATGCCGACCTCGTCATTTACGATTGCACCTACACCGAGGAGGAAATGGAGCGCTACCGCGGCAACGGGCACTCGACATGGCAACAGGGAGTCAAGCTCTGTGAGGCTGCCGGCGCGCGGGGGCTTGCCCTGTTTCACCACGATCCGTCGCGCACCGACGATCAGTTGGACGAGATGGAGAAATTGGCCAAAGACCGGTTTGCAGGCGCTTTTGCCGCGCGGGATGGCCAGACGCTCGAATTTCCCGTCTCATCGCATAAAAAGCGCTGAGCTATTTTCCTTTGCCGGCGCTGCGCCCGATCAATGTCCTGATCGGAAGCCATGCGCAGCCTTCAGCCTGTGCGGTGACTGCGAACAGCCGTTCGAGGAAAAGCCAGGCCGATTCATCATGCACGAGATGGTGGGTGAGCAGGCCGACCGGTTCGCCGCCATCGAATGCCTGCTGCAGTTGCGCGACGATAGCCTGAACCAACAGGCCATGATCGCGGCAACCGCGCGTGCCATGCCAATCCATGATGTCGACATTGCTGTTGATGACCGCCAGCGAAGCCGGCTTCGGCGGCCCGTAGACCGACAATGCCGCAAATCCTATCGATCCAAGGTCGGAAACCAGGCCGGCGTCGATCCTGTTCCAGGGTGGCACCAGCATCGGAACGGCACGTGCGCCGTGCAGGCCGGTTACGTGCGACAGCCCGCGCGCCAGATCATCGAGCATCGCCTCGCGTGGCCGATGCGGGCCGAGCTCCTGCTTTTTCTGGTCCTCTGGCGCATGATTCCGGTGCGCCCAGCCATGGATTGCGACCGTGGCATGCGGCGCCTCGTCAAGCCGGGCGACAAGCTTCTCATCAGTCCGGGCCGGAATCACGGCCAGGGCGACCGGAACCGCGAATGCACCGGTGAGGCGGAGCAGCCGGTCAAGCGCGGGCGTCGGATCCACGGCGTCATCGTCGCGCAGCCAGAACTCTGCCTTGCGGCCCACCCGTTGCCGACGCGCCAGTTCTTCCACCAGGGGTTGCCAGATCCGATCGGGTGTCATGAAACCGGGATCTTCGCAAGAAGTTCGGTCAGACGCGCAGCCGCCGCACCGAGGGAACGCTCTTCGAGGGTGAAGCGTCTGGCTTCCGCGGCCATGATGGTTCTTTCGTCGTTCCGGGTCAGGAGCCTTTCAATGGCGGAAGCGAATGCCGCCACATCGCCCGGCGGGGTGAGAAACCCGGTCTGGCCATCCCGCACGACCTCCGGCACGCCGGCGATGTCCTGAGCTACCACCGGAAGGCCGGCGGCCTGTGCTTCAAGATAGGCAATGCCATAGGCTTCGCCGAAACCCGGCCAGACGTAAATTCCCCCACCGTAGAGGACATCCGGCACGGCGGTTGGCTCAATCGCGCCAAGCCATTCGATACGGTCGGCGGGCAGGCCCGCGAATTGCGCTTTGACCTCTTCACGGGCAGGCCCGTCCCCGACGACCGAAATGGTCCAGGGCAGGTGGCCGATCGAGCCGAGCGCTTGCGCCAGCATGCGATAGCTTTCGAGCTTGTCGCCCGGGCGCATCATGGCGACGGTAATGAGGCGCGTCGGACAGCCCCGTGTCGGGGTTTCCCGGAATGCCGATGTGTCGATGAAGGGCGAAAGCATGCCCAGAGCGGCATCGGGTATCGCCTCTGCCAGTCCCTGACGATCCCTTTGCGTGAAGCAGATGTTCAGCGCCGCCTGTTCGACGGCTCGCACCACCAACGCTTGCGCATCGGCCCACAAACCGGTGTTGCGCCGCCTCGAATAGGAGGCTTCCGCTGTCACATAAGGGACGGCAAAGGCCGATGCCAGCTCTGGCCCGATCGGGTCGGGCGCCTTGTAATAGGGATGATAGGTGAACCAGAGATCGGGTTTGCCGTCATGATCCCAAAGCCTTGCCAGCCGCGCCGCTTCCGCTCGGGCCTCGATCTTGAGCGCATCGAAACTTTTCGACTCCGGTTCGCGTAGATAGAAGCGCAATTCGGAAGCCAGTTCGACGCTATGCCCGCCGCGCTCCAGCGCCTTGACCAGCGCCCTTGCCATCTGGCGGTCGCCGGAGGCAACGGGATGATTGAGTGACTTCAGCGG
Organism: Mesorhizobium sp. M4B.F.Ca.ET.143.01.1.1; assembly: GCF_004792275.1. Lineage (NCBI taxonomy): Bacteria > Pseudomonadati > Pseudomonadota > Alphaproteobacteria > Hyphomicrobiales > Phyllobacteriaceae > Mesorhizobium > Mesorhizobium sp. M4B.F.Ca.ET.143.01.1.1. Next base: position 98,498 of record NZ_SRSR01000010.1, read on the forward strand.
CGCGTAGAAGGCAATTCGCATTTCCGGACCCTATCATCGCAAAGCCAGCGCAAGTCAATTTCGCAGCACGATCGACTTCACCTTCAAGCAGTGGAAATGTGCTATCTCATGCTCATGGAAACAGCCGCCGCGTCCGACCCGTTTGTCGCTTCTCTGCCGGTCTTCGCAAAGTTCGAAAGCGTCGCCGATATAGACAACTATCGGCCTCTCCCCGATGGCTGGGCGCTGGCCACGGCCGACATCGTCGGCTCGACCAAGGCGATCGAGGCTGGGCGCTACAAGACCGTCAACATGGCCGGCGCCAGCGTCATTTCGGCGCTGCTCAACGCGCTTGGCCGGCAAGACCTTCCCTTTGTCTTCGGCGGCGACGGCGCGCTGGTGGCGTTTCCCGGCTCGGCGCTGGAGGTTACCCGCAACGCGCTGGCGGCTGTCCAGAGATGGGTGGCGGACGAACTGGACCTGACCTTGCGTGCCGCAATCGTGCCGATAAAGGATATAAGAGCGCAAGGCCGCGACGTTCGCGTGGCGAGGTTTCAAGCCTCCGAAGCGGTCTTCTATGCCATGTTCGCCGGCGGCGGCGGCAGTTGGGCGGAAGCCGAGATGAAAGCGGGACGCTACCGCATCGATCCTGCGCCGGCCGGCGCGCGGCCGGATCTGACCGGCCTCTCCTGCCGCTGGAATCCGATCGAAGCCCGGCACGGCGAAATCGTCTCGATCATAGCCATACCGGGGGCGTCGCGCGATTTGCGCGGTTTTCAGTTTCTGGCGTCCGACATCATCGCCCTTGCCGGCAGGCAGGAACGCGATGGCCACCCGGTACCGGTGAACGGGCCGGACTACAGCCTGCTGCCTGCCGGCCTCGATATCGAGGCGCGCGCCACGGCCCCGGCAGGACGGCGCTGGCTAACGAAGCTGTGGGTCATGTTCCTGATGACGCTCACGGCCGTCACCGATAGATATGGCTGGACGATCGGCAGTTTCGATCCGAAGGTCTACAAACGTGACGTGGCCAGCAATTCGGATTTCCGCAAGTTCGACGACGGCTTGAAGATGACCATCGACGTCGACGCGGATGTGTTGCAACGGATCGAGAACCGGCTGAAGCAGGCGGAAGATGCGGGCATTTGCAACTATGGCCTGCACCGCCAGAAATCGGCCTTGATGACATGCCTCGTCGCCTCGCCGCTGCAGCGCGATCACCTTCATTTCATCGATGGCGCGGCCGGCGGCTACGCGATGGCTGCCGCCAGCCTAAAGGCGAAGGTGCCGGTTCGATGACGGGGTTGCGGAAATCGATCTTGGGCAATATGCCTCGGCCGTGGTTCCTAGTGAGCCTCGCCACGGGAACGGACCGCCTGTCCGAATTGACGGGAAAGCAGTTTTTTGGACGCCTCGCGATCGATATATGACCGTCTTCTAGACCGGATTTCGACCCGCGCCGCGCAAGTCGGCGTGATCGGACTGGGCTATGTCGGGTTGCCGCTGGCGGTTGCGATCGCACGCGCCGGCTTTCCGGTTTTCGGCTTCGATATCGAAGCCCAGAAGGTCGAGAGCCTGAACAACGGCCAATCCTACATCGAGGCAGTGACGTCGACTGCCCTTGCCGACCAGGTGGCGGGCGGACGGTTCCGCGCCACTGAGGATTTTGCCGAACTGGCCGTCTGCGATGTCATCATCATCTGCGTTCCGACACCGTTGACGAAACACCGTGAGCCGGATCTCTCCTTTGTCAGGAACACTGCAGGCACCATTGCGAAGCATCTGCGTGTCGGCCAGCTGATCGTGCTGGAATCGACCACCTATCCCGGCGCACCACTGACGACGTGATCAAGCCGATACTGGAAGAAACCGGCTTGCAGTCGAGGATAGACTTCTTCCTCGGCTTCTCGCCCGAGCGCGAGGATCCCGGCAACCGCAGCTTTGAAGTCGCGACGATCCCCAAGGTCGTGGCAGGCGATGGCATGGAAGCGGCGAGGCTGGTGCAGGCTTTCTACCAGGGCGTGGTCAAGACCGTCGTTCCGGTCTCCACCACCGCGACCGCCGAGGCGGTCAAGCTGACGGAAAACATCTTCCGATCGGTCAACATAGCGCTCGTCAACGAGTTGAAGGTCGTGTTCGACGCGATGGGCATTGATATCTGGGAGGTGATCGAGGCGGCAAAGAGCAAGCCCTTCGGCTACATGCCCTTCTATCCTGGCCCCGGACTTGGCGGGCACTGCGTTCCGATCGATCCCTTCTACCTGACGTGGAAGGCGCGCGAATACGAACTGCCGACCCGCTTCATTGAGCTGGCGGCAGAGATCAACACGGCCATGCCGCATCGCGTGGTCGATGAACTGGCGAAGGCGCTGGACAGGCGCTGCGGCAAGGCGCTCAGCCGCTCGCGCATTCTCATCATCGGGCTGGCCTACAAGAAGAATGTGCCCGACATCCGCGAAAGCCCCTCGCTGCGGCTCATTGAGCTTATTGAGGAATGGGGCGGCAAGGCGGAATTCCACGATCCGCACGTCACCGAGATTCCGGCCACGCGGGAGCATATGGCGATCAAGGGGCGCCGCTCGGTCGAATTGACCGAGGCGGCCTTGAAGGATTTCGATGCTGTCGTCGTTGCAACCGACCACGACGCGATCGACTATCGGGCGATCGCTGATCACGCCCTTGTGATCGTCGACACACGCAATGTTTTTGGCCGCCTCGGGCTGGCCCGCGAGAAAGTGATGAAGGCCTGACAGCGTCCAAGCCGGCGAATTTTCTGCCCGATGTCAGGATCGTGGTTGCACTCCGAAGGCAGCTTCGCCACATAACGCCCAGAACATAGATGCAGTTACGTCTGCTGCCGCAAGGACAGTCATCAGGGAAATTCTTCGCCGCTTTTGCCGCCGAAGCAGGTCTCGTTGACTTCGGGGGATTATCCTTGGGGTTGTTGGCGGACTGTTTTATGGCGGATCAAACGACAAGGGCTCCGTCTTCGACGGGTTGCGAGATAGCATGAGCACAGCGCAGGCAGAAATTTCCACCATTCTCATGGATAAGGTTGCAGATTGGCTGAACCAATCGGCGCTGGCGGGCAGCGACCTGGAAACATTGGTAAAAGGCTTTTGCGAGCGGCTGGCTGCTGCCGGCCTGCCGCTGAAGCGGGTGCATCTGAGCTTTTCGATGCTGCATCCGCTTTATGATGCGCTTGGCTTCACCTGGGTTCGCGGCCAGGGCATGGAAGTGGAAGGTTTCCGCGTTGAGCCGGGCGAGCCGTCCGACAGATTCCTGACCAGCCCGTACTACCATCTGCTCAGCAACAAGCTCGACCATCTGCGTCGCCGGATCGACCCGTCATTGCCGCCGGAGTTTCCGATTTTCGGTGAACTCGCGCTTATGGGCGTCACCGACTACATGGCTTTCGTCCATCCCTTCAGCGACGACACCAGTCAGGGCATGATCGGGTCGTGGTCCACCGACGGCACTGCAGGCTTCAGCGATAGCATGATTTCAGCGCTGCTTCGCATCCAGAGCCACCTCGCGATCGCAACCAAGATGGCGGTGCTCACCAAGCTCGCCGACAACATGATGACCACCTATCTCGGCGGCGACGCCGGCAGGCGCGTGCTTGACGGTCAGATCAGGCGCGGCGAGGGTGATACGATCCGGGCCGCACTGGTCATGGGCGACATGCGCGGGTCGACAAGGCTTGCCGCAACCTCGGGCCGCGAAATCTATATCGATACGCTGAACCAGTTTTTTGACGCAGTTGCCGCGCCTTTCAATCGCAAAGGCGGGCAGATCATGAGTTTTATCGGGGACGGCTTTATTGCCGTGTACCCCTGCGAAAGGCACCGCTCGCAGTCCGAGATCGCCTGCCAGGCTGCTCTTGCGGCAGCGCACCAGGCTAGCGCGCGGGTCATGGATCTCAATCTGCGCCGAAAGCAGCAGGGGTTGTCCGACATAAAATTTGGCATCGGCCTGCATGTCGGCAATGTGATGTTCGGCAATGTCGGGCTTACCGACCGGCTCACATTCTCTGTCTTCGGCTCGGCTGTAAACGAGGTCCAGCGCCTCCAGATCCTGACCAAGAAATATCCGCACAGCGTTCTCGCCAGCAAGGACTTCGCCAGCTATTGCGGCGCAAACAGCTGGCTGACGCTGGGCCATGAGGAGCTGACCGGCATCAAGCAGAAGCTGACGGTGCTTTCACCCGATCTGTCGGGTGCGCTCGCGCTCGATGAAGACGGTGCGATGGAGACGATTCACGATCGAAAATCGGAGGCCGAGCAGGTCATGCTGCTGCATCGCGATGCCGCCCGGCTGTCGGCGGGCGACCCGAGCAAGCTCCAGTAAGCGCCACGAACCAACCCGAACGCCCTTGCCAGGCGGTCCGGTCGCCGGCGCCGCCGCTGGCGACCGCTTCGAATCCAAGTTGCTCTAGGCTGGCAATACGCTAGTCTCGCTTTCTGGAAGTTGCCAGAGTGGGGCTGGTTTAAGAATGAATTCAGGTGTTGACCTGCTGCGGATCGAGGATGTTGGCATCTCTTTTGCCATTATCGGCGGGCCGTTGCATGCCGTCAGGCGCGCAAACCTTCGCGTCCTGCCGGGCAAGGTTACCGCGCTTGTGGGCGAGTCGGGTTCCGGAAAATCGGTTCTCAGCCAGGCGGTGATGGGCATTTTGCCGAACACAGCCCATGTTCGTGGCCGCATCCTGTTTTCCGATCCTGAAAAGCCCGGCACGACGCAGGATATCCTGCAGATGTCGCGCGACGGACCTGAAATCCGGGCGTTGAGAGGCAGCCGCATCGGCAAGATATTTCAGGAGCCGATGACATCGCTGTCGCCGTTGCACACGATCGGCAACCAGGTCAGCGAATCCCTGCAGATTCATACGCCCATCGCTCGGGCGGAGCGCAAGGCGCGGACCGAGGAAATGCTCAGCCTTGTCGGCTTTCCCAATCCCAAGCGCGCCTATGACATGTATCCGTTCGAACTTTCGGGAGGACTGCGTCAGCGCGCCATGATCGCCATGGCGCTTGTCTGCCGGCCCGCTCTGTTGATCGCCGACGAGCCGACGACGGCGTTGGACGTCACCATCCAGGCGCAAATCCTGCAATTGCTGCGCGAGCTTCAGAGCAAGCTGAACATGGCGATGCTGCTGATCACGCACGACCTTGGCGTGGTCGCCAATGTCGCCGACGAGGTGGTGGTCATGTACCATGGCGAGATCATGGAAGCGGGACCTGTCGAGGCGATATTCCGCCGGCCGGGCCACCCCTACCTGAAGGGCCTGATGGCTGCCGTTCCGCATTTCGACCTGAAGCCCGGCGAAAGGCTGAAGGCGCTGCGCGAGGTGCCGGTGAATGTCGGGAACCTGCTCGGCAAGCAGACGGCGCCGGCGTCCAAGGGGCCGGACGACATCCTGCTGTCGGTCAGGGATCTGACGAAGACCTTCACCATCCGCAAATCCGGATGGTTCGGCGGGGATCATCAAACCTCCATTCGCGCCGTGGACGGCGTGAGCTTCGATATCAGGCGGGGTGAGTGCCTGGGTCTGGTCGGCGAAAGCGGCTCCGGCAAAACCACTGTCAGCAAGATCCTCATGCGGGCCGTCACCCCCAGCGGCGGCTCTGTGATCTTCAATGGCCGCGATGGACCGATCGACGTCTTGGGAGGCGAGGGAGACGCGCTGCGCCTGCTGCGCGCGAAAATCCAGATGGTTTTCCAGGATCCGGTTTCGTCGCTCTCACCTCGCATGACGGTGGAGAACATCTTGAGCGAGCCGCTGGAGATCCATCAACGTGGCAATGCCGCGTCCCGCCTCGCAACGGTCAAGAGCCTGATGCAGGCGATCGGGCTCGATCCGCGCTTCATCAAGCGTTATCCGCACAGTTTCTCCGGCGGGCAGCGTCAGCGTATCGGCATCGCGCGGGCCTTGGCGCTGGGGCCTGAACTCCTGATCTGCGACGAGCCGGTTTCGGCGCTCGACGTCTCTGTCCAGGCGCAGATCCTGAACCTTCTGAAGGACCTGCAGAAGGAACTGGGCCTGACCTACCTGTTCATATCCCACAACCTCGCGGTGGTGGACTACATGGCAGACCGCATCGCGGTGATGTGCGGCGGGCGTATTGTCGAGCTTGCGCCGCGCGAAATCCTGCTCAGGAAGCCGATCCACCCTTACACGCGCTCACTGGTCGCCGCGGTGCCTTTTCCCGATCTCGATAGGCCGATGGATTTCAGGACGCTGAAGCTCAGCGGCGCTTCCGACACCAGCGCATGGGGACCGCAATTCCGCGACGAGGGCGACGAGAATATGCTGTCGCCGCTCGATCTTGGCGGCGGCCACCTCGTGCTGGCCCGACGTTCGGCCGATGTCAGCGAGCTACGCCATTGATCAGCCGGCGCACAGTCCTTGGGCTCATGGCTTCGGCAATTCTGCCGGGCACGGTGCGCGCCGGCGATCTGGAGCCGGATTTTCTTCAGCCACGGCTGAAGGCCAGGTCGCTGCCGGCACTCGCCGAACGCCTGCCCAAGCGCCCGCGCGCGTTGAATCTCGCTGCGATGGGCCGGCAGCCCGGCCAGTATGGCGGCACGCTGCGTACGATCATCGGCAGCCAAAAAGATATCCGGATGATGACCATCTACGGATACGCTCGCCTGGTCGGCTATGACGAGAAGCTTAACTTGCAAGCCGATATTCTCGAAAGTTTCGACGTGGCGGATGATCGCGTCTTCACTTTCAAGATACGGGAAGGACACAAATGGTCTGACGGCAGCCTGCTGACGCCGGAGGATTTTCGCTATTGCTGGGAAGATGTCTGGCTCAACGATGAGCTTTCGCAAGGCGGGCTCGCCCCGGTGCTGCTGGCGGACGGCAAGCCGCCACGCTTCGAGATCGTCGACCCGTTGACGGTCCGCTACAGTTGGGATGCCCCCAATCCCGACTTCCTGCCTAAGCTCGCTGCGGCTTCGCCGCTGTCGCTTGTTCTGCCGGCCACCTATCTCAAGCAGTTCCACAAGAAATACCAGGATCCATTCCGGCTCGCCGGCCTGATGAAGGAGAACCGGGCCCAGAAATGGACGCTCCTGCATATCCGCATGTCGCGGCAGTATCGCCCGGAGAACCCGGATCTGCCGACCCTCGATCCCTGGCAGAACCGAACCAAGCCGCCGGCCGAGCAGTTCGTCTTCGAACGGAACCCGTTCTTTCATCGAATAGATGAGAATGGCCGGCAACTGCCCTATGTCGACCGGATTGTCATGAATGTCAGCTCGTCGGCGATCATTTCCGCCAAGACCGGCGCGGGCGAGAGCGACCTGCAATGCATGGGAATTGACTTCGCCGACTACGCGTTCCTGAAGGACGCGGAGAAGCGTTACCCGGTGAAGATGCGTCTGTGGAAACGCACACAGGGCTCGCGGCTGGCGTTGCTGCCCAATCTGAACTGTGCCGACCAGGTGTGGCGCGGCCTTCTTCGTGACGTGCGCGTGCGCCGCGCGCTTTCGCTCGCTGTCGACAGGCGCGAGATCAATATGGCCGTGTTCTACGGATTGGCGCAGGAGAGTGCCGATACGATCCTGCCGGAGAGCCCGCTCTACCGGCCGGAATTCGCGAAAGCCTGGATCGCCCATGATCCCGACCGGGCCAATGCCCTGCTCGACGAGGCCGGGCTTCAGGCGCGTGACGATGACGGCCTGCGGGTACTTCCCGATGGACGCCCGGCGCAGATCATCGTGGAAACGGCCGGCGAAAGCACGCTGGAAACCGACGCGCTCGAACTCATCACCGATCACTGGCGCCAGATCGGCATCGCCCTGTTCATCCGGACCTCACAGCGCGACATCTTCCGCAGCCGCGCGCTTGGCGGCCAGATCATGATGTCGATCTGGTCGGGCATCGACAATGGCGTGCCGACCGCCGACATGAACCCCTACCAGCTGGCCCCCACCATCGACGACCAGCTGCAATGGCCGCTCTGGGGTGCCCACTACTTGTCTCACGGCACGCTGGGTGAGGCGCCCGACCTTCCGCCTGTGGTCGAGCTGATGGCTTTGCTCAAGCGCTGGAACGCATCGACCGAAGCCACGGAGCGAGCCGAAATCTGGAATTCGATGCTGTCGATCTACACCGATCAGGTGTTTTCGATCGGCACGGTGAACGGAACGCATCAGCCAATTCTGGCGTCCTCGCGGCTGCGCAATCTGCCTGACAAGGCGCTCTACGGCTACGACCCGACCTCCTACTTCGGTGTCTACATGCCGGATACATTCTGGCTTGGAGAGTCCTGAGCGTGCTTCGATACATTGTCTGGCGCATTGCCGTGATGGTTCCAACGCTGCTGATCATATCGGCGCTTGTGTTCACGATCATCGAACTTCCCCCAGGCGACTATTTCGACAGCTATGTCGCCGAGCTTCGGGCTCAGGGCGAAGCGGTGGATTCCGATCGCATCGAGATGATGCGGAAGGACTATGGTTTCGACAAGCCGCCGGTCATTCGCTATTTCTACTGGGTCGGCGGGATGCTGCACGGCGATTTCGGCTATTCCTTCGAATATGAGCTGCCGGTTCGCGACGTCGTCGGGGACCGAATGTGGCTGACCGTGTTGGTGTCCTTCGTCACGATCATCTTCACCTGGCTCATCGCCTTTCCGATCGGCATTTACTCCGCCACGCATCAATATAGCTGGGGCGATTACGGCCTGACTTTCTTCGGCCTTCTCGGCCTTGCCATCCCGAATTTCATGCTGGCACTGATCCTGATGTATTTCGCCAACATCTGGTTCGGCACGTCCATCGGCCATCTCATGGACCAGCAATATCTCAGCGAGCCGATGAGTTGGGCCAAGGCGAAGTCTATCCTCGCCCATCTCTGGATCCCGGTCTTGATCATCGGCACCGGGGGCACGGCAAGCATGATCCGGCGGCTGCGCGCCAATCTGCTCGATGAGCTTCACAAGCAATATGTCGTGACCGCGCGCGCCAAAGGCCTTCATCCCTTCAAGGCGCTGATCAAATATCCGCTGCGCATGGCGCTCAATTTCTTCATTTCAGACATCGGCTCTATCCTGCCGGCCATCATCTCCGGCGCCGAAATTACCGCGATCGTGCTGTCTTTGGAAACGACCGGGCCGATGCTGATCAAGGCGCTGCAAAGCCAGGACATGTATCTGGCAGGGTCGTTCCTGATGTTCCTCGCCTTCCTCACGGTCATCGGCGTCCTGATTTCCGACCTGGCGCTTGCGCTGCTTGATCCACGAATTCGTTTGCAGGGCGGCAGCACCAAATGAACACGCAAACGCCGCTGCCAGCTCCGGGTGCCCCACTGCAACACTACGTTTCCATCGCGCCCTTCGACCTGCAGTCGGTCGAGGCGATGACGCCGGAGCAGTCGAAGGTCTTTCAGGCGTCGCAGTTGCGGCTGATGTGGTGGAAATTCCGACGGCACCGGCTTGCCCTTGTATCCGGCCTGTTCCTGGCAGTGCTCTATTTCGGGATACTGATCTGCGAGTTCCTGGCGCCCTACAATCTCCATACGCGCAACATGGACTACATCTATTCGCCGCCGCAGCGGGTTCACCTGTTCCACGACGGCCAGTTCGTCGGGCCGTTCGTCTATGGCCGCCGGATGACGCTGGATATGGACACGCTCAAGCGGAACTACGTCGATAAGCAGGACGATGTTCAGCGTATTCGCTTCTTCTGCAAGGGCGACAGTTACCGGTTCTGGGGCCTGTTCGAAGGTGACAGGCATTTTGTCTGCCCTGCCGAAAACGGCCAGCTCTTCCTGGCCGGCACTGACAGGCTGGGGCGCGATGTGTTCTCGCGCATCATCTATGGCGCACGCATTTCAATGACGATCGGCCTCGTCGGCATCAGTTTCAGCTTCCTGCTCGGCATAGTCATCGGAGGATTGGCCGGCTATCACGGCGGCATCTTCGACCTGATCGTTCAACGGATAATCGAAGTTCTGCAATCGATCCCCAGCATCCCGCTATGGCTGGCTCTGGCGGCGATCATGCCGATAACCTGGAGTCCGATCCTGATCTATTTCGGCATCACGGTCATCCTCGGGCTGCTCGACTGGACCGGACTGGCGCGGGCGGTGCGCTCGAAGCTTCTGGCCTTGCGCGAGGAGGATTATGTACTGGCCGCGCAATTGATGGGCGCCAGCAGCAGCCGCATCATCCGGCGGCACCTCATTCCCGGCTTCATGTCGCACCTGATCGCGACGGCGACGATCTCCATACCCGGTATGATCCTGGGCGAGACGGCGCTTAGCTTCCTCGGGCTCGGCCTCAGGGCGCCGATAACCAGTTGGGGCATCCTGCTCACCGAGGCGCGCAGCGTCAGCGTGATCGCGTTCTATCCATGGCTGCTTTTGCCGATGCTCCCCGTCATTCTCGTCATCCTGGCCTTCAACTTCCTCGGCGACGGCTTGCGCGACGCCGCAGACCCCTACAAGTGACATTGCTGTTCCGCGGCGCGCCGGGCCGCCGGCTCCGCCCGGTAAGATCCTTGTTGGCAGCCTGTTCGGTTGTTGCGGTGCTGATCGTTGGCCTCTATATGCGGCGAGGCTCGATCGGGGGTTCCACCCGCGAACCGATCTGTTCGCTGGCAATTGCCGATCTCTTGAGCTGGTTCAGGACACAAAAACGCATATGTCTCGCCTCGAGAGCTTCATCCGCAGGCTGACCGCACAACGCGACATTCTCGATCAAGTCTGCGCGGAAGTGGCGAAGATCGAGGGCCCCGTGCTCGAGCTCGGCCTCGGCAATGGCCGGACGTTCCACCATCTGCGCGAGCGCCTGCCCGGACGCCGGATCGTGGCGTTCGATCGCGCACTGGCCGCGCACGCCAGCTCAATTCCCGAGGCTGAAAACCTCGTGCTCGGCGAAATACGCGAGACGGCGAGCAGGTTCATCGGCATCGACGCCGCTCTCGTTCATGCCGACATCGGCACCGGCTATGAAGATCGCGATGCAGTGACCGCTACCTGGCTTCCCGATCTGATCGCGCGCCTGCTCCGCGTCGGCGGCATCGCGGTCAGCGGCACGCCGCTCGATCACCCGCAATTGGAGCGCCTCGCGCCGCCACCTTCGGTGCCCGCCGATCGCTATTATATCTGTAGGCGCGTGTGAGGGCCGGGACGATCTAAGAGCGTTTCACCGTTTCAAAGGAACGGCGAACCGCTCTATCTCTTTGTTTTGACGCAAATTCCGGACGGAAGGCTACGGCGAAGTCGCCGAGCCTAACCGCTCACGCCTTTCCTGGAATTGCTCTCGTCTTCAAGGGATCGTGTACACTGCTATCTCTCGCTCAATGCCGCGCAGCGAGACCTCGTGGGGTACGGGTGTGAGGGCGTTCCTGTGCAACAGATCGGCGGTGAGATTGTCGTCGACCACCGCGCGAGTGGCGAAGATCGCCTGTGTGTTTGCAAGGTTCTGCACCCGTGAAGCAATGTTGACCGTCTGGCCGAAATAGTCCTGTCGCTCGTTCAAAGACACGGCGATGCAGGGGCCGGCATGGACGCCGATCTTGAGCAGCAGATCCTCGCGCCCGCTCGTGTCGTTGAGCTCACGCATGGCATCGCGCATCCTGAGGGCCGCGGCAATCGCTCGGTCAGGCGTCGCGAAGGTTGCCATCACCGCATCACCGATCGTCTTCACCACCGCGCCGGCCTCCGCCGCGACGATCTCGTGCAGAACCTGGAAATGCGCGCGCACGAGATCGAAGGCCGCAAGGTCGCCCACCCGCTCGTAAAGCGCGGTCGATCCGCGCAGGTCGGTGAACAGGAAGGTCAGGCTGGTGATCTTCAGGCGCTGGTCGATGTCGAGCGTATCCGCGCGGTAGAGATCGCGGAACGTCTGGTTGGTGAGCAGGCGCTTGGCGGTGAGGAATGGCCGACGCTTGCCCAGGAAATCATGCAATGCCTCGCCGGCGATGAAGACCGCCGGCAGCACGCGGGTGTCGGTCCGGTTTTCCAGCGAAATGCGCAACGGCCCAGGCTGCATCTCCAGTGTCTGGTTCTGGACATGGTCGCGGTCGAAGACCAGAGAGAGGCTTCGGCGCTCCTTTGTTGGTTCGCCCTTCACGTCGATGAATTGCGCTGAATGGGTGACCGGCTCGAAGACGATGATGAATTCGGAGGGAAGCTGTATGGGCAGAACCGCCTTCTCACCGGGCGCAAGCTCGATATCCTCCAGCGAGAACGATTCCAGCTTTTTCGCGAAATCCTCATCCGGTACATCGACGCCGGACGCCCAGTAGATCTGGCGGAAATATTCCACCATCGGCAGGTCGTGTGGATTATGGGCGGCAATCCTGCGTATGCGGGGACTGACGGTAAATGTCACCTCGACCATCTCGTCGAGGGTCGGCGAATAGCCCTGAGAGCACAGCGCGCAGGTGTATTCGTCCTTCTGCAGGGTTTTCAGCGTGGCGTTGGTGTCGAGCACGCCGCCGCAGCCGGGGCACAGGACATTCCAGGAAACATCGAAGATTCCCACCCGCGCCGCATGCAGAAAGGCGCTGATGGTGCGCTCCTCGTCCAGGCCATGCTTGCTGGCGAAGGCTGGCGCGTTGATGCGGCAAAGTTCGCGGTCCTTGCCCTCCGCGATGGTTCGCTTGATCGCGTCGATTGCCAGTGGGTCGACATCGGTAGATTGCCGCAGAAGCGAGAACAGATCCTGAGCTTCGTTCATCGTGCAGGCTCCGGAAAATGCAACCCGAGGCGTGTTGGCCGGACCGTCTTTGGTCCGACTGCTCCCTTTTACGTCGAAACGTACAGTACGGCCATTCGAATAGACAAGCGACAGTCCAATCTTCATTCGGCCGATTTTCACCGGCCGCATGCGGCACTATGATGGTCCATGGGCATTCATCTTTGGGGCTCTCCCATGCCGACATCCGACAACCCGCCGTTTCCCGCGGGCCTGCGCCTGTTCTCCGCGATGGTCATTATCGTCCTGATCGTCGGCGCCGGCCTGTTTTTCGCGCCTGTGCTGGTCAAGCCGCGCTGGCCCTGGGCCGTCACGCCGTTCAATGCCCGCTTCCTCGGCGGCTTCTACACCTCCGAAATGGTCGTGATGGCGGCGCTGCTGTTGTGGAATCGATGGTCGCCCGGCAGGCTCGTATTGGTCATGGCCTTCATCTTCACCGTCATCGTGTCGGCGGCTTCGTTCATCAATCTCGGCTATTTCAACTTCGAGCGCAAAGCGCCCTGGCTCTGGTTCTTGATCTATCTTGCCTCGGTCGCGGTATCCGGGCTGTTCCTGTGGCGGGCCAGGACCCGTCCCCCTGCAAAAGGGGTGACCTTGAATCCCGCATGGCGCCGCTACCTGCCTGTGGAATCGGCGATCCTCGGGCTCTATGGCCTCGGCCTGTTGCTGTTTCCCCTGACATTCAGCAGCATCTGGCCATGGCCGGTCGATGCCTTCCATGCTCAAGTCTACAGCGCCATCTTCCTCGCCGGCGCGGGCGGCACATGTCTCGTCTGGAGGAGCGCGCCGCGCGAGGAACTGCTGGTGCTAGGCTTGGCGCAGTTTCTCGTTGGCCTGCTTGCCATCCTTGGCCTCGTCATCACCGACGCTGCGGTGCACCGGATCGACTGGACGGCGACCGGCACATTGTGCTGGCTCGCTCTTTTCGCCTGGATCGGCATCAGCGGCGCCTTCAAACTCTACGCCGCCTCGCGATATTTTGACTCGCAATCGGCGTCATAGGTTGCGAAGACGGCTGGATTTTCAGGTCGTGTCCGGTGCATCGTGCCGTGCCGATTGCCTTGGAGCATTTCACCGTTTCAAAGGAAACGGCGAACTGCTCTATCTCTTTGTTCTGACGCAATTCCAGGCGGAAAACCGCTTTACACTTTTCCTGGAATTGCTCTAGCCAGGAACGCCATGAGCAGCACGACTTCGCCATCCTCCGAGAAAATCCAGCCGCAGCTCCGACCCGTCCGGCCAAGCGATGCGGAGGCGCTTTGCGCGATCTTCAACATGCCGGGCTTTCGCTGGGGCACGTTCAGGATGCCCTTCGAGCGGGTGGAGCAGGTGGAGCGGCGCATCGCCAAGTCCGGTCAGGAAACCACCTGGATCGTTGCGGAGTTGGACGGCAAGGTCGTCGGCCATGGCAACTTGGTGGTGCAGGGTTCGCCGCGCCGTTCGCATATCGGCCAGATCAACATCGGCGTCGACGATGCCCTTGTCGGCAAGGGCATCGGCTCTGCCATACTTGGCGCGCTACTCGACGTGGCCGACAACTGGCGGGCCCTGAAACGGGTCGAATTGACCGTCTATGCCGACAACGAACCGGCCATCCGTCTCTACTCTGGCCACGGCTTCGAGGTCGAAGGTCGGCATGTGAAGGCCGGTTTCACCGACGGGCAGTACCATGACCTCCTCAGCATGGCCCGGCTGCGATTCTAAGATCGGCTGCATGGTTTTGGCTGTCTGGTCTCCCTTGGCGTTTTCACCGCAAGCGGCTAGACGGGGCCAATGACCGCCGTCTTTGATCCAACCCCTGCGCCTCCGGCGGAAATTCTGGCGGTGCTGTCGCTGCTCTGCCCGGAAGTCGTGCGTGACATCGAGCAGAACTGGAATGCACCGGTTTCCGATTACGCCCGCCATCTGTGGCGGCCCGTGGCAAGGCCTGCATCGGGCCCGGCGATCACTGCCCGCTCGATCCTGCGCGAAGTCCTGCAGCAGCGCCTCAGTGTCGTCATCCAGCCTGAGGAGATCGGCAAGGCTCTCGAAGAGTTCGAGCACAGACCGGTGATCCAGTCCGGCCTGCATTGCCTGCTTCTGATGGACCGGATCACCTTTGACGCCCTCCTGCTTGCCTGGTTCGGCGCGATCGAAAACGGGCTGTCGGCCTTCGTTGCTTTCATGGGAACGACGATGACCATGGAGACAATTGGCCGGGAGGGGCCTGGATGGCTCGATGTCGGCGACGACAAGGTCAACCTGTTTGGCATGGGCCGCCACAAACTGTGCCGCAAAAGCGCCTGCGCGGCGGGTCCCGTTTCCCTCAACAAGCGCGCGCTCGAAGCGGTGGGCGATGAAACCGATGCCAGCCGCTGGCTTGGTACGCTGCTTGCCAGCCAGGACAAGGTGTTCGGAACCGCCGCCGATGCGCTGACAGCGCTCAACGAGGATCTGGTCGCAGATTGGGATCGTTCCGGCATGGCCCGGCCGGTTTTCATCGATGACCGGCTCGCCGCTTCTGCCATGGCGCGGCATCTGGAACATGACGGCAGCCTTCTTTCCAGGCTACTCATCGAGCCCGCAAGACGCCAGCGTCTCGAACATGCCCTGCAAGAGGCCGCATCGGGACCATTCGGCAGATTCCTGCCCAATGCCACGGACTATTTCTGGGGTATCCGCGAGCAGCGCGTACGCAAGCTCGTGCTGAAGGACGGGCACCTGATCGAGCCTGACAGGCCGCAAGGTCTTTCCATCCCGTTCGAGCGGGTGCAGCTGAGGCAGGCGCTGCTGGACGGCGTGCTGCTGCCGAACCTGTTCCTGATGTTCCTCGTCCTTGCAATATTGCCGCGGGTGCGGGTAGTGGGCGGCCTGAGACAGATTGGCTATGTAGCGCTTTTCCACTCGATCCTGTTGGCTGTGCTAGATGAAAACGTGCCGGAAGAGCGCGATCTGGCAGCGGAGCTGCAGGTTCGGGAAAATGCCTGGGGGATGCGGGTCATCGATGAAAAGACCTCGGTCCGTGAGCAGCTCGCAGGCTTGCCGGAAGGGGCGCTCTTCCCGGACCTGCTTCGGCAGTATCGATTGCGGACATTTGCCCAGACGACCGACGACCTGAAACTGGTTCGCGAAAACGCCCGATGGCGCAAGATCGGCAAGGCAGCGATCAAGGCGACCTGAGCCCCTCAGGCTTTATTTCAAGCTGATTTTCCAGTGCGTAACCGCAAGCGATGGCGACCATCGGTGAACTTCCGGCCACTTCATTCGAGCACCGCCTCAAGAATGGCAACAAAGTCATCGAGCGAACGATCGCCGCGAATCTCGATGCGCGGAAGGTCGATGGGATCGCCATCGAGGCCCGCCGGCCCATGTCTGCCGCCGAAGCCGATCCGATAGCCGCACTCCCTGAGCAGCCGGCCAAGTCGCCGGTCGGTGACTGAGAAGGGTGCCGCGAACGCCGTGGTTGGCCGACCGGTCCACCGTTCGATGAACATACGCGAGCGCAAGAGCTCGGCGGCCAGGTCAGCGGTCGACAGGCCATCGATTGCACGATGCGTCGCCATATGGCTGCCGAAGAACGCACCTTCGCCGGCGAGGCGTCGCACCGTCCCGGCATCCATAAGCTGCGCCGGCGGACCGTTGTGGGCGTCCCACTCTGCACTCTTGCCAACCAGGTCCGTCACCAGGAACACTTCCGCGGTCAGGTCGCTCGCACGCAAGATCGGCCAGGCATGGTCGGCAAAGTTCTGAAAACCGTCATCGAAGGTGATGAGCACCGGGCGGCCAACGAAAGGCTGACGGTTGGCGATGGACCATTCCAGCTGCTCGGACGCAATCGCGTGAAAACCGTTGGCGCGCAGCCATGCCATCTGGCTGCCGAATAGGGCGGGCGTGCACCGAAAACGGGCGAGCGCGGCCGGACCGTCTTCGGCAACGGAATGATACATAAGGACCGGCATACGCTCCCGCCGCTCGCTGCGTGCGACGTCGCGGCGCAAGGCCTGCGCCCCGCCCCAGACGATTTTTCGCGCGACCCCCATCTCGATGCGCGCGCGGATCGGCACACAATCAATCTTTGGTTCCGCCGCCACGTCGCCAGGCGACAGGCGGCGAAAGCGGTCTATGCGATAGAGCTCCGTCTGGATCGATTGCTCGAGGACGAGGCCTTCGGTCCCTGCCAGCGTCTCCGAGATCGCTTGTGCACCGAATGTGTTCCAATCGAAGCCCGTTCTCTCAGGATTGTCGCGCAGCACGAATGCGTGTGCGGTGATGAGCCTGCCGCCAGGCGCCAACGCCTCGACGACCTTGTTGGCGAAGCGTTGCAACTCGGCGAGATCATCCAGGTAGTAGAGCACTTCCGAACAGAAGATCAGATCCATTTCATCCGGCAGCGTATCCGCCATGAAATCCAACACGCCGTACTCGACATTCGGCTGATCGCCGCCGCGCGCGCGTGCCCGCTCGATGGCTACGGCGGAGATATCAGTTGCGGTCAGATGGGCCACTCGCGGCGCCAGCTGCCGCGTGAAGTGACCCTCCGCGCAGGCCAGCTCAAGCGCCCGTCCGATGCGACCGGCAGGCAGAATTTCGAGCTGCCGCTCATATTTCTCCTGCTCATAGGACGAACTGTAGTTCCAGGGATCCTCGGTCGCGAAATGGCGATTCCAGAACGACGTGCGATCCTTGTCGCGACCATCGGCTGCCCGTGCGCGGCGCGACGCTGGAAGAGCCTCCGTAGCGTCGGCGCTCGAGGCAGCCAGCTCCCGCGCCTGCGCGGTCAATTGCGCGAGTTTGCCGAAGTGGCTGTCCCGACCCGTCCGGCGTACTGGCCGCTCAGGGGGCACGAAATTCGGCGCCAATTCAATCCAATGACGTCTTGTCACGGTCCCGAGTGCGCCGAACTGCACGCGCGCCTCGATCTGGCCGTCCATCATCAGACAGGCGTAGATCTGATCGATTCCTTCCGGAAGTTCGACAGAGGCCGGGTTTCGAACGTCGACGCGAATTCCAAGTGTCCGCGCCAGTCGGCGCGGCGCGGCAAGGTCGTCGATGTCGAGAAGCATTTGCTCAAGCTGATACTGGGCGCGGCGCGCCGCTGCGGGATCGCCCCAGACCTTGCCGAGTTCGACGATCAACTCGGTGACGGCGCCGCCGAACCTGGCCCACCTGGCAGCCAATTGCTCTGGCGTCGACAGGCTTCCAACCATCAGGCCATCAAAGACCACCCTAACGGCCTTGCGCACCCACTTGCGCGCTACCGGGAGCGCGCGCAGGGACTGTAGGTTGATCGGGCGCGAGCCGCGGCCGCAATCCGACGCGGCGTTCCACAACGCGAACCACGCGAGGGCTTCGGCAGCGGTGCCGCCGTTGGCCTCGATCGCTCCATTGGCGTGAGCCGATGCCGGGTGTTTGACCCTGGGATCGCGAGAAAAGCCGCGGGCGATCACGATTTCCGCATCTGCCACCATCTGCGTCGAATTGCGATAAAGCGCGTTGGGGCTGATCCGATGGAAGGCGAGCGGCTCGTCGACCATCACCCAATTCTTGCCCAGGCGTGCCAGACGCTGCCACAGATCCCAGTCCTCGCAAGTGCGCAGCGAGACATCGAAACCGCCCAGCCCGACAATCGTCTCCCGGTCGACCAGCAGCGCGTGCGTGCGGACGGCGCACTGGCGGGCGAATGTTTCGAAGGGCTGGATCGCAACCTCCGGCGAGATGGTCGACGGGGTGAGCGCGCCGTCGGGCATCACGCGCCGGGAACCGCAATAGGCGGCCACCGCATCGGGAGCGGTTTCTAGTGCGGCCAGCACTTTGGCGAGGAAGCTGGCATCCACCCAATCGTCGGCATCCAGAAACATCAGCCACTGGCCGCGCGCTGTCGAAATCCCGCTGTTGCGCGCGCCGGCGGGGCCATTGGCGGAAGAGTTCAGCGTTCGAAATCGGGCATCGCGCTCCATTTGAGCGGCGATGATAGCGGGGGTGCGATCGGTGGAGGCGTCGTCGACGATGATCGCTTCCCAATCCGCTATTTCCTGATCGAGCAAGCAATCGAGCGCGCGCGCCAGCGTCGCCTCCGCGTTGTGCGCGGGCACGACGATTGAAACCAGGGGATTATGTGCCACGCCGTCTTACCCGCGCCTGGTTCGAAGGGAGAACGAGGGTCCCGAAACATAGCCGGCGATTTCCTGCATCATCGAGCTTTGGTTTTCTTCGGCAAGAGTCGGCGAATGTGAAAAACGGATGATGGCATCGGATGGCAGCACTGCCCTGTCAAGATCGGGGCGGACTGGAGGCAGGCAAAAAGGATCGGCTGCAGTTCAAGGCCTGACCTCACTCACCTGTCATTGCACAATGCCGGCTTTGCGGAGCCCGTCCACCATGCGCTCGAAATCGGCAGGGTTCTTGTAGGGCATGACTTTGCGACGGTATTCCAGCGAATAATCTGGATTGACGCGAAGCACTTCCTCCCATGCCGCGCGGGCCTCGGCGAAACGGCCCAGCTGGCCGTAGCAGGCGGCTAGAAGCGCGCGCGAGACGTCGGTGACGGCATTGCGCGCCAGCCGTTGCATCAAAAGGTCAATGGCCTCTTCGTACCTTCCAAGTTGAAACTGCGCCAAGGCCTGGAAGTGCAGAAGCACGTCCGGAAAGTATGGATTCAAGGTCTTCCCTCGGGCGAAACTCTCGAGGGCCTCCTCGGATCTGCCCGAATAGTGCAGCGCCTCGCCGAGGATGACGTGCCCTTCGGCGAAGTTCGGATTGAGGGCTAACGCGCGCTCGGCCTCGTTGATGGCGCCATCGTGCCGTCGTGTGTACAGCTTGGTTATAGCCAGCGCCCAGTGCGCCCAGGGATCGCTGTCATCCAGCGTTACCGCTCGCATTGCTGCCTCTTCCGCTTGCGCCATCGATTCCGGCGGCGACGCGCTCCATCTGTTCAGGTAATCGAGCCCGTGCGTGAGCGCGAGGAAAGCGTGGGCAGAGGCAAACGCCGGGTCCAGTTCGATGGCACGTTGCAAGAGGTTGCGGGCTGCGAGGTTCGTCTCCTTCGTCAGCTGGTGCCAGAGTTCCCGGCCCCGCATGAAATAGTCATACGCCTCAGTGTTGCGCGAGTGCTCGGGCGCCAGCCGCTGACGGTCACCCTCGGTCAGATTGAGCGCCAGCGCTCCGACGATCTGCTGCGTCACGTCGTCCTGCACGGCGAATATGTCGGTCAGGTCGCGGTCGAACCGCTCCGCCCAAAGATGGCCGCCCGTGGTTGCATCGATGAGCTGCGCGGTGATGCGCACCCTGTTCCCCGACTTGCGTACGCTGCCCTCAAGCACATGCCGCACGCCGAGCTTCGCACCCACGTCCTGCACATGGACGTTCTGGCCCTTGAACGTGAACGACGAATTGCGGGCGATGACGAAGAGCTGCGACAGTTTGGACAGCGCCGTGATGATGTCCTCGGAGATGCCGTCGGCGAAGTAGTCCTGTTCGGTGTCCCCGCTCATGTTGGCGAAGGGCAGGACGGCGATCGACAGCTTCGGCGGCGCTGCCGTCGCCGGCCGGCCCGTCGCGGTTTCCGGGGCCGCGGCCGCCTTGGTCGCGGCGCTGCCGACTTGCAGCGAATAGACCCGGATCGGCTCGGCGATGTTCTTGAGCTGCGTGCTCCCGAGATCGCTGACTGAGAGGTCGAGCCTCGCCTTGACCTGGCGATAGGCATCCTCGGACAGGCAGATGGCGCCGGGCGACGCGACGCCTTCCAAACGCGAAGCGATGTTGACGCCGTCGCCCATCAGGTCGCCGTCGCTTTCTTCCACCACATCCCCCAGATGGATGCCGATCCTGAACTCGATGCGGCGGTCCTGCGGCACGCCGGCATTGCGCTCGACCATGCCATTCTGAACCTCGACGGCGCAGCGCACGGCATCCACCACGCTGCGGAACTCAACCAGCGCCCCATCCCCGGTGCGCTTGATCACCCGCCCGTTGTGCACCGCGATGGTGGGATCGATCAGGTCGCTGCGCAGTGTCCGCAATCTCGCCAAGGTAAGATCTTCGTCAGCGCTCGCGAGCCGGCTATATCCGACCACATCTGCCGCCAGGATTGCCGCTAGCTTACGATTCTCGCTCATGGTCCGTCTCCTCGTCTCCACGATAGCAGGAAGACGCAGGGCAAGAGGGAACTTTCGCAAAAGACGGCGACACAGCTGCCGGAGTCGGCAGCGCTCTGCCGCCGGACGCACGGGTCGTTCGATGCCCATTTGCGCTGCCGCTTGCTGGTCGGCTTCTATCGGTTCATGCTTGTGAATACCGTGGCCGTGAAGCGCTTGGCGAGATCACGCCGCCACGGCCGCGAGTGAGGTCTTGCTCCATGGACTGCTCAGGCTGCGGTTTCGAGGTTGAAAGCGGTTTCGCTTTCTGTCCGAAGTGTGGCAGGCGCCAGCCCGTGCCATGCGGCAGTTGCGGCTACCTCTGCGCACCGGATTTCGAGTTCTGTCCGAAATGCGGGACAAGCCTCGGCGCGCCGGCAAAGCCGGTCGAACGGCCTGCTCCGACACCAAGCCGAACCCTTGAGCCGCCTTCTCGACCTGCGTCGCAGCCTGCGAAGGTCGAGAGCGAAGAACAGCTGCATCCCGTCTCTGACGCCGATCGCCGGACGGTAACGGTCCTGTTCGCCGACCTTTGCGGCTTCACGACACTCAGCGAGCAGCTCGACCCCGAGGTCATGCAGACGCTGCAGAACGAACTGTTCAAGGAATTGACGGCGGCCGTGCGAAGCTTCGGTGGTTTCGTCGACAAATTCATCGGCGATGCACTGCTGGCTTTGTTCGGCGCACCGGTCGCGCATGAGGACGATCCGGAACGCGCGCTTCGCGCCGCTCTCGACATGATCGCCAGGACGGCGCGGCTCGGCGAAAGCGCCCCCCGTTCCGGCTCGCCTCTGCTGCTCCACATCGGCATAAACACTGGTCCGGTCGTTACCGGAGGATTGGGCATCGGCGCCGCCAAATCCTATTCGGTGACCGGCGACACAGTGAATACGGCGCAACGGCTGCAATCGCTGGCCGCACCGGGCGAGGTGCTGGTAGGCGAGCTCACCCACAGGCTGACCCGGCATGCCTTCTCTTACGAGTCGCTGGGCGACGTCGTGCTTCGCGGCAAGGCTGGCAGTGTGCTCGTCCATCGACTGGACGCACCGCTTGCGGCGCCGCGTGCAGCGCGTGGGCTCGAGGCGCTCGGCCTCGGTGCGCCTCTAATAGGTCGCGGTGCCGAGCTCAATAGAATGCTGGCGAGCCTTGACCAGGCGTGCGGCGGCTCGGCCCAGCTTGTCCGCCTCGTCGGAGAAGCCGGTATCGGGAAATCGCGGCTGGTGAAGGAGTTCGTCGCCCGCGTCGGCGACGAGGATCGTTTTCGCAACGTCGCCGTGCGGCAGGCCACGTGCTCACCGCTGGGCGAACAATCATTCGGCGCCTTGGGCGCAGTGGTGCGCAGCGCTGCCGGGATGATGCAAAACGACAATGGCGACGAAATGCGGGAGAAGCTCGCAGCCTTGCTTACCGATCTCGGCCTGCAGGGCGAGGAGGCGAAGCGGCTGATGCCTTTGCTCTACCATGTGCTTGGCCTTGGCGACCCCGATGCCACCCTGCAGCATGTCGAGCCCGAGCAGCTGCGGCGGCAAATTCTCTACGCAGTCCGCACAATCATCGAACGGCGGCTTGCCTTGTCGCCGCTGCTGATTGTCGTTGAAGACCTGCACTGGGCCGACGCCGCTTCGCTCGAGGCACTGCGTTTCGTGATGGATAAGTTGGAACGCACGCGGTTGATGTTGCTGGTCACGCATCGTCCGGCGCCGGACAACGACCAGCTCGACTCAAGTCGGGTCAGTCACACAGCGCTCCGGCTTTCGCCGCTCAACAGCGATGACGGACGCGGATTGCTGGCGGCGCTTTTCGGCGAGAGCTGGGTGAGCTCGGCAGGCGGACTTCTCGACCAGATCCTCGAGCGTGCGGGCGGCAACCCCCTGTTTGTAGAGGAGATCGTTCGCGGTCTTATCGATCGCGGTGTCCTGGTGCGCGAGGGCCAGCGATGGCGGACTGTGGCAGGCGAAGTCGCAACCGGCATTCCCGCCACTATCCAGGCAATGCTGCTTGCCCGCGTCGACCGGCTGCCCCCGGAGGTGCGCCGGTTGGCCCAGGAAGCCGCGGTGATCGGCCCGCGCTTCGATGCCACACTTCTGAAAGCCGTGACAGCCGACCCCGGCCGCCTGGAAGCGGGCTGCGAACTGCTTTGCGATGCGGAAATCATCGAGGAAGTTGTCGGATCAGGATCGGTCTCGTCGCAAAGCTATCGCTTTACGCAAACATTGCTGCAGGACGTGATCTACCAGAACCTGCTCCTGCAACGCCGGACCGATATCCACGGGCGGGTCGGTACAGCCTTGGAGCAACTGTGCGGCGACAAGCCGGAACGGCTCGAGGATCTGACCGCGCTCGGTCATCATTTCGCACAGAGCGCCGAGCGGGAGAGGGGCGCGCATTACCTGCAGGCGGCGGGGGATCGCGCTCGCACGATATACGCCAACGACGACGCCCTTCGTTTCTACGAGCGAGCACTGACTGCATTGGGCGAAATAGGGCAAACACCGCTCAAACTGGCAATCGCAGAGCGCGTCGCCGATCTGAGCGGCCCGTTAGGCCGTCGCGACGTCGCGCACCAGCACTACGAGACGGTGCTGCAGGCATATCGCGCGTCCGCCGATCGTGTCGCTTCGGCGCGGGTTTTGCGTAAGATCGGTCGGCTGCTCTGGGACGTCGGCAAGCGGGACAACGCAGTATCCCGCTATGCCGAAGCGGCAGCGCTCCTCGATGGCGCGGATGCTCCGGTCGAGCAGGCGCATCTCTGGCAAGAACGTGGCCGACAGGCGTTCCGTAGCGGAGATCACGCCCTCGCGGCGAAATGGGCAGACGCGGCGCTGGATTGCGTCGGAACTCTGACAACCGAGCATGTCTCCGAGGTAGGGCGCGATGCCACCCTTGTGACCGCCGAGGCACTCAACACCAAGGCTGTCGCCTTGGCTCGTCTTGGGCGAGACCGCGAAGCCGTTAGCCAGGTAGAGCGTAGCATTGAATTGGCCGAAGCCGCCGGCCTGCTGGGCACGGCTTGCCGCGGCTACACCAATCTCGGCGTGCTTTACACAACCATCGATCCGACAAAGGCGATGGAGGTCTGTCGGCGTGGCCTCGAAGTGGCGCGCCATATTGGTGATTTGGGCTTCCAGGCGCGCCTCCTCGCCAATCTGGCGGTCGCTTGCTGTACTTTCACGGATCGCTGTCCAACGGAGGGCGTGCCTGCCGCCGAGAAGGCCATCGAGATCGACCGGGCGCTCGACCAGCGCGAGCACCTGTCGGTGCCGTTAATCGTGCTAGGGCAGATCCACCAGTGCAACGGCCGTCCGGAACTGGCGGTTGGCTTGTTCCACGAAGCACTGGGGGTAGCCCGCGAAACGGGCGAACCGCAACTGCTGTTTCCGTGCTATGATGGTCTCGCAACGCTTAATCTCGACCTCGACAATCTGGCCGAGGCCGAACGCTACTTTTCCCTGGCGCAGGGTATATGCGCCCAGCACGGGCTCGACCCGGAAGGGCTTGTGGTGCTGCCTTTTCTCGACTAGCCGGGGTGGGAGGTTGGAATGTCAGCGCGCATTGACTTGATACCGCTTCAGCCGGGCGACCGTGCGCCGAACGTGATACTCGACGCCATCACCCACGAGGGCAAGATTGCGCTTGACGACTTTCGCGGCCAAAAACCGGTGCTGGTCGGCCTGTTTCGAGGTCTGCACTGCGCGTTTTGCCGGCGCCATATCGCCGCCCAGGCGCGGCTCGATCCGGAACTGCGCGAAAAGGGCGTGGGGAGCCTGACGGTGGTCAACACGCCCATCGAACGGGCGCGTCTCTATTTCCGCTACCACCCGATGCCGAACCTGCTTGCGGCCTCCGACCCTGAACGTGCTTCACATCGCGCTTTTGGCCTGCCCAATCTCGAATTCACCGAAGACGAGACGAATTGGCCCTACAAGGTCTCGATCGCAGCGGCAAAGGATATGCGGGTCAACGTACCGGGCGAGTTGCCCGGTCCAATGGATCCTTTTTCGGCCAGCGAAATCCTCAACAACAAGGACCAGTACGAAGTGACCGAAGCCGACGAGCAGATGATGGCGACCGGACACGGACAACTGATAGGTCAGTTCCTGCTGGACCGGCAGGGCATTGTCCGCTGGAGCTTCACCGAGGTTCCAGAGGGTGGGCGACACATGTTTGGGGCGCCAAGCCCGCAGGAACTGATGTCAGCCGTGTCGCAAGTCGCCCAATAGACTTGCGAACGAGGTAATGCTCGCTTTCGCCCTAGCGATGTCGTCGGTGCATCGGCCTGGTGTCCGGTGGGTTTGCGCAAAGATTTTGCATTTTGTGCGCGTGCCAACCCAAGCCTCCCGAAATACCAGATATTTGTAGTCTTGGAGAATCGAGATCAACTCGTCGGCCTGTGGCGGACGGCCCGAACACTGTTCGTCCTGATTCCGATTGTCGAATAGGCTGGCGGAGTTGTCGCAGACACGGCGGCGGCTGCGGGTTTAAGGCGGCCCAGCAGACGCGGGTACGAGTTGGGTGGCCGCTGGGCCTAACCAGCGTCTTTTGGGGGGCGCCGGCTAAGCCCGCATCTTATTCATTTTCCTGCAATTGCTAATTTAGCAAAAAGGCGGATGCTCGTCGTACTACCCATCGGAACGGCCCGATCTCGACCGGAATTCGTGCTTGGCGAACGCGTGCCGGCAGCCAGCCGGAGCTCGTCCCTTTGGATGATGCCTGTTTGGAAGCCGAGCTGTCGCTGCATCCGCCTGGGCTCGCGGAATGAAGGCCGCGTCTCCCCGGCAATCGCCTCGGCTCGGCAATGCATGCCGGGCCGTTCGGGTCAGGCGTTGACCTGCCTGAGCGAGGCCTTGCCCGTATCCGAAACTGGCATTGGGAAGGGCTCGACCTGTCCTCCGGTCTTGTCCAGATACTGCATCAGCGCGGTGACCAGATGGTAGAAGATGCTGGCCGGGACCTCCGTCGCCGCTGACCTGCCGCGCTCGTCGATCCTGTCGACCCACAGCCCGAGCGGCGCCGGATCGATATGCCATCTGAAGAGGCGGGCGACACGCGCTTCGATCTCGGGTTTCAGGTCGGGTCCGCCAATGCCGTCCAGGGCGACTGCCGCCTTGACCGCCTCGCATTGCGGCCAGCTTCGAGAGAGCCGGTCGAGGGGGATCCCGTGCCGCGACACGGCAGCATAGGCCAGACCCGTGGCCCGGTTCAGTCCGCTGGCGACCGCCGACGAATAGAGCTTCCTCGCATAGGCGACCAGGTCCTTCTGCCCGCTCGCCCGGGAGAACTCGACGAGCAGCGAGGCCCATTCGAAATGATGCCCTGGTTCGGTCCACTGTCCGTCGTCGCCCGGCAGAGGCAGCCAGTCGACGTCGAAACGCTCCCCGAGCGTCCAGCTCTCCTGGTCGAAGAAATGGCACCGGAAGAGATCGATGACGCGCGCCGCCCGGCGCAGATAGGCGCGGTCGCCGGTGACGTCATGCCAGGCAAGGAAGGATTCCAGCATGTGCATATGCGGGTTCGAGAACCGCACTCCGTTCCAGCCGGGGCTCTCGAGGAAGCCATTCAGGCTGCCGTCCTCGAGATGGTTGTCGATGAAACCAAATGTCTCCTGGGCAAGCCGCAAGGCGTCGCCATGGCCGCATCGATGAGCGTGGGCAAGCGCCAGCAGCACGCAGGAATGGTCGTAGGCGTCCTCCGCCGGATCGGCCACGCTGCCGTTGCAATTGAGGGTGCGCACCCAGCCGCCGCGGTCGCTGCGGCCGTGTTTGGCGATGAAGCCGATGCCATGGTCGATGAGCCTGTCGGCCGGTCCGTCCCAGCCGCGTTCCTTGGCCACCGCGAACGCATAGATCTGGCGCGCCATCGTGCGCATGCGCTTGGGTTTTCCGAGCGCCCTTGCATCGAAACCGAGCGCCTCGTGGAAGCCGCCATGCACATCGTCGACACCTGCCGTCGACCACAGCGGCAGGGTTTCCTCGAAGAGCCAGTGCTCGACGCGCTTGCGCCATGATCCGCTGACAATGACGCGGTCTTCCGACGCCGTGAATTTTGTCTCGAGGCGTCCGCTCTTCTCCAGCTGTTCGACGACCTTCTTCACGTTCTGGCTGTGGCTTACGGGCGCGACGAACACCGCGTCAGGCGTGGCCACCACCGCCACATCCTTCATTCCGATGACGGTCAGCAGCCTGCCCTGGCTGCGCAGGTAGGAACTGTCGCAATCCATGGCGACGACATCGCCCATCACGACGTTGCCGTCGCGGTCGGTCGGGCTGGCTTCCAGCAGCGATTGCCACGATCCAAGGTCATTCCAGCGGAAGGAGGCCGTGACCATCGCGATGCCGTGGGCATGCTCCATGACAGCGTAGTCGATCGATGTCGACGGGACAGCCGAGTAGAAGCCCTGCGGCAGATAGATGCCGGAAATATCGGCCCGTGCGGTCTTATACGCCCGCTCGGCGCCGTCCCAGATGTCGGGCCGGAAGTCGAGAAACGCTTGCCGCATCGTGTCGGCGCGAAACAGGAAGATGCCGGCGTTCCAGTAGAAGTGTCCCGAAGACACATAGTGGCGGGCGGTCTCGGCGTCGGGTTTCTCGACGAAACGCGAGACGGCGGCCACCCCGTCGCCATTCGCCGACACCTCGACGTAACCGTACCCGGTTTCGGGATGTGTCGGCTTGATGCCGAATACGACGATCCGTCCCGACGCGGCCGCCGGCCTGCCCGTCTCGACGGTTTCCCAGAATTGCCTTTCGGTGGATATCTCATGATCGGAGGGGACCACGAGCACAAGCGCATCGCCGCCATGCTCGGATATCGTCTGCAGCGTGGCGATCGCGACCGCCGCGGCGGTGTTGCGGCCTACGGGTTCGAAAATCGGTCTGCCGCCATTGAGGCCGAGCGGACCGATGTCCGACACAAGGCGGTCGGCATGCCGCTCGGACGCTATGAGGTAGATGGGCGTCTCGCCATCCGGCCGCGCCTTGAGGCGCCGGACCGTCTTCGCTAGCATGGAGCCGTCGCCCGAAAGATCGTGGAACTGCTTGGGGTTGTCTTCGCGCGACAGCGGCCACAGCCGTGAGCCGACGCCGCCGCTCATGACAAAACTTACGATCCGGTCCGGCATGTCCAGTCCCTCTCGGGCTCCTTTTCGGGGCCTAGGTGCCCGAACCACCAACCCGCGTCGTGTTCCCGAAAGCCGGTGGCCCTGGTGGGCGCACTGGTCTCGAAAGCGAGCGTGTTCAACCTAGCCTGGCCGACTATGTTCAGGGCCACGGTTTCCCCTCCGCACTTCTGGGCGGAATCCTAGCACGCTGCCGAACCCAAGGCCTCTTCATGAATTGGGGGTAGCCCTTGGTCCGCACCCACTCATCCAATAGGAGCATGCCTGCCGACAGCCGAGAGGATACGTCGCGCATCCTGCTCGGGCGCCGACGGGAAGGGTGGGCTACAAGGATGGCGGACCGCGCCGCGTTCTCTTCGGAGCGTGACGGGCCCGACGGAGGTTCGTCGTCTGGAAGCCGGCTTTACCGCTCGCGTAGCGATTCCTGCTGATATTTCGCCAGAGGCGAGAGGAAGTAGCCGATGATACTGCGCGTGCCGGTCTTGATCTCAACCGTCACCGCCATGCCCGGACCGAGCTTGACGAGCTTGTCATCCACCTGCATGTCCGTACGGTCAAGTGAAACGCGTGCGGCATATTGGAGTTCCTGATCTCTCGGCTCGCTGTCGCTCTGCGCTGCGCCCGACGCACGGTCGTTCGACCCGGTCGGTTGCCGGTCGCGAACTATGGCATCGGATGACACGCTGACCACTTCACCATGAAGAAGCCCGTAGCGGGTGAAGTTGAATGTGTCGACCTTGATTTCCGCCATCTGTCCCGGATGGACAAATCCGATGTCTCGGTTGGAGAGCATGGCCTCGATCTCGAGATGGCTCTCACTGGGCACCACCACGGCCAGTGGCTGAGCGGGCGTCACCACGCCTCCCACCGTATGAACGGCCAGTTGTTGTACGACGCCATCGACCGGCGCGGTCAATTGTTGGAGCTTCGTGCGCCGCTCAGCCTTGATCACTTCTTGCCCAGTGCTCGCAGCTCTCTGCTCGGCTTTCGCGAGCGCCTCATAGGTCGCGCGCCGGTACTCCGCGGTCGTCTTTTCCCTCGTTTCCCTTAGCAACGCGATGGCTGCGTCGGCTTCGCGCAGCCGGCTCTGCTGCAGGTTGAGATCCTGTTGAAGGCCGACCAACTCCTGATACTCGGAGAGATAGAGGACCTTCGAGGCAAGTGCCTTGTCGACGAGCTGCTTTTGAATGTCGACCCGCTCCTGCAGCAGCGGTATCGTCGCCTCGAGCTTCGCCCCGCTCGCCAAAGTGGTCGATCGTTCCGCTTCTTTCTGGGATTGCTCGCGATCTATCTCGGCGAGCTTGGTGTTCTGTTCGGCGAGCTGACTGACCAGATACTGGCGGTGCATCTCGATCTCCGCTGCGCTCGCGCCCTGCGGCGGCCGGAAGGCCGCAAGAGGATCCTCCGCGAGCGCCGCGCGCAGCCGCGCGACGTCGAGTTCGGCCGAAAGGAGATCGCTTTTCTGGCGCTCCTGGTCGGCGTCCGCCATGGTCGGGTCGAGCTCGATCAGGACGTCGCCAGCCTTTACGCTCTGTCCATCGCGTACGTTGATGGCGCGGACGACGCCCGTGTCGAACGGCTGGATCAGCTTGGTGCGCCCGCCTGGCACGATCTTGCCCGTCGCGGTTGCGACGATATCGACTGTGCCCAACCACGCCCACGCCAGCGCGAAGCAGAAGACCGCGATGATACTCGCCCCGATCGCGCGCCCGATCGGCGACGGCGGCGACTCGGTGATTTCGAGCGCCGCTGGCAGGAACGCAACTTCGTGCTCGTGGCGACGAAGTTTGACTCCCGGAAATTCGACGATGTTTTGACTAGCGGACTTCATGGATGCCAGCCTGCAGATAGTGGAGGTTTGCGTAACGCCCGTTCGAGCGGATCAGGTCTTCATGGGTACCGTCCTCGACGATGCGGCCATGCTCGATCGTGATGATCCGGTTCGCGTGACGCACAGTCGAGAGCCGATGAGCGATGACAAAGACGGTCCGGCCGGCAGAAATTCGCTTCATGTTCTGCTGAATGGCGCGCTCGCTTTCGTAATCCAGGGCGCTGGTCGCCTCGTCGAGGATGAGGATGCGCGGGTCCGTAATGAGTGCCCGAGCGATTGCCACACGCTGGCGCTGCCCGCCGGAAAGACTGCTACCGCGTTCGCCGACGACGGTGTCATAGCCCTCTGGCAGCTCCAGGATGAAATCGTGAGCACCGGCGAGCGATGCCGCAGCAATGACGCGCTCCATGGGCATGGCCGGATCAGAGAGCGCGATGTTCTCGCGAATGGATCGGTTGAAGAGCACGTTCTCTTGCAGGACGACTCCGATCTGGCGTCGAAGCCAGGTCAGGTCTACCATCGCCAGATCGACGCCATCGACCAGCACGCGTCCACTCTCCGGCACATAGAGCCGCTGTATCAGCTTAGCAATGGTGCTCTTGCCGGAGCCCGAGGAGCCCACGATGCCGATGACCTGACCGGGCTCGACGCTGAACGACACGTCGTGCAGCACCTCGGGGCCGTCGATCCGGTAGCGGAAAGTCGCGTGCTCGAATGTCACCCGCCCGCGGATCGCCGGCAGCGCGGCGCGGCCAGGATTGAAGCTTGGCTCGGGAATGGTGTTGAGGATATCGCCCAGACGATCGATCGACAGGCGAGCCTGATGGAAATCCTGCCAAATCTGCGCGAGCCGCAGCACCGGCATGCTCACGCGTGATGCCAGCATATTGAATGCGACGAGTTCGCCGACGGTCAGGTCGCCGCCGATCACGAGCTTGGCACCGAAGTACAGGATTGCGGCGACGACCAGCTTGTTGATCAGCTGCACCGCCTGGCTCGCAGTATTGTTCAGGCTCAGCACGCGAAAGCTTGCGGTCACATAGGCGGCGAGTTGCTCCTCCCAGCGGCGCTGCATCTGCGGCTCGACCGCCATGGCCTTCAGCGTCTCGACGCCCGTGACGGTCTCGACGAGGAAAGCTTGATTCTCCGAGCCGCGATCGAATTTCTCATCGAGGCGCCGGCGAAACAGTGGCGCAGCCCCCGCGGAAATGCCGATGTAGAATGGGAACGACGCCAGAACGATCAGCGTCAACGAGGTCGTGTAATAGAACATCACGGCAAGGAAAACGACGGTGAAGACGAGATCGATGACAAGCGTGAGCGCCGAACTCGTCAGGAACTGGCGGATATTTTCGAGCTCGCGCACGCGTGCAACCGAATCCCCCACGCGGCGTGTCTGGAAATATGCGATCGGCAACGCCATCAGGTGACGAAACAGCCGGGCGCCGAGCTCGACGTCGATGCGGTTCGTCGTATGCGCGAACAGATAGACGCGCAGCGTGCCGAGAACAGTTTCGAAAACGGTCAGCGCGACGAGACCAGTGACCAGAACATCGAGCGTGCTCATGCTTCGATGCACGAGCACCTTGTCGATGATCACTTGGAAGAATAGCGGTGAGAGAAGGGCGAAAACCTGAAGGAAGAACGACGCGACAAGCACTTCGCTGAGAAGATAGCGGTACTTGTGGACCGCGCCGAGGAACCAGCCGATATCAAACCGTCGAGAGAGATCCGTCAGGGCCGCGCGCCGGGTCATCAGGATGATGCCGCCGTCCCAGATGGCCTCGAACTCGGCCTGGGTCATTGTGATGGGTTGCGGCGACGATGGGCGCTGAACGAGGAGCTTGTCGTCGACAACTTTGCCGAGGATCAGGTATCCACCGTCCCGAAGCACGGCGATTCCAGGCAGCGGAGTAACCGCAAGCCGATTCCAGTTTGTCCTCTGTGCCTGAGCCTTGAGTCCAAAATCTTTTGCACAGCGCAGGATTTCGGTAACGCCCACTGGCGCCGCGCCCATCCGATGCCGGATCTGGTCTGGGTCGGCCGCGATGCCATGGCAACGCATCAATATCGCCAAGGCAATAAGCCCTGAATCATCGCCGCCTTCGGGTGCGGTGCTCGCCGCCTCGACGGCCGTATCGCGTCGATCGGCGAACCGCGCAGGCAACACGGTATCGCGGGCGCGGCGTACCAGATCACGCCCGCGGGTAGCCATGCCGGCAAGGGCATGAAGCGCCCGTTGCGCAAGGTTCTGTGATCCGGCCAGGATCAAACGGCCGTCCCAGATTGCCTCGAATTCCTCGCGCGTGAGCCGCTTCGGCCCTGACAAGGGCGGATGCAGCACAACCGCTCCGTTGTCGTCGACCTTCCCGAGAAGCAGAAACCCGCCGTCATGCAACGAAGCGATGCCAGGCAGTCGGACGCTCGCAAGTTGTTTCCAATGTGTCTTGCGCGAACCGACCTCAAGCCCGAGCGAGCGGGCGCAGCGAAGCATCGCGCGGATGCCGATTGCACTGCCGCCGCCACAGCGCTCGCGGATCTGGTTGAGTTTGGCGTCTACGCCATGAGAGCGCAGGAACAGAGCCAAAGATCGAAGTCCCAGGTCTACGGCATGGGTATTCTCGTTCTGCATCGCCATCTTGGCACAACCCTTCGCGGATACGTCCGCGTTCCATCCCCCTTGCATTCACAAACTTGACGGCGCCGCACCCAGGGCCGAACCCCCGGGTGCGGCGGCGATCAATGTTGCGGTCTGGTCAGGTACGAGTCGTGATTCCAATTGCCTCCATTATTCGACAAGGAAGCCACGATCTGGCCGGGATCGACCGGGCCGGAATTACCGGCCAAGTACTGGCTCAGCAGCGCAAAGCTCTGGCTTGCCAGCGACGCTCTGGCTGTGCCGGTCGCAAATGGGTGATCCGCCATGGCGGTGTTTTGGGGCGCCAAGGTTCTGGTGGCGCCGGCGACCAGGTCCCTGTGCTCGTTCAGCAGCGCAGAGCCCTGGGCTGCCAAGGACCGTTGCCAATTGGCGGGAGCAAGCTTGCGATCCGTATGGGTGACCGCCAGCGACGACGTTGTGATGGTCGCAGGCCGAGGATCCGTTACGGCGATGGTCTGCGGCGAGGCTGTTGCGACGGCGCCGGTGACCGGGTCCTTCGCCGTTGCCGTCAGCGTCAGCGTCGCCACCGGATGAGCCGCGCCCCTGTAGTTCGATTGCAGCGTCAATCCGCTGTCGACCTGCGCTGCCGTCAAGGTGATGTTCTTGCCACTAAACGTCTTACCATCGAGTTTGTCGGTGATCGTCTCGTACCTCGGCAAGCCCGTCACCTTCACGGTCACGAGGTCGTTGGGGTCGGTCGTTGTCACCTTGACCCCGAGGTCGACCGTACCGCCCAGCCCGCTCACGTCGAGCGTTTTGTCAGCGATGGTGAGGACCGGCGCGATCACTGACGGGGTCGTTGGGGTTGTTGGGATGGTGGGGGTTGTAGGGACGGTGGGGGTCGTTGGGGTGGTTGGGGTTGTTGGGGCTGCCGATGACGTCGCGATCTGGAGACCGGAGAACGTCTTCACCGCGGCCGCAAGGTTCGCAGCGACACCGCCGGCGTCCTTGATGCTCGCACCGTTCGGAAGATTGACCCCGGTGATGGCAAGTGCCGAGGTACTCGTGTGGGTCGACGCGACCGTGATGCGGAAGTTGAGCGCGCTCGTTCCGGAGCCGCCCACATAGGTGGCGGTCGCGCCATTGTTGAGCGACAGCGTCGGCGTGCCCGATACCGCCACGGCCTCGTTGAAGCCGAGTGTCAGCGTGACCGTGTCTCCGACGTGCTCGGTGCCGGTTCCCGGCGAGGCTGTGGCCTGCGTCACCGCCGGCAAGATCGGATCGATCTGGAGCCCGGAGAACGTCTTCACCGCGCCCGAGAGGTTCGCCGCAACACCGGACGCATCCTTGATGCTCGCGCCGCTCGGAAGATTGACCCCGGTGATGGCGAGCGCCGAGGTATCCTTGTCGGTCGAAGCGACCGTGGTGCGGAAGGTGAGCGCGCTGGTGCCAGAGCCACTGAGATAGCTGGCCTTTCCGCCGTCATTGAGCGACAGTGTAGGCGTGCCCGTGACGGTCACGGCCTTGTTGAAGGCGACCGTCAATGTGATGGCATCGCCGGCATGCTCGTTTCCCGTTCCCGGCGAAGCGGCGACCTGAGTCACCGCCGGCTGGACCGTCGGCGTCGTCGGGGTCTGGGTCGATGACGTCGTCGAGGGAGTGACGTTGGCGCCCGTGACGGTGTCGCCGCTGCCCGCCTTCTGATAAAGCTGAACCCCGTCGATCAGCATTTGCATCGACGATGGGGTCGAACCATCCAGAGCCGTATGCCACCCGCTCGCGTTGTCATTCGCGACCCCCAGGTTCATCATCAATTGCATCGGCTCATCCGGGATCGCGACCTGGGCGCTGGTCACTTGCGCCATCTGTTTGCCGTCCAGATACCAGGTGATCGATTCACCGGGCACCCAGTTGATGCCGTAAGTGTGGAAGCCGCCCGTGAGGTCGATGCCGCTGTCGATAGTGTCGCCGACCCACCCTGATGGCCCGTGGAGGTGCCAGGAGAAGTTGTTGTCAGCCGACCCCGAACCGGTAAATCCACCCTCCTGTATGTCGAGCTCGAAATTGTCGCCGCTGCTGCCCGCGCCATCGCCGGGCATCAGCCAGAGGCCTGGCCATGCGCCGTCGCCGCTCGGCGCCTTCATGCTGATCTGAAGGTAGCCGCCGTTGAATTCAAAGTTGCCATAGCTGCTGACGGCGCCGGACGTGATCGGGAATGTCTGTGACACCCCACCCTGATTTACGCCGTTGATGGCCTGTTTGATCGCCGTGAGATCCAGGTACCCGTTGCTCACCGACACCTGGCTCGGCATATCGTAGTCGGCATTATATGGGCCGCCCGGCGTGCTTCCTCCCGACCCATTGCTATTCCATGCCCAGCCGTCGGCGGCATTGCTGGTGATGTAGGTATTCCAATCGCTGCCGAGCGTCGTGCCGGAGAAGTTTTCCTCGTAGACGAGGTCGCTGGAAGTATAGCCTGCGGGGGCGGAAAGAGTCATTCCGAGATCCTTCTTTGGCGCTGAAAAAAATAGAGAACTCCACTGCCGCGCATCGCCAAGCTGCGCGACATGTCGCCTGCTCGCAGTCAGGCACTGCGAATGGATTTCAAAGTAACTGAGGTTTGGAAGGCCTCGCACTAGACATATTGTCGAGCGAGCCTAACGTCGAACGCATCATCGGTGGCGGGTTTTGTCGACGGGAATGCTCACATCTCGCCCGGCGGGAGCACAGCCAAGCATGCCTTGTAGTATAAGCACGGTAGATCCTTGGTTCATTGCGTCTTTTTTGTTTTAATTCGACCCGCGCACCCAAGCAAAACGCAGGCATTTCCGCTTCTTAACTTATTCACTCACATCGTTTTGTACCTGCATGAATTGATCATTAAGGATGATGTACGTGACGTCGGCGACCCTACCACGATTTGCGGCGAGAATGAGGCTGGCAGAATGCCTGTTAACAAATTACTAACATAACTTATTAACACATTCTAATATGGAAAGTGATCGAACGGCCGCACTGGAACCGCCTTCCCGACGTCCTGCCAAACCGTGTCCGTTGGCTGAAAATGTTGCGCAGCTTGGGTTCGAGCGGTCGTTCGCATAGTGGAAGGCTGGCGTCATCGGGCGCCGCGCCGACGGCACCAGACAGGCCGTTCACTCGCGACCCCAACGTGCCTGCATAGCGATCATGGCGTTCAAGATCTGGGTGGCACCAGGATGCGTTTGGGCGGCTTGTTGAAATGGCTGAAACGTGGCCCTGGTGCGCGAAGGGGTTTCGTCGCCGCGGGACGGCCCCGTGGATTGTCAGATCTGAGCCGCGCAACCAGTCGCCAAAGCTCCACCTCGTGGCCGTCTGCTAACTGCCTGGCGTGCTCTTGCGCCGCGCCGTCGTCCGTGCAGGCAAGGTTGACCCCGCCCATGAACTGGCCGCGTTCGTCCAGAACGTAGAGCCGATAATGGGGCATCGCCTGTTCTCGATCAGGATTGCCAGCCCGTCTCGGCGCTAGCTGGATTTGCATTGAAGCCTCCAGCAGCGCTGCGCCGCTGTCGCCGATCGCTCCACTTTTGTGTACTCGCAAGACAAAGACGCTGCATGACGACATGCCCGAACATGGAATGTATATCCTCCGCAATTTGCATGTCATTCACATTGACCCAGACCACATGTTGGGCGATCTGCCGGAGCGTGCCTCCGCCGAATCCGCAAAGGCCTAACGTAACTGCGCCATGATCATTGGCGTATCGAACGGCGCGCAGAACGTTTTCCGAGTTTCCGCTTCCCGATATTGCGATGACCAAGTCGCCCTCGTTCAGGATGTTCTTCAGCTGCTCGACGAACACATCCTGGAAAGAAACATCGTTCGCGTATGCAAACGTAAGGCCCACATTGTCGACCAGCGTCCGGCCACGAAACGGGCGCTTCGTGGAAAGATAGATGCTCTTGTTCCAGTCCGTGATGAAATGCAGCGCCGTGAGCGAACTGCCACCATTTCCAAGCGTGATTATCTGCTTGCCATCCTCCTGTGCCTGCGCGACCAAGGCCACTGCATCATCGATGCTTTGGTGGTCCAATGAAGCCAGGACGATCTCGAGTTTCTTGAAATAGCCTTGAGCACTGCCGCCAACATTTTTTATTGAGCGGGCTCCGATGTCGGTTGATTGATTACTGCCGCCAAAATGTTTCATTGGGTGGACTCCGATGTCGGTTGATAGTGAACGATGCGGCTCCCGGCGAAGTCGAACTTGACAGGGAAGTGCTTTAGGTCCCCTAGGGCCGCTTTGATGGCGTCGTGGCGATCGAGAGGTGCGAAGAACATGAGAAAACCTCCTGCACCTGCTCCCAGCAGCTTGCCGCCCGTGGCACCCGCCCGCATTGCGGTCTGGTACCAGTGATCGATTGCATCGTTCGTGATTTCCTCAGAGAGGCTCTTTTTTAAGAGCCAGTTCTCGTGGAGGATTTCGCCGAAGGCGTCGAGGTTGCATCGATGTAGTTCATCACGAAGCTGATAGGTGAGCCCGACCATCCGCCTCAGCGCTTTGCGCTTGTCCGGCGCTTTTGCGATCCCCTCCGACTGGCGTACGAGAATGTCCGAAGCACTGCGAGTAATGCCGGTGTAGAACATGAGAACTTGCTTCTCGATCGAAGCGATGAAATTACGCGGGCATATGAGCGGTGACACCGAAACGCTGTCATCGCAGTGAAACTCGATGAGATTCAATCCGCCGAAGGCGGCGGCGTATTGATCCTGCCTTCCAATGGGCGCGCCACAAAGTTCGATCTCGATGCAACAACTATCGGCACCGAGCTTTGCCTTGGAGACATATTGCCCTCGGAACGCGTTCAGCGCGTGCAGAAGGCCAACCGTAAAAGCGCTCGATGATCCAAGTCCGGTTCCCTTGGATGGAATATCGGCAATAGTCGTTATTTCAACGCCCCCGCATATCCCAAGGTATCCCATCGTCGCCCTGACAATCGGATGCTGGATATCCTCAACGCTATCGACCTCTTCCGTTTTGGAATAAGCGATTCGAGTGCCGTTATCGAACTTGCGGTTCACATTCACGTAGACGTACTTGTCGATAGCAACACTTAGGACGGCGCCGCCTTCCTCCCGATAGAAGGCAGGCAGATCGCTGCCACCTCCCACGAAGCTCACTCGAAGCGGCGTCTGGCTGATAATCATCCCACGGCCTCAATCAGCTCGATCGCCCGCAATCGGACACAATGGTTGGCGCGCGCCCGCGATGCCAGAACGATTGGTGTCTCGTCCTCCTGGCGGGAGCTGTAGATACGCGCTGCAGCCTCCCGATCCACGCCTCGACGCGAGTATTCCCGCGTTACTCGGTACCTCCTCAGCTCCTCATCGATATCAACGAAGAATGTGTGTGCACGACCGGGCAAAACCACATCGGACAGCGAAAGAGCGACGGATCCTTCCACGACCAGGACGGTTTCCGGAGAAATGCTTATCTTTTCCGATCTTGGATGCGATATGCGGCTCAGCTTTTCGTAGTAGGGCAGATCGAGCGTCTCGCGAGAACGAACGCCGACCAGGCGGCTTAGAACCTTCCTGATCTCGTTCATGTCGTAGCGACCCATCACCGTTGCCTTGCGATCGGCGGCGGACCGTATCCAGCGATCAAGGGCAACGACTTGTGCATCAATGCCGCGGCCGCGAAGCACCTCGGCGATAGCGCTGGAAAGGACACTCTTTCCGCTCCGGGAGAGCCCTGCCACGAAACACACATCACCCGGCTTCACATGCGCGATCAGATCAGATGCCGTGTCGACCAAGGTCGGGTGAACGGTGAGAATGAACTTGGCAGCCTCGAACAAGTCTGGGACGGTATAGTCGGGCATGACATGATACTTGCTGTCCAGCCCGCCCGCGCCCGTCTCGACCAGAATCGATCTGATGCCGGACCGTTTTGCGAGTGCGACGTCGGCAGAGGAATCGCCGATGACCCAGGATTGTCTGCGATCGATATTGAACGCCTCGACCGCCTGGTCGACCAACCCGGTGGCGGGCTTGCGGCATTCACAGTGGACCTTTAGCGCTTCAACCTCGCCGGCAAAGCCGCGGTCTGGATGGTGCGGGCAGTAGTAGATGGCATCGACAAAAGCCCCGTGGCGGCCAAGCTCGGTCTCCATCTTGTTATGGATCATCCGCAAGTCTCGTACAGAGCATCCTCCTCTCGCCACAACGGGTTGGTTGGTGACGACGATTGCCCGGTATTCGGCCTGGTTGAAACAGGCGATCGCGGCCGCGGCCCCCTCGATCAGTTCGAAGCGTTCGGGACGATCGATGTGCCCATAGTCGACATTGATGCACCCATCCCTGTCCAAAAATACTGCTTTCTGCGGAGAAGCGAGTGAAGCTCGGGCTATGCGGCCGGAGGCAAGGTCGGCGCAGGCCTTGTCAAGTCTCGCCGGGGTTCCCGCGTCTTTTATGTACTCAGGGCTGCTATAGCTTCTGATCTCCGCGCCGGCCCGAAGCATTTCAGGAAAGAGATCTTTGCCAAAATCCAGCGGAGTTGCCGCGGCGCGCCACGGGTACAGGGCTTGTCTTCGAATGTAGTAAAGAGCCGCGCTGACTTTGTTGGGATAAAAGCAACCGGGATCGTGTGGATAAGGATGGAACGCGGCAACCACGCCATCTTCCGACGTTTCGATCAGATCGGAATCTTGCGGGTGATCATTCGGATGGGTGAAAACAGTTGCGGCTGCTGCCTTGTGTTTTTCATGGAAGCACTTGAAGCGGGTGAGATCGACGTCGAGCATCGTGTCGCCGTAGATGGTGAGGAAGTCGTCGTCGAGCAGATGCAAAACAGACAGAACCGCTCCGGCAGTCCCGCGAGGTGCACCGTCATCTACACAACGAACGTCAATCCCCCAATTCCCGCGCTGAGTGCAAAATTCCACGATCTGCTCGGCTGCATGGTTCACCAGGATCAAGATCCTCTCGATCCCGTGTTGCTTGGCGAGGAGGATTTGATGCTCGAGAAGCGGCGTGCCACCAATGTTGGCCAGCGACTTGGGCAAATCACCGATCCGGCCCCTGAGCCGTGTCCCCAGACCACCCGCAAGTACCACGGCTTGCATCACGGGTGTCCTTCCTGCCGCACGATTTCCACGACGGCTTTTCGGACAGCGTCGGCCGATCCAAGCTGGGGCCGCCAACCGAGTGCACGGAGCTTTGCTACGTCATAGGAAAACCGGGGAACATCCCCCGTCCAACCGCGATCTTCAAATCCGTATTCGATCCCCGCGCCCGGTGCGACGGCCTCGACGGTCGTTTCCGCTATGAAGCTGACGGTTACCCCTTTGTCCTCGGGGCCGATATTGTAGCAGCCAAGCCGCTCGGATGCGTTTGCACGCAGGTAGACGATCGCATCGATCAGGTCATTGACGTGAAGATAGGCCTTCCGTTGCCGGCCCGATCCCAAGACATTCAGCTTGTTTGGTGTGATCTTCAGCTTTCTGACGAAATCCAGAATGACGCCATGTGTTGCCGGAACGCCGATCACGTTCGGAAAGCGAAAAATCAAGGCCCGCGCCAACCAATTCTCGACGGCTGCGCTGATTAGCGCTTCCGATGCGAGCTTCATGGCGCCGTAGTTGGAAATCGGCAGCAGCGGCCCGACATCCTCTCTGATCGGAGCCTCCCCCAAATCGCCGTACACGGCTGAGCTGGAAGCGAAAGCAAGGAACGGAACCTCTGCCGCCTTCATTGCGTCCAACACGTTGAACGTCGTCAGAAAGGTATCGCGCAGATCGACAGAGGCATCGGCGATTCCTGCGGGAATGTCTGAATTGGCAGCCATGTGCCAGACTTCGGAAATCGGAATGCGACCGTGACAATTCAAAAATCGGGTTCTCACCGCAGCCGCGTCTGAGAGATCCACTTTCTCGAAAAAGAACCTCTCATGCGAGAGAAGTCCGTTCAGGTTTTCCCGAGAGCCTCGCGACAGATTGTCAAAGCCGAAGACCGGATATCCGCGGTCAACAAAGATCCTTGCAAGCCTGCTTCCTACAAAGCCGGCCACTCCCGATACGAAGATGGCGCGCGGTTCACCCAATCGGATTGCCCCTTACCTCTTGTGCGCAAGCTTTCGCGCCACAAGTCCTCCGGATTCTGCAATGACTTCCGTTTGCAAGCCTTCACCGCCGGACAAACAGGGAATTCGACGGGGGCTCGGCGTTAACCTCTGCGCTCGTCTTTGAGGTCATGCGTCTCTTGCGTCTTTGTGAATCATTGCATGGTTTTCTTCGATCCGCGATTATTCCTCGGGGGTAGCCCCATTTTGCTGATCCGGACTGAATCGCATCGCGCCCGCCTGTGCGGCGACGCTGCCGCGGATCCTTGCGATCGTGCCGGCCGCAAAGTTTCGCCGTTTGCGTCTCTGGCGGATCGAACCGGCCTTCGACTAAGAATACCGACGCAATGCCCCGGATGAGGGGCCGTCGCCATCCAGCGAGAAGCTCCGAAACTCGATACCGAGTTGCCTGAGCCGCTCTACGCCGGGAACCGCACGCGCCGGGCGCACGAGCCCGAGGATGGAGTCGGATCGGAAGGGCAGGGGGACATGCAGGGCCTCAGCTGCCTTGAGCGCG
Organism: Mesorhizobium sp. M4B.F.Ca.ET.143.01.1.1; assembly: GCF_004792275.1. Classification (NCBI taxonomy): domain Bacteria; kingdom Pseudomonadati; phylum Pseudomonadota; class Alphaproteobacteria; order Hyphomicrobiales; family Phyllobacteriaceae; genus Mesorhizobium; species Mesorhizobium sp. M4B.F.Ca.ET.143.01.1.1. The sequence continues at coordinate 139,464 of NZ_SRSR01000010.1, forward strand.
CCACTGACAAACTGCCAGGGCACGGGGACGGCGTGCAGTGCTCTGCCTTGCGATGCGGCGATCTCGTTCATGAGCTGTCGGAACGGCACCGGTTCGGGGTTGGCCAGCCCTACCGGTTCCAGCAGCGGCATGTCCGACTCGGCAATTCGCACCATGGCGGTTGCCATGTCCGCCTCATGCACCATGAACTGATGGGAGCGCGCCCCGATCAGGGGTGTGACCGGCAGCGTGGTGAGCTTGCGGAGCGCGCCTGCCATCCCGCCCCAACCAGGGCCGTACACCAGGCCGAGCCGGGTGGAGACAGCTCCCAGACTGCCGGCGGTGCGTTCGCAGGCCAGCTTCGCCTGACCGTACAACTGTTGGGTTCCCTCCCAGGCGGACATCGAGGAGATGAAAATGACCCGGCGAACCCCCGCGTCGACCGCATTGCGGAGGAGGTGCTGCGAGCCGGACACATTGGTGCCCCACACATCGCCGGCGCTGACGAGGGTCAGGTCCCATGCGCCGTGGATGAGCACATCCAGGTCGCTGAATGCTGCCCCCGACAGTGGGCTTTTGATCTCGTACGGGCGCCACTCAGTGACGCCGGCGGCAGGCCCGGAGGTCACCCGGTTCGAACGGGCGAACGCGATGACCTCATGCCCTTGTTCGGCGAAGGCGGCACGCAGGATGGTCCCGACATATCCGTTCGCTCCGGTGATACCGACCCGCATCGAACGCTCAAGCCATCAGCTGCATCGCTTCGCGAGCGATGCGATGCGAATTAGCCATCACCGTCAGGGTAAAGGTGGTTGCCGGAACACTTGGGAAAACCGACCCGTCGATGAGATGGATCCGGTCCCAGCGCGCCAGCCGCCCGAGGCGGTCTGTCGTCGCACTCCCGGAGTCCGGCTCATTGGCGTGAGGAAAGCTGCCGCCAAAGTGGTAGCTCTTGGCTCCGCCCGACCATAGCATCTGCGGCGTGACTGGCCACAAGTCCAGGTAAGGTGCCGCTTTGCGGATCCGCCTTATTACGTCAGGCAGCATCGGAGGCACACATTTGCCCCTGACCCTGGCCTTGCTGAAGCCCTCCGAAGTGAGGGTAATCTGGGGAAGCTCGTCAGGAGCTGCTGCGGACAGCTGGGCGCTCACCCGGATCTTAGGTGATGCCCAGGACGGCAAGTAGCCCAGGCCTACCGTCAACCGGCTGAGCAGCCGATCGGTCGCGAAGGCGGCGGCGCGGTGTTTGAGGAACCCGGGAAGCGCATCGTAATATGCCTGGTTGAACGGGTAGAAGTGAATCTGTGAAACATCCAAGCCTTCGTCGTCCCGGGCGATGACCATGGTGAACTGGTTGAGTGTGAACTCGCGCCTTGCACGTGGGTCGGGTGTTGGCTTCATGGAAATCATTGGAAGAACGAACTGAGCAGATTCCGAAAGATGTACCGGCTGGTCCGACCTGAGCGAGCCTAGCATCAGCCTTGTGGTCCCGATTGCTCCGCAGCCCACGAAGACCCGGTCGGCCGTGAATCGCTGGATATGGCCGCTCGACAGTTCCCGGGCGTGCACGACGGCCGTGTCGCCATCCTGTTCGACTCGCACCGCGAGCAACCCGCTGCGGTAGTCGATCCTCCCGTTTCGCCGGAAGCGATCGAAGCTGTGCGAGGCCGAGAAGATCAGCGACCGTGGGCACCCGGTCATGCACAGGCCGCAGGGCTGGCATTCGGGGGCAGCGAAGGCGAGCCGGGCGCGGCCTATCGTTATGCCGGTGGAGCGCACTCGCTCGCGGTGCCGGTGGTAATTGGCCAGGACCATCTGTGTCCGCGGCGCCAGCGGCGGAAGCGGGTCCGGGGATCCGATGAGCGGAAACCACTCCTCGAGATCGTCGGACTCTCCAGCGAAAGGAATGTGACCCAGGATCGTCCGATAGTGCTCTTCCATATCCGAGAAGTCGACCGGCCATCCCTTGAACGTGGCGGCGCTGAAGGGCATGATTTGGGCCCCCCAGACATTGCTAAACCCGCCGTAGGCGCTCGATATGACCGCCGGGTTCACTCTGCCCACGGAATGGACGCGGTCGAGCTGGCCCTTGTTGGCAAACGGGAAATCGGATCCGTAGCTTCTCTTTTCAGGCAGCGAGTCGGACTGGACCCGCTTGGGCTGCAGGCTGACCCGGCGGACGTCCTCCTCATCCCAGTCGTCGACACGCAGCCTGGACAGCCTGGCTATTACCTCCTGGGTCTCCGCGTCCAGCACGGTGCCCGGATCGAACACGGTTATCTTCTCGTCCGGTTTTTCGGACAGCGCCAACACGGCGGCGGCTGCAGCCGGACCCGACCCGATGATTAGCGAAGACGGCATCTACTTCCCACGTCTAATACCTTGCGCGGCTGCGTCCAGTATCTGCTTGTTGGCCTGACGCAGCCGGCGCAGGCGGCGCAGCAGCGCGATCCGGCCGGTGACATGGCCTGCCGCGGCAAGACCCACGCCAACGATTATTGCCGCGCATCGCGCCAGCCCGTGGGCGTCGCCCTTGGCCGCTTGCAAAATCTCGCGCGGAACGCCCCTGGTCAGCGCGTGCCAGACGAAGCGGGTCTCGGCACCCAGTGTGGCGGCGTCGCCCATCTGGGCAAAGGCCTCGACTTTCCCCTTGTTGACGAAGAAGCAGCGGCGCCAGAAGTACTTCCAGGTCGGCCGTGAGGCGGGCACAAAGTGGCGGACGGTCGCCGCCGGTTCATAGATGACTGCCTCGCTGCCCTTGATGTGCGCCACGCGGTGGCACATGTCCATGTCGTCGTGATGGTCGGAATGGAACCCTCCCACCTGCTCGAGGAGGGTCCGCCGCACCGACATGTTGGCTCCGATGAGGTGGGCCGAAGGGCCTCGGCTGGTCGGAAGGCCATCGTAAGCACATCCGAACACCCAGTCGAACTGTAGAGGGAACCAGGCCGGGCGGCCAACCTCGAACACCGGAATGGGACGCCCGCCGACGGCGCCGATGCGCGCGTCCTGGTACGGGGCGGTGAGAACCTCGAGCCAGTCCTTGTCGGCCGCCGCATCGTCATCCAGGAACGCCAGGATCTCTCCGGCAGCCGTCTCGGCTGCCGTGTTTCGGGCCGACCCGAGATGCCCGTCCCATTTGTTCTGGATCACCCGTATCGGGGGGGTGGATGCAGCGAAGTCAGCCCATTGGACGGCACAACGGCGGAACAGGGGCTGGTCGACGCATACGATGATCTCGCAGGGCTGCAATGTCTGCTCCTGAGCCGAGGCCACCGACTTCAGCAGCAGTGCCCACCTGTCCGCAGTGTAGGCACAAATAATTACTGAGATCGTAGGGGGGCGGCGTTCGCTGCTGACGCCATCCTCGGACTGCCCGGTTTTCGATCGCGGCTGACCGGTTGTGACAACGTCAGCGCCGCAAGCGAGACCGATATTCGGGTTCCGGACGTGGCCCTCTTGGCCAACGCCAGTCGAAGCATAGGATTGCGCAAGCTTCAGAATACGCATCTAGGATTTCTCCCGACTTGAGCTGCCAGTGTCTGTCCAAACTCTTGGATAAAGGTGCGATGGTCCTGGTTTGAAACGCCAGGCCTCACGCACTGGATCCGGCCTGCCCGGAGGGCGGTTCTCGCCACGGAAGATCACCAGGGCCCGCGTGCGCGGCGGGTCTGGCGGCGCACCGGCGTGACGCAAACCACCTCGCGTTACGCAGTCCGTATTTTGTCCGTTTCCGGTCGACAATCATCCCTCCACGTGACTCCTGTCGCAGGCACAGCGCAAGCGCCCCGAAGGACTACCCCTTCTGACCTCGCACAGGCGAGCGTCGATCGGGCATAGTAGTGCCTGGCCGCTTCCAGCCGCTCGAGTGGGGACCCGTGCTGTCAGCCATCTCCCAAATCAAATGTTCGGCGAGTGTCCGAAACCGCAGCGGGTGGAAACCATCCTCGCGCTGCGGGGCGCGCTGCTGCTTTGTCATCGTGGAGTTGTGAGCTGGCGTCCTTTTGAAATCGGCTGCGAGAACAACAATGCGTATCTGCCTCAATCTCGATCCGTCCCGGCTACTGCGATGGCACCTCTGGCTGGCAGAAGCGCTTGCTGAAGTGCCTGGCAACGAAGTCTCCTGCGCTTTGGTGGCCGGCCGCCGGCCGCTGCCGTTAGTCTGCCGTCTGCTCCTCGAACTCGAAAGACTGGTCTATGGCCTTCGCGGGAAGAGCGCCGTCGACCCGGTAGACGCGGCGCTGCGGCGCCTGCCGCCGCCTCCGGCCGACCGGGTGGATGTGGTGATCGATGTGAGCGGGCTGGGATCGCTCCCGGCGGCGCGGCGCGTGCTCACTCCGGTATTCAACGGCGCACCCGGCGAGATCGGAGTCATGGCGGCCTGGGTGAACAATCAGGATCTTGTCGTCGAGCTGCACGACACGGCTCGCCCGTTGTGGCCGTGGACGGCGCGCCTGGCCAGCGCGGACCATGAAGTGCTGGCAATGAGGCTCGACAGCGCCCTTTCCTGCGCTGTGCCACTAATCCTCAAAGCCCTGCGCGAGGAAACCGGTTCAACTACGCACGGTATCTCCGGTCCACGGAAGGCAGTACCTTCATTTGGCGCGCTTTCGGCTCTGGCAAGGGCGACCGGCACGGTTGCATCGAAGGCGATCGGGGCTTTGGACATTCTGGCGAGGGGCGGTAGGATGTGGGGGATCGGCTGGCGCTTCGATGAGTCGGCGAGCCTGCTCGACAAAGGCGAAGCAGGCTTTCGGGTGCTCACGGGAAATGCCGACAGCTACCTTGCCGACCCGTTCCCGTTCCGGCACCAGGGGCAGGCTTTCATCTTTGTTGAGCAGTTCCTCTACTCGAGGAACCGGGGGTGCATTGCGGTCGTGGCAGTGAACCGGGATGGGACAGCCGGCGCCCCCCGGATCGTTGTGGAGGAACCGCATCACCTCTCGTACCCGTTCGTGTTCGAGCAGGATGGTCAGATCTGGATGATCCCTGAATCGGGGGCGGCCAGGAATGTCAGCCTCTACAGGGCAGTGGAATTTCCCTACCGGTGGACACGGGAGGCCTGCCTCATGGAAGGCATTGAGGGCTACGATACCACGCCGCTCTGCCACGAAGGGGGTTTTTGGTTTTTCGTCAGCCCAAGGCTGTGGAGGTCCACCGCCTGGGATACTCTCAGCCTCTACCATGCCGAGAGCCTGGCCGGGTCTTGGACGCCCCATGCTGCCAATCCCATTGTGATCGATGCCGGGCTCAGCCGCCCCGCCGGCGCCGTAATCCGACACGGCGGACGCGCGATGCGCCCAGTCCAAGACTGCGCGCGCGGCTATGGCGGCGCGGTGACATTCTGTCAGATCGATGCGCTCGGCGCGTCGGAATTTGCCCAGACCCCGGTCGGTCGCATTTGGTCCGGAGCCTTCGGGTGTCACACCTACAACCGCCGGTCCGGCTTGGAGGTGATCGACCTGTTCGGACATGTCCGGGGGTTGCGAGAGGTCACGACCGCTTATCGAGTGCTGGTACCGAACGCGCCGGTCTCCGGAGCGCGCGGAATCTCGGAGCCGTATGGGCAACTCGTTTCCCTGCCGGTCTCACGTCCGGATTAGCCACCCGCTGCAAAAGCGGTCGAGCGCATGGGATAGCCCAAAAGAGCTAATCATCTATTGTCTCTTTCTAACCATCCATCGTCCTTCCATTTCAGATCTTCGCCGGTAATGCTCGTATGCTCGTACAGCAACCAAAGCTTTAGGGGGCCACAAGCGCTCCAATAGGCGCACCAATCTTCTTTCAGCTCATCTTCATATTCGTTGTGGCCGGGGAGTCCGCATATGGTTGGATCAAACACATCCGTGTATGTGGCGCTCATTGGAGATGGCCCCTGCGGCTTGTCGCTGGCCGCGCACTTGCCTGCGCGTGGTGTGGCGCGCTTCCAGCGCGCCCTCTGGGTCCCGTCCTCGACCTCGCAGCACTGCCATGAATGAGCGCCTCGCCAGCAATCTCGCCCACGTCGGTGCCGTATCGCCGGCCGACCCGATTGATTTTGCCCTTCAGCCGGCACTGGCACTGCCTCGGGTGAGCTTCATCGTCCCGACGCTCAATGAAGCCGAGAACCTCCCCTGGCTTCTGCCGCGCATCCCCAACTGGGCGCATGAGGTCATTATCGTGGACGGTCGTTCGACTGACGACACGGTCGCGGTCGCGCGCCGCCTGCGCGAGGACGTGAAGGTCGTCATGGAGCCCCGGCGGGGCAAGGGCGCTGCATTGCAAGCGGGATTCCGGGCCGCCACAGGTGAGATCATCATCATGCTGGACGCCGACGGCTCCATGGTCCCGGAGGAGGCGATCGTCTTTGTCAGTGCGCTGATGGCTGGCGCAGATCTCGTTAAGGGTTCACGGTTTATCCAGGGCGCCGGCACCGACGACATGTCGCTATTCCGGATGTTCGGCAACAGGGGGCTGACCCTGTTCGTGCGGTTGCTCTATGGCGGTTGGTTCTCCGATCTATGCTACGGATACATAGCCTTCTGGACCAAGCACCTCGGCACGCTGAATTGCGACTGCGATGGGTTCGAGATAGAGACCCTCATCAACGTACGGGCCTTGAAGAGCCATCTCAACATCGTCGAGGTGCCGAGTTTCGAGGCTCCGCGCATCAGCGGTGTGAGCCATCTGCGCGCCCTCCCGGACGGCTGGCGCGTCCTCAAGACCATCCTGCGTGAGAGGGTGCACCAACAGCGGGGCGCGACAGCCCGTGCTGAGGGCGGGTAAGCCTGATGCGAATCTTGATGGTTGCCGCTCGCTGCTACCCCTTTATGGGCGGAACCGAAACTCACATCCAGGAGGTCGGTCCCCGCTTGGTGGCGCGTGGCCACGCGGTCGACGTGCTCACGACCGATCCCTCGGGGGAGCTGCCAGTCGAGGAGGAGGTGCGCGGCATGCATGTGCAGCGCGTACCGGCCTGGCCAAGGGAGCTGGATCTCTATGTGGCGCCGGGCATTTACACAGCGATCCGGCGCGGGACTTGGGATCTGATCCACTTCCAGGGCTACAGTTCTTTCGTGGTGCCGATCGGACTGCTCGCGGCCGTCCGCGGGCACGTGCCGTTCGTCCTGACCTTCCACAGCGGCGGGCATTCCTCCCGGTTGCGCAACGCAGTGCGCAGCACCCAGCACATGCTGCTCCGGCCGCTGGTCGCCCGGGCGGCGCGCCTGATCGGCGTCTCCGAATTCGAAGCCGACTTCTTCAGCGGGAGGATGGGCGTGCCGCGGGAGCGGTTTGTCGTCATCCCGAACGGCGCCGCAATGCCGGCTCCGAGCCCAGGCGTCAAGGTCGATCCGCACCTGATCGTCTCGGGCGGCAGGCTGGAGCGCTACAAGGGCCATCACCGGGCGATCGCGGCCTTGCCCGAACTGATCCGCCGGTTACCGGACGTGCGACTGCACATCGTCGGTACAGGCCCGTACGAGGGAGAATTGCGGCGCTTTGTCGGGACGCTCGGCCTCGAGAAGCGGGTCACGATTGCGGGTATTCCCGGGTCACAGCGGCAGAGAATGGCAGACCTCCTGGCAAGTGCCGGGCTATTCGTGCTGTTCAGCGAATACGAAGCCCACCCGGTCGCCGTGATGGAAGCCCTGTCGCTGCGCCGTCCGGTCCTCGTCACCGACACGTCCGGTCTGCGGGAACTGGCCGCCAATGGCCTGTGCCGGGCGATTGCGTGCAACGCCGGTCCGGCGGAGCTGACCGTCGCCATGGCCGAGGAACTGGAGGCCCATCGGGAGGTCCCGGATTTGGCGCTGCCCGACTGGGATGCCTGCGCGCAAGCGCTGAGCGACGTCTATCGTGATGTGCTGAGCAGCCGATCCACGGTCCGCTTGCCACCCGGACGCGTGACATCGTGGCCTCCCGCGACGATGGCATGATGCTGATGATGGCGGCTCATTTCACCGCGGGAACCAGGATTAGCCCGCTCAAGGCCGGGATACGGTTCATCTCGGCCATTATCGGTCCCGACCTTCGCGGCGGCAGCGCCGATGCCCCGCCGCAACGGGCTAGCTGCGGATGGATCGCGATTCTGGGCCTGACGGTCGCCACGGCTCTGCTCCTGGTCGTGGCCGGGCACGGAGCCGGGCGCCGGGGTTATGAGATGGCGCCGCTGCTCTTCTGCTCCGGTGTCATCCTCCTGGTCGTTCCGACCAGCCTCCGCATCGCCTGGCCGACGACAGCCCGGGGGGAGCGTCTGTGCCTCCTGTTCCTGCTTAGCGAAGCCTTGTTCTACTGCAAGAAGGTCTATTCCCCGACGAGCTTCAGCGGTTACGACGAGTACCTGCACTGGATCGCAACCCAGGATCTGATCACGGCCCGCCGTCTGTTCCTGTCCAATCCGCTTTTCCCGATTGGGCCAACGTATCCCGCCCTGGAGATCCTGACGACGGCGATCGTCGATCTGACGGGACTGTCCTTGGTTGTGGCGGGGACGCTCTTGCTTGTCATCCTCAAGGGCACGTTCATCGGTGCCCTGTTTCTGTTCCTCGAAAGCATCACCGGATCGCCGCGTATCTCGGCAATCGCCTGTCTGGTCTATATGGGCTGCTCAACCTTCTTCCTGTTCGACTCAAGTTTCTCCTACCAGAGCCTCGGCATCGTGCTTTGCGTGCTGACGTTTGCGGTCGAAGCAGCCCCTAATAATCTCGTCGGGCTATCGAGGCTGAAGTCGCTCGGGCTGGTTGGCTTGCTGTTGGCAAGCCTCGCGGTCACGCATCACCTCTCGGCCGCCTTCGCCGCCATCTATTTTGGAGCGCTGGCGGGCCTCGAGGCTTTGCGCCGGCACGACCCCCTGCGGTTCGAGGCCAGGATCGTCGTGAGCTTCACGGCGATCCTGGCCATCGCTCTGCCGTTCCTGTGGATGCAGTGGCGTGGCATCCCTCTCGCAGCCTATCTCGGCCCGGTTATCGGGGCCGGCCTCAACGCATTGCTCGCGAAGATCCTGGGCGCGGCCAGCCCAATGTCGGAACACCTCGGAGCGCCGGATAAGGCCCTCTACTTGCGGCTGACTACCTTGACGGCACTCCTGCTGTTGGCACTCGGCCTGGCAACGGGCTTCTTCCGGTCGTTGGCCATGGCGGCTCCGAGTGGTGGGCGGTCGGATTGGCGTCCGATTCAGGAGATTTTCCAACGCCGCTGGCGCGACAGTCGGCTCGTGCTCCTCACCTTGCTGGCCTTCGGGCTCCCCGTCTCAGTCGCCTTCCGACTGACCTCCGCCGGATGGGAAATCGGCAACCGCATGGCAACGTTCGTGTTCATCGGCGTCGGGCTGGTCGTCGCGGTGAGCATTGTCCACTTCTGGCAAGGCCGCACACCGCGCGGGTGGCGCCGCATCGCGCCGGCCCTCGCTGTAGCGGTTATCGTCCTGGGCGGCGTCGCAAGCGCTGCGATCAATCCGATCCATGGGCGCTACAGGGTGGCGGCAGATCAGGAATCAATCGAGCCCATGGGGATCGAAACGGCACGCTGGGTTAGGGAATGGCTCGGTGCCGGCAACCGCTTCACATCCGACCGCATCAACCGCCTTCTCCTTGCGGCCTACGGCCGGCAGGACGTCAGGGTCAGGATCAAAACGGGCGTCGATGCCGCGCGCATATTCGAGGCCGAGAATTTGGGGGCCGACGAGTTTTGGGCCTTGGCGGGGAGCGACATCGATTTCCTGCTGGTGGACCTGCGCCTGACCACGGCTCCGCCGGTGCTCGGCTCTAACTTTCAGCCGTGGCAACGGCACCAGGAAAAGCCGCTCTCGGGTGCAGCGCTGCTCAAGTTCAATCATATCCAGGGCGTCGCCCGCATCTACGACAACGGCTGGATCATGATCTATGACGTGAGGGGATTGCATGGGAATCCCTAGCAAGCGGGACCTTTGGGTCGCCTTTCTGTGGGCAGCAGCGACGGTGGCGGCCGTAGCGCTCAGCGACAATGTGTTCCTGCGTACCCTCCTGGGCGCGCCCATGGTGTTCCTCGTCTCGGGCCACTCGATTCTGCGGGCCATTGGCGTCCGGACCACCTCAGTGTTGCAACACCTCGCTTACGCGGTCGGGGCAAGCTTCGCCGCCGGCATCGCCGGGGGGTTTGCCCTCAACGCCGCAGACTACCTTACGCCGCTCGGCTGGGCGGCGTGGTTCTGGGCCGTGACAGCCGCCGCGGCACTGGTGGCCGCCATCCGCCGCGACACTCCCGACCTGCCAGCTTGGCCGGCTCGCACGCGGTTCCGGCTTTGGCAGGGGGTCGCGATCCTGTTGGCAATGTTTGTGGCAACCGGAGCCTATGCGCTGGCCGTCAGCGACGAAGCGGCCTACCGGGAATTCAAATACACCGAGTTCTGGTTGTTGCCGTCGATCAGTGGCGAGTCCGGCCGGATCACCGTCGGCATCAGGAGCGCCGAGACACAACCTCAAAACTTCGACGTCGAAATCACTCTTGATGGGCAACCGTTGGCGGTTCTCCGATCGATCGCCATCGCGCCGGGCGACACCTGGACGCGAGAAGTCCCGGTGCCGGCCCTGGCGACTCGCCAGACCGCCGAAGCCCGGCTCTATCGACCGGGGGACAACCGACTCTATCGCAGCGTTTCGACGCTGGTGCCGCGCATCTGAAACGAGGCTCGATCATGCGCATCCTGCTGCTATCGCAGTTCTATCCTCCGGTGATCGGCGGAGAGGAGCGGCACGTCCGCAATCTGGGCGCAGCGCTGGCGCGGCGGGGCCATCAGGTCAGCGTCGGGACCTTGATGCATCCTGGATCGCCCGAAACCGAACTGGACGGCGAGGTACGCGTCCATCGCCTGCGCGGCACGCTCCAGCGTCTGTCGGGCCTCCACGCCGATCCCGATCGCCGCCACGCACCGCCCTTCCCGGATCCCCATCTGGTGCTTGCCCTGCAGCGGCTGGTCGCCCGGGAGCAGCCGGACATCGTTCACGCCCATAACTGGATCTACGCGTCCTTCCTGCCGCTCAAAGGTCTGAGCGGGGCACGCCTCGTGGTTACGCTCCACGATTACGGCCTTGTCTGCGCCAAAAAGAATTTCATGCACTTGGGCGCCCAACTCTGCAGCGGCCCGGCGACGGCAAAGTGCCTGCCCTGTGCCACACGGCATTACGGAGCGGTGAAGGCAACCGCGACCACCTTGGGTAACTGGGCGACGAGCTTTGCCGCTCGGCGCGTGGTGGACCGCTTCATCGCGGTGAGCCACGCGGTCGCCGGTCACACCGGACTCACCCAAGGCCGCGCCCCCTACGACGTCATCCCCAACTTCGTGCCCGACGATGTCGAAGTGCTCGGCCCGGAAGATGCCTGCCTGCAGGGGCTTCCCGAGGATGGATTCATCCTGTTCGTCGGCGACCTGACACGCCTCAAGGGCATTGAAGTTCTCCTGCAAGCCTATGCCAGCCTGAAGCGGGCGCCGCAACTGGTGCTGGTCGGGCGCCGGGTCGCCGATACGCCAACCGAATTTCCGCCGAACGTTCGAATATTCAACATGTGGCCGCATTCCGCCATCATGCATGCATGGCGGCGCTCACTGTTCGGCGTGCTGCCGTCGGTGGGGCCAGAAGCCTGCGCGACAGTGATCATGGAAGCGATGGCGTCCGGAAAGGCAGTTGTTGCAACCGACATCGGCGGCATGCCGGATATCGTCAATCATGGCGAAACAGGCCTTCTCGTGCCGAGCGGCGACGCGCACGCCCTGGCCAGCGCGATGCAGACACTTCTCGATGACCGCGCCTTGCTCGCCCGCCTGGAGGCGACAGGCCTCGCCAGGATCGAGCGCCTCAAGGCCGGAGCGGTCGTGACCCGTATCGAGCAGGTGTACCGGGACGTCCTGCGCCCAGCCCCCGGAAGGTCCGCGGTGCCGGCACAGCAAGGTTCGGGATAGCAATGATGTCGGTAGACCAATCCGGGGCGGCCATTGCTCGCGTGCGCCGAGAGCTTCGAAAGAGCGCCGCGTTCGTGATGAATTCCGGCGCCATGGCAACCGGAACGGTTGCAGCGGCCGGTCTCGGATTCGTCTATTGGTGGCTCGCGGCGCGGCTGTTTCCACCGGAGGTGATCGGCAACACCTCTGCTCTACTGTCCGTGATGGGACTTATCGGCACGCTGGGGGAGGCGGGGCTCGGAACGATGCTGGTGGGCGAGATCGTCCGGAATCCCGGCAGGGAGCGCGGCCTGGTGGCCGCAGCACTGTGCTTCGGGCTGGCGCTGGGGGTCGGGCTGGCCTTCTTGTTCGTCTTCGGGCACGCGTATTTCAGCAGCTCTACCGAGCTGATCGGCGGCTGGTTCGTGGGCGTTGCGTTCGTCCTCGGCTGCGGTCTGACCGTTTTCGCCATCTTGGCCGACCAGGCGTTCCTGGGCAACCTGCGCGCCACCGGCAGGATGATCCGGCAAGTGCTTTTCTGCACGTTGAAGCTGATGTTCATCGCCACCGCCGCGATTGGCGGCTACACCTCCCATACCGCGCTTATTCTGAGCTGGGTGGCCGGACTTCTGGCGTCCATCATCGGCGTGGACCTGTTGACCCGGGGCGGTGCGCGTCGCCTCGTTGGGCCTCCCGATTTCCAGCTGCTCCGCACGCTGCGGGGCAAGGTCTTCGACCACTACGTGCTCGACGTGGCCTTGCAGGCTCCCGGCATCATCATGCCCTACGTCGTGCTCGTTCTCCTGTCTCCGGCCATCAATGCCGCTTTCGTATCCCTATGGATGCTGGTCACCATCGCCTCGTTGATTCCCGCGGCCATGGCCACGGTCCTGTTCCCCGTGGTGAGAGCGAGCCCGAAACAATCCAGACACGACATCCTTCTATCGGTGATGGCGTCATTGCTCTTTTCGCTGGTCTGCGCCGTTTTCATCTTCACCTATTCACAGAAGATCCTTGCGGTCTTCAATCCGGCCTATGCTGAGATCGCCGGTTCGAGCCTGCGCTTCCTTGGCTTCAGCCTGCTGGGAACAACGCTTAAATTTCATGCCTGCACGCTGGCGCGGTTGGGCGACAGGATGCGCAAGGCATCTCGCTGGTTCGCGCTTGGCGGATTGCTGGAGCTGGGCTTGGTGATAGCTGGAGCGAGGCTCGGTGGACTTGAAGGCCTAGTCCTGGGCTGGACGCTCGCCACCAGCATCGAGGGCGTGTGCGCGGCCCTGACTTTGGCCTTCGCAATAAAATTTGATTCTGCCGCAGGCCCCGTGCACGAAGAGTCGCCCCCGTCGCCGCTCCAGACTTGAAAGACGGGATCGCGTTGTCAGGACCCGCTTGAGATGCTCGAACGCGCAAGCCTGAGCGCCGCGGCCGAAGCCTCAATTGCCGAAAGTGATGTCATGACGCTGCCGGCGCGAAGGGCTGCGGTCCGCAAGCAGCTCGATGTGATGCTGGATGGCGTCAAGTCGGTGCGCGCCGCGCTTGAGGATTTCTATGCCAAGGCGCTGCCGAGGCGGCCATGGAAGTCGCGATGAAATTCTCGGACGCTGATGCGCGATTCCTCCGTCACTCAGAAGTACGATGAAGGGGAAGAAACAGCACATCGGCAGATTTGGTACCGGTTGTTCTGGCCTCAATCTCGGATTGGCTTGCCTTTCGGCGCCCGGTCCGGGTCAGCCAGTATGCCTCGTATCCGTTATCCGACAAGAGGCGCAGGACTACCAAAACCGACGCCCCGAACTTGTTCAATCCCTGGTCGGAAAGTTCGACGAACAGGGCCGGCCGGGCGAACCTCAGGATCTCGATCATGCCCTGAAGCGCCAGCAGTTCGGCGCCCTGCACATCGATTTTCACGAGCGCCGGGCGCCGGGGTCCCTTGTCCGCGAGCAGCCCGTCGAGCGTCACGGCGGTGACCGGCACGCCGGTGCCGTTCCGGGAAAGCTTGTGGTCGGACGGGTAAAGCGGGTTGATTTCGAGAAAGGTCGTGCCGGGCTCAGCGGCGGCGACCACCCTCAGCGCCTCAACGCGGCCAAGGAAACCCGCGCGCTCGAGCGCGGAAATCAGGCCGCTGTAATTCTGATCCTCCGGCTCGATGGCGATCACTTTTCCGCCATCGCCGACCCATTCAGCAAAACGGAGCGTGAAGAAGCCGACATTGGCGCCGACATCGATGACCAGCGATCCGCCTGGCACGAATTCCCTGAGCTGATCGATCGGGCCTGCTTCAAAATACCTTTTGTAGAGGGGATAAAGCGCAAGATAGGCGCGGTGGAAAATCGGAAGACCCTGCAGGCCGAGCTTGGCGGTCAGCACATACAGCTTGATAGCCGAATCTCTTAGTAAAGCTATGAGCATTCAGGAACCATCCAATGACACCGATGCAGGATTTGTTGGCTGTGGCTTGTCGAGGGGCCCGCTCGGAGAGAGGGGGCCCGCTCGGACGGCGGCATCGCAACGATCATCGTTCAGTTCTGCAAACTTTATCACTCGATCAAGGTCTGATCGCGGGGATAAAGAGGTACCACTCGAGGATCAGCATCGACACGCCGCCCCAAGACCACCTGGCTGGATAATGCCGCCACCGCCACAAGCAGGAGGTTTCCCAACTACAAACATCATCAGGAGCATTTCCTCCCATCACCGGCTGGCGTGGCACAGCTCGGAAAACCATTGCTTGGTCCCGGCGAACAGCTTCGCTGAGTGCGCTTCCGAGCGGAGCCCAGTGACCAAAAAAACGCGGTCTGGTTCGCCCGCAAATGAGGCATGTGGCGACATTCAACGGCGACCGACGGACGGACCGCTACGTTTATGGCTTCCTCACAACGGCGCCGAACGAGCCGTTTCATCCCAAGGCTATGCCGTGATCACACCGCGGATGAGGAGTGCGACGCTTGGATGTGCCGTGCGACATGGGATGAGGCGAAGGCGTTGCAGCGGTCGGATAATGCGCGGCGAAGACCAAGAGGGTAGGGCAGTAGCGTTAAAGCGACTGATACCTCTATAACCTCGTGCCCTATGGTCGCATCGAGGCCCACCTGCCGCGCCGCAATATAGTCGGGGTATCCTCTCATTGTCGACTATCCAGTCCTTGTCGTTTCGCTTTAAGATTGGCTGTGACATCGATGAGCGGTGGCGACCATTGCAATCGCATCTTGGTCAAGCCCTCGTTACGAGAGGGCAATATGAAGAGTATATCGAAGTACATTTCTGTCACAACGCTCATGATCGTCTCGTGCGACACCAGTGGTGGAGGCGGTGGGTCGTCGCTGCCACCGCCAACTGGGTACACTACCAGTCAGCTGATATTCGAGGACACCTTCGCCGGGCATTCGCTCGACTCCACGAAGTGGATACCGGCGATCGCGGACCAGAACGGTATCTGGCAGCAGAGCGTGCCATCGCCGTACTCCGCGATGAACGCTGGTGGGTTCGACGCCGAGTACTTCGACCCGGCTCAGATCAGCACTGGCCCATCAGGCTTGAAGATCGTTGCGACGAGAAGCAACCGGTTCGCCGGGTACGCGTGGAAGTCCGGCGCTATCTGCACGCACGGCAAGTTTTCGTTTGCCGGTGGCTACGCCCAGATACGCATGAAGCAACCGGACGTCAGCACTGGCGGATGGCCAGGCTTCTGGCATCTCGAGGGCGGGGCCGAGATCGACACGCAGGAGGGCGGGTTCCTCCACGGCTCCGGGTCGGCCAACGGAGTGCTGGCAAAGTCGGCCAACCGAGTGCTGGCAAACGCTTTGTTGGCTGCCACCAACGAGCAGCGGTTCTTCGATGCTGGTGTGGACCTGTCGGCCGACTACCACGTCTGGGGCATGGAGTACAAACCGGGCGTGTCGATCAAGTTCTTTTTCGATGGTGTGCTCAAGCGAACCGTCACTACGAACGTGCCGACCGGTGCCATGACCCTGCTCATCAGTCTGAGTATTGCCAACAGCAGCGCGTCTGGCTGGCACACGGCCTACGACAGTTCGACCCCGGCAACGCTCGAACTGGAGGTGACCGACGTTCAGGTCTACCGCCTGAGCATGAACTGACAGCATTGTGGGGTGACGACACGAAAGTGAGCGTTACGCACCGCACGATAGAACGGAGCAGGAAACTAAGAGGCGAGCAGCGAGACGGGCCGGCGCAGCGGCCGCAAGCCGTCGGTGGGCGCCGGATCGGCGCCCCAGGCGTGACGTCGTAGTCCGCTCCTGGCGGGGCCTGCATCGACAGGCGCTCATGACAATGACCGCTTATCCTTTCCTCCAGCGCCGCCTGAGTGCGGGTGGGGGAAAAAAGAACAGCCGAAAGACCCCATCAGCCAACCCTACCCGCCGTTCCGAAGAGCCCTTAACGCGGCCATCTTACAATCAACGCCAGGGAGCGATGTCCTCACTGCCGCATTGGGCTCACGACAACGATGCGACCACCTCCAGCATTACCTCCGTGGCGCCGCCGCTGATGGATATGGCGCGGGCGTCACGCGCCATGCGCTCGATCGGGCTCTCGCGCATGAGGCCCATGGCGCCGTGGAACTGCACGCAGGTGTACATGACCTCGTTGACGAGTTCGCCGCAGATGGCCTTCACCATCGAGACCTCGCGCAGGCAATCTTCGTCCGCCGCCATGCGCCAAGCGGTGGCATAGAGAAACTGGCGGCTCGCCTCTACTTTCGCAGACAGCATCGCGAGGCGTTCACGGATCGCCTGCATGTCCCATAGCACGCCCCCGAATGCGCGGCGCGCTTTTACCCAGGCGAGGGTCATATCGATCGCCGCATCGGCCGCGCCTATCGCCATGCCGCCGAGGACAAGGCGCTCGTTCTGGAGGTTGCTGATGATGGAGTAGAAGCCCTGTCCCTCCGCGCCAAGCACGTTCTCGGCGGGGACAAGGCAACCGTCGAAGACGAGCTCGGCAGTGTCGGATGAGCGCCAGCCGTGCTTGTCCATCTCGCGGGCAACGCTAAAGCCAGGCGTGCCCTTCTCGACGAGGAACATCGTGATCCCGTGCATTCCCGCCGAGGGATCGGTCTTGGCGGCGACGCAGTAGAGATCCGCGTGGACGCCGTTCGTGATGTAGAGCTTCGTGCCGTCGAGGACGTAAAAGTCCCCCTCTCGGCGGGCACGCGTGCGGATTTCCTTCACATCCGAGCCCGCATCTGGCTCAGTGATGGCGAGCGCGGTGATCACCTCGCCGCTGACAATGCCTGGCATCCAGCGGGTCCGCTGGGCTTTGGTCCCATCGCGAAAGACATGCACGGAAGCCATGTCGGTATGGACCAGTGTCGCGTCGGCGAAGCCGCCATAGGTCGAGCGCCCGAGTTCCTCGGCGAAGATCGTCGATGCGACCGCGTCCATCTCCGCACCACCGTACTCGGCCGGGTAGCGGATGCCGAGGAAGCCGAGTTCGCCCATGCGTCGCAGGATCGGACGGGGAATGAACCCGTCTTCCTCCCAGCGATCTGCAACGGGTTTGATCTCCTCCTCGACGAACCGGCGCACCTGGTCACGTAAGAGTTCGTACTCCCCCGCCGCCCAAGGCAGGCCCGGCCCGCGCCCCGGTTCCCATCCTTTGTCCATCGTCTTCATCCGCTCTGCCATGCCAGCGCAAGAACTTCCGTGGGATTGGTCCCCCAGCCATTCGGAGGCCTTGCGGCAAGCTAGAATTCGATTTCCTCTCTCGGTCCTTCCGAGACTAAAGGGGCTCTCGACTCGGCCACCCAATGCATTCCGTCGATCACTTCCGCCAGTCCGGTCACGGTCGGGCGCTCGAAGAGGTTGCGAAGCTGCACGTCGACGCCGAAGGTCTCTCGCATGCGCGCCACCGCCCGCATCACCAGGAGCGAGTGCACGCCCAGGCCGAAGAAGTTGTCGTCACGGCCGATCGACTCGACCTTCAGAAGATCGCACCACAGCGCGGCCAGCCTCTTTTCGGTCTCCGTCGAGGGGGCAGCGAAATCTTGTGCAGGCTGGATGTTTTTCGCCGTCGGCTCGGGAAGCGCCGAGCGGTCGATCTTGCCGTTGGATGTGAGCGGCATCCGTTCGAGGCGAACATAGTGCGTCGGAATCATGGACTCCAGGAGTTGCTCGGCGAGGTGGGCGCGCAGCTCCGCCACCGTCAGGGGTTTCGACGATACATAGTAGGCCACAAGCCGTGCGATGCCGTCTGTCGCTGGTGTCACCACCGTGGCGGCGATGGCAGCGACAGCGCATTCCTGGACGTGCGGGTGCTTCAGAAGACGAGCTTCAATCTCGCCCAGTTCGACACGCGCGCCACCAACCTTCACCTGATGATCGGCGCGGCCGAGAAAGTCCAGGCGCCCTTCCGAATTCCAGCGGGCGAGATCGCCCGTCTTGTACAGCCGCAGCCTCGAAAACCCATCTTGGGGATCGGCGACCGTGAGGAAACGTGCGTCGGTGAGGTCGGGGCGATTGAAATAACCTCTTGCGAGACCGTCGCCGGCGATGAACATCTCGCCGATAATGCCGGAGGCGGTGGGCTGATGTGCGTTGTCGAGGACATAGATGCCTGCATTGGCGGCCGGGACGCCGATCGGCACCGATGCGGAATGATCCCGGTCGATGTCGAAACGGTGGATCATGCAGCCCACAGTGGCTTCGGTTGGTCCGTACTCGTTGTAGATCTCGACAGGACCGGGGATGGCCTTCGTGATAGAGCGAGCCAATTCGGTCTTGAAGTCCTCGCCACCCACGATGAACTTGCGCAGCCTTGTGGTCTCGAGATTGCGGTCGCGGACCATCGCGAGGTGCGCCGGCGTCAGCTTCATGATGTCGACGGCATTGTCGTCGATGACCTTGAGCACGACCATGCTCTGGATTCCGGGATCACCCAGATAGACCACGATTCGGCCGCCGGTGATGAGTGGCGTGAAGAGCGTTGTGACGGTCAGGTCGAAGGCCAGGGATGAGAAAAGGGGCCATGCGAGACGTTCACCGGAACTGTACACCCGAGCGGCCCACCAGATATAGTTCACCAGGTTCCGGTGCTCGATCACGACGCCCTTAGGCGTGCCGGTCGAGCCGGAGGTGAAGATGATATAGGCGGCGCCGTCCGGAGTGGCCGCGGACGGCCGGGCCGAGTCCGGCTGATTCAAAATCGATCCGAAATCGGCGTCGAGCACGAAAATGTCGGCAATGTTCGGGGAAATGACCGACTGCAGGCGCGTCTGAGTGATCGCCACCGGCGCCCGCCCGTCGGTCCCGTCGGCAATGTCCTTCAGGATTGTCGCGAGACGCCCCTTCGGTGTTGCCGCGTCCACCGGCACATAGGCTGCGCCTGACTTCAAGACGCCTAAGATCGCGACGACGACTTCAATGGAGTGCTCCATGAACACAACGGCAATCCGACCCGGTCCCACGCCGATCGAGCTCAGATGCGTGGCCATCTGGTCAGATCGTTCGTCGAGTTGCCGGTACGTCAGCGTTGCGTCGCCGAAGCGGATCGCTTCAGCGTCAGGACTGCGCGTCGCCTGGTCGCGGAAGAGATCAATGATCGTCCTGTCCGACGGGTAAGGCGCTGCCGTGGCGTTGTACTCGACAACCAGCGCCCGACGATCGGGACCTTTCAACAAGGGGCGCGCAACGCCCTCCGCCGCGATAGGTAGGACTTCATTCATGAGATACGCTCCCCATTGCAGAAATCAAAAATCAATCACGTCAATCGCTCAGCCTTTCGGGTTGCCTTGCGATAAAGCTCTGCGATGGCAGATGCGTCCGGCTCCTCCAGCATATGGCTATCGTTGCAGTCGTCGGGCCCGAAATAAAACTCGGCTTGGGGCATCACTCGAAGCCATTGGCGCGGTGCCGCACCCGATCGCATCCAGGCCTTGTTTGGAAGGAATATGCATACTCGACCCGAATACGGGGTGGGGATGTACCGCCGCAAAGCCGTGATCGCCGTGGATTTGAGTCGAGCTCTGCTCGCTAGCACCGGATCTGACGTGACAGGCTCTTTGCTTTTGCGGACGGGGAGCACTAGGGCGCCGACGCGCCCGCCAAGGTTCCGGAGACGCCTGCCGAAATACCGGAGACGAGCGCCGAATGTCGGCAGCTTTGCTATCTCTCGCAGGGACGAATCGGCGGTGCGACTGGCAAAGAAATACAGCTGATGCAGCAATTGCTTAAAGATGATGGGATGAAGGGGGCCAAAGAGCGCCATGCACGGGACCTCCGCTCCGCGTTGATGCAGGATTTTCGCCAGCTCGAGAGCGGTTGCGGCGCCGGAGCAGTAGCCGGCGATGATGTACGGACCGGTGGGCTGATATGCGACGATCTGGCGGGCGAAATACTCGGCGATATCTTCGACGCGTTCCATCGGTTCGCTCTGCCCGTCGAAGCCAGACGGTTGGAGTGCGTAGAACGGTTGATCGCCACCCAGGTGCTTCGACAGGTCCGAGAATGAGAAGGGCGCCCCGATATGCCCGGGCACGGCATAAATGGGCGTGCGTGTTCCGCGAGACTGCAGGGGAATGATTGCTGGCTGTTGCCGGGCTGCCGCAGTGGCCATGTTCAGAAACGCGATGATTTCGCCCTTCCGGTCACGCAACTGGTCGGAAGACTCGGCAGTCAGTGCGCCAGCTGGCGCGTTGCACCGCAGCCGGCCGCCCTCTACCCAGACCTTGATGTCCTTGACCGCGAGGTCTGCGAGAAGCTCTGGGATCTGCATCACGTCCGCCGACATAGGGCCTCTCGAGTTGGTTGACCTCATCGCTCATCCGCATTGCATCGTAAGTGAATGATGGCATCGCGGGCACTTCAATTTCGGACTACCAATTCTGGACTACTACCGTCCCCACGTAGCCAGGTTTCGGCACGAAGCTATGGACAGCCCAATCCCTTTCAACCCAGGAAAGGGGCTGTCCTAAGCCGCACCCCAGAGCCTTGGAGATAGCCTCCAGCCGGGTCCAGCGCCGGAGGAAACCTTCCAACCGGTCTTCCGGACCGAGGGCGGTGTAGGACCCATACTCGGAGGCGGAGAAGCAGAGCGCTGCGATCTCGTCCGCTTCGGGCACGGGGAGAACGGCCTCGATGTCCACCCCGATATCCTGCCTGGTCGAGAGGGCGACGACCGCGAGATCTCCGGATCGTGAGACGCTGAAGCGCAGATCGCGAGCAGGCATGCGGTGCGAGAGGTGTGGCTTGCCTTGGCGTCCATATTCCAGTTCGACGTCGGACGGCGCGATTCCCAGCCTGGAAGCGAGGATCCGGCGCAGCTGCCCACGGGTCGCGACAAAGCGGCGGCGGTCCCGCTCCAGCCTCAACCCCTCGGCGCGCCGGCGTTCCTCTTCGCTGAGCCAAATGCCTATCTCGCGGATGACGATCTGCTCAGCATCGAGGATGAACGCCAGGAGCTGCAAACCATCATTCTCGAGAATCGGCACTATGATCTCGGATCCCAGCTTGGCCGAGACAGCAGGAAAACGGTTCGCGCCCAATGCGCCATGGCGATCGTCCCCGCCCGCGCCAGGAAATTGTATCAAGTTGAGCTCAGGGCAGCAGTCAGAAGACATAGGTGGATGCCGATCGCTTGGAGCGCTCACGCGCACAAGTGCAACTCTTTCCAAACGGGAGCCGAAAGGCCCCTGTTCAACGACTTGATATGCTGCCTCTAGATCTATGGCTCCAGCGGTAGGGGTCGAACCTACAAGCCTCGCGGCGTCGCATTAACTGTGCGGTGCGTCTACCAATTCCGCCACGCTGAAACATAGATTAGAGAGCCTATCGCGCGAACAGGTGCTCTGATACCGAGTTGAACCGGATACGCGCTGTGCTTCAAACAGCCGCTCTTTCATGTTCGTAGCTACGGTCCCCAGCACCCGCCTGGCACCGCGCAGCTTTGCCTCGATGCGGCGCTCCGGACCGTCCCTGCCTATTGCGATCCACTTCAAAGGATGTTCCGCATTGGCCAGGCGGGACTTGTGCCCCGAGAAGCCTGCCAGAAAATCGTAGCCGCACTCCCCGCGCCCGATGCTGTCCTCGATGGCCAGAACATGGCTGACAAGCCCGGGCTTGAGCCGGCCGTCGCGCTCATAGAGAAAACCGCTTTGGTAGTTGTAGACACGGCCGTCATGCACGAAATTGTAGAGGATCCCGATTGTCTGGTCCCCAGCCAAAGTCCGTGAGATGCGGACGGCCCCGGTGGGAACTCCGCGTGCAATGAGCTCCTCGTGAAATCGACGGAAGCTCGGATGGGCGAAGGCTCCCTTGCGTCCCCACCGCACCTGATGAAGCTCGGCGAGCAAATCAAACGCGGCGAGCGCCTCCGATGTGGCTTCCATGGTCCGGAACGAAATGGGGCCGCGTTCAGCATACAGCCGCATGGCGCGGCTTACCGCTTGCCGAGTATTGCGGCCCAATGTGGCGCGGAAATTTCCGCCTTTCTGGCGGACTTTGGCGAAATCGATCCACCGCGCCATATCGTCCGCCCTCACATCGGCAAGCAGCCCGGCTCGGCCCGCGGTGCGACAGGCGGCCAACTCAAAGTCCGGATCAATTCCGGAGAGCACCAATTGGTCAGAGTGGCGCAAGTGATGCGCCAGGGCCTCAAGGCACGCCAACCTCGTGGCATCGGCCAGGGATCGCTCCGCAAGAATATTGTTGTACTCGATGAATAATCGATCGAAACGAACGTCTCCGGTTTCATTGAGTAGCCAACGCGCCCGCGCATGCAGCCCGAAACTCCAGGTCTTGCGCCGGCAAATAATCGCCAATCCAACGGTCCTGCTTGACGTCCGAGCGACCAGAACATGTGGTTGCGCGCCGCGCGGCAGATGACGTAGCCAAGTACCGATCCAGAGCCAGGACAGGTAGAATGAGTGACTTGCCCGCGCTTCGAGCTCCGTCCAAATGGTCTCGAGCCTCGCGATGTCCCGCATCGTCTCCACTGTAACGTCAATAGCTGTATCCTGGCTCATGGCCGGTTCTACTGAAGTTTGTGGCAATGATGCCAAGGATATCCCCATTGCGCCCTGCTGCTCAGCCATGGAGTACTCGGAGTCTGTCTTGTTTGGCGAAGTCTCGTATCGCCAGCGCGAGAAGTGAAGTCCCTATTCCTGACTACTCAAGGCGGGCACTGCGCGGTCAGCACCTCCATCTTTGGAAGCGCTCGCGGCGACCGGCGAGCTCGCGGCGGTCGGCGACGAGCCCAAAACCGTCAGTTCCTCTTCGCCCACGAGGATATTGACGAGGTCGCCTGGCTGCAACAGGGTCATGCCGACCGACTTGATGCTGACCGGCCCGGATGCCGATTGCCGCACGATTTGATAGGTTACGCTGCTCGCGTCCGTCGCCAACTGGGCGCTGCTCCCCGGCAACGCGTAGAGGACGCCTTCGCTGGAGTTCAACTCGCGCAAATTGGTCGCGATCTGGCTCTCCGTGGACTCGATCTCAACCTCCAGATCGTTCGCAAGGTCGGCCCGGGTCCTTAGCGCCTCGGCCTCAAGTGAGGCGAGGCGCTGCTTGGCCATCGCGTACTGGTTGAGGGCGTCCTGCCGACGCTGTTCCGCGTCGGAGAGTTCGCTCCGGACCTGATCCATCACCGTCATGCTGACGACGTTGCGGTCCACGAGCGTGCGCATGCTGTTGACGCGGTCCTGGCGCAGCTTGACGAGTTCGTCGAGCGACTCCATGTGCCCATACGTGGTAACATCCTGCTTTGCCGCCTCCAGCGCACCCCTAATCGTGCGCTCGCGCTCTTTGCGGGCGGTGGCAATGGCCTTGCGCCGGTCGCTCTGCTCGTTGACGAGGTTGGCGGCTTCGGTCTCGCCAGCCAACTCCAGCAACTGGCGCGGGATCTTGGGTTCCGTACCGTCGCGCTCGGCTTTCAGAACCGCCGTGCGGGCGAGCAACTTCGACATTTGATCGATCGCCCCGCTCCGCTTCTGGGTTTCGCGCACGGCTTCGATCTTCTGCCACGGCTGGCTGTCGCCCCGGTCGAGTCCGCCGGCCAGCGCGATGGCGTGCAGGATCGTCATGCCGGGCGCGTACTTAAACGAGCCTGGATTCTTGACCGGCCCCAGTACGTAGATGGGCGAGCGCTCCAGTGGCAGGATGTCGACCAACCCCTTGCGGCCCAGCAATTGGCCGAAGATTTCCGCTGAGTCAGCCTGTACTTGTCGCGTCGACCGATTGGCGACCGGAATGGAGCCAAGCAAGGGCACGGAAATCGTGCCGTCCTCTTGGACAACATACTCGCCGCTCAGTTCCGGACGCTGCACGATGCCGCGCAGGGCAGAGGCCGAGGACCCGTCCCCCCATTTGTCTTCCTCGACGTCGACGCGCTCGTAGAACACAACCTTGAGACGATCGCCGACGCTGAACAGACTTCCGGTTGGCAGGTCTGGCGCCGTGCTGACCGCTTTGGGGCGCGCGGCACTGGTGGGGACGGCAGGTACGACGCTCCCTTCGACCAAAGTCGCCTTCGGCGCATCCGGTCCCGACACGATTGCGCGGGAAGGTTCGGAGGTGGTTTGAACCGGTTGATCTTGGGGTTCATCTTTCCAGCTGTCGATAGCAGCTGACGCCTTCTGCACAAGGGCTCCGGAGACATCCCCAACCCTCTGCGCCAACGCTTCGGAGACAGCCCCGGCCTTCTGCACCAGCGCAACCGAGACATCCTCGACCTTCTGTGTCACGCCTCCGGAAGCAACCTGGATGGCCTCCCAGTGTCTGACTGCGCCTCCTCCCAGGACGGTGACTCCGGAGAGCCCAACGACAAGCAGGATGGCCTTCACTCCCATGCGGCCAGCCGCCGGTGACAAGGGAGAGACAGGTTCGGAATTGTCATCTTTGGCCATGGCGCGTGGCTTTCACCTTTTCAATGGTGGCAATCCCCTCCCGAACTGGTCGAGGCACGGGTCGTCGACGAGCAAGGCTCTCTGTTATCGTGATCCTTCACCGCCTGCGGCACAACTATCCCTTTGTGGGCACTCCTTCCGGATAAGCACCACTTTTGGCGAACTCGTCCAATGAGCAGATTGCTGCGAGGGATCACTCCTGCCGCTTATGGGCCGCGGCTCCCGCTCGGCACGCGGCAGCCGCACCGTGGGAAAACCAAGCCCGGCAAGCACTGCCGCGCGTCGAAAACCGCGATGGTGCAGGTCCGCTGCCCGCTCTATATGCCCTGTGCCAAGCCACTGGTTTCAGAAACCCGGGCAGGCTCGACAAGCGGCCCTACGCCTAATGAGGGTATTTTGGGGTAGGGTTTCCCTAGCGTACCTTCAAAAAATGGGCGGTTGGCGCATCGAGCGCTTACCCGACGTGTTGGGGAAGTTACGATGACAAAACAATCTTGTATGACAGTGCTTGTCGGGCCAAGCGAGTTACTCCGAGAAGGCCTTAGTAGAATCCTCGATGAAGCAAAATTTCGTATCATTTTCTCCGTGGCTTGCGTTCACGATCTTCTGCAGAAGCCACTACCCCAACACAGGCCCATCCTGCTCGTCATGGATGTCGGCGGTACCGATGCAGATGCTGAATTCGCACAAATTACTGATTTTAAAGCGATTTATCCGAACAGCCACGTCGTTGCGCTAGCCGACCACTCTCGATCGAGCGATATAGTTTCAGCTTTTCGTGCGGGGGCTGACGCATATTTGACAAAGGCCGCTGCTGCCGACACTTTCGTCAAAGCGCTCGAATTGGTTATGCTTGGTCAGACGGTTCTACCGGTGGAACCCTCGTCGTTTATTCGAGATATCAGGCAAGACGTGAAATATGATGCGTTGACTAATGATTTGACCGGCGTGGATATAAAAATTGAGAATGTAGAACGAGAACTATCAATTTTATCAACCAGGGAAAAATGTATTCTGCGCTGCTTAATCGAAGGGGAGTCTAACAAGACAATCGCGCGCGAGATTAGAATTGCCGAAGCTACGGTGAAAGTGCATGTCAAAGCAATCCTTCGCAAGATTCGGGTTCGCAACCGTACGCAGGCTGCGGTTTGGGCGATGAACCATGGTGTGCTCACTCCCGCGTCGTCAGGCAACGAAAAGATGGAAACTCAGCCCTCTCGCTATCCGCAAGATCTATTTGAAGCACAAAAGGGGTACCGCTTTATCGAGAACGCTCATCCCGTGTAACCCGCTATATTCGGGTTGATGCATTCCCCCTCAAAAAGATGCGGTGGAGACGGATCGCGATGGTGCGCATTTAACCCTCTCCAGGTTCGATGCCAGCGGAGGTCAACCAACTGGCCTGGAATGTCTTCCGCGATCATCTATGCTCGAATTGGGACGGCAACCTCCGCCAGCCGAATGCATACGTGCCGCTCACGGCCAGCGTGCGGGAACGCAAGATCGGACGCAGCGCGCCAAGGACTGGCTCGACCGCCAGACCTTCGTCGGGCTTGCGAGATTGCGCGACGCAGCCGAGCATTTCGCCGGGGCTTTCACGCTTCGGAAAGCCAGAATTCTTTGCGGGTTTCGCGCCAGAAACTAACAGTGGATCATGGAGTGAAAGGGCTTTGAACGTATCCGGCGATCTGCTAACAAACTTGCCTGTCGTCGTCCGGCGAAACAGTCATTTACAGGTAAGATAGGCACGGAATCAGCGATCCAAGCCAACGTATTTTTGCCGATGCGTTCTGAGGGAATTGACTAAGGTGGGCCAAGCTGCACTTGCACCTGGATTTTCGCTCAACGAAGCTCGAATCGGAACGGTCGAGGGGGGAGAATCCGGCCTTCTTGTTTGGAAATTTGGCCAGTTGGTTGCTGTCCTCACCCGGATCGACGAGGAAGCCTATTCCACGAAGGGAAAATGGTTCCTCGAGACGGGCTTCGGATTGCTGAGCGGGCAGCACAAGAACTTCGACACGATCGAGGAAGCCGTAAGCTGGGTCGGCAAGTACACCTTCCCTAGCGCCGCCAACTCTGCAGATTGATCGGCGGATTCCAAAACACCAGGCCTCCAGGCTCTCAGGAGCCCTCAAGACTCCGGCGCAATGTCAGCCGCGGCCGAGCTCGGCGTGCGGCCCACGGACGTTACCCGTAGCGTTCCGGGGTCAGATGATTTTTGAGCTGGACGCGCGGACGCTCCGTTCCAGCGGCAACCCTGCATGTCGGCTCAGGGTCCACTGGAACGGGAGGTTGTTCTATCCAACACGGTCACTTCTCGGCCAGCGTTCCTTCCGCGAAGAGATCGTTGACCTTGTAGGCGACTTCCGTGCGGTTGGTCGCCTTCAGTTTCTTCATGATATTTCGGATATGCACCTTCACGGTGCTTTCGCGCAGGTTCAGTTCGTAGGCGATGATCTTGTTCGCCTTACCGCGCCGGAGCGCCTGCGCTACTTCGGCCTGCCTGAGCGTGAACATTCCGGTAAAAGGCTGCGTGTCGCGGCTGCCTGAATCTATCAGATGCCGCATGGAGAGAACGCTGCTCGCCGGAACGAAGATGCCTCCGGCTGCCGCAAGGTTGATCGCCTCGACGCAGACATCGATCCCCACGGAGGTCGGAATGTAACCTCGCGCGCCGCATTCGAGAGCCGTCAGGATCTGTGTCAGCTCTTCGTTGTCGGCCAGGATGACCAAGGGGATTGATTTGAACTCGGACGATATGTGCCTGATCTCGTCCGCTATACCACGATCGGTGACCTTCCGGCCGCCGAGGTTGAAGAGTATGGCGACAAGCGGAGGGGCCGAGCCCTTCTTCGTACGCCATTCTTCGATTGAACCCATGGCGGCGACCGCCATGCCGAGTTCGTGCTCTACAAGGGCCGATGCTAGACACTCGCGGTCTAAGGCCCTGCCATCCAAGATGAGCAGGCATTCCCTGCTGGAGGCATTTTCGGTTCCGTTGGCTGGAACTCGCGGCTGATTGGCCGAAGCATAATTAGACAGTCCTACTGCGGTACTCATACTACCCACCCTTTCCCACACCGAGCCGCCTTCCGGCGGCCGACATAAACTCCTTGTCCTCTAGATTTGGAAGGTGATCCCCAACCCTACGCCAAAAGTTGACGCTCTTTTGCCCTAAGCCCTGGCGTCCTTGGCAGTTTCCCGGTTTGCCCCCGAAGAAACGGCTTGGGTAGTTTAGAACCAAATTATTAGGGGTCTCTAACATAGGTTAATTTTTAGTAAATTTCTGGTCGAAAGGCCTGCGCTGAGATGGGCTCTCGATGCATCGCAATTTGCTGCAAAAGGGGAGACATGGTCAGCCCGATGCACTGTGGCCTGGCGCCACGGGGAGGCAAGCCACGAGAATAAGACTAGGCCGTAGCGGGAGAGAAACCCTACCGCAGGTACTCATTGTCGAACCCGGCAACCTTGACCAGATTCTTGCGGTTGAGGATTTCCACATGGCCTGCCTTGAAAGAGACGAGATCGGCCTTGCGAAGTTCGCTCAATGTCCGGTTCACATGAACCGTGGTCATTCCGAGGATGTCTGCCAGCTCGTGCTGAGTGAGGGGGCACTCGTATCTGCCATGGGCAGATAGGCCAACGGAGGACAGCCTCTCTTCCAATTCGAGCAGGAAATGAGCAGTGCGGCTCATCGCATTGCGCCGCCCGACATTCACCAGATGTTCGGCAAGGATGGCATTCAGGCGAGCGAGCGAGCAAGCGATCTTGTTGCCGAAGCTGCCCCCCGACAGAATGCGCTCGACGAGCACCTTCCTGGAAACCTCATGAACCGCCAGTTCCGTTATCGACGCCAGCGATGCGAAACGGGGTCCGTCGACGGAACGGAAGCCGACAACGTCTCCCCACAGCGGAGTGTCGATGATCTGCCGTTCTCCGTCCAGCAGCCCGCGGTAGAGCAGGGCCCAACCCGATTTCACGATGAATATTGTGTCGTCGTCATCATCCTGGCGGCACAGGACCGAGTGGGGTTTGTAGATCTTGGCGGTGCCGAGAAAATCATTGTTCGCCCACTCGTTCTTGGACGATGTTTCCCCCGAATGATGTGACCCTATGAACTGCGACAGCGTCTGCATGGAGACCCGCGAGTTTGTTTCAATTTATGCACAACCTACAATAGTTGCTTTCAAAAGGCCAGCTGTACACAACTTTGTGTGTTCTGGCCTTGCCGATGCATCGTGCCCCACCCGCCGCGCAAATCAGCCAATTGCATCAACGCTGCGCCGAACTTCAAAGTTCCGCATCCGGCATGGATGCGGGTCGAAAATGACTTTTTCCGCTTTGGCGATTGCGCGGCCCATCCGAGGAAGGCGGTGACTACCCGGCGCGCGGGCGCCGCGCGGCGAACACGCCGCGGCCTGTTCCCGGATAAGTTGAGAGGCAAGCGGGCTCCGCCTTAGGGCAGGCGTCGATGGCATCGACGGGACAGCAGGGTCACCTCGTCCGCCGGCTTCGCGGACGCCGCCCGTGAAGTCCAAGTCTCAGGCGTTTCCTTTGGGATTGGCGTCACGCAGCCACTGCGTCTCCAGGGCCGTTCCGTCGGCCCGGATCACCGTTTCGAAGGCGTCGATCAGTCTTTTGGCGGCTCTGCTTGCAATGTGTGACTCCGGGTATCTGGCCTTCACCTCCCGGGCGCGGTCGTAGACTTCCTTGAGCTGCCGGAGTTGCTTGGCTCGCAGCGCACCCTGCATGACCTGGCCGGTCATATCGTTTCTCCTCCTCCTCTCGGAACGCGAAGCAACCCGTGGACCGCCCGTGTGCTTGTGTCCTCCCAGCCGGCATCCAGCCAGCAAGGCAGCTTACATCGTGCCGAGGTCTCCAGCACATTGACCCCGCTTAAGCTTTAGTACGTATCGTCAGCCCGGCCGTGCGCAGGCTCATTCGGAAGGAGTATCGGCTGCCATCCTACTGCCGTGGGATGTCCAGCTACGTCCTTTGGCTTCCTTGTCCGGGCCCCTGGTCTGCCGAAGTAGGGGGGTGTGAAACACAGGCAGCCTGACGACATCCAACCCGCGACTTGTGCGAGAAAGGCCGAGCGACCATGCAGGTCTCGATTCCGGGACTGACAGGGTGCGCTGCCATCTTGATTGTCGCTTACTATTCCCGCGGCATGTTGGTCATCGGACTGATTGCATCCATGGCATTCGGCGCCACGGCTGCCATGATCCTTACGGCGCTCGAACGCGGCCCTGGCCGGCATAGTGGCGAGCTCGGTGTCGGCCGGCGGCGCCGGTCCAGGCATTCTCTTCTTCATAGCATTTGCTGTCGTTGCCACCGCGAGGGTTCGCGCCCGGCGCGCGATGGCTGCATTTGAACAGACTTGGCATCGGCTGGTCACGCAGCCAATATGAGCGGCTCGCCGACGGCGAAAATGGTGCGAAATTCGATCGCAGACGGCAGGGCAGGAGCGAGCCTCGATCATGCCAGCAATCGCGCCGGCACGCCGAGCAAGGACCGACCTCGGCAAGCCTCTGGTCGTTTGTACTCTGGCGCCATGTTATGACGCCGTTACGAGGCGCAGGGCATCGCCGGCGCGCAGGCCGCGCCGGAGCTTACTTGCGCCCGTCCTTGCGGGCCGACGCCTGCTAGACCAGCGAGGTCCAGCTGTTGCTCGAGGCGAGGTGGCAATAGAGCATTCCCAGCGCGCCCGATTTCCTGAGGTCGAAGAAGGCCTCGTCGCTCAGTTTGTTGAACGCGACCTCGTCGATCACCTGGAAATCGGTGAGGTTCAGCACCTCGCCGCCCTCCAGTGTCACCTTGCTCTGGCGCGGCGCGAACAGGCCGTGCGCGTCGATCTTCTCGATCATGGCCCGCGTCGCGTTGAAGTCGGGCTGGAACTGGTTGCAGAAGGCCAGCGCCTGCCGGGTCGCCTCGGTCGGCTTGGTGCCGTTGAAGAAGGGCGCGATCTGGCCGCCATCCTCGCGGAACGGCGCCAGCAGCTGGTCGATGACGCGCTCGCTGGCGCGGTCGATGCCGGCCGGCCGTCTTGGTCTCGTCGGCGAGGATGAAGGGATAGCGCCGCACATAGGCCGGAATGTAGTGCGGCTCGCTCCAGCGGCCGTCGGCATCGACGAACAGGTTCTCGTTCTGGCGCACGCCGGTGATGATCACTGGCGCCTTGGCGACGCCGATGAAGACGATCGGATAGGAGCGCATCGCCGCCGGCATTTCCGAGGCCACCACGGGGATGGCATGGGCGGACAGGGCGAAGGAGAAGTCGGCACGCGCCGTCAGCCCGAGCGAGCCGTGCCGTATCGGGTTGAGCGCCTCGGGCTTCGAATAGAACAGCGGCAGCCCGGTATCCGCCGCGGCCGGTGCCGTCTGCGTCTTCAAATCACTCATCCGTATCCTCCTCTGGCGCCATCTGGGTTTAGAGCAATTCCAGGAAAAGTGTGTAACGGTTTTCCGTCCGGGATTGCGGCAAGGCAAGAAATAGAACGGCTCAACGTTTCCGCCAAACGATGAACCGCTCCGGTGACCCGCAAGCCGGTGACCATTCCGATCTCGCTGGCCGGCTTCACCGCCGCGATCGACAAGCTCGCAGCCGTGAAGTGATCAGGGAAGCCCGAACGGCTCCGAGTGCAATTGACCCCACCGCGATGATCGAGGCCGCTTGCGAAGAGTGGAGCGAACGGCGTCGATCGACTAGCTTCATGGTCCTCGGTCGCTTTCGAGCGAGCGCATCACGGAGGATCGGATGGTGACGGGTGGCTGTCTTTGCCGGCGGCGTGCGTTACGAGATCGCGGGCGAGCTCTTCCAGCCGATCGCATGCCACTGCTCGCAATGCGCGCGCACCAGCGGCAATTTTGCCGTCATGACGGCATGCCGGTCGTCGGATATCAGGCTGCTGACCTCGTCGACGTTCAGCTGGTACCGCTCGTCGCCCAAGGTCGAGCGCGGCTTCTGCTCGCGCTGCGGCGGCAACCTGTTCTGGAAGGCGGAACCCGGCGCCGAGACCTATGTCACGGCCGGCACCCTCGACCGGCCGACCGGCCTTCGCCTTGGCGAGCACATCTTCGTCGGCTCGAAATCCGACTTCTACGAGCTGACCCTGCCCCAGAAGCATGAATGGTAGGTTGCAAGAGCCTATCGTTCCCGGAAGCCGCGATTGAATGAGTCGCGAACCGAGGCCAGTGTCCGGCGGCTATTTTTCCCGCATCGCCCGGCGGAAGTTCTGCGTGATCGGCTCGGCGATGTAGGAAAGCACGGTGCGGGCGCCTGTCCGGATCATCGTCTCGCTCGACATGCCGGGCAGCAGCTTGCGGCCCTCCAACTTCGCGAGTTCGGTCTTGTCGATCAACACGGTCGCCGCGAAATACGGTGCCCCGCTGCGCTCCTCCGTCATGCGGTCGGCCGACACGACCTCGACGACGCCGTCGAGCGGCGGCAGGTTGTAGCGGGCGAAAGCCGGGAAGCTGACGCGCGCGGGCTGTCCGGGGGCGATCGTCTCGACATCCTCCGGTTTGACCATCGCCTCGACCACGAGCTGTTGCCCGAGCGGCACGACTGTCATCATTGTCTCGCCGGGTTTCACGACACCGCCGGCCGTGTGGACCTTCAGATCCATGACGATCCCGTCGACCGGTGCGACGACATTGGTGCGGGCAAGCACGTCCCTGGCGGAACGCTCCCCCTGTCTGAGGTCGAACAACTCCGCCTCGACCTTGCTCAACTCCTCGACAGCCTCGTTCAGCCGCACAGTGTTGAGGTTCAGGGTCTGCATGTCGATCTCGGCCATGGCGCTTTTGGCGCGCGCGATCGCCGCGACGTTGGTGGCGCGCTCGCCTTCGATCTCGCGTTGTTGCTGCCTGAGCGACAGATTCCGTTCGCGGGTGGTCAGCCCCTTCTTGAGCAGGCCCTCAAGGTCCTTGGTCTCGGCCTCGAGCGCCTCGATCTGCCTGTCCTCGGTGGCGACAAGCTCCTGCAGTCCCGTTATCTCTTCCTCGGTCTGGTGACGGCGCTGGGCGAGAATTCCCCGCTCGTCCTCGAGATTATGATGCTTGGCCGCGAACACGTCGCGCTGCGCGGCCACCGCGTCCCTCGCGGCGGTAGTGGGATTGGCGAGCAGCGTCGGATCGAACTCGATCTCGGCCTTGCCGTCGCGCTCGGCCCGCAGACGCGCCGCCAGCGCCTCTCGCGTCGCTATCCGGTTCTGGACCAGG
Source organism: Mesorhizobium sp. M4B.F.Ca.ET.143.01.1.1 (assembly GCF_004792275.1). NCBI lineage: Bacteria > Pseudomonadati > Pseudomonadota > Alphaproteobacteria > Hyphomicrobiales > Phyllobacteriaceae > Mesorhizobium > Mesorhizobium sp. M4B.F.Ca.ET.143.01.1.1. The sequence continues at coordinate 172,418 of NZ_SRSR01000010.1, forward strand.
TCGAGCTGCGCCTTCGCCTGCGTGTCGTCGAGCCGGAGGAGGACCTTGCCCGCCTTGACGATATCGCCGTTGGCGGCGTTCAGGTCCGCGATGATGCCGCCCTCAAGGTGCTGGATGAGCTTGCGGTCGCCGGCGACCTTGATAACGCCCGGCGCCACCGCGGCGCTGTCCAACGGTGCCAGCGCCGCCCAGCCCCCGGCGACGCCGAAGAACAGGAACATGATCGCGAACCCGGTGGATGTCACGCCGGCGAGACGCAGTGGCACCGGCTCCAGCCGCGACGGTGGCGGCGCGGGTAACTCGACGACGTTCATATCCGCCCCCGTGTCCTTGGTTGCGCGGCACCGGCCTCACCCTCTCGAACGCTGCCCTGTCGCGCGGGAACGAGGTTGAGGCTCGGACGCAATTTTCGTTCCGCGTATCGGCGCGCCGGAGGTGGGGCGCTGTCCTGGTTCGCCGGCACGGCCTGGTTCGCCCCTATGGCCTGGTTCGCTATGGCCGGCACCTGACTGATCTGTCGGATGCGCGCGGCGAGTTCGCCGAAGACATAATCGCGCGGACCGTAGAGGTCCTGCTGGCCCCGGTTGAGCACCAGGATCTTGTCGACCTTCTCCAACATGTTCGATCGGTGCGCGATCAGGATAATGGTCGTGCCCGCCGCCTTGACGGCGCCCAGGGCAGCGACCAGGGCATCCTCTCCCTCGCGATCGAGGTTGGAATTGGGCTCGTCCAGGATGAGCAGCGGCGGGTCGCCGTAGAGCGCGCGCGCCAGCCCGATGCGTTGGCGCTGCCCGCCTGACAGCACCGCTCCGGATTCGCCGATCTCGGTGGCGTAGCCTTTCGGCAGCCCTTTGATCAGTTCGTGGACTCCCGCCAGTTGCGCGGCCTTGACCACGTTGTTGAACACCGTCGGGTTGAGCTGCGCGAAGCGGCAGATGTTCTCGGAAATGGTGCCGGCGAAGAGCTCGATGTCCTGCGGCAGGTAACCGACATAATGGCCGCGGTCCTCCGCCGCCCATTGGGCGACATCCATGCCGTCGAGCAGCGCGCGCCCGCCGGATGGACGCCAGGCGCCGGCCAGTATGCGCGCCAGGCTCGTCTTGCCGGCCGCGCTCGGGCCGATCAGCGCCATTGCCTCGCCTGGATTGAGCCGGAAGCTGATGCCTTTCAGGATAGGTTCGCCGCCCGGTCGGCCAAGCACGAGATTGTCGGCCTCGAACTTGCCTTTCGGCCGAGGCAGCGGCAGCACCGGCGTGGCCTCAGGATGTTGTCCGGCAACCGCGGTGAGGCGCCGGTAGGCGGCGCGTGCTCCGACCGTCGCCTTCCATGTGCCGATCGCCTGCTCGACCGGGGACAGAGCGCGACCCATCAGGATCGAGGCGGCGATCATGATGCCGGGCGAAGCCTCGTTGCGAACCACCAGGTAGGCGCCAAGGCCGAGTATCGCCATCTGCAGGGCCAGCCGGTGACAGCGCGCGATGGCCGAGATGACGCCGCCGCGGTTGGCGGCGAGAACCTGTCCCTTGTTTGCCTCGTCCTGCTGCTCCTTCCAGCCTTCAAGCAGCGGCTTCAGCATGCCCATCGCCTGCACGACCTCGGCGTTGCGGATGGCCGCCTCGGCCTGCACGTAGGCCCGCGACTGCGCGTTTGCCGCCTCGGTCAGCGGCTTCCGCGTGAGGTATTCGTTGAGCAATGCCAGCCCAAACAGCAGGATTCCACCGACCAGGGCCAGCCAGCCCAGCCAGGGGTGCATCAGGAATATCGCGGCGAAGAACAGCGGCGCCCAGGGCGCGTCGAGGATCGGGAAGATGCTCGGGCTGGTGAAAAAATTCCGCACCTGATCCAGGTCGCGCAGCGGACGGGCGTTGGCATGACCGGGCGCCGAAGCGGAATATTCCACCGATGCGGTCAAGAGTACCGGCGCCAACCGTGCATTCATCCACGATCCGACCTTGGCCAGGAGGCGCCCGCGAACCACCTCCAGCCCCGCCATCGCCGCGAGTGCCGCCGCCGCCATCAGCGACAGCATCGCCAACGTCTCCAGGCTGTGGCTGGACAGCACGCGATGGTAAACCTGGAGCATGTAAAGCGCCCCGGTCAGCATCAGCACATTGATGCCGGCGCTGAACCAGATAAGCGGCCGGATGGCGCGTCTGGCCTCTTTCATCACGACCTGCAGCGCAGGGAGCTGTTGGCTGGCTCTCATCATTATTTCTCTGTGCGGGATGACATCGGAGCGTCGTCCACAGCATCGTAAGTGGACACTGCAAGCCGCCGCTTTGCCCGTCGCCTGGTTTTAGTCCAGGGCCTTGATGTCTCGTGAACGACCGGTCCCCCAAGGGGGACCGGATCGCCAGGCTTTGAAGTTCTTGCAGGCTGCGAGGACGCCATTAAATGAAGTCCTGGCTTGCGAGGATGCTCAGGTCTTGCGTGGCAGCATCGCCGTCGAGGTCGGTGTTTGCCAGCGTGAAGTCGAACTGCTGATCGGGAACCGGACCCTCGATGCTCGTCGAGAAGTCGAGGATGCGAACACCCGAGTTGGCACCGGGGACCGTGAACTGAACGTAGGCCGTGTCGAAGGCTTGACCACCATCGTCGTTGATGGTCACGGTCTGATTACCCGAGCGCAAGCCAGTAACGTTGTCGATATTGTGATCGATCAGATTACCGGCATTGTCGTAAAGCCACGATTCTACAGTGATGGCATTGATGTTTCCAATTCCTGCGACCGCAAAGGTTAGATTGTTGATATCAGAACCGTCCGCAGTATGGAAGGTGAAGCCCTCGTTGTTATTAATCTGCGAAGCCTGACCGCCTTTCACCCCGAATCCAACCGCATCGGGGTTAAGATCGTCAGCAGCTACAGTCGGGCCTCCCAGTGGAGCCGTGTTGAACGGCGTAAAGGCATCCTTGGTCGCGTCCGCTGCGGGGTGAGTGTTGAAGATAAGACCGTCAAAGACGATGCTGCCGGTGTTGTCCACCGTGGGTACCGTCAAGGTCTCCTGAGGACCGCCCGACTTGACCGCATTGAAGTTGAGGTCGGACTGCTCACCGTGGGGTGTGAAGAGCACGTCGAAGGTGTACCCCGTGTCCGTCACGTTCAGTTGGTAGAGGTCCGTATCGGTGGCCACGTCGTGGTAAGTCAGCGTGGTTCCGTCGTTGGTGAGGATCTCCGTGATGTCATCGCCTCCGAGATCGGTGTATTCGGTGATGATAACGTGTGAGCCATCGGCTCCGGCAGTAAGGTCGAACGTCCCTGTGTCCTGTTGACCGGCGGCCAATCCGACCTGGAACGGCAAGGTATCACCAGTGATGTCGGTGAACGTCGGCCCGGCGTCCTCGAACACCAGGTGCGTCCCGAGATCCTCGTGGTTGACGACCGTCACCTCGGACGATGATGGGAACGCGACTTCGAGGTTCTCAACGCGTACGCCGGAGGTGCTTACCTTTGTGTCGTAGTAAAATCGAACGTAGATTTGGTCGACGCTATCGGCCGTTTCGATGGTATAATTCTCAAAGACGGCGCTGCCGGAAGGTAAGTTTACGGTGTCGGTGTCGGTAGCAACTACTACTCCATTATCGACAGCCCACCACTCAATGTTCACTTTCTTCACGCCGCCTACGGCCTGGATGTCGAACCTGATGCCGCCGATTTCGTTCGCATCCTGATCAGCAGAAGTCCAGGCCGCGTCTTGAACCAAGAAGCCCTCATTTTGATTCATCTGAGAGGCTTGACCGCCCTTCACACCGAAGCCGATGGCGTCGGGGTTCAGATCATCATTGGTTCCGGGGTTGGTTGGGACTGTCGTTGGATCGGCCACCGTCCCCGGGAAGATGAGTCCATCAAACTTGGCGCTGTGATTGTCAGTGGGATCGGTTGTCGCAACCGTGAGGGTCTCCTGCGGGCTACCTGACGGGATCGACGCGAAGTCGAGTGTCTGAAACGTCGTTACGATCTCGGTGGTCGATACATCCAGTGTGATCTTGCCATCGGCAAACGACAGGATGTCGTCATCGTCAACGTTGAGAGGATCGCTGTGCCCCAGCGGCTCGTATTGAATGAGGTAAATTTGCGCCGAGGACAGGTCGCTCTCGTCCAGCGCAACAGCGAACGCCAGGTCGCCGTTCGGGTCAGCGTCACCATTCGCGTCGGCCTCGCGCCCATAAATGATGCCGCCTTCGTTGTAGAGGAAGATTGCCACACCGTCGACGGTAGAGAGGCCGCTCGCCGTGCCGTCATCGGGGATCGATAGCGCCAGATCGGTCACTCCGGTTGTGTCAAGGAGGGCGTCGTTGACGGCCACCTGCGGGAAGCCTGTTGTGGCGTCGGTACCGCCACTGATATCAGCCACGCCGAGAGTGGTGAGCGTGTTGATCAGCGTCGCGTCGAGTTCTTTATCATTATCATTGGTGACGGTCTGTACGCCGATTTGCTCGTCGAGAACGAGATTGCCGTTAATAGTAGCCATAATCTGCCTCCCAATTGTGATCGAGTTATTCCAGGGTCAGTTGGAATTAGGTCAGGGCGCGCCGAAAATGGTGGATTCGAGAACCAGAACAGAACACGCCTTAACGTAAGCAAGTTCCGGAAGCGTCGAAAACTACGATTGCCCGTCCGCCATGACTTGGATGCTGGCAAACCCCAGTTGCTGAGGATCGATCTGAAATGCGGCCCTCGGAGTCATTGTCCGGCCAAGGCAGAGGGCGCGTCCATTCGCGTTTCGATAGCTTTTCGGTCAATGATCGTCCTGATCGAACGATATATATCCTTCGATATACGGGCGGACGCGGGCCTGAACGCGCTGGGTCTTCGTGTCAAACACGTCGACAGACACTCGCGCGCCGGCGCGATGCGCTTCAGCCTGAAAAGGGGATCAGATCAGGTCTGTGTTGGGACGGTCGCCCTTGCCGTGCGTCGCCCAAGCGAGCTCGGCCCTGCTGCCGAGGTTGAGCTTGGCGTAGACGTGGTGCAAATGCATCTTCACCGTGCCTTCGGACACATGCAACCGCTGGGCGATGGTCTTGTTGCGCAAGCCGCGCGAGACGAGGTCGGCGATTTCGCTCTCGCGCCCCGTGAGCTTCGAGAGGGGCTGCGGCTGCGGCCTGGGCATCAACAGATGCTGGACGATCTTGTTGTCGATCCACTTTTTGCCGCTCGCCACCGCGTTCACGCATTCGACGAGAAAGCGGTTGCTGATGCCGTCAAGCACCACGCCATCGGCGTCGAGCGCCTGTATTTCCTTGATATCGAAGCCGCCGTTTTGCTGCAGGATGAAGACAATGCCGAGCGCACGGTGGGTGGCTCTCAGCCGGGAGGAAAGACTGGCCGTCTGCGGGTCCGCTGTGTCCAGGCCGACGATGACAATATCGGGCAGATGGCGCTCCACATGGGGGAGAACGTCAACAGCGCGGTGGCACTCGGCGACAATCTCGTGACCGGCCTTCCGCAACACCCACTCCAGACCGGCGAGATACACCCCCCGCGGGTCCGCGACAACCACTGTCGACATGCGAACACCGTCCGTAAAAAACGCAACGAACTTTGTTTAAACCCCTAGGAAAAAGGAAACCAGAGGTTAGGCTAATTGTCAAGAAGTCCCTAATATAGTTGCGGCTATAACCGTAGTCCAAGGCTGTTCTTGCCCCGGTGCGCCGGACGGTCCGGCAACGCCGATGTTTTGAGCTTCGGCTCTGAATGCTAGCCGAAGCCGCGAATTCTCTCAGTAGCCGACGGTGAAGCGCTGCCGGATGTGCCTCGGCGTCTCGATCTCGTCGGCCATGACGATGGCGTAGTCCTCGAAGGAGATGCTGCTGCCCTTGTCGGAGGAAAGCAGCGTATCCTTGCCGAGCCGGAACGTGCCGGTGCGCTCGCCCGCGGTGAACAGCGCCGACGGCGACAGGAAGGTCCAGTCGAGATCGCCGACCGTCCGCAGCGTGTCGAGGAAGTCGCCGCCCTTCTGCGCCTCGGCCTTGTAGATGGCCGGAAATTCCGGCGTGTCGACCAGGCGCTTGCCAGGCGCGACCTCGAGGCTGCCGGCGCCGCCGACGACAAGGTAGCGCTTGACGCCGGAGGCGCACGCGGCGGCGATCAGCGTGTCGGGATCGCTGGCGGTGAAATGAACCGAACTGACGACGGCGTCATGTCCCTTGATCAGCGCGGCGAGGCCCTCCTTGTCGAAGACGTCGCCCTTGACAGCGGTCACGCCTGGCAGCTTGGCGATCTTGTCCGGGTTGCGGGCGATTGCGGTGATGGTGTGGCCGCGATCGGAGAGTTCTTTCAGGATGCGCGAGCCGGCCTGGCCGGACGCGCCGATGAGGGCGATCTTCATGGCATTTCCTTTCTGCTTGGGGGAGGGCTGGGAGGATCACGCCGCCTGGATATGGGCGACGAGATCGTCGTAGCTGCCGAACAGCGCGTTGGCGCTGATCAGGCGCGGCGCCGCGTTGCGGATCACGGCGAGCGCGGGGACGCCATTGGCATGCAGGCGCTGGAACAGCGTGCGGCCATGGCCGACAAGGTCGCGGTGCGCGGCCAGCAACGCCGGCGTCGGCGCCTTCAGCATCTGCGCCGCGTCCGCCATGCCGACGTCGGTCAACACCGCGGCGACACCGTCCACCGTCACGATGTCGCGTCCGCCGACATAGCGGGCATGCTGGATTGCCTTCAGCGCCGCAAGCCGCTGGCGCGGGTCTTCGAGTCCGCCGGCGACGATGCCGAGGGTGGCAGCGCCGGAATCGAGCAGGGTGCCGCGAACGTTCAGCACGTTGTCGAGATAAGCCTGGCTGAAGCGCTGTCCGCTCAGCCGCTCGATGCGCTGGTCGTTCGCCCAGGCATGGGCGGCAAAGCCGGCGTCCAGCGGCCGCGCGCCGGCGCCGGAGAAGAGGCCGGTCGGCAGGAGATCGAGCGCGATGCCGCTCTGCTCCAGCCTGTCCAGCATCGGCGTCGCGCCATAGCACCAGCCGCAGAGCGGGTCGAAAAGATAGGTCAGCGTTGCATTGTTCATGGCCGTCTCGTCCGGTGTCTGTCACGGATCTAGATGGCAGTTCGCCCAATTGCGAAAAACAGCGATCAATCGTACAGACTGTCTGACCAGATCAGACAATGGCTTTGCCGATGGCCGAACTTCTGAACCTTAACCGGCTCGTCTATTTCACCACGGTTGTCGAAACCGGGTCCTTCACCGCGGCCGCCGACCGGCTCGACGTCGCCAAGGCGGTGGTCAGCCACCAGGTCGGCAGGCTCGAGCGGGAACTGGGCGCCACGCTGCTGCGGCGCACGACGCGGCGCGTCACGATGACGGAGGAGGGGCGGCTGTTCTACGACCGCGCCGCCATCATCCTGCGCGAGGCGGAAGCCGCCTATGGCGACATCGCGCGCAGCGCCGACAAGCCGACCGGGATGCTGCGGCTGACGGCGCCGCTCGACTATGGCGAGAAGGTCGTGGCGCCGACCATCGCCGCCTATCTCAAGAAATATCCGAGGATGCGGGTCGAGACGATCTTCGACGACGCGGTCAGCAATCTCGTCGACGAGCAGATCGATCTCGGCATCCGCGCCGGCTGGCTGGCCGATTCCAGCAATCTGGCGCGCCGCCTTGGGAGCTTCCGGCAGGTCGTCGTCGCAAGTCCGGAGCTTGCGGCCAGGCTGCCGCCGGATGTGGCCCCCGGCCAGGCGAGGTCGCTGCCCTGGGTCGGCAATGTCCAGCTCCGCGGTATCGGCCAATGGCTGTTCTCGAAAGACGGCGAAACAGTGCTGGCCGAGCTCAACCCGATCGTCAGCTGCGACAAGAGCCCCGGCGTCCATGCCTGCGTGAAGGCCGGCATCGGGCTCGGCATCTTTCCGGACTACAGCGTCGATGACGACATCGCCAAGGGGCGCCTGGTGCGGATGTTCGCCGACTGGAGCCTGCCGACCGGCGGTATCCATGCCGTCTTTCCGCCGGCGCGCTTCAGGCCGGCCAAGGTGCGCGCCTTCGTCGAGCTTCTGGCGGCGGCCGAACGAAAGCGCGCCCGGGGCTCAAAACCGGACTGATGTCTCGACTGGTCAGCCCGGGCGGGGGGAGCAGGTCAGGGGAACCTTTGTCCGGCTGGCGATTTTGGATATGGTGGAACTTCGAACCGGTTAGGAGGGGTATGCGAATGACGACGAAACGCCTTGCGATCCGCGCACTCGTTTTCGCTGTGGCTTGCGGCATGGCCGCCTCGGCCTTCGCCGGAAGCCGCGACCATCGGGCCGAATCCGAACGCTACGTCCCCGCGCATCGCGATATCATCGACATCCTGTTCGCGGGCCCGCACTACTATGACCAGCAATTGTTCACGACGGCGGCCGGAGCCTGCTCGTACCAGCGTGTTGGCCCTGACGCCAATGCGTTGAACAAGATCAACGATCACCACTGCGGTAAATAGGCGGCCGGCCTCAGCGCCCGCCGCTCTCCCTCATCTTGCCGATGATCTCCGCCATCAGCGCCAGGTCGGCGCGTGAATCCGCGAGGTCGGTCAGCGGCTTCGTGCTTTCCATGATATGGCGGTGGAAGGTCTCGAGCTCGTTGGAGAAGGCGTCGCCATAGAGCGGGCCGAAGGCCTTCGTCACCGGACCGAGCGGACCGGCTTCCGTCACCTCCAGCCGCGTCGGGAGGCTGCGGACATAGGGCGTGTCGTAGATGATGCGAACCCGCCTGGTGTTCGAGCGCACCTCGATCATGGCATCGAACAGGCCGAGGTCGTCGACCACCGCGTCATAGAGGCAGGCGAAGTGACCGTAGTCGAAGGTCACGCTGGTGTTGGCGCCGCCATTGGTGCGGTGCGCCGCCACCACGCGCTTCGGCTCGCCGAGCAGCCCGCGCATCGCCGAGATGTGATGCGAGGAGAGCGCCGTCAGCCCGCGATAGGCGCGCACCAGGTCGGCGGAGGCATCCTGCCCCACCACTTCGCGGATCAGCGCGTCGCGTTCCTTCGCACCGCGCGCCAGGATCGCCGGATCGATGTCTGTGGGATAAAGGACGTTCTGGCTCTTCTTGAGGAAGTGCCGGCCCTCCGAGATCAGGTCGAAGATGCGCACATGGATGATGTCGGCGTGGGCCGGCAATTCCTCCCGTGCCGCCAGATAGGCCGGCGCATAGCGGCGCATGTAGCCGACGAACATGGTCTTGCCGTAATCCTTGCTCAGCGCCAGCAATTCGTCGATCTCGCGCACCGTCAGGCAGGCGGGCTTTTCCAGCAAAATGTGCTTGTTGGCCGCGATCGCGGCGCGCACGAAGCGGCTGTGCGTATCGTCGGACGACAGCACGAACACCGCGTCGATATCGGGCGAGGCGATCAGCGCCTCGGCGCTCTCGAACGCCTTGGCGGTCGGATATTCCGAGGTGACGAGCGACACCAGGCTTGGCGAGACGTCATGGACGCCGGCGATCACCCAGCGGTCGCGCTGGTCGGCCAGCACCGGCAAATGGATCGACTGCGCCACCTCGCCAAGCCCAACAAGTCCGACACGGATCACAGCCACGGCAAACTCCCTTGCATTTCCATTCTGTCGCCGGCCACCGAGGCCCGCGTTTGACGTCACGAATGACGGGCGATCACGCCGCGCCGGTGACCAGCGCCACCAGTTCGTTGCCGGTGGTTTCGGAGGCGCGCACCGTCGCCGCCATCCGCCCGGCCCGCATCACCCAGATCTGGTCCGAAAGGCGCCGCACCTGATCGAAATTGTGGCTGACCAGGATGACGCTCACCCCTTGCTCGCGCAGCCGCCGGATCAGCGCCTCGACATTGCCGGTCTCCTGCACGCCGAGTGCGGCCGTCGGTTCGTCCATGACGACGAGCTTGGCGCCGGAGCCGGCGGCGCGGCAGATCGAGATCGCCTGTCTTTGCCCGCCCGACAGGCGCCGCACGCGCTGCGTTACTGAAGGCACGTTGATCGACAGGCGCGACAGCATGGCGCGAGCCTGCGTCTTCATCGCCTTGCGGTCGAGCAGCGCGAACGGGCCGATGCGGCGCACGATCTCGCGGTTGAGGAAGAGGTTCTGCGCCACGGTCAGCTCGTCGATCAGCGCCAGGTTCTGGTGCACCGTCTCGATGCCTGCCTTGCGTGCTTCGTCGGGATTGGAGAAGGGATGCGGCCGGCCGTCGAAGAAGATCTCGCCGCCGTCCGGCGCATACACGCCGACCAGGCAGCGGATCAACGTCGACTTGCCGGCGCCATTGTCGCCGATGACAGCGGTGACCTCGCCGCGGCGGGCCTGGAAGGCGACATCGGTGAAGGCGCGGATGCCGCCGAAATGCTTGCTTAAGCCGTCGCAGGCGAGGATCGCTTCGGTCGAGGGGGTGTGATGGACGGCGCTCATTTCTGGTACCGCATGATCAGCGCCGCCAGCACCACGATGGCGCCCACGGCGAGCGGTTGATAGAAGGCCGAGACGCTGAGCAGCGTCAGCCCGTTGACCAGCGCGGTGAGCATCAGCGCGCCGATGGCGGGCCCGAGGATGCTGGCGCGGCCGCCGAACAGGCTCACGCCGCCCAGCACCACGGCGGCCACCGAATTGAGGAGCAGGCTGGTGTTGATCAGCGGCTCGGCCGAGCCGATCCGCGCCACCAGGAGCAGCGAGGCGATGCCGGCGCAGAAGCCGGAAATCGTGTAGGCGGCGATCTTCACCCTGCCGGTGCGGATGCCCAGCGCCGAGGCGCTTTCGGCCTGGCCGCCGGTGGCCAGCAGATGCACGCCGAAGCGCGTGTGATAGAGCGCGACATGGGCGACGATGACGGCCGCGATCGCCACCCAGACCGGATAGCCGAACGGTCCGAACGAGCCGGAGGCCAACCGCAGCAGGAAGGTCGAGCCGACCATCGTCGGTTCGCCGCCCGACAGGATGAGGCCGAGGCCGGTGATGCCCGACAGCGCGCCCAGCGTCACCACGAAATCGGGAATTTTCCCGGCGGTGATGAGGACGCCGTTGAGGAAACCCACCGCGCTGGTGGCAAGGACGGCGAGCACGCAGGCCGCGAATATGCCCCAGCCGGCGGCGTTGACCAGGCCGAGGATGATGGCGCCGAGCATGACGGCGGCGGCCAGCGAAAGATCGATGCCGGAGGTCGCGACGACGAAGGTCTGGCCGATCGACAGCACCACCAGGATCGCCGCGGCCAGGAGCAGCGCCTGCAGATTGGCGACGCTGAGGAAGACCGGCTGGGCGATGCCGAAGACGATGACGAGGCCGACCAGGCCGACGACCGAGGCCCAGTCGGCCCAGAAGGAAGGATCCAGGAGGAGAGCCGACAGGGAGGAACGGCTCTCCTCCGCCGCGCCCGCCGTCACTCGAGCGGGCGCGCTTTGTTCAGGTGTGCTCACTTCAACATCTCGCGGAAGGGATCGGGATACTCGCCGCCGGGCGCGGGGAAATTCTTCAGCGACGCTTCCGCATTGTCCTTGTTGATCAAGAGCACCGGCGCCGGAACATTGGCGGGCAGTTCCTTGCCCTTGGCGGCAATGGCGCAGGCCTCGACGCCCATTGCGCCGACGACATAGGGATATTGCGCGACGGTGGCGGTGAGCTCGCCGGCGGCGATCGATTTCAGCGCGTCGACGATGCCGTCGAGGCCGATCACCTTGACGTCCTTGCCCGAGGTCTGCACGGCGCGTTCGACGCCGAGCGCCATGACGTCGTTGGCGGCGAAGAAGCCGGCGAGATCGGGGTGCGCGGCCAGGATGTCGGTGGCCGCGGTCAGCGCCTTCTCGCGATCCCAATCGGCGCTCACCATCACCACCACGTCGAGCTTGCCTTCGACGGCCTGCTTGAAGCCCTTGATGCGCGCGTTGGAGCCGACGTCGCCGACGATGCCGGCGACCAGCGCCACCTTGGAACCTTTCGGCACCAGCTTCAGCATCTCCTCGCCCGCCAGCGCGCCGGCGGCGACGTTGTCGGTGCCGATATAAGTCGAGATGGCAAAGCCTGCCGCCTTGGCTTGTTCGGCGTCGATGGTGCTGTCGATGTTGACGATCGGCTTCTTCTTCTGGGCGACCGGCACCAGCGCCTGCACCAGGTTGGAAACGCTGATCGGGTTGACCAGGTAGCAGTCGAAATCCTGCATCGCCATGGCGGTCAGGCGATCGGCCTGCCCGGTCGCGTCGCCCATGTTGGCGGCCGCCTGCACGGTGACGCCGACGCCGTCGGCCTTGGCCTGGTCCTCGATGCCCTTCTGCATGGTCTGGAAGAACGGATTGTCGAGACCCTTCACGATCGCCCCGACTTTCGGCGCTTCTCCGGCATGCGCCGGTACGGCAAGCGTCGTTGCAAGCAGGCCCGCGCCGAGCGTCAGGCAGTTCAACATGCGCATATGTCTTCCTCCTCCGAATTTTGGTTTGCGGTTGGTTGTTCTGCGAACGGAATGCCTGACGGCGCGCAAGCGACCCAGGCGCTCGTGCTGGAGAGGTGCAGGGTGTCTTCCATGTCAGGCATGCTCCTCCCAGAGCGCTGGCCGATGTGCCCTGCCAGAATTTCCGCATGTTTTAGAAAAATTTGACACGCGTCAAGAATTAAAGTGGTGTGCAGCGTGTTTTAATGTGCTGCGGTGCGGTAGGAGACGGCTGCGCCTTCTTGTTTCGTCATCCACGGGCGGAGCGGGAACGAAGCGGACGCGCAGACCCGAGGATCCATGCCGCTCCTTGCATGCGTCGCAGCGGTGCAGAACGTATGATTCTGCAGCGCCCTGTCGTTCGAAAGTCACGGGTGTGGATCCAGGGTCTCCGCGACGTCGCTTCGCTTCTGCTCTCGCCCTGGAATGACGAAGAAGGGTCTGCTCAGGCCCGCGGCGCCAACGCTGGCTCATCCTGCCCGCCGGCGCCGCTCCTGGTCTCGTCGTTCTGCACCATCGCCAGCGCCGTGCCGGGCTCGCCCTCCCACAGGATCAGGCTGGCCGCGCCGACCAGGCCCGCCCGGTCGCCGAGCTCGGCCGGCACGATCGGCACGTCGCGGTAGGCCGGCATGGCGCGCTCCTCGACCGTCGCCCTGATCCCCGGAGCCAAAAGGTCGAAGCCATTGGCGAGGCCGCCACCCATCACGATCAGGTCCGGCGAATAGAGATGCAGAAGATTGGTGAAGCCGATGCCGAGCCATCTGGCTTCCGCCTCGACCAGTTGGCGGGCGGTCGCGTCGCCCGTCCGCGCGGCCTCGACGACATGGCGGGCGGAGATGTCGCCGTCCTTCGCAAGGCGCCGGAGCAGCGATCCGTCGCCGGGCGCTGTCAGCCGCGTCGCCTGGCGCCCGAGCGCCGTGCCGGAGGCGACCGCTTCGAAGCAGCCGACCGCGCCGCAGAAGCAGCGGTCGCCTTCGCCGGTGATTGTCATGTGGCCGATCTCGGCCGCCAGCCCGCGCCTGCCGTGATAGATGTGGCCGTCGGCGACCACGCCGCCGCCGATGCCGGTCGAGACGGTGACGAACACCAGCGATCCGGTGCCGCGGCCGGCGCCGAAGCGCCATTCGCCGAGCGCTGCCGCATTGGCGTCGTTCTCCAGCCGCACCGGCAAGCCGAACTGCCGGCTGAGGATGTCGATCAGCGGCACATTGTGCCAGCCGGCCAGAGTCGGCGGTCCGATGACGATGCCCGCCTTGGGGTCGAGCGGGCCGGGCGCGCACATGCCGATGCCGACGACCTTGGCCTGCGGGTGCTGCTTGAGCAATTTGTCCGCCAGCGTGATGATCTGGCCGATCACCGCCTCCGATCCGGCACCTGCAAGCGTCGGCGCCGAGACGCGGACGATGACGTCGCCGCTGCGCTCGACCAGCGCGCCGCGCAGCTCCGTGCCGCCGAGATCGAAAGCGAGCGCGACCGTGTTCATCACGCGGCGGCCTTCAGCCCGTGCAGCCAGGCCATGCGCTGCGCGAGGTCGGGGTCGCCGAAGGCAAGCGAGCCAAGCACCACCGTGTCGGCGCCGGCGGCGCGCAAGCTGGGCACCGTCTCGTGGCGGATGCCGCCGTCGGCGGCAAGGATGATATCGGCCTCGCGCCCGGCCTTCCTGATCAGCGCGCGCGCCTCGATCAGGCGCGGACAGGCCTGCTCCGACAGGCTCTGGCCCTTGACGCCGATCGACGTGCCGAGAAGCGTCACGAACGCCACCTCTGCCAGGAACGGGACGATTGCCGCGACAGGCGTTTCCAGCCGCAGCACGACGCCGGCCTCGGCGCCGAGTTCACGCGCCAGCCGCACGGCGCGTAGGCCCGCTTCGCCATTCTCGGCGTGGATGGTGACGAGGTCGGCGCCGGCCTCGATGAACTGGCGCGTCTGCGCCTCGACGATCTCGGCCTCGACCATCAGATGCACATGGATCGGCTTCGCCGTCAGCCTGGCGATGCGCGCCACGAGGTCGGGGAAGAACAGGAAGCCGGGGGTGAAGCGGGCATCCGCGACGTCGACGTGATGCAGGTCGGCATAGGCCTCGATGCGCTTCAGGTCGCGCTCCATATTGGCGAGGTCGGCCGACCACAGCGAGAATTCGCCGAGCAGCCTGTTGCGCGGCAGGGCGGCGATTGCGGCGGGGCCGGAGAGGGATTTGCTGGTCATGACGGAATGAGGCTCCGGACTTTCGAGTGGGACTGGAGGAACGTGGTGATCTCAGTGTGCAACTCACTGAAATGCTGCTTGCTGTCGCGGGCCTTGGGTGTGACCTCGGCGAAAACCGCGTTTGGCATCGTGGCGGCAAGCGTGTAGGCGCTCGACAGCGGATGGACAGCGTCCATGGCATTGCCGACGAACAGCGCCGGAATGGCGAGCGCGGCCACTTCGTGTTGCGAAACACCCGGTCCGTCGGCGGCAATATTGGCCAGCACCTGCGCGAAGGCCTTGGCGTCGGGCCGGTCGAAATAGCCGAGCAGCGAGGAAAGATTGTCGGGCGCCTCGTGATAGAGGCGCGTGGCCGTCGCCGTTTGCGCGAAGATCGTCCTCGCCTTGTCGGGCCCATGCTCGAGGATCAGTTCGGCGACCTCGGCTATGGGCTGCATGTTCGGCGGTGCCGCCGCGAAGGTCCAGGCAGGCCGCACCATGACCAGGGCGGCGACGCGTTTCGGATGGCGGCAGGCCAGCCGCAGCGCGATCCCGGCGCCCATCGAGACGCCGCCGGCAATGAAGCGGTCGAGGCCGGCCCGATCGGCGGCCGCGAGAACGTCGTCGGCGAACATGTCGAAGGAAAACGGGCGCCGCTCGCCAAGGCCGGAGCCGCCATGCCCGCGGCATTCCAGCGTGATGCGGCGGAAGCCGGCGGGGAAGGTCTGGGCGACCTGCGCCTCGCCGCCACCCAGCCCATGCTGGAAGACGACCGCCAGACCTTCGCCGGCGTCGGTGAACCGCAGCGTGGCGCCGTCGCGAGAGAGCGTCGCCATCACACCAGCCCCTTCAGGAAACGGGCGACACCGGGCGCTTCCTCGGCGGAAAGCCCATGCGTCACCAGCGGCCCATCGAAGCCGGTGCGCTTCAGCCGGGTGATGAAGTCGGCAAAGTCGACCACGCCGTGGCCGGCCGTGGCGAAGCGGGCGTCGGCGAAACGGTCCTTGGCATGCGCCATGGCGACATGACCGGCCGTGCGTTCGACCGCATCGGCGACGATGGCGCGCGCCTGTGCGGCATCCGCCTGCTCGAAGAGGTTCGCCGGATCGAGCACGACGCGCAGCCGCTTCGAGCCCATCTCGGCGATCAGGCGCGTCGCGTCGGCGGCGGAGGTGACGATGTTGGCCTGCTCGGGCTCGATTCCGAGGTCGACGCCGTGGCGCTCGGCAATCTCGAGCGCCTTCTCCATCTGGCGCGCCATATCGGCCCAGGCCGAGGGGTCGGCATTGTCGGGGTGATGCGCCCACTGGTCGTCGGGGTTGCGTGTTCCGGTGCAGAGCGTCACCAGCGGCGTGGAAAGCCTGGCGGCCGCCTCGATCACCAGCGCCAGCCGGCGCAAGCCGTCGTGGCGCACCGCCTTGTCCGGATGCGCCATGTTGTAGGTGCCCGACAACGCGACAAGGGCCACGCCCGAAGCTTCGGCGGCGGCCTTGATAGTCCGGATTGCCTCGTCGGGGACGGCATCCGGCATCGATGGCAGGCCGGCGCAGGCGAGATTGAACTGGGTGACCGCGAAGCCCGCATCGCGCACGGACGCAAGCACGCCGGCCGGCTCGGTGCCCGGAAAGGTCTTGGCGAACACCCCGACCTGCATCAGACCGCTCCCGTCACGCTGGCGATCTCGACGCGCTCGCCGCTCTCGACCGAGCGGGCGATCGCCACCATGGCGCGGATCGAGGCGAGCCCGTCCTCGACATTGGCGCCGCGCATCGGCTTGCCGTCGAGCACGGTTTCGGCGAGGCCTTCGATCTGGCGCCGGAAGAAGTGGCCGTCGGCGCCGAGCGGCTTGCGCGAGGTCGCGTCCTTCTCGTGGAAGATGTCGACCTCGCTCGCCCGGAAATACCAGGGATTGAAGGTCTTCGCGATCACGGAGCCGTTCTCGCCATAGAGCTGGAAACCTTCGTGCCAGTCCATGCGCACGGCAACGGTGAGATCGAGATGGCCGAGGGCGCCATTGGCGAACTCGGTTTCGACGAACCAGCAATAGGCGCCGAAGCGCTCGTTGAGGCGCGCCCGCACGGCGGTGATCTCGCCGGCGAGGAAGCGCGCCGTGTCGACCAGATGCGAGCCGTGCGCCAGCATGAAATATTGCCTGAGATCGGCTTTCGGGTTGCCGGCCGGCTTCCGCGCCAGCTTGCTGGTCACCGGCAGCGGCTGCACCGCGTCGGTGTTGGTGTAGCGATGCGTGGAATCGCAATACCAGGCCTTCAGCGCCAGGATCTCGCCCATCTCGTCGCGGACGAAATCGCGCGCCGCTTCCAGCGCCGGATCGAAGCGCTTCATGTGCCCGACCTGCAGCACCTTGCCCGAGCGCTTGACCGCTTCGGCCAGCTTCTCGCCTTCCTCGACCGAGACGCCGATCGGCTTTTCGCACAGCACATGCTTGCCGGCCTCCAGCGCCTTGATCGACATCGGCACGTGATAGGCATCCGACGTGGCGACGATCACCGCTTCCAGCGCGGGGTCGGCGAGCATCTCGTCAAAGTCGCCATACATCTTCTGCGGCTCATAGGTCGCGCCCATGCGCCCAAGCAGGTCGGGCGCGGCGTCGCAGATCGCGTAGAGGTCGGCGTTGCTCGCCTTCGCGCAGGATTCCAGATGCGCGAACTGCGCGATCGGCCCGCAGCCGAGCACACCGACACGAAGGCGACGGTCTTGCTTGCGGATCATCGTCTCAGGCTCCGTATCCGCGCATGGTCTGGCGGTTGGTCTTGACCGCGCCGGCTGGATCGGCGGCGGCGGTCTCGGATTCCTCCTCCAGCACCAGCCAACCGTTGAAGTTGGGCGCCGCGCTCGCGATCTCGATCACCTTCGCCGTGTCGCAGACACCCTTGCCGAGCATCGCCCAGGTGCCGCCGGCGTCGACGTCCTTCAGGTGCACGTAGCGGATGCGGTCACGGTAGGTGGTGAGCGTGTCGGCCATGTCCTTGTGGCCGCGCAATATGTGCCCGGTGTCCGGCACCCAGCCGACCAGCGAGGCGTCCAGCAGGGAAAAGATGCGGTCGTAGTCGGCGCGGTCGAAGAGCAGCGTGTTGTGGTGCGAGCTTGGATGCACCGCGACCTGGACGCCGACCTCGCGGCCGATCTCGCCGGCCTTGCTATAGAATTCCGCCGCAATGGCGAACTTGTCGTCGCGCGGCCCGTCGGAGACGACGGTCGCCGAGCCCATCGAGACAAGCGCGCCCGGAAAGGCCGCGGCAAAGTCGATCCAGCGCCTTGCGGTTTCGAGGTCGGCGCCAATCTGGTCCTTCAGCGTGAAGCCGCTCTTTGAACCGAAGGCGAAGGAGACCAGCGTCAGGCCGGTGGCCTTCAGCGCGGCGGCAAATTCCGCCGGCTTGCCGGCGTAGCGGCCGATCATCGTGTCGGTGATCTCGATGCCGGCATAGCCGCCATTGGAAATGGCCTTCAGGAGATCGTCCGGGCCGCCGGCAAAACGGTCTCCGAGCATTTCCCAGGTGAAGGTCTGGCAGCCGACTTTGAGGTCTTTCACGTTCATCCTTTCAATCCTTGATACCGCCCATTCCGTGATGTCGCTTTGCGTCTTCATGGGATGGACGTCTACTTGACCGAGCCCGCGGTCATCCCGGCGAGGAAGTACCTCTGGGCAAGAAGGTAGATGAGCAGGAGCGGCAGCGAGCCGAGCACGCTCATCGCCATCATCTGGTTCCATTCGAAAGCGTGCTGCCCCATCAGCAGCTGGATGCCGATCGGGACCGTGCGCATGGATGTCGACTTCGTCAGCGTCAGCGCGAAGAGGAACTCGTTCCAGCACAACAGGAAGGTATAGACCGAGGTCGCCACGATGCCGGGAAGCGAGATCGGGACGATCACCCGCCAGAGTGCGGTCCAGCTGCTGCCGCCGTCGACGGCGACGGCCTCGTCGAGATCGCGCGGCAAGGTGTTGAGATACCCGGTCATCAGCAGGATCGCGTAGGGCAGCGTGAACACCAGATAGGTCACGATCAGCGCGACATAGGTGTCGAAGATGCCATACGAGACGACTAGCCCGAAGAAGGGGATCAGAAGCGTGATCGGCGGAATCGTCTGCGTGCTGATGATGAGCGTGTTCAGGCTGCCCTTGCCGCGGAAGTTGAAGCGGCTGAACCCATAGGCTGCCAGCAACGCGATCAGCACCGTCAGCACGGTCACTGCTCCGGCAACGAAATAGCTGTTGAAGAAGAAGCGCAGTTTTACTGGGTCGCCAAGGATGGCCGCATACGCTTCCAGCGTGAAGGCCTTCGGCAGGATGGTTGGCGGCAGGGCAAAGATTTCGGTATTCGATTTGAACGAACTGGTCAGCATCCAGTAGATCGGGAAAGCCGCGAAAAACAGCCCGGCGGCAAGCGCGACATGCAGCGCGACGGTGATCAGTCGATCTTTCGGTGTGTGCCTTTTCCTCATGGTGACTACCGAGCCTTCTGATAACGGATGTAGAACAGCGTCAGGCCAAGAGAGATCAGCAGGATGATCACGGCGCTCGCCGCCGCCTGGGACAGGTTGTAGCTCGAGAACGCCAGCTTGTAGGTGTAGGTGCTCAGCACCTCGGTCGAGTAGATCGGACCGCCGCCCGTCGTTATCCAGATCAACGGGAAGACCTGCATGGTCCAGATGAAATCGAGCAGCGAGATGCTGATGATGATCGGCATCAGCTGCGGAATGGTGATGAAGATCAGCTTCTGGTAGGCCTTCGCGCCGTCGATGTCGGCGGCCTCGTAGAAATCCTTGGGAATGCCCTGCAGGCCCGCGAGCAGGCTGACCATGAAAAGCGGGTACCCCGCCCAGATATTGGCGAAGGTGACGGCGTGCAGCGCCGTCTCGGGCGAGGAAAACCACTCGACCTTGGAACCGATGATGCCCAATTGCATGAGGATGCTGTTCACGACGCCGTTGGGCTCGAGCAGCAGGCGCCAGATCACCGCGATGATCACGGCGGTGAACAGCCAGGGCAGGATGTAGAGCACGCGCAGGATATTGCGCAGCGTCGGATTGATGCGGTCGCTGTTCAGCATGAGCGCGAAGATCATGCCGATGGTCATGTGGAAGACGACGCTCATGCAGGTGAAGTAGAGCGTGTGCCACAGCGAAGCCCAGAACACGGGATCGGCAAAGATCGCCTGGTAGTGTTTCAGTCCGGCAAAGGAAGGGTCGCGCCGCAGCACCGCGCTGTTCTGGAACGAATAGCCAATCACCGTCACCATCGGCAGCAGCATCAGCAGGCTGATGATGATGAGCGAGGGCGACAGATAGAGATAGGGTGCGACCGCTCGTTTCAGCCGATGGTGGGAGCGCTTCTGCGGGGTCATATGCCAACCTTGGGATACGCCTTCAAGAGAAGGGGAGCTTCGGAAACGGGTCCGTCCGCATTGCCGATGCGTTGTTGCCGGGAGGCCTGCCCGAAGTCAGGCCGCCCGGTAGAGATCGCAAAACAGGCCGATCAGAATTTCGCCATCCAGCCCTTTTGAGCGTTGGCCGCGGCTTCTTCCGGAGATTGTTCGCCGGCGAGCATCTTCTGGGCTTGCACGTCGAACTGGGTCATCAGGTCTTCCGCCACCGGCAGGCCCGTGAACTCATTGGCAAGATAGCCGGTCTTGAAGATTTCGAAAGCCTTGCCGAATGCCTTGTCGGAGGTCACGAAATCTGGCTTGGCGTTGACGTTGCCGGGGAAGGCGTTGGCAAGCGACACGAGCTTGGCGTTCACCTTTTCGCTCATCAGATACTGGACGAGTTTCCAGGCCTCTTCCTGATGTTTCGAGCCCGCGGAGATGCCGATGCCCCAGGAGGCGTATGGCAGGCCGCGCTTGCCGTCGTAGTTTTCCACGACCGGGACCGGGATCAGGTCGAAGTTCAGATTGGGATTGCGTTTGCGGATGAGGTTCACATGCGCGAGCGAGTCGATCATCATCCCGACCCGGTCGTTGACGAATTCCTCGACCTTTTCCTGTTCGGTTTTGGTGGCGATGCCGGGCGAGATGGTGCCCGCGTCATTAAGCGATTTGACGAAGGTCAGCATATCCACCACCGGCTTGGCCTCGAGAGCGGGCTTGCCGTCCGCCATCATCGATTGACCCGACGCCCAGACCCACGACATCATGTCGTTCTGGACACCGGACGGCGTCTGCAGCGACAGCGGCAACACCCAGCCATACTGGTTCTTGTCGGCCTGGGTCATCTTCTTGGCGGCTTCGAGGAACTCCGCGCGGGTCGACGGCAGCTTGGTGACGCCCGCCTTGGCGGCGAGGTCCAAATTCACGAAGACCGGATAGACGAACGAAGCCACGGGAAACATCACCGCTTTGCCGTCCACCTTGATGATGTCCGCGACCTGGGCTTTGTCGAAGCCGCTCGCATCCATCATCGGGTTCATGTCGGCCAGCGCGTTCTGCGCGTTCAGATTGTTGACCCAGGCGCCGTCGAGACCAACGACGTCGCTAAGCGTTCCCGTCGCAGCACCAACCGAGATCTGGTCTCGCGTGGTCGCATAGGGGCCGCTGACCAGCGTCACCTTGATCCCGGGATTCGCGGCCTCGAATTCGTCCATGATTTTCCGCAGCGAGCCGGCGGGCAGCTCAGGCTCCCACCATTGGGTGAACTCCAGCGTCGTGTCCGCCATGGCGCCGGTTGCGCCAAGCAACCATGCGGCCGCGGCCATTTTCAGCACCGCGGGTCTTATCCGAAACGTCATTTTCTCCTCCTTCTTTAAGATCGGCTGCACAATGCGGACGATCGTCTGGTTTATTCAGAAGTCTTCATTCGCGGGCGCCTCGCTCTCGCCCGCCGGCTCTGCCGCAATTCTTCAGATCGCCAGATGCGTCTCGGGATCGAAGAAATG
This sequence comes from Mesorhizobium sp. M4B.F.Ca.ET.143.01.1.1, assembly GCF_004792275.1. Lineage (NCBI taxonomy): Bacteria > Pseudomonadati > Pseudomonadota > Alphaproteobacteria > Hyphomicrobiales > Phyllobacteriaceae > Mesorhizobium > Mesorhizobium sp. M4B.F.Ca.ET.143.01.1.1. The sequence goes on from NZ_SRSR01000010.1 coordinate 193,839, forward strand.
GAGCTTGCTGTCATCCAGGGCCAACCGGATTTCCGAGCCGGAGCGGACTGCGCTGTCCGGTTCGAATTTCGCCACCGCGTTCGACGTCAGGCCGTAATCCTCCACCGCGTCCGGGTCGCCGGAGTCCACCCGGACCGCGTCGATGTTCAGATGGACGATATGTTCCGACCCGAGTTCCTCGATCGAGGTCACCTTTGCCGGTATCGTCTGATACTTGCGGCCGGATTCGAGGCTGCTGTCATAGAGATGCTCCGGGCGGATCCCGAACACGACCTTGCGCCCCGCATACGACCTCAAGCCCGGCCTGCGCACGAAGGCTGCATCCTGCAGCCGGACGCCGAAGGTGCCGGACGTCAGTTCGTCGCCCGTCAGGGTCGCCTCGAAAAGGTTCATCGAAGGAGAACCGATGAAGCCGGCAACGAAGGCGTTCACCGGCGATTCATAGAGCCGCTTGGGTGTGTCGACCTGCTGCAGCACGCCGCCCTTCAACACCGCGACCCTGTCACCCATCGTCATCGCTTCGGTCTGGTCGTGGGTCACGTATATGGTCGTGACGCCGAGCTGCTTTTGCAGGCTGGTGATTTCCGCGCGCATCTGGACACGCAGTTTCGCGTCCAGATTGGAAAGGGGTTCGTCCATGAGAAAGGCGGCCGGCTCGCGCACCATGGCGCGGCCCATGGCAACCCTTTGACGCTGTCCGCCTGAAAGGTTCGCGGGTTTGCTGTCCAGCAGCGACGTCAGCTGCAGGGTCTTGGCGATCTCGTCCACGCGCTTCCTGCGCTCGGCCTTCGGCTTGCCCGCCAGCCGCATCGAAAAGGCGATGTTTTCGAACACTGTCATGTGCGGGTAGAGCGCATAGCTCTGGAAGACCATGGCAATGTCGCGGTCCTTGGGCGGCATGTCGACGACGTCGACGCCGCCGATCCGAAGGCTGCCGCTGGTGACGTCCTCCAGCCCCGCGATCATTCGCAACGCGGTGGATTTACCGCAGCCGGACGGGCCGACGAGGATCAGGAACTCGCCGTCCTCGACCGACAGGTTCAATTGGTCGATGGCGTGAAAATTGTTCCCGTAGGTCTTGCAGATATTCTCAAGAATGACTTCTGCCATCTTCCTCCTCCACAAGTCTCAGTTCGACCGCTGACGGAGCGTTCGCAGAGGTCAGAAGTTTCGTGACCTGGTCGTTGGTGGGCAGCGCTTCGCGCCCGCCACGTCCCGTTACGGACAGGGCTGCGGCCGCGGCCGCGAACGCGACCCGGCCTGCGGTGTCGGCCCCGCGCGTCAATGCATGGGCATAGGCGCCATGAAAGCAGTCACCGGCGCCGGTCGAGTCGACGACGTCAACCCGGTGCGGGGGCAGGTGCCAGAGCCCTGTCTCGTCGCGCCCGCGATAGTAGACGCCCCTGCCGCCATCGGTCAGAACCACGGCGGACCGCGACGGCAACCATAGCGCATCGAGCATCTCGGCCGGCGATCGGCGGCCCGTGGCAGTCCGCGCAAAGCCGAGGGGAAGAATGAGATGGTCGCAGAGCGCGATCAGCCTCTGGGTGTCCGGGCCGCTGCTCCATTCGATATCGCCGAGGATCGCAAGGCCGAGATCGCGAGCCCGGGCCACGACATCCAGCGACCGGATCGCGTAGCTATCGACGATCAGGACGGCTGCCCGGCTGAGGATATCGTCCGGAAAGTCCGGCGTGGTGCCCAGCATCGCTTCGTCGTCATAGGCGATGAACCGTTCCCCGTCCGAGCCGACTGTGATGCGCGAGCGCACCGGGCGCGCGTCCGGGTGGCGCGGTGCGAATGCGGTTTCAACGCCGCTCGCAACGAGATCGCACAGCACGGCGTCGTCCGCGGCACTGCCCAGCCATCCGACAAACCCGGCGGTTCCGCCGAGCCGCGCGACGGCGGCCAGCGCCGTCGCGACATTTCCGCCGAAAGCCCGGGCACTTTGCAGAACCTTTCCCTTGCCCGCCGACAACGGCTGATCGACATAGACGATGTCGTCGATCGCAATAGCGCCGAAGCCGAGGATCGAGGGGACGGCGGGCATGGTTCAGGCACCCGCCTTCGCCAGGGCGTCTTTTGCCGACAGGCCGTCATGGATGACGCCGCGAAAGGCAAGCGCCGCCTTCTGCGGATCGCCATGCCCCCAGAGATTGCGGCCGACCACGGCACCGCGCGCGCCGGCACGGATGGCGTCCGCCGTCTGCTGAAGCGCGCCGAGCAGCGTATCGGTCTTCGGACCACCCGCGATCACAACCGGCACCGGGCAGGTCCGGACGGTCTCTCGGAACGACTCGAAATCGCCCGTGTAGCCGATCTTGATCACGTCGACGCCGGACTCGTAGCCGATGCGCGCCGCATAGGCGATCTCGTCGGGGGTGAAGACGATTTTCGCCCCGTCGGTGAAATCGCGAGGGTAGATATGCGCCACCACCGGCATGCCGTAGCGAGCCGCCGCGTTCACCGAATCGGTCAGCCAGCGTATGTACTTGCCCTCGGTCGCGCCGCGCACCGGAATGGCCACTGCCAATGCATCGGCCCCCGCGCGCACCGCATCCTCGGGCGTTGCGATCAGCTCGCTGATGCGATCGTCCGGAGTGAAGCAGCCCGCCTGGATCACCAGGGAAGCCTTGCCCGCATATTGCGGCCACAAATGGCGGGCGGTGCCAGGCTGGATGCTGACATAGTCGGGTTTGCCCGCCATGACGCGCGCCAGCGCCCCCGGCAGGTCGGCAAGGCCGCCTTTGCGCACGTCGCCATAGCCGACGAAGTGGTCGACCGCGCCGCCAAAAAGGTTCCCCGATGGATGCGAGAAGAGGCGCGCAAGGCGCACCTTGGTTCCGAGGCTCATGAGTTCAAAATTCCCCAATCGGTTGTTTTCAAAATCCTGCTGCGTCAGCGTTTTCATATGCTCCATAAAATTTTTACGCGCGTCAAGAATTAAAATGTTGTATAGCGGCTTTCGATTGTGATCCATTGCTTGCGCCAGGGTGCGGCCAAGCCGTGGCCGCGTTGGGAGGTACGATCGAAAATGCACGGAAAATCAAAGACAAAGCTCGGCATCGGTGTCATCGGATGCGGCAACATCTCGATGACCTATCTGCGCAATGCGGCTCTGTTCGGCGGGATGGAGTTGCGCGCCTGTGCCGACATTTCCGCCGACATGGCGGCGCTCCGTGCCAAGGAATACGGCATCCGCGCGCTCGGCGTCGACGCGTTGCTGGCCGACCCGGACATCGACCTTGTCCTCAACCTGACGATACCGGCGGCGCACTTCGACATCTCGTTCTCGGCGCTTTCGGCCGGCAAGCACGTCTTCACCGAAAAGCCGCTGGCAACCTCGGCCGGCGACGGCCGCCGGCTGGTCGCCGAAGCAGCCAGCCGCGGCCTGCTGCTCGGCTCGGCTCCCGACACCTTCCTCGGTGCCGCCGGGCGCCGCGCGCGCCGCCTGATGGATGAGGGCGCCATCGGCCGCGCGGTGACCGGCACCGCCTTCATGATGGGGCGCGGCATGGAGCACTGGCATCCCAATCCGCAATTCTACTACCAGCCCGGCGGCGGCCCGGTCTTCGACATGGGCCCTTACTACCTGACGATGCTGGTCAACCTGCTCGGCCCGGTCGCCAGCGTCATGGCCATGGCGACGCGCGGCCAGGAGGAGCGGCTGATCACCGCCGACGGTCCCTTCAAAAACACCAGCTTCAAGGTCGGCACGCCGACCAACATCCTGTCGCTGCTCGAATTCCGCTCCGGCGCCAGCGTCACCTTCGGCGCCTCCTGGGATGTCTTCAGGCACTCCAACCATCCGATCGAACTGCACGGCACCGAGGGCTCGCTGAGACTCCCCGATCCCGACACGTTCGGCGGCACCGTCTCGCTGTCGGCGCGCGGCGCCGAGTGGAAGGATTTCGAGAGCGACAGCGAGCTCTACGGCGCGCGCAACTGGCCCTATGCCGCGCCCGACCGCGCCAACTACCGCATGCTCGGTGTCGCCGATATGGTCCGGTCGCTGTCCGAGGGCAGGAGGCCGCGCGCCTCCGGCGAACTGGCGCTGCATGTGCTGGAGATCATGGAGGCGATCCTCGCCTCGGGCGAGCGCCGCGGATCGGTTGCTGTCAATGGCACCGTCGACCAGCCGCCGCTTCTCGCCGAGGACGAGGCGACGAGCCTGCTGGCCTGACGGGAGGCCGCCCGATGACGACATCGCCCTCGACGGCAGCCGGGCTCGATCCGCAAGCCCGCCACGTGCTCGATCTCGGCCGGCAGGCCGCCGCCCCGCCGTTCGAGACCGGCACGCCCGAAGAGGCGCGCCGCGCCTATGACCAGGGCTCTCCGGACCTGCAGGGCGAGCGCGAGCCGGTCGGCCTGGTCGGCGAGCGCACGCTCGCCGGACCCGGCGGATCGCTGGTGGTAAGAATCTATCGCGGGCAGGGGGCTCCGTCCCGGGCTGCTCCCGCGCTGCTCTATCTGCACGGCGGTGGCTGGGTGATCGGCAATCTCGACTCGCATGACGAGATCTGCCGCTGGTTCGCCAACATCGCGGCATGCGTCGTCGTTTCGCCCGCCTACAGGCTGGCGCCGGAGCACAAGTTTCCGGCGGCGGTCGAGGACTGCCGCGCCGCGCTCTCCTTCATGCGGGATGAGGCCGCCGCTCTCGGCATCGATGCTGGGCGCATCGCCGTTGCGGGCGACAGCGCCGGCGGCAATCTCGCCGCCGTGCTCAGCCTGCTCGCGCGGGACGACCGGATTCCGGTGACCGCACAGCTTCTGCTCTACCCCAACACCGATGCCGCGCAGACGGCGGACAGTTACCGACGCTTCGCCGAGGGTTTCGGCCTGACCGCCTCGACCATGGCATGGTTCCGCGACCAATATGTTCGCGACGCCGGCGACATCGACGACTGGCGCGTCTCGCCGCTGAAGACCAAAGGCCTTGCCGGTGCCGCCCCCGCCTTCGTCGCCATCGCCGGCCACGACATCCTCGCCGACGAGGGCGAGGCCTATGCCAGGCGTCTCCATAACGACGGCGTGCCGGTGGTGCTCAAGCGCTGGCCGGGCCAGATCCACGGCTTCGTCTCGATGGGCCGCCACGGCCCGGCATCGCGGCAGGCTGTCGAGGCGGCGGTCGCCGCCTGGCGGAGCTTCGATCCCGGTTGAGTTGGGTCGGGTCTGTCGAGGTTCAGGTCACGCCGACTGGCGCATCACCAGCGTCGCGTCGAGATTGACCTTGGGCGCCACCGCCGTCCCGTCCTCGTTGAGCAGCCCCAGCAGCGTTTCGACGCTGCGCCCGGCCATGGCGGCGAAGTCCTGCGCCATGGTGGTGAGGCCGGGGCAGGTGTAGCGGCTGAGCGGATGATCGTCATGCGCCGCGACCCTGAGGTCGCAGTCCGCCTTGCGGCCGACCTTGATCCCCTTCGAGAAGGCGGCCGCCATCACGCCGAAGGCGAGACGATCGTTGTTGCACAGGATGGTCTTGCCCGGCAGGCCGCCACTGCCGAGCATCCTCTCGGTCTGTTCGTAGCCGATCCGCTCGAAATCCCAAGTGTAGTCCCTGGTATTGCCTATGACGATCGGCTCATGCCCGAGCCGCTTCATCGAGGCGACATAGCTGGCCAGCCGTTCGGGCGAGTTGTGGTTGACATGCGGGATGTCGAAATAGACCGGCGCGTCGCCCGATCGGCAGAGATACTCGACGATCGTCGCGACGCTCTGCGTGTTGTTGTTGCCGACGAAGGGCGTGCCGCCATCGAGATAAGTGTCGAAATAAACGATCGGGATGGCCTGCGTCAGCTTCTCCAGCGTGCGGTGATCGGAGCGCCGCCCGAGCGGCGCGACGAGCGCGCCGGAGACCTTCAAGGACAGGATGGTCCGCGTCGCCTCGACCTCGAGCTCGGTCGAGCCGTGCGAGGAAATGACGATCGGCCAATAGCCTTCGTCGCGCAGCCGAAGCTCGATGCGGCTGACCATTTCCGAATAGAACGGGTCGGTCACCGTCGGCACGACGATGCCGATGCTGCGGGTGCGCTTGCGGTTGAGGTTGCGGGCGAACAGATTCGGCTGATAGTCGGAGGAGCGCAGCGCCTCCTCGATGCGCTTTCTGGTCGCCGGCTTGACGCTGGTCGGATCGTCGAAATATTTCGACAGCGTCGGTCTGGAGACGCCGCAGGAACGGGCGAAATCCTCCATGGTCTTGTGCGTCATCGCCATTCCAACCCTCGCGGCATGGACATCCGAAGAATCCTCGGTTCCATGCGACTGCCCCGGCACCTACTTAGAGCGCGCCGGCGCGCACCTGCAAGGTGAAACTTTACAGACAAGTTTTCAAGTTTCAACGCGTTATGAGAAATTATTGCATGCGTAAATTTTGTGCAGAAGCGTGTGCAGCTTTCAGTGAGGGTAACGCCTAGAGCCGGATGATTTCAGGTCGAATCGACCTGAAATCTGAATCCGGCTCTAAATCAGAGAAATAGAGCATGATGTCGCCCGAAAACCGCTTCACACTTTTCGGCATCATGCTCTAGTAGACCGGCGTCGCCATATGCCGGGGCGCCGGCCATTCCTGGGTGATGCCGGGCTGCACCGGCCGCTCGAGATACGTCGACAGCACCACATAGCTGCGCGTCGAGGTGACGCCCGGCGTTTCGTAAAGCCGTGACAGCAATCCCTCCAGCGCGCGCGTGTCCTCGGTGCGGACCTTGAGCAGCATGCAGGTGTCGCCGGCCACCGTATGGATCTCCTCGACTTCGGGGAATTCGGACACCGCCATCAGCTCCGGCGTCTTGCCCCAGCCCCTGGTGTCGATATGCACGAAGGCGAGCAGCGGCTTCTTCACCGCTCTGGGATCGATGATCGCCGCCGTGGCGCGGATGGCGCCGCTGCGCTTGAGGCGCTTCACCCGCTCATGCGCCGCCGGCGGCGACAGGCCGACGCGATCGCCGAGCTCGGCGTAGCTGATGGTCGCGTCGTCGACCAGGATGCCTAATATCTTTCGGTCGATAGGGTCGATATCGCGGGTAGGCTGCCTGTTCCGCTGAATGCCATCTGTTTCTTCATCCATATCGGAATTCCTCATTGATGCCGAATTAAATACGGCCATTATGAGCATATGTCGAACAGTGATCAATCAGCAATTCTGGTGGCGGCGCCCCGGCCGCCGATCCCGGCGCTCGCCTATCTCCTGACCGGCTGCATCGCCGTCATCGGTTCCAACTCGCTGGTTCTCGGCCCGATCGCGCCCGCCGTGGCGACCTCGTTCGGGACGAGCGTGCCGGCGGTGATGAGCGCGGCCGCTGCCTTTGGCCTCGGCACCTCGGCCAGCGCGCTCTTCCTTGCCCGCTATATCGACCGGGTGGGCGCGCGCCGCATGCTGCAGGGCGCATTGCTGCTGCTGGCGCTGGCCCTGGTCGCCAGCGCGCTGGCACCGACGGTGACGGCGCTGGTCGCGGCCCAGCTGGTCGCCGGCATCGCCGCCGGCGTCGCCATGCCGGCGATCTACGCGAGTTCGGCGGCGATCGCGCCGCCCGGCCGCGAAAGCGGCACCATCGGCGTCGTGCTGACCGGCTGGACGCTCTCCATGGTGGCCGGCGTCTCGCTGTCGGCCGTGCTTGCCGATCTCGTGCACTGGCGCGCCGTCTTCGCCGCCGTCGCGCTCCTGGCCGCGACCGCCGTCGTCGGCCTGACAATGAGTTCGCTGCGCGACAGCAAGAAAAGCGGCCCGGCGCCTTCGCCGCTCGGCGCCCTCGCCGTTCCCGGCATCCTGCCGCTGCTGATCGCCTGCGGCGCCTTCATGACCGCCTTCTACGGCGTCTACGGCTATCTCGGCGATCACCTTCACCAGGGCCTCGGCGAGCCGGTCAGCGCCAATGGCCTGGCGGCACTCGCCTATGGTTTCGGCTTTGGCGCGGCGGCACTGCTCGACGGCGTCATCGACCGCCTCGGCGCCCGGCGCGTCATGCCGTTCGCCTATCTGCTGGTGGCGGCCGTCTATGTCGCCATGGCCACCGCCAGCGGCAGCTTCGGCCTGCTCATGGCGACGATCGCCCTCTGGGGCCTTGCCAACCATTTCGGGCTGAACGTCCTGGTGATGCGCCTGACCGCGCTCGACCCCACGCAGCGCGGCACCATCATGGGCCTGAACAGCTCCGTCACCTATCTCGCCGTCTCCATCGGCACCGCCGGCTTCGGCCCGCTCTATACGAGCCTCGGCTTCGCCAATTGCGCCGTGATCGCGGCCCTGCTGATGCTGGTCGCCGCTTCGGCGGCGGCATGGCGCTCGGCAGGCACTGCCCAGCAGTAAGCTTGCGTCCCTGTTCGGTCCTTCGCTAAGGCTGGCAAATGGAACCGAACTGGACGAAGCGATGAAGACGACGCTTGAGACCACCGCCGATCCTTCGGCGCAGGAACTCGCCTTCCTCGGCGAGCAACTCACGGCCTTCAACGACGCCGATGTCGGCGCCTCGGGCCGAAAGGCGCTCGCCGTCTTCGTTCGCGACGAGGCTGGCAAGGTCGTCGCCGGCATCTCCGGCTACACCGCCTGGGGCTGGCTCTTCGTGCAATGGCTGTGGGTCGACGAGAGCCTGCGCGGCCAGCACATGGCGGGCCAGATGCTGCAGGCGGCCGAACAGGAGGCGGTGGCGCGCGGCTGCCACGGCGCCTGGATCGACACCTTCAATCCCAAGGCGGCGAGGGCCTATGAGCGCCAGGGTTACCAGCGGTTCGGCACGCTGCCCGATTTCCCCATCGGCCGCAGCCGCATCTTCCTGCAGAAGAGCCTGACTGCCGCCTGATCGGCGGTCCGGAATTGCGTCAACCAAAACCTACCCGGCGAGCTTCCCGCCGCGCATCGGCTGCGGCACGCCGGTCGTGCTCGGAAAACTGATCGGCAGGCCGCGCAGCACCCGCACCGCCAGGAACGCAAAACACTCCGCCTCGACCGCGTCGCCCTTCCAGCCCAGCGTCTCGGCTTGCACGGCCTCGACGCCGGAACGGCTGGCGAGCATCGCCATCATCGTCGGGTTGTGGCGGCCGCCGCCGCTGACCACCAGCCGTTTCGGCCGATGCGGCAGAAGGTCGAGCGCCTTGCCGACGGCGGCGGCGGTGAAGGCGGTCAGCAAGGCTGCGCCATCCTCGGCGCCGAGGCCTTCGGCCATCGCGGCGGTGAAGTCGAAACGGTCGAGCGATTTCGGATAGGGCTTGGTCAGATAGGGATGTTGCAGCAGCCTTGCGAGCCGCGCCTCGTCCACCGTGCCGGCGCGCGCCAGCGCGCCGTCGCGATCCATGTCGCCAAGCCCCTTTGCCTTGATGAAATCGTTGAGCGGCGCGTTGGCCGGTCCGGTGTCGAAGGCGACGACATTGTCCTTGCCGTCCCACCAGGTGATGTTGGCGACGCCGCCGAGATTGAGCACCGCCATGTCGCCGCTGGCATCCGCCGCGCGCAGCAGCGCGGTGTGATAGGCAGCCGCCAGTGGCGCGCCCTGTCCGCCGGCGCGCATGTCGGCCGAGCGGAAGTCGTAGGCGACCTTGGTTCCGAGGATCGAGTGCATCAGCTCGCCGTCGCCGAGCTGGCGGGTCTGGCCGAGCCGGCCGGCCTCCGGCGCGCGATGCAGCACCGTCTGGCCGTGGAAGCCGACGACGCCGATATCGGCCATGGTCAGGCCATGGCTTTCGACAAGGTCCTTCACGGCCGCCGATTGCGCGCGCGTCAGCGCCTCCTCGGCCTCGCGGAAGATCGCCGGTTCCGGTCCGGTGAAGTTCCACGCGCGCGCCTTCAGCAGCGTCTCCTCCAGCAGGGTACGGATCGATTGCGAGTAGGGCGCCAGCGCATAGGTGCCGAAATCGGCGATCCGCTCGCCGTCGGTCCTGATCAGCGCGACGTCGATATTGCCGTCAAGCACGGTGCCGGTCATCAGGCCGACGGCCCAGATTGGTTGCATGGGTTGCTAGTCCTCGTTGATCCGATCGCCGACAGCCTGGCGAAGCGCGGCGATTCCGCTGTTGAAATGACGTGTCGGATGGATCCGGTTGGTGAGCAAGGTCCAGGCCCTGCCTTTGTCGAAGTCGATCCACAGCCCGGTGCCGGTGAAGCCGGTATGGCCGATCGTGCCGGGGCTGCAGAGCCCGCCGCCGGACCAGCCTTCGTAAGGGCGTTCCCAGCCATGGGTGCGGGTGGCCGACAGCGGCGCCCGCATCAGCGCGATCGAGGCCGGCGAGGCGCCGGTGCCGTCGAGCAGCCCTTGCGCGAAATCGAGGACCGAGGCAGCCGTGCCGAACAGGCCGGCATGGCCGGCGCCCTCGAGCGCCGAGCAATTGTCGTCATGCACCTCGCCTGAGAGCACGCGGTGGCGCCAGGTGCAGTCTTCCGTCGCCGCCGCCTGGTCCGGCGCGGCCGAGAAGGCGAAGCCCGGACCGGGATCCATGGCGCGGATCCTCTTGCCCGACAGGCGCTCCATCGCGAAGCCGAGCAGGATGAAGTTGATGTCGGAATAGACCGGCATGCCGGCCTGCCATTCGCGCTGCAGGATGAAGGCGCGCAAGAGGTCGGGATCGCGGCCATAGGTGTATATGGGCGCGACGGCCGGAAACGGCGTCTGGTGGCCGAGGCACTGGCGAAACGTTACCTTTCGCTCCCACGCCTTCTCGTCATATTGGCGCAGGTCCGGCAGCGCCGAGATCAACGGCGTGTCGAGGTCGATGACGGCATCCTCCGCCAGCTTGAGAATGCGCGGCGTGGTGAAGATGACCTTGGTCAGGGAGGCGAGATCGAACCAGGTTCCTTCATGCATGGGCCTGGGTTCGGGCACGCGTTGGGCGAGGCCTGTTGCACGCACAACGCGGGCGCCGCCGCGCTCGACAATCCCTAACACGCCGCCCGGAATGCGGCCCTCGTTCACCGCGGTTTCGAGCGGCGCGAAGGCGTGAGTGAAGAGCTCGGCGAGGGCGGTCAATATCGGCCTCCATCGGAGAGGCAGCGATCCGTCCCACACCCCTCTGGCCGGCAGGCCGGAGGGGAGTGCTGTCCCGCCAAGCCTGCGCATCTTTGAGCGCTATCCTTCACCCCTCGATCCTCACTCTGTGATCCGACCCAAACACATCCCACTTTGCTGGCCCCGGTTCAAACCCCAGCGGCCGCACCAGCGACGGCACTTGCCGCGTGTCCAGTTCGAAACGCTGGCGCCGCCGCTCGATGGTCGGCACCGCCGCGATGAGCTTCTTCGTGTAGGCATGCCTGGGCGCCGACAGCACCGACTTCGCATCGCCGATCTCGACGATCTGGCCGGCATAGATCACGGCGATCCGGTGCGCGATGCGTTCCACCACGGCCATGTCGTGCGAGATGAACAGATAGGCCAGGCCAAATTCGCGCTGCAGGTCGACCAGAAGCTCCAGCACCCGAGCCTGTACCGAGACGTCGAGCGCCGAAACCGCTTCGTCGAGCACGACGACGGACGGGTTGAGCATCAACGCGCGCGCTATGCACAGCCTTTGCCGCTGACCGCCGGAGAATTCGTGCGGATAGCGCTCCAGGCTGTTTTCCGGCAGGCCGACGCGCTTCAGCAGCGTCGTCATCCTCGCCCGCGTCTCTGCATTCACGCGGCCGCCGCTGGCGATCACCGGTTCGGCGAGGATGCTCTCGATCGTCAGTCGGGGATTGAGCGAAGCATAGGGGTTCTGGAACACCATCTGGATCGGCAGTGCGCTCTGCCCGGCGGCGGCCTTGCGGACGCTGGCCGAAAAGCTGCCGCGCGTCGAGCGCACCAGGCCTAGCACCGCGCGGGCCGTGGTCGACTTGCCGGAGCCGCTCTCGCCGACAATGGCCAGCGTCTCGCCCGGCATCAGCTCGAAATCGACGCCGTCGACGGCATGCACTGCGCCGGTGGCGCGCCCGAACAGGCCGCTCCTGACCGGATAGCGCACGGCAAGCCCGTCGACCTTGAGCGCCGGCTCGGCGTCAGGCGCCTTCTCGCGCCGCCCGTCCGAACGCGTTGCCTTGCCGCTGGCGAAATGCGGCACGGCGTGCAGCAAATGCTGCGTATAGGCATGCCGCGGATGGTCGAGGATCTGGTTCAGCTCGCCCTGTTCGACGGCCTGTCCGTTCTGCATCACCATCACCTTGTCGGCGATGCCGGCGACGAGGCCGATATCGTGGGTGATGAAGATCATCGACATGTCGGTCTCGCGCTTCAGCTCGGCCAGCAGCGCCATGATCTGCGCCTGCACCGTCACGTCGAGCGCCGTCGTCGGCTCGTCGGCGATCAGCAGGCGCGGATTGCAGGCAAGCGCCGTGGCGATCATCACCCGCTGCAGCATGCCGCCGGAAAGCTGGTTCGGCGTGTATTTCAGCCGCCGCGCCGCATCGGGGATGCGTACCCGGTCGAGCGCATCCTTGGCGGCGGCCATCGCCTGGCGGCCGGTCAGGCCGCGATGCAGGCGGAACGATTCCGCAATCTGCGTACCGATGCTCAGCACCGGATTGAGCGAGGTCATCGGCTCCTGGAAGATCATGCCGATCTCGGCGCCGCGGATCTTCGTCAGTTGCGGTTCGGCCGCTCGCGCTAGATCGAGAACGCCGCCGTCGCCGCGCCTCAGCCGGATCGAGCCGCTGGTGATCTTGCCGCCGCCGAAATCGACGAGCCGGTTGATCGACAGCGCGGTGACCGACTTGCCGGAGCCGCTCTCGCCGACGATGGCGAGCGTCTCGCCGTCGGCGAGCTCGAAGCTCACGCCACGGACAACTTCATAGGCCTCGGCCTTGCGGCCGAAGCCGACGCTGAGATCGGATACGGAAAGCAGCGGGATCACGCGATCGCCCTCCGCATCTTCGGATCGAGAATGTCGCGCAGGGCGTCGCCCAAAAGGTTGAAGCCGAGGATGCTGATCATGATGGCGATGCCCGGGAAGATCATCAGCCACGGCGCCGTTTCCATAAGATTGCGGCTGTCACTCAGCATCAGGCCGAGCGAGGCTGCGGGCGGCTGCGTGCCGAGACCGAGGAAGCTCAAGCCGGCTTCGGTGAGCAGCGCCCAGGCCAGCGCCAGCGTCACCTGGACGGTCAGCGGCGCGACCAGATTGAGCAGCAGGTGCCTGGTCAGGATGTAGCTTGAACTGCTGCCGAAGGTGCGCGCGGCGTCGACGAATTCGCGCGCCCTGAGCGACAGCGCCGGGCCGCGCACCACGCGCGTGAAGATCGGCGTGTAGACGATGCCGATGGCAAGCACGCTGGTCCAGGTGCCGGGACCGGCGACGGCGACGATGAGCAGTGCCAGGAGGATCGCCGGGAAGGCGAGCAGCACGTCCATGATCCGCATCAGCACGCCGTCCCAGCGGCGCCCGAACCAGGCCGCAGCGAGGCCGAGGACGGTGCCGGCGAGCGTGGCGAAAGCCACCGAGAAGAAGGCGACGGTGAAGGACTGGCCGATGCCCATCATCAGCCGGCTCGCGACGTCGCGGCCGAACAGGTCGGTGCCCATCCAGTAGGCGGCGCCTGGCGCGTGCAGGCGGTCGACACGGTACTGCGTCAGCGGGTCGTGCGGCGTCAGCCCGAGCAGGCCAAGCACGGCAAGCAGGAGATAGAGCCCGACGATGAAACCGCCGATGCGGCCGCTGGTATGCGCGAAGATGGCTTTGAGGATGCGCATCAATTCTCCCCCAGCCGGATGCGCGGATCGAGCGCGGCATAGGCGAGGTCGACCAGGAGATTGACGATCATGAAGTTGAAGGCGATGAACAGCACGCATCCCTGCACCAGCGCATAGTCGCGCTGCAGGATCGCGTCGAGCACCAGCCGTCCGAGGCCGGGCAGCGCATAGATCTGCTCCACGATGACTGCGCCGCCGAGCAGATAGCCGAATTCGATGCCGCTCAGCGTCACCACCGGGATCAGCGCGTTGGGCAAGGCATGGCGCCAGATGACGCTGCGCGCCGAGGCGCCCTTGCTGCGGGCGGTGCGCACATAGTCGTCGCTCAAGACGTCGAGCATGGCCGAGCGCGAGATGCGGGTGACCGAGGCGGCGAAGGCGAAGCCGAGCGTGATGGCGGGCAGGATCAATTGGCCGAGATTGCGCAGCGGATCCTGCCACAGCGGCGCGAACTCGCCCATCGCCGGCAGCACGCCGAAGCCGGCCGACAGCGTGTAGATGATCAGCAGCGCCAGCACGAAGTTCGGCGTCGACTGGCCGATCATGGCGGCGACGCGCACGCCGAGGTCGGAGAGCTTCTCGTTGCGCGTGGCGGCAAAGACGCCGGCGGGCACGCCGACCACAAGCGCGATCAGCATCGACAGCAGCGCCAGTTCGAGCGTCAGCGGGAAGCGCTCGAGGATGACGTCGAGCACCGGCCTGCCATAGGTCGTCGAGATGCCGAGATCGCCGTGCAGCAAGCCGAGCAGCCAGCGCCCGTACTGGACGAACCAGGGCTGGTCGATGCCGAAATAGGCGGCCAGCGCAGCGCGCTGCTGCGGCGTCAGAAGCCCCGCCTCGGTGCCCAGCATCGCCGTGATCGCGTCACCCGGAACCATCCGGATGGCGACGAACACGACGATGGAGACGCCGATCAAAACGAGAGGAAACACCGCCAGGCGCCTGAGCAGATAGGTCACGCGAAGAACACCTCTCGTCCGCCGGCCATCACTGCTGGATGGTGACCTTGCTCAGACTGAACAGCGTGCCGGTCGGCGTCGGCACGAATCCCGCGACGTTCTTCTGCTGCGCCGTGTAGCTGTAGGAGGTGTAGAGCCAGATCCACGGCGAAACCTCGGCGATGTGCTTTTCGAACTCGGCGAAGATCGCCTTGCGCTTTTCCGGATCGGTCTCGGCGCGGCCCTTCTGCATCTGGCTGTCCAGCGTGTCGTCGATGTAATTGGCCACCTTCTGCAGATTGCCGGCCTTGGTCCAGTAGCGGTTGTACATTGTGTAGGGGTCGGCCCTGCCGCCATTGAGCGCCACCGCCATGTCGAAATCGCCCTTCAGCCAGGCGTCGACGTAAACGTTGAGCTCCATCATCTTGATGTCGAGCTTGACGCCGATCTCGGCGAGCTGCGACTGGATGACCTGGGCTTCCGCCGCCGCCGTCGGCGGCTCGCCGGTGGCGCCGATCACGGTCGCCGAAAAGCCGTCGGCAAAGCCGGCTTCGGCCATCAGCTTCTTCGCCTTCTCGACGTCGCGCTTGTAGCAGAACAGCTGGCCGGGATCGGTGGCCATCGAGGGAATGGTCAGCGGCCCGGTCACCTTGCCCTCGCCGAGCGAGGCGGTGTCCAGCACCTCCTGCCGGTCGATGGCGCAGGAGATCGCCTGCCGCACCTTCAGCTCGGTCATCGGCTTGCGCGACGGGTTGAGCTGCAGCACGTGATAGGCAAGCACCGGCACGCGGTTGAGCTGCAGGCTGGCTTCCTTCGGCACCAGCGTGGCGACCAGCGGGTCGTTGAGCAGCGCGAAGTCGATCTGCTTGGTGCGCATCGCCGCCAGGATCGCCGTCTCGTCCGGCAGCACGCTGATCTCGATGCCGTCGACGCCGGTGGCGCCGCCGGCCCAGTCCTTGTTGGCGCTGAGCACTTCCTTGGCGTTGGGGTCCCATTTATCGAGCTTGAACGGGCCCGAGCCGATCGCCTTGGTGCCTATCGAGCCGGCGGCGATCTCGCTGGCCGGAACGATGGCCGCGTTGACGTCGCTCATCGCCGTCAGCAGCGGCACGTCCGGCTGCGACAGATGGAAGACGACGCTCGCCGGATCGGGCGTGTCGATGCTGGCGATCGACAGGAAATTGGCGCGGGCAGCCGCCCCGGTCTTCTCGTCGAGGATGCGCTCGAACGAGGCCTTCACGTCGGCCGAGGTGACAGCGGCGCCATTCTGGAACTTGGCTTTCGGGTTGAGCTTGAAGCTCAGTTCCTTGCCGTCGGCCGAGAACTGCCAGCTATCGGCGATCGCCGGCACGATCTTCAGGCTGGCATCGACCCTGACCAGCGGTTCATAGACCAGCTCCAAGAGCCTCAGGGACGAAAAGGCGGTCTGCTTGTGCGGATCGAGCCCGGTGGCGTCCTGCGCCCAGGCCATGTGCAGCGTTGCCGCACTTGCCTCCAACGGCGCGGCGGCGATGCCGACCAGCGCCGCAAGCGCCATGCCCGAAACCAGTTTCCTCGTCAGATGCTTGACCATTGTCGTCTCCCATTTCGTTCGACCTTGCTTTGCAATTCCGCGGACCGCTTCAAAGGGGCAGGCGCCCCGGACTGTCGGCCCAGTTTTCTCGTGCGGCTTCACGCCGTCTTTTCGCTGATCGCCTTGCGCAGGAACCCTCCCGCCTTGCCGAGCGCCTCGCGCGCATCTTCCACGCCCATGCCGGTAATCACCATCAGGATCGCCAGCTTCACGTCCTTGCCCGTCGCCTCCAGCGCCTGCCGTGCCTGCTGCGCCGTGCAGCCGGTCGTCTGCATGATGATGCGGACGGCCCGCGCCACCAGCTTCTTGTTGGACGGATTGAGGTCGACCATCAGGTTCTGGTAGCTCTTGCCGATGCGGATCATGCTGGCGGTGGTCAGCATGTTGAGGACCAGCTTCTGCGCGGTGCCCGACTTCAGCCGGGTCGAGCCGGTAAGCACCTCCGGACCGACGACCGGCGAGATGGCGATGTCGGCAATGCCGGCAATGGTCGAGCGCGGATTGCAGGACAGCGCCACCGTCGTCGCGCCCACGTCCTTGGCGTAGTTGAGCCCGCCAATGACGTAGGGCGTGCGGCCGCTGACGGCGATGCCGACCACCACGTCGTCGGCGGTGAGGACGATATCCCGCAGGTCCTCCGCGCCCTGCTTCGGATCGTCCTCGGCGCCTTCGGCGGCGCGCACCAGCGCTTCGGCACCGCCGGCGATGAGGCCGATCACCATATCTTCGGGAACGCCGAAGGTCGGCGGGCATTCGGAGGCGTCGAGGACGCCCAGCCGGCCGCTGGTGCCGGCGCCGACATAGATCAGCCGCGCGCCCTTCTGGAAGGCTTGCACGATCCGGTCGACGGCCATCGCTATCTCCGGGATGACCTTCTCGACGGCGGCGGCGACGCCCTTGTCCTCGTCATTGATCCGGCGCAACACGTCGGCGGTGGGCAACAGGTCGATGTCCATCGTGCGCGGGTTCCGGTCCTCGGAAACCAACCGCTCCAGCTCGGACATCAAGCCGTGTTCGCTCATCCGCTTGCTTTCAAACGCTGCCTTTTGGCAGGGAATCTGTTGCAGCACCGGACGCCGACCAGTGCCGCGGTCGCGGCATTGGCGCTCATATTTGTGGCCGGTTCTGCTTCGTTAACTTTTTAGAATTCAATATTCGCAGTGTCAACGGCAGAGTGGAATAGATTATTCCTATCGACGAGACGCGTCAGCGACCGGCGAGGGACCTTTTGGCCAGGATGATCGCTCCCGAAACGGCATCGCCGTCGGCGGGCTTCAGACGCCGGCGCACGTCGGGCGCGAGCCACGGCTCGAGCGGGCTGGACAGGCCGCCGAGCAGCGTTACCCGCGGCGCGCCCTTGTCGAACAGCACCCGCACGAAAGTGTCGACCTGCTCGGCCGCGCTCTGCACGATCCGCCGCCCGGCCGCGTCGCCCTGGTCGGCATGGCGGATCACCATCGGCGCCAGCGCCGCGTAGTCGGTGGCGCTGGCGCGGTCCATCCAGGCGACGGCCTCCATCGGATCGTCCTTGAAGCGCTGCATGACTTCGGCGAGCAGCGCCGTCCGCTCGTAGCGTCCGTCATGGGCGCGCAGGGCAAGCCGCACCGCCTTGAGGCCAAGATCGGCGCCGCTGCCTTCGTCCGAGATCGGAAAACCGTAGCCGCCGACGCGCAGGTCGCGCCCGTCGACGAAGCCGAGCCCGATCGAGCCGGTGCCGGCAATGACGATGGCGCCGTCCTGGCCCGAATGCGCGCCAAGGCAGGCCCCGACCCCGTCGCTGACGAAAGCGATGCTGGCGAAAGGATGCGCGATCGCCTTGAGCGCCTCCAGCGCCCCCTTGCGGCCGATGCCGGCGAGGCCGATGCCGGCGCGGATCCGGGCGATCTCCGCCGGCCCGAAACCGGCCTCGTCGATCGCCGCACCGAAGGCCCGCGAGACGGAGGCCCAGGCCAGCTCGATGCCGAGCCGCGTCGTCGCCGGGCCGGACAGGCCTTGCCCGAGAACGTTTCCCGCCTCGTCCTCGATGCGGGCCCGGCAGCCGGTGCCGCCGCCGTCGACGCCGAGGAAGAAATGCGGCGAGCCCGCGTCGGCGCTCATCTGCTGATCCGCTCGATCTCGGCGCCGCAGAGACGCAGCTTGCGGTCGAGCTGCTCATAGCCGCGGTCGAGATGGTAGACGCGGTTGATGATCGTCTCGCCTTCCGACACCAGCGCCGCCAGCACCAGCGAGACCGAGGCGCGCAGATCCGTCGCCATCACCTGGGCGCCTCGCAGCTTTTCGCCGCCGCGCACCAGCGCCGTCGTGCCCTGCAGCTTGATGTTGGCGCCGAGCCGCGTCAGCTCCGGCACGTGCATGAAACGGTTCTCGAAGATCGTCTCGCGCAACAGCGAGGCGCCGTCGGCACAGCACATCAGCGCCATGAACTGCGCCTGCAGGTCGGTCGGAAATCCCGGATAGGGCTCGGTGGTGACGTCGACCGCCTTGAGCGGTCCGTCGCGCGACACGATCAGCCCACGATCGCCTGGCCAGATTTTCACCCCGGCGGCCTCCAGCAATTGCACCACCGATGCCATGTGCTCCAACCTGGCATGGGTGAGCTCAAGCTGGCCGCCGGTGATGGCCGCCGCGACCGCATAGGTGCCAGCCTCGATGCGATCGGGGATGATGTCATGCGTGGCGGCGCGCCAGCTGGTGCCGCCCTCGATCAGGATGCGGTGCGTGCCGGCGCCCTCGATGCGCGCGCCCATGGCGTTGAGGCAGGAGGCAAGGTCCGCCACTTCCGGCTCGCGCGCCGCGTTGAGGATCTCCGTCTCGCCCTTGGCCGTCGTCGCCGCCATCATCGCCGTTTCGGTCGCGCCGACCGAGGGCGAGCTGAGTACGATGCGCGCGCCCGCGAGGCCCTTCGGCGCCGAGGCGACGATCGATCCGCCTTCGATGCCGATTGCGGCGCCGAGCGCGGCGAGCGCCGCGACATGCATGTCGACCGGCCGGGCACCGATGGCGCAGCCGCCCGGCAGCGACACCCTGGCATGGCCGAAGCGGGCAAGCAGCGGCCCCAGCACCAGCACGGTGGCGCGCATTTTTCTGACCGTATCATAGGACGTTTCCGCGGAAACGGCGGCACTGGCGTCTATCGTCGCCGCGTGCGCGGACCTGGTGACCACGGCGCCGTGCAGGCCGACGACGCCCAGCATGTTCTCGACGTCGGTGACGGAAGGCAGGTTGGTCAGCTGCAGCGGATAGGGGCTGAGCAGTGCCGCCGCGATCTGCGGCAGCGCCGCGTTCTTGGCGCCCGAGATCGTCACCGCGCCTTCAAGTCGCTTTCCGCCGATGATCCGCAATTTGTCCATGCCGACTCCCGGTTCGATCCGCTTCCATTGACACTCGATCGACCATTCTTGGCTGTCAATTGAAATTGGAATAATTTATTCCATGCTAAGGCATTGCCAACCGCGATGGGCGGCTGGTGACCAGCGCAAGGGAACTCGATGTCCGTCCTGAAGAAGATCGAGGCCAAGCTCGAGACGATGGCGCAGGGCGATCGCGAGATCGGCCGCTACATCGTCGACAATCCCGATCAGATGCTGCGCCTGTCGACGGCGGCGCTCGCGGCCGAGATCGGCCGCAGCCAGTCGAGCGTCGTCAAGTTCAGCCAGAAGCTCGGCTATGCCAGCTATCAGGAGCTGAAGCTTGCCGTCAGCGAGGCCAAGGCGCAGGAATGGCAGGTGCCGGCCGGCGTCATCCACGGTTCGATCGAGGTCGGCGACGGCCATCAGGTCATCCTCAAGAAGCTGATCGGCAGCAAGCTTCTGTCGATGCAGCAGACCGTTGCCGCCAACAGCGAGCGGATACTTTCCCGGGCGCTGGACCTGCTCGATGGCGCGCGCCGCATCCATCTGGTCGGCGTCGGCGCCTCCTCGCTGGTGGCGCGCGATTTCTCCTACAAGCTGATGAAGCTCGGCCGCAATGTGCTGCACGACAGCGACAGCCACATCCAGATGGCCAATGTCTCGACGCTTGGGCCGGAGGACGTGCTGTTCGCGCTCTCCCATTCCGGCGCCAGCATCGAGACCTTGCGCATCGCCGAGCTTGCCCGCAAGCGCGGCACCACCGTGATCGCCGTCACCGGCCTGCACGACAATCCGCTGAGCCGCGTCGCCAACATCCGCCTCTACACCATCGCCGACGAGGAGCGCGCCCGTTCCTCCTCGATCACCGCGCGCGACGCGCAGCTGACCCTGACCGACCTTCTCTTCCTGCTGCTGGTGCAGCGCCAGCCCGACGCCAACGACCATATCCACAACAGCGAGGCGGCGGTCTCGGTGCTGAAGGCGGAACGGTCCTAGTAAGTCGCGCAACCCGGGTTGAGCCAGGCCGTTCGGATTTGCATGCCAGCTTCTTGCGAGGCAGGCCTTTGGTATCCACGTCCTCCTGACGCAGGCACCGGAGCAGGCTTTCTTGCCTCTTGTCGTCGAAGGCGCGACGCTGCAGGCGGAAAGACGTTTGCAAGGAGGACAACATGGCAACCGATGTGGCGGTGATCGCAGGCGCGGGGCAGGGCTTGAGCGCCTCGCTGGCGCGTCTCCTGACCAAGGAAGGCTTTCGGGTGGTGCTGGCCGCCCGCAACACCGGCAAGCTCGCCTCGCTGGTCGAAGAAACCGGCGCGCTGGCCGTCGAGACCGACGTTGCCGATGCTGCGTCGGTGGCCAGCCTGTTCGAGGCCGCCGACAAGGCGGGGTCTCTTGCGCTTGCCGTCTTCAATGCCAGCGGACGCACGCGCGGACCGATCGCCGAGCTCGACCCGGACGCGGTGAAACAAGCGCTGCTGGTCGGCGCCTATGGCGGCTTCCTCGTCGGCCAGCAGGCGGCGCGGCGGCTGCTGGCGCGCGGTTCCGGCTCGATCCTGTTCACCGGCGCCACCGCCAGCCTCAAGGGTTTTTCCGGATCGGCCGGTTTCGCCATGCCGAAATTCGGCCTGCGCGGACTGGCGCAGTCGATGGCGCGCGAGCTCAGCCCAAAGAACATCCACGTTGCGCATTTCATCATCGACGGCCAGATCGAGCCGCCCGGACAGGCGACCGAGCCGGACCGGCCGGATCGCCGCCTGTCGCCCCACGCGATCGCCGAGACCTATCTCGCTGTCCACCGCCAGCACCGCAGCGCCTGGAGCTTCGAGGTCGAGCTCAGGCCCTGGGTCGAGACGTTCTGACTTCCCGACCGTGGCGGCGCCGCCGATTCCAGGCGGCGCCTCCCGCCGCTCACCCGCACCCCGGCGGGCGTGCTCGCTGTCGTGAAATCTTTGAGAGAATATTTCCTGCTCGGTTCCTGAGAAGAAAAGCAGTTCTTTGATCGGACGCCCAGCATTGCCGATGCTGTCATTAAGGCTTCGCATTCCGCCAAGCCGATACGATTTCGGGATCGCAAGGAAAGAACCATGTCCGGACACGGCAACGCTTCAAAAACTCTCGTTACGTCAATCACCAGGCGCGCCGGACTTGCGGCGCTTCTTGCCTCGGCGCTTGCCGTTGTCGGCCTCGCAACGCCAACGCCCTCCTTCGCCGAGGACAAGAAGGCGATCAAGGTCGGCATCATCAGCGGCGAGGACGAGGATGTCTGGCGCGTCGTCGTCGCCCAGGCGGCCGAGAAAGGCCTCACCATCGAGACCGTCGTCTTCAACGACTACACCCAGCCCAACGAGGCGCTGGAACGCGGCGAGATCGACGCCAACGCCTTCCAGCACAAGCCCTATCTCGACAATCAGATCAAGACGCAAGGCTATCACATCGTCCCCGTCGGCTATACCGGCGTCTGGCCGATCGGCCTCTATTCGAAGAAATACACCAAGGTCGCCGAACTGCCGGAAGGCGCCGTCATCGGCCTGCCCAACGATCCGTCCAACGAGGGCCGCGCCCTGCATGTGCTGCAGAACGAGGGGGTGATCAAGCTGAAGGACGGCACCGGCATCCTGGCGACCACCGCCGACATTTCGGAAAACCCGAAGAAGGTCGCCATCAAGGAACTCGATGCCGGCATCGTTGGCCGCTCGGTCGAGGATCTCGACGCCGCCGTCGTCAACACCGACTGGGCGTTGAAGAGCGGCCTCGGTCCCGACAACCGCATTGCCCAGGAGCCGGTGGCCGACAATCCCTACCGCAACTTCATCGCCGTCAAGGCCGGCAGCGAGAACGAACCCTGGGTGAAGACGCTGGTCGCCTCCTACCAGAACGAAACGGTGAAGGCCGAATTCGACAAGGTCTACAAGGGCACCGGCATCAGCGCCTATTGATCGGCGCCTGGCTGCAGCAGCAGGCGGCCCGCTGTTCGGCGGGCCGCCATCGCGTTTGCGGATCGCTGAAACGGAAACAAAGATGAACCAGCATGTCACGGCCGAAATGGCCGATCCGGCGCACAGCCCTCCGGCAGATCGGGAAGATGTCGTCCGCCTCGTCGACCTGAAGCGGCGCTTTGGCGCGACGCCGGCGCTCGACGGCGTCTCGCTGACGGTGCGCAAGGGCGAGATATTGGGCATTATCGGCCGCAGCGGCGCCGGCAAGTCGACGCTGATCCGATGCCTGAACGGGCTGGAGCGGCCGGATTCCGGCGCGGTGTTCATCGAGGGCCGCGAGATCGGCCGGCTCGGCGAGCGCGAACTGCAGCCGCTGCGCCGCCGCATCGGCATGATCTTCCAGCATTTTAATCTGCTCTCGGCCAAGACCGTCGAGGACAATGTGGCGCTTCCGCTCAAGATCGAGGGCCGGCCCAGGGCCGAGCGTCTGGCGCGCGCGACTGAGCTCCTGGAACTCGTCGGCTTGTCGGAGAAAGCAAAAGCCTATCCGGCCGCGCTGTCGGGCGGCCAGAAGCAGCGTGTCGGCATTGCCAGGGCGCTCGCCGCGCGCCCCGCGCTGCTGTTGTCCGACGAGGCGACCTCGGCGCTCGATCCGGAGACGACGCGATCGATCCTCGCTTTGCTCAAGGACATCAACCGGCGGCTCGGCCTCACCATCCTGCTCATCACCCACGAGATGGAGGTGATCCGCTCGATCGCCGACCGCGTCGCGGTGATCGATGCCGGGCGGATCGTCGAGGAAGGCCCGGTCTGGTCGGTCTTCGCCGATCCGAGGTCCGAGATCACCAGGAGCCTGCTCGGCGGCATCCGGCCGCAACTGCCTGATGAGATCGCCAGCCGGCTCGTTCCGGCAGGCGGCTGCGAGACGATCCTGAGGATCGATGTCGCCGGCGAGGCCGCGCGCGGCCCGCTGCTGTCGGACCTCGCCACTGCGGTGCCGGGACCTTTTCGCCTCGTCCATGGCGGTATCGATCATGTCCAGCAGCAGCCTGTCGGCACTTTGTTCCTCGCGCTGCCCGGCAACGATGCCGATCGACTGCCGAAACTGATCGCGTTCCTGGAGGCCCGCGAGGCGCGGGTGGAGGTGCTTGGCCATGTCGCCGGTTCTGTTTGAGCTTCTCCTCCGTTCGATCTGGGAAACGGTGCTGATGACCGGAGCCTCCGGCCTCATCTCGCTGGTCTTCGGCCTGCCGCTCGGCCTGGCGCTGGTCGCCACCGATCGCGGCGGCATCGCCGAAAGCCTGTGGCTGAACCGCGCCCTCGCTGCGGTCATCAACGGCTTCCGCTCCGTTCCCTTCATCATCCTTCTGGTGGCGCTGATCCCGTTGACGCGGCTGATCGTCGGCACCTCGATCGGCACCTGGGCGGCCATCGTGCCGCTGTCGATCGCCGCCACGCCCTACTACGCGCGCATCGCCGAAGTGTCGCTGCGCGAGGTGGACCACGGACTGATCGAGGCGGCGCGCGCCATGGGCGGCAACCGCTGGACGATCATCCGCGAGGTGCTGGTGCCGGAGGCGCTGCCGGGCATCGTCGCCGGCTTCACGGTGACCCTGGTGACGCTCGTCGGCGCCTCGGCCATGGCCGGCGCCATCGGCGCGGGCGGGCTTGGCGATCTCGCCATCCGCTACGGCTACCAGCGCTTCGAGACCAGCGTCATGGTCGCCGTGGTCATCGTCCTGATCATCCTTGTCTGCGGCATCCAGTGGGCAGGCGACCGGCTGGTCGCCAGGCTGGATCGACGCTCATGACGGAAGGGCCGGAAGTTCTTTGCCCGCCGACAGCGGAATGCAGCGCCGGCTTTGCGTCATTCGCGCCGAGATTGGATCGTGCGTTGCTTGGGCCAGGGCCGCGCGCATGGCATCGTGGGGCGGGGTCGCATAGTGCCGCGAAAGGAGCCTGACCATGGCCAGAATTATCCCCGTGCTCGATCTCGACCGCCTCGACCAGGGCGCCTCGGAACTGCGGACCTTTCTGTTCGACCTGCGCACGGCCGCGCGCGACGTCGGCTTCTTCTATCTCTCCGGCCACGGCATATCGGCTTCGGAAATCTCCGACGTGCTCGATGCCTCGCGGCGGTTCTTCGCCTTGCCGGAGGCCGACAAGCTGGCGATCGAAATGGTCAAATCCTCGCAGTTCCGCGGCTATACGCGCGCCGGCGGCGAGCTGACCAAGGGCAAGGCCGACTGGCGCGAGCAGCTCGACATCGGCGTCGAGCGGCCGACGATCGCGCAGGGGCCGGGCATTCCGGCCTGGACGCGGCTGCAGGGGCCGAACCAGTGGCCGCACGCCCTGCCGGAGCTGAAACCGGCGCTGCTTGCCTGGCAGAGCAAGGCGACCCAGGTGGCGATCCGCCTTCTCAAGGCCTTCGCGCTCTCGCTCGACCAGCCGGAAGACGCCTTCGATGCGATCTATCGCGACGAACCCAACCATCGCATGAAGATCGTGCGCTATCCCGGCCGCGACGCCACCGGCGACGACCAGGGCGTCGGCGCGCACAAGGACGGCGGCTTCCTGACGCTGCTGCTGCAGGACGAGAACAAGGGGCTGCAGGTCGAGTACAACGGCAATTGGGTGAATGTCGACCCGATCCCGCAGACGCTGGTGGTCAACATCGGCGAGCTGCTCGAACTGGCCTCGAACGGCTATCTGCGGGCAACGGTCCATCGCGTGGTGACGCCGCCGCCCGGTGTCGAGCGCATTTCGGTGCCGTTCTTCTTCAGCGCCCGGCTCGACGCGACGATCCCGCTGCTCGACCTGCCCGAGGACCTGGCGGCGGAGGCGCGCGGTCCGGCAAGCGACCCCGACAATCCGCTGTTTCGCGACGTCGGGACCAATGTGCTGAAGAGCCGCCTGCGTTCCCACCCGGATGTGGCGCGCCGGCACTATGCCGATCTGCTGGAGGCGGCAGCGGCTGGCTGAGGCCGCGGTCCTGCTTGCGCGATATTATTTCGCGGTTCGGCTGATATTTGGAATTCTGTTCGTCGCAAACTCACCGGTCAAAGCCCACATAGGACATATCGTTCGGCGTTCTCCTCCCATTGCGCCGAACGGTGTTCCCCTCTGAAGGTTTGACCTTCATTTCTGGCCGGGCCGCATTCGCGCCCGGCCTTTTTTCTTTCGGGATGGGCGCTGTCAGGCGAAGGCGATGCGGATGGTTCCGTACGGGCCGAAATCGGCGGCTATTTGGTCGCCGTGCCTGCATTCCACTGGCCGGATGAAGGAGCCGGACAGCACCACCTCTCCGGCGGAGATGCGCATGCCGTACTGATGCAGCCGGTTGGCGAGCCAGGCGATGCCTTTCGCCGGATGGTCGAGCACGCCGGCGCCAAGCCCGGTCTCCTCGACCTCGCCATTGCGCGACACGATGGCGCCGATCCAGCGCAGGTCCGCCTCGCGCGGCCCGGCCGAGCGGCCGCCGACGACGATGCCGGCATTGGCGGCATTGTCCGAGATGGTGTCGAAGAAGGTGCGGATCCTGCCGGTCTCCTTGTTCACCCGCTCGATGCGGGTGTCGAGGATCTCCAGCGCCGGCGTGATATGGTCGGTGGCGTCGAGCACGTCGTCGACAGACACGTCCGGGCCGGCGAGCGGCGCCTTCATGACGAAGGCGATCTCGGCCTCGATGCGCGGCTGGATGAAGCGGCCGGCCGGAACCGTGCCGCCGTCCTCGAAGAACATGTCGTCGAACAGAATGCCCGAGTCTGGAATGTCGATGCTGAGCGCCGATTGCATCGCCTTCGACGTCAGGCCGATCTTCCAGCCCTTGATGGCCAGCCCCGACGCCACCTTGCGCTTCACCAGCGCCGCTTGCACCCGGTAGGCGTCGTCCATCGTCGCTTGCGGAAAGTTGAGGCTGAGCAGCCGGATCTGCCGGCGCTCGCGCTCGGCCTCGAACAGCCTCGCCGCGGCATCCTCGACCTGCGCTTCGGTCATCATCGGCCAGCTCCTTCGTCGACCACGCCGTTGCGGAGCAGGCCGATGCCGTCGGCCTCGACCTCGATCACGTCGCCCGGCTTCAGCCAGATCGGCGGGTCGAAGCGGGCGCCGGCGCCGGTCGGCGTGCCGGTGACGATGATGTCGCCGGGCACCAGCGTGGTGAAGGTCGAGATGTAGGCGATGATCTTGCGGAAGGAGAAGATTATGCGGCCGGTGCGGTCCTGCTGCCGGACCTCGCCATTGACACGCGTGACAAGCGAGATGTCGGCGATCTGCGCCTCGTCGGTGAACGGCACCAGCCACGGGCCGATCGAACCGGAACTGTCGAAATTTTTGCCTTGCGTGACGTTGAACTTGGCGTGGCGCACCCAGTCGCGGAGCGTGCCCTCGTTGCAGAGCGACAGCGCCGCGATGTGGCCGAGCGCGTCGGCCTCGGCGATGCGGCGGCCGCCTTTGCCGATGACGATGACGATCTCGCCCTCATAGTCGAGCTGCGGCGATTCCGGTGGCCGCACCAGCGGCGCGCCATGGCCGACGAAGGACCGCGGGAAGCGGATGAACAGCGACGGGTTGGAGGGCGCCGCCTGTCCGTCCTTGTACTCCTCGTTGCGGTCTGGAAAATTGACGCCGACGCAGATGATTTTTTCCGGGGAGGGGATCGGGATCTCGTAGGCGATGTCCTCAACCTTGAAGTCGGGCGCGAAGGCATCCGCCTCCTCCGCCAGCCGGCGCAACGCGCCGGCCTCGATCACCTCGCGCAGCGTCGGCCATTGGGTGTGGCGCGCCGAAAGGTCGACGACGCCCTTGTCGGTGATCGCGCCGTAGCGCGTCCTGCCGCCGACGGTGAAGGTGGCGAGGCGCGCCGCGCTCATGCTGAAACTCCGCACACAGTTAGGGCGCCACGATCGGCGACGCCGCCAGATCGAACGCACGCGGCTTCACCCCGGCAAAGACGCTGCCTTCCTCGAACCAGCTCTTCGGCGCCGGCGCGCCCCACAGCGTCTGACGCTGCGGATCCTTGAGGTCCCATTTGATCGGCTCCAGATCGGGGTCGACAGTCTGGTAGTCCGAGCAATAGATCTCGATGCGGTGGTTGTCGGGATCGCGGATGTAGAGGAAGAAGGCGTTGGAAATGCCGTGCCGGCCCGGGCCGCGCTCGATGTTCGGCAGCCAGCCGGTGGTGGCCATCAGGTCGAGCAGGTCGATGATGTTGAGCGGCGTCGGCACCCAGAAGGCGACGTGATGCAGGCGCGGGCCGAGGCCGTTGGTGAAGGCGATGTCGTGCACGCCGCCCTTGCGATGCGTCCAGGCGGCCCACAGCCTGCCGGTCTCGGCATCCTCGGTGTATTCGGTCACGCGGAAGCCGAGCTCGTTGTAGAACGCGACCGATTGATCGACGTTCGGCGAGAAGCAGTTGAAATGGTCGATGCGCAGCGGCTTCACGCCCTTGTAGAGCGCGTATTTCTGATGGATCGGCGGCAGCCGCTCCATCTTCGAATAGAACTCGAGCGGGATGCCGTGCGGATCGCGGGTGCGGAAGGTGCGCGACTGGTAAGGCCGCTCCACCCACTCCACCGGCAGGCCCTTGCCCTCGAAGAAATGCGCGGCCTTGTCGAGGTCCTCATCGGAAAAGACCTTGAAGCCGAGGTCGCGCGCTTCCGCGACCGGGCCTTTCCTGAGCACGATGCAGTGATGGCCGCGTTCTTCCATCGCGCGCAGGTAGATCGCATCTTTGGTCTCGTCGGTCACCTGCAGGCCGAGCGTATCGACATAGAACGCGCGGGACTTCGCCAGATCCGTGACGGCGAGCTCGACGTGGCTGAGCCGTACGATGTTGAAAGCCGGGTAGAGGTTGGGTTGGGGTAGGGGCATCTTTGGGTCTCCGGTCAGCCGCCGAGCTTCTGGATGGAATGCGGCGCCGTGGCGAACGCGATGTTCTTGGTTTCCATGTAGAAATCGAATGACCAGTCGCCGCCGTCGCGGCCGATCCCCGAACTTTTCACGCCGCCGAACGGCGTCGGCAAATGCCGCACATTCTCGGAGTTCACCCAGATCATGCCGGCGTCGAGCGCGTCGGTGAAGCGGAACGCGCGGGTGACGTCGGAAGTCCAGAGATAGCCGGTCAGGCCGTATTGCGTGTCGTTGGCAAGCGCCAGAGCCTCCGCCTCGTCCTTGAACGAGATCGCGGTCAGCACCGGCCCAAAAATCTCCTCCTGGGCGATGCGCATTGTGTTGGTGGCGCCGACAAACAGCGTCGGGCTGACATAGCAGCCGCCGCCCGGGCCGTCGAACTTGCCGCCGCCGGCGGCGACGACCGCGCCTTCCGACTTACCGATCTCGATATAGGACAGGACCTTTTCCTCATGCACCGGATGGATCAGCGGACCGACCACGGTTTCGGGGTCGAGCGGATGGCCGACCCTGATGCGCTTGGCCTTCTCCGCCACCAGCGCCGTGAACTTGTCGTAGATGCCTTCCTCGACCAGCAGGCGCGACGATGAGGTGCAGCGCTCGCCGTTGAGCGAATAGATCATGAAGACCGCGGCGTCGGCGGCGCGTTCGAGATCGGCGTCGGCGAAGACGATCACCGGGTTCTTGCCGCCAAGCTCGAAATGCACGCGCTTCAGCGTCTCAGCGCCTTGGCGCATGATCATCGAGCCGGTGCGGCTTTCGCCGACGAAGCCGATCGCCTTGATGTCGGGGTGCTCGGTCAGCGCGCGGCCAGCGTCCTCGCCGAAACCGTTGACGAGGTTCCACACGCCCTTGGGCAGGCCGGCCTCCTCGGCGATCTCGACCAGCAGGCGCGCGGTCAGCGGCGACAGTTCCGCCGGCTTGTGGACGATGGTGCAGCCGGCGGCCAGCGCCGGCGCGATCTTCCAGGTCGACAGCATGAACGGCGTGTTCCACGGCGTGATCACGCCGACGGGACCGATCGGCGCCCGCGTCGTCATGTTGACCTGGTTTGGCGCGCGGATGGTCTGACCGTCGCGGGCTTCCGGCGCGCGGTCGCCATAGAAGCGGAAGTTTTCCGCGCCACGCAATGCCGCCTTGGCCATGAACTTCAGCGACTGGCCGGTGTCCATGCATTCGACGAAGGCGATCTCCTCGGCGCGCGCGACGATGGCGTCGGCGATCCTGTGCAGCAGCTTCTTGCGGGCATCGCCCGATATCGCCGCCCACTCCTTGAAGGCGGCCTTTGCTGCCTTGGCTGCGCGGTCGATATCGGCAGGCTTGCCGCGCGCCACCGTGGCGATCGGCTTCAGGTCGATCGGCGAGATCGTCTCATAGGTCGAGCCGTCGGCGGAGGGCACCGCCTCGCCGCCGATCTGGTTGAGCACGCCACGCTTCCTGAAGCGCTCCAGATAGGCTTCGGCCTTGCGCAGATTGTCGTCCAGTGCCGCCATGGGTCTTTCCTGTTCTCTAGCGCTCAGTCATTTGCCGCGAAGCCGCGGGTGGATGGCGTTCTTCTTCCAGCTGAGTTCGGCGTCGATTTCGCGGATTTCCAGCGACAGTGCGAAATGCGGCGTCGCGAACAGCCTCGCAAGATGCTCGGACACCGCCGCGAAGATCGCTTCGCCTGCGCTCCTCTTTTCCGCCGCGCTGCGGCCCTTGCCGATACGGAAATTCATGTCGATGAAGCCGTTCTCGGGCAGGCGGTCGGCGATCGCATAGGCCTCGGCGCGGAAGGCGCGCACGCGGACGGCGCCTGGTTCGAACAGGCCGGTTTCGAGGATGGTGCGCGAGACCAGCTCGCAAAGCGCGCCCATGTCGACCTTCGCGTCCAGATTCGCGGAATATTCGATCGCCATGTGGGGCAAAGGTTCCTCCACCTTTTAATTAACATGTGAATTACATCTTGACGATCGAATGTCAAGCGTCGTTCTCTGTCTCCCGGGAGCGGGATTGCCGCTCCCGGCAAAATCGCGGATATAGCTGCGATCGGGGTGCTAATATTTACGCCGACTCGTACTGGATTGGATTTTCGGAGACCTGATTTTGCTACCACCGAGCACTCGTCGCTCCCTGCCGATGGCTCTGCTTCGCGCTCGCGAGGTGATCATGGCGCATTTCCGGCCGATGCTTGCCCGCCACGACATCACCGAGCAGCAATGGCGCGTGCTGCGGGTTCTTGCCGAGACCGGTCCGCTGGAAGCCACCGAACTCGCCAACCGCGCCTCGATCCTGCCGCCCAGCCTGACCCGCATCATCAAGGCGATGGAAGAACGCGAATTCATCACCCGCAACAAGGTCAAGGACGACGGCCGCCGCGCGTTGCTCGCCATCAGCCCGGCCGGCCTTGCGCTGATCGAGGACCTGGCGCCGGAGCGCATCGCCATCTACGACGCGATCGAGAAGCGCTACGGCGCCGAACAGCACGAGCGCCTGCTCGACATGCTCGAAGGCCTGATCCAATCGGAGTCGACGGAGGGGTGAAACTCCCCCTTTCTCCCCTGTGGGAGAAGGTGTCGCCGCAGGCGACGGATGAGGGGTGTTCCAGCCTGGCGATACGTTCAAAATAGCCACGCCTCATTCCGTCGCGCACCCCTTGTGTGTCTGGAATCGTGCATTGTTGAGGGGTGCCACGGACCAGGTGCTTGCCTGATCCGTGGCGGCGGTCGAGAGCCCGTCACCTCTCAGGTAGCCTAAACCGTGGATGAGCTGGGGCCCGACCGCCTTCTTTTGTGAACCCGAACAGTTGCAAGGGGCAAGCCCCCGCACACAAGGAAGGGACCGAGAAGATGGCTGCAGGAACGGTTCAG
>NZ_SRSR01000109.1:0-412 GCF_004792275.1 Mesorhizobium sp. M4B.F.Ca.ET.143.01.1.1
GCACGGCGCGCATGCCGCTCGGTTCGCCGACGATGACCCCAAGGGGCTTGGCGCAAAGTTCGGGAAGCCGGGCAATCAGATGCGGTACGCCGCGGCACCCAATCTCCTCGTCATAGGAGAAGGCGAAGTGGACTGGTTTGGTAAGCCGAAGCCCGGCCAACTTGGACACGGCCGCAAGCGCGGCGGCGAGAAACCCCTTCATGTCCGTTGTGCCGCGTCCATACAGCCGTTCGCCCTCACGACGCAGCGCGAAAGGCGGCGAGCTCCATTGCGGCTCACCGGCGGGGACGACATCCATGTGGCCGGACAGGATATAGCCAGGAACATCGGCGGGCCCGATCGTCGCGAAAAGGTTGGAACGGTCGCCTTCCGGCCCGGGAAGCAGGGTGACCTTTGCGCCATGTTGGCGGAG
>NZ_SRSR01000110.1:0-410 GCF_004792275.1 Mesorhizobium sp. M4B.F.Ca.ET.143.01.1.1
CGGCATCCGCCCCGACGATTTCTACCCCACCGGCCACGGCCTGAGTTCCGGCGGCGAGACCGAAGTCCACCGCGTCGAGCTGCCGGTCAGCATCACCGAGCCGCTCGGCAACGAGACGCTGGTCTTTGCCGAGTTCAACGGCGCCGACTGGGTCTCGCGCATGCTCAATCCCAAGCCGCTGAAAGCCGGCGACAGGATCGGCATGAGTTTTGACTTGAGCCGTGCGCACCTGTTCTCCGCCGAAACCGGCAAGTCGCTGAGGAACTGACATGGCGAAAATCGAGAAAATCGAATTGCGCATGGTCGACCTCATGCCGAAGGTGAAGCGCACCGATGCCATTCAGAGCTTCGTCAGCCAGGAAACGCCGATCGTCACTGTCACCGATGCCGACGGCGCGTCGGGCACCGGC
>NZ_SRSR01000111.1:0-409 GCF_004792275.1 Mesorhizobium sp. M4B.F.Ca.ET.143.01.1.1
CTTCGAACCAACTTCCCACCTGAATCCCAATGACTTCGCACAGCGTTCGTGACCTGGCGGCAGGCTTGCGGCCCAGCGTTGAAGCGCGCGCGCTTCAAACAGACATTCGATTTGTAGAATTCTTCGGTCTCCCTGGGATTGGAAAGACAACCGCCTCCAGCCTGTTAGCGAACGGCTTGCAACGGTGCTGCCCGCTGGTAGGTAATGTGCAAATAGCCTGGGAGACAAGAACTTTTGTCGGCCGCCAAATCTATAGGATCGGCATTGTTGCATCAAGATTTAAGGATCCTCAGTTTCGCTCTCTGCTTGCGCGAATTGCACGCTTTGTCATGGAAGGCGGGCAATCATCGATTGTCGATATGATCAGGGTCATCTGGAACCTTTCATTTCTGGTTGCCTATGTCCAAAG
>NZ_SRSR01000112.1:0-408 GCF_004792275.1 Mesorhizobium sp. M4B.F.Ca.ET.143.01.1.1
CTCCGCCATGTCCGGCCGCCAGCCGACGACGGTGCTCAACCTGAGATCGTCGGCGTCGCCCTTCTCGGCGGGACGCGAAAGCCAGGAGGTCCGGCCGAGCTGGATGGTTCCCATTTTAGGCGGTGGCACCGCCTCCCGCGCGAGCACGATGCGCAGATCGACGTCGAGCGCCTCTCCGATCATGTCGCGCACCGCCTTCTTGAACAGGGCAAGGCGGCGTTCTCCGGGCAGGAACGACTTGAAGTCGTCGAGGCTCAGCGGTCCGACGCGCAGTTCGATCCTGCTCTGCCGGCTGAAGACGCGCGGGCCGATTGTCGCGCCGCTGCCCAGCGCCGCATAAGCCTTTCCGACACGGCTCTGCAGCGCCTTCGGTATGGTGATCCAGGCGGCGACGAATTCCTTGATCTC
>NZ_SRSR01000113.1:0-405 GCF_004792275.1 Mesorhizobium sp. M4B.F.Ca.ET.143.01.1.1
GGCGAAGGCCTTTTTCTCCTGCTCCTTGTCCGGGAGCGTATGAGCGGCGCAGAAGGGCACGAAATCCAGCGTTTTTCCGCCGGAGTGGAAGTCGAAGACGATATCCGCGCGCGGCAGCAACTCGCGCTGGAAATAGTCTGCGATCTTCTCCGTCACCGTGCCGTCGGGCCGGCCGGGGAAGGAGCGGTTCATGTTGCCCTTGTCGATCGGCGAGGTGCGCGTGCCGGCCCGGAAAGCCGGATAGTTCATCGCCGGCACGATGATCACCGTGCCGCTGACCTGGCTGGGATCGAGCGTTCGGGCGAGTTCGTAGAGCGCCAGCGGCCCCTCATACTCGTCCCCATGGTTGCCGCCGGTCAGCAGCGCCGCCGGCCCCTTGCCGTTGCGGATGACGCAGATCGGGAT
>NZ_SRSR01000114.1:0-404 GCF_004792275.1 Mesorhizobium sp. M4B.F.Ca.ET.143.01.1.1
TGCAGGCGTCGCTTGTCTATGTGAACACGCGCATGATGCAGTCGGTGTTGAGCGAGCCGAAATGGTCGGCGCGGCTGACGCCGGAGGATTATCGCGGCCTGACGCCGCTGATCTACGGGCACGTCAATCCTTATGGCCGCTTCGACCTCGATCTGGATCGCCGGATCGATTTTGAGTGGAAACAAGCGGCGTGACCCATCGAAGGGAATGGTAGAAATGCCTGTATCGAAGAAACCCCGAAAGAAGGCAGTGGCGAAATCCAAGAAGCCGGAAAATGACAATGCTCTGCCTCCGATGCCGGACCGGCGCGGCATGGAGGGGTTCATGGCAGGTCTTTTCGGCGGAGGGCGTGGGAGCGACCCGACGGACGCTGCGCAAGACATCATGTATGAGGCTTGGGAAGC
>NZ_SRSR01000115.1:0-404 GCF_004792275.1 Mesorhizobium sp. M4B.F.Ca.ET.143.01.1.1
TTCACCATGCGCGGCAGAAGCAGCATCACCGCGGCCAGCGTCATGCCGGTGCCCAGCACCTTGGCCAGGACCACACTGAGATCGCCCGCATTGTAGAAGGCGATGGCGCCGAGCACGAGGCCGATGATGAGGCCGAGCACGACCGGTTCGCCGAACACGCCGAAGCGGCGCTCGATGGTTTCGGTGTTGATGTTGATGCGGTTGCTGCCGGGAATACGGTCCATGATCCAGTTCTGGATGATGGCGATCGGCAGGATCTGCGCCGAGGCGAGATGCGGCACCGAAATGCCGGGAACGCCGTAGAACTGCTGCACCGCGCGCGCCGACCAGTCGGCGAAAAGCAGCGAAAGCGCCGCGACGAGCGCCGCGATCGCAATGCCGTAGGCCAGATTGTCGGTGGCGGC
>NZ_SRSR01000116.1:0-404 GCF_004792275.1 Mesorhizobium sp. M4B.F.Ca.ET.143.01.1.1
GGCGTGCCCAGTTATCCCCAGAAAGCGCATTGGACCGCCTTCTTTCGTAAACTGCCGATGCCCTGGTCTCGGCGTGCGGGAAACGAACCCGCCAAGCCAAGTGAACCAGTGGAGAGTTTCATGAACCAGCATGTCGATCGCCGTGCTCTTCTCGCTTCGTCTGCGTCGGCTACCGCTGCCTTGGCGGCAGCAGACTCTGCGGCGGGTAGCCAGGCAGCGGCAAATGATCTGCCCGTTGGCGAGGCCATTGCAATGGCACCTTCTGCGGAGGTCCAAATTCCACGGGAGCAACTGCTCCTAGCATATTCGGAATGGCTCCATTTTGAGCGCCAGATGCTAATGCGCGACATGTTCCCGGGTCACGACATGCATGAGATGATGCGATATGTGCCAGCCAACACCCG
>NZ_SRSR01000117.1:0-401 GCF_004792275.1 Mesorhizobium sp. M4B.F.Ca.ET.143.01.1.1
GGGTGACCAAGTCGAGCTTCTTGTCGGCCACGATCATGCGCCCCCCATCATCAGGGCGCGGCCGACCAAGCAATCGACAAGGAAGGCGGCAAAGATGGCGAAGAGATAGAGCAACGAATAGGCGAACAGCGCCTTGGCCGGCTTCATGGCGCGCTCATCGTCGCCCATGCCCAGCACCTTCCAGGCATACCAGACGAAGCCGACGCCGAGGACCGCCGAGACCAAGCCATAGCCGGCCGTGCTGTAGCCGAGCGCCCAGGGCAGCACGCCGACCGGCGCCAAGATCAGCGCATAGGCAAAGATCTGCCGCCGGGTCGAAGCCTGGCCGGCGACATTCGGCATCATCGGGATGCCGGCGCGGGCATAGTCGTCGGACTTGAACAAAGCCAGCGCCCAGAAAT
>NZ_SRSR01000118.1:0-401 GCF_004792275.1 Mesorhizobium sp. M4B.F.Ca.ET.143.01.1.1
CTCGGCCCGACCTATGCCGAACACGCCCGGGCTGCTGCCATCGCCGGCCATGCGGTCGCGGAGGTCAGCGATTTCGATGCGCTGGTCGAGGCGGACCTCGCGGTGCTGGTCAACCCCAACAATCCGGACGGTCGGGTGATCGAAAAGGCCCGGCTGCTCGAGCTTGCTGCGCGGCTTCGCGCCAAGGGCGGGCTGCTGGTCGTCGACGAGGCTTTCATGGATGTCGGCCCGATCGAGCATAGCCTGGCCGGCGATGTCACCGAGGGCGGCATTGTCGTGCTGCGCTCGTTCGGCAAGTTCTTCGGCCTTGCGGGTGTTCGGCTCGGCTTCGCGCTGACCGATGCTCTGACGGCCGAGCGGCTGGATGCGCAACTGGGGCCTTGGGCGGTGGCCGGTCCGGC
>NZ_SRSR01000011.1:0-217881 GCF_004792275.1 Mesorhizobium sp. M4B.F.Ca.ET.143.01.1.1
CACCGCGCCGCAGAGTTGCCGGTCTGGCTGCACAGATACAATTGGCACCGTCCCCACGGGAGCCTAAAGTCCAAAACACCTATCAGTCGCCTCGCTCTAACCGAGGACAACCTGTTGAGGCTCCACACCTAGTGCGGCCGCTGAGCCGGCGGAGCAGCTTACCAACCTAATCGACGACCTTGATCCGCACCGGTGAGCCGTCGGGCAATTCGTTAATCTGGCGATGAACCTCGGCCATGCCGATGAACTGCTCGCTGACTGGAACTACGAACATGTTCTCGACGTCGAATTTGCCCTCGGCGAAGACTGGCAAGATGGTAAAGCCGTAGCATTCTCCCACCTTAGGCTTCTTGCCCGCGGCATGAAGGCGTCCCACAAGCGGTGGCAGGAACCACTCGTCAACGAGATCATGAGAGATTCGGATCATCTCATCAAAAAGTGTCCGATTGCGAGCCACCCGCTCGACCAAACCGGTTCCGGTGTCTAGCCAATGAACCTCATTGTTGGGTCGCTCGACAAACATGCCTCCCACCATTGAGCAGACAAGTGGGGTCCAAGGCTCTGGCAAAAGCCACGACCACGCTTTCGCTACCGTATGCGCGACATCTGGCTCAAATTGGAACGCGATGTCCTGCCAGATGACATCAGTCACCGATTACTCCGCCGCTTCGGCCCGCACGGGCAACCCCAGCCATTGCCTGCAATCCGCGAGGGCGCGCGACGTGATCGCGTGGCGCTTGGCAACGGTCTTGTCCTTGCCGCGCAGCCGCTTGCCGTCGGACTTCGGTGCCTCGACAGGCGGGAACAGCCCGAAATTGACGTTCATCGGCTGGAAGGAACGCTTGCCGGGCTCGTCGTCGGAGACGATGTGGCCGCCGGTAATGTGGTTGAGCAGCGCGCCGAAGGCGGTGGTGAGTGGCGGCGGCGCGGCCTGATGGCCGAGCCTTTCGGCAGCGGCGAAACGGCCGGCGAGCAGGCCGATCGCGGCGCTCTCGACATAGCCCTCGCAGCCGGTGATCTGGCCGGCAAAGCGCAGGCCCGGCCGTGACTTCAGCTGCAGCGAGGCATCGAGCAGCGTCGGCGAGTTGATGTAGGTGTTGCGGTGCAAGCCGCCGAGGCGGGCAAAGTCGGCGTTCTCCAAGCCCGGAATGGTGCGGAACACGCGCACCTGCTCGGCATGCTTCAGCTTGGTCTGGAAGCCGACCATATTGTAGAGCGTGCCCAGTGCATTGTCCTGGCGCAGCTGGACGACGGCGTACGCCTTCACCGATGGATTGTGGACGTTGGTCAGCCCCATCGGCTTCATCGGTCCGTGGCGCAGTGTCTCGACGCCACGCTCGGCCATCACCTCGATCGGCAGGCAACCGTCGAAATAGGGCGTGCCTTCCCATTCTTTGAACTCGGTCTTCTGGCCGTCGACCAGCGCCTGGACGAAGGCGAGATACTGGTCCTTGTCCATCGGGCAGTTGATGTAGTCCTTGCCGGTGCCGCCGGGGCCGACCTTGTCGTAGCGCGACTGGAACCAGCAGGTGTTCATGTCGATCGTGTCGAAATGCACGATCGGCGCGATCGCATCGAAGAAGGCGAGCGCATCGGCGCCGGTCGCCTGCGCGATCGACTGGGCAAGCGAAGGCGCGGTCAGCGGACCGGTGGCGATGATCGCCTCATCCCAGTCCGCCGGCGGCAGGCCCGGCACTTCCTCGCGCTCGATGGTGATCAGCGGGTGCGCCTCGATCTTTCGGGTCACCGCCTCGGAAAACCCGTCTCGGTCGACGGCCAGCGCGCCGCCGGCCGGCACCTGGTGCGCGTCGCCGGCGCTCATGATCAGCGAGCCGGCAAGCCGCATCTCGGCATGGAGCAGGCCGACCGCGTTGGTTTCGGCATCGTCGGAACGGAAGGAGTTGGAGCAGACGAGCTCGGCCAGGCCATCGGTCTTGTGCGCATCGGTGCCGCGGACGGGCCGCATCTCATGCAGCACGACCGGAACGCCGGCCTCAGCGATCTGCCAGGCGGCTTCGGAGCCGGCGAGGCCGCCGCCGATGACGTGAACGAGATTTTTGCTCATAGGCGCCGGAATAATCGCTTGTCGCCGCGATTGCAATTGGCGCGAAGGACTGGAAAGGGCCGATGGCGGGCCGAAGGGCGGCAAAGCCGGCCTCAGAAACACAACACCCGCCGGGGGAGGAGGTCCGGCGGGTGTCGTTTTGGGGGTCGATCCTCGGGAGGAGGTGAAGATCGACCGTATTCGTCATCGCCGGGGAGGAGGTCGGCTCTGACGAAATTCCTTTCGCCGTTTGAAAAGGGGCGAAACCTTTGGAAGACGAACCATGTTCGCTTCGAAAGACGAACTATGTTCGCTTCGAAGACGAACTGCGTTCGCTTCGGGAACAACGCCCGCCGGGGGAGGAGGTCCGGCGGGCGCCGTTTCAATGGTCAACCCTTGGGAGGAGGTAAGGGTTGGCCGTATCCGTCAGGGTCGGGGAGGAGGTCGACCCTGGCGAAATTCTTGTACTTAGACCGCCTTGCGGGCGACCATCTTGATCTCGTCACGGACGATGCCGAGATCATGGAGCTGGCGATTCGACAGACGACCCAGCTCGGTAACCGTCTCGCGATAAACGCGCCAGTTACGATAGTTGCGGATCAGGTTCATTGTCGTTCTCTTCTTCAAAACTGGTTCGGACCATTCGCGGTCCGAAGAGGATTAGACCGCCTTGCGAGCGACGTAGTGGATGTCGCTGCGGCTGATGCCGAGGTCGGTCAGTTCACGGTTCGACAGGCGGCTCAGCTCGGAGACGGTGTCCCGGTAGCGGCGCCAGTTGCGGTAGTTGCGGATCAGGTTCATGGTAGTGCTCGTTTCGTCTTTCGTTCGGATCATTCCGTTTGTGTACGAACAGAAAATAGGTGGGGTCATATCGATTTAAAAGTGCCATTGGCGCATGGCAGCAATGCAAATTGTGCAATGCAACATTAACGCGCGTTCACGGCTTCGACATAAAGAAACCCGAATCGGAAAATGCCGTAGCGTCAACGGTTTGACCGGGTGGCCTGAATAAAAGACCGAGGGCAGGGGGAAAAGAAAATGGCGAGCTATGCTTCGCGGGTCAGGTCAGACATCGCCCGATGGCGGCAGACCGGCCTGATCGACGCGCCGACGGCCGAGGCGCTGGTGCGCGATATCGAGGCCAACGAGCGCAAGTCGCTGAGCTTCGGGTCGATCCTGGCGATGATGGCGGCGCTGCTGTTCGGCGCCGCGATCCTGATCTTCGTCGCAGCCAACTGGGAAGCCATTCCGCGCCTGGTCCGCGTCGCGGCGCTGTTCACCGCCATCCTGGCTGGTTATGTCGGCGGCGCGGTGCTGAAGACACGCGACCACGCGGCCATAGGCGAGGCGCTGTGGATCGTGGCGGCGGCGGCCTTCGGCGGATCGATCGCGCTGATCGGCCAGATGTATCATCTGACCGGCGACGAGGCCTCGGCGCTGCTCACGTGGGGCGCCGGCACGGCGCTGGCAGCGGTCGCGCTACGCTCGAACCCGCTCACTGTCGTTTCCGTCGGCATCGCCGACGCCTGGCTGCTCCTCAAATGGGGCGGCTTTTTCCGGCGCTCGGAATTTCCCCATCTCTTCCCGGCCATTGTGCTGGTGCTGTTCGCGATTTCGTTCTGGACCCGCAGCCAGGCGGCGCGGCACCTGATCATCCTGTCGGTCCTGTTCTATCTCGTGCTGCTGTCGATGGATCACAACACGCTGCAGGTGTCGGTTCCGCTGGCGCTCGTTTCGGCGCTGCTTTTTGCAGCCGCGGTCTTCGCCGCCGAGCCGATCGACAGGATCGTGCAACTCGGCGGCCGTCTGCCCCTGCACGCGCTGATCGGTTTCCTCACCGGCATGGCGATGGTCCAGTTCGAACTGGCCGACGAGGCGAGCTACAATGGCGCCTTCGCCATTGCCTCGGCGGTGGCGCTCGCCGCCATCGTCGCTGCGATCATGCTGGGCGGCCGCGAGAGCAGGGGTCTGCGCTGGGTCGCCTATGCCGGCTTCGCCTTCGAGCTCGCCATCATCTATGTGGTGATGCTGCAGTCGATGCTCGGCACCGCCGGCTTCTTCCTGGCCGCCGCGCTGCTGCTCGGCACAATGGCGCTGGTCATCATCCGCGTCGAAAAGCGCATGAACACGCCGCGCAGCGAAGGAGCCCTTGCATGATGACCGGCAAAAGACTGATCATCTCGGCGCTGCTGCTGGCGCTCGTCCAGATCGGCTTCCTCGGCTGGATCATCGCCGGGCGGGCGGCGATCCTGCGCGACGGCAAGCAGGTGCTTTTGAAGGTCGAGCCAATCGATCCGCGCGACCTCTTGCGTGGCGACTATATTTTCCTGGGCTACGAGATATCGCGCATCCCGGTAAAGCTGATAGCCAACATCCCGGCCGACAAACTCGTGAGCGACGACACCTCGATCGTGGTCCGGCTGAAAAAGGGCGCAGACGGCTATTGGCAACCGACAACGGCCTGGTTTGGCGCCGCGCCAGCGCCGGCCGCCGCGGACGAAGCCGATATCGTCGGACATATCAACGACGGTTGGGGCCTGCGCGAAGAGGGCGCATCGATCACTCCGGACTACGGCATCGAGCGCTTCTATCTGCCGGAAGGCGAGGGCATGGCGATCCAGAACGACATGCGG
Organism: Mesorhizobium sp. M4B.F.Ca.ET.143.01.1.1; assembly: GCF_004792275.1. Classification (NCBI taxonomy): domain Bacteria; kingdom Pseudomonadati; phylum Pseudomonadota; class Alphaproteobacteria; order Hyphomicrobiales; family Phyllobacteriaceae; genus Mesorhizobium; species Mesorhizobium sp. M4B.F.Ca.ET.143.01.1.1. Next base: position 4,678 of record NZ_SRSR01000011.1, read on the forward strand.
GTGCGGCCGTTCGCCGTCCGTGTCGCCATCGCCGGCGACGGCACCCCGCAGATCAAGGCGCTGATGGACGGCGACAAGACGCTGTTCGAGGAGCCGCTCTACTAGCTCCGCATTGCCACCCGGCGTGACCCTGATGATCCCCTCCGAACTGTGTGAAGCATGACGATTGAGCTGACGGCGCGGGGCGACATCAACCTCGATACTGTGTTTCGTGTCGCCTGGCGCAAGGAGGGGGTGCGGATCAGCGACAAGGCCTTGCAGCGGATCGCCGCGTGCCGCGCCTCGTTCCTGCGTCTTATCGAATCCGAGCCGCCACCGATCATCTACGGCGTCACCACCGCGATGGGCGAACTGGCGAGCCGGAAGCTCGAGCGTGACGAACGGGACCGTCACGCGCGCATCAAGGCGTTCGCGGCCGCGACTTCGTTTGGCGAGCCGCTGCCGGAGCGTGTGGTCAGGGCGATCGTTCTTGCCCGCCTCACCAATTTCATCGAGGGCAACGCCGCCACTTCGCCGCGCATCGCTGAAGCTGTCGCTGCCATGCTGGACGGCGGGCCGATGCCGATCGTGCCGTCGCAGGGCCAGGGGGGCGCCGGCGAGATCTTGGCTCTCTATCCGCTATTCGCCGCGCTTTCGACGCGCTTCGACCTGGAGGTCAAGGAGCGGGGATCGCTGATCAACGGCTCGCCCTGCGCGGCGGCGTTGGTCGCCGACGCCGCCCTCGCCGCGCGTCGCCGCATTCAAATGGCGCACAAGGTGTTCGCGCTGTCGATCGAGGCGTTTCGCGCTCCGCTCGAGCATTACGATGCCGCGCTCGACGGGCTTTGGGGCGACGAGCAGGAAGCGGCGGCGCTGCAAGGGCTGAGGGAGTATCTCGTCGGCGCCGGCGACGGGCGGCGCAACTATCAGGCGCCCGTCAGCTACCGCATCGTGCCGCGCGTGCTGGGACAGGCGCATCGCGCGCTGTCCGGCGCAGAACGGGCGGCGACCGTGTCGCTGGCGTCGATCTCGGACAATCCGGTCTACGTCCCGCCGGACGAGGCCCATCCGCTCGGGCGCTGCATCAGCACCGGCGGTTATCACAATGCGATGGCGACGCCGGCGCTCGACGATCTGGCGGCGATCTGGGCCGACATCTGCCTGCTCTGCGACCGCCATGCCTCAAAGCTGCTGAACGGCAAGGTCTCGCTGCTTCCCGATCTGCTGATGGCCGACCGGCATTGGGCCGACAGCGACGGCCACGGCAATGTCGGCTACGTGCCGATGGCGATCACCGGCTATCTGGAACAGGCGAAGCTTGCGGCGCAACGCACCTTCATCCCGGGCACGGAATCTGCCGGCGCCGGCCAGGACGATGTCGCGACGACGGCGTTCCTCGCCTGGACGAAAGAGGCGATCGCCGGCCGCTGCCTGGACGCGGCGATGGCGATGCTGGCGATGATCGCCTCGCAGGCGCTTTACGTCACCGGGCGCGAGGCGCCGCCGGCGCTTCGGCCCTTCGTTGCCGACATCAGGGCCATCGTGCCGCCGGTCAGTGATGACCGCGTGCTGGGGCCGGAACTGGCGAGATTGAGCGAATGGTTTACCGGCAAGGTCTTCGAGGCATAGCCGCGGCGCCTCGGTCTGTCAGCCGAAGCGGATGGTGCGGGTAGAGGGACTCGAACCCCCACGATTGCTCGCCAGAACCTAAATCTGGTGCGTCTACCAGTTCCGCCATACCCGCGCCGCCCGGCAATCCCATGTAGCCATCATTCTGTCAATGTCGCAGCCCAAATGGCTGTCATTCGCCACAATGCGAAGATGGTTGAAAATTAGGCCGGCGTGTGACAAAAGGCGTGTCGAATGTGACGGGACGCGACGATCCGCTTCTGCAGAATGTGATAAGAAGTAGGAAAAACAAAGACTTATTCACATCTTGGAACGCAGTTTGGAAGGATTTGAGCCGCTTTAGCGGTCAAGCCGCCAGCTTCCGTACCAAAAGCCATTCCCGGCAAGATTATACCGGCAGGCTGTAAGCGGCATGAACCGCCTGGCAGCCTCATGGGTGAGAACAAAGGTTTTATGATGCAGGTCACCGAAACGCTCAATTCCGGTCTCAAGCGCGAGATCAAGATCACCGTGCCGGCCGGTGACATGGAAGCCAAGCTGATGGCGCGGCTGACGGATGCCCGCAACAAGGTCCGTATCAACGGCTTCCGTCCCGGCAAGGTGCCGGTGCAGCACCTGCGCAAGGTCTACGGCAAGTCGTTCATGGCCGAAGTGGTCAACGAGATCCTCAACGATTCGACCCGTTCGATCATTTCGGGGCGCGGCGAGAAGGCCGCCATGCAGCCTGAAGTGATCATGACCGAGGACGAGAAAGAGGCCGAGAAGATCCTGGCCGGCGGCGCCGATTTCGAGTTCCGCCTCAACTACGAGATCATCCCGGCGATCGAGATCAAGGACTTTTCCGACATCAAGGTGACGCGCCAGGTGTTCGACGTGCCGGACACGGAAATCGACGACCAGGTCAAGCGCATCGCCGAATCGGCCCGCAGCTATGAGCCGAAGACCGGCAAGGCCGCCGAGGGCGACCGCGTGACGATCGACTATGTCGGCAAGATCGGCGGCGAGGCTTTCTCGGGCGGCGCCGGCAACGACCAGCCGCTGGTGCTCGGCTCCAAGGAGTTCATCCCGGGCTTCGAGGACCAGCTGATCGGCGCCAAGGCCGGCGACGAAAAGCAGGTGACCGTCACCTTCCCGGAGAACTACCAGGCAGCGCATCTGGCCGGCAAGGAAGCCACCTTCGACGTCACCGTCAAGGAAGTGGCGAAGCCCGGCGAACTGGAGATCAACGACGAGACCGCCAAGAACCTTGGCCTGGAATCGCTGGAGCGCCTGCGCGAGATCGTGCGCGGCCAGATCGAGAACCAGTTCGGCTCGATGACGCGCCAGAAGGTCAAGCGCCAGCTGCTCGACCAGCTCGACGCGTCCTACGCGTTCGAGGCGCCCTCGAAGCTCGTCGAGGCCGAGTTCAACAACATCTGGAGCCAGGTCAATCGCGATCTGGAAGCCGCCGGCCGCACTTTCGCCGACGAGGAGACGACGGAGGAAGAGGCGCGCGCCGAATATATGCGCCTGGCCGAACGCCGCGTGCGCCTCGGTCTGGTGCTCGCCGAGATCGGCGAGAAGGCCGGCGTCACCGTTTCGGACGAGGAGCTGCAGCGCGGTCTGTTCGAGCAGGTTCGCCGCTTCCCGGCCAACCAGCAGCAGGAAGCTTTCGAATTCTACCGCAGCAATCCGGATGCGCTGAACACGCTGCGCGCGCCGATGTTCGAGGAGAAGGTGGTCGACCATCTGCTCGGCCAGATTTCGGTCACCGACGTCAAGGTCAGCAAGGAAGAGCTGATGGCCGACGACGAAGAGGGCGAGACCGCGACCAAGGCAAAGCCGGCGAAGAAGGCCGCGTCGAAGAAGGCAGAAGCCAAGGCAAGTGAAGCCAAGGCCGGCGACGACGCCGAAGAGCCCAAGAAGAAGGCCGCGCCGAAGAAGAAGGCGGCCAAGGACGCCGAATAAGCGGTGCACTTTGTTCAATCGTGAAAGGCCGCCCTCGGGCGGCCTTTTTCGTTGTGGCTGTCTCGTCGGTGTGCCGACCCGCTCTCAGCGCGCGCTCTAAACCTTCGCAATCTCTGGCTTTTTCTATCCGCCGGCTGGAATCCGTGGTATGTAGGTGCCGCAATTCCACTGCGGCAGTGCGGATATTCCGTACTTGCCATCTAGGGGCGCAAGCCGACGTGAGCGGCTGCGTAAATCGTCAAAGGCAAGGATGACGACCAGGGAGGAAGTGCCATATGCGCGCCATCGCATTTATTGCAGCCATGTCCGTAACAGCCTTCACCGCGCATCCCTCGCAGGCGCAGGACGCCGCGGCGGGTGAGAAGGTCTTCGTCAAATGCAAGGTCTGCCACATCGCGGACGAGGACAAGAACAAGATCGGCCCGTCATTGCATGGCGTCATTGGCCGCACGGCGGGCACGCACCCTGATTTCACCTACTCCCAGGCGATGATCGATGCCGGCAAGTCCGGCGTCAAATGGGACGAGCCGACTCTGACGACCTACCTTCACGATCCCAAGGCCATGGTCAAAGGGACCAAGATGGCGTTTGCCGGTCTCAAGAATGACCAGGACGTGGCCAACGTCATCGCTTATCTCAAGCAATTCTCGCAATAGTCATTCTCCTGCCTCCATCGGTGGTCGCCTGCAATGTCGACTAGGGAAAGTCGCCTCGAGGACACCGGCATTCGCCTCTCGGAAGCGACGGCCGCCGATTTCTTCGCACTGCTCAAGCCGCGCGTCATGGCGCTTGCCGTCTTCACCGCTTTCGTCGGCTTGATGACGGCGCCCGGCGCGATGAACCCGGTCATCGCGGTGATCGCGATAGCGGCGATCGCCATCGGGGCAGGGGCGGCGGGCGCGCTCAACATGTGGTACGACGCCGATATCGATGCACTGATGTCGCGCACCGCAAAGCGGCCGGTGCCGTCGGGCCGCGTCAGCCCTGGCGAGGCGCTCGGTTTCGGCCTGGTGCTTTCGGCGCTTTCGGTGATGACGCTCGGCGTGCTGGTCGGCTGGCTCGCCGCGTCGCTGCTTGCCTTCACCATCTTCTTCTACGTCGTCATCTACACCATGTGGCTGAAGCGCTCGACGCCGCAGAACATCGTCATAGGCGGCGCGGCGGGGGCGCTTCCGCCAGTCATCGGCTGGGCGGCGGCCACCGGCGCCGTCGGGATCGAAAGCTCCATCCTGTTCCTGATCATCTTCCTGTGGACGCCACCGCACTTCTGGGCGCTGGCCTTGTTCAAGGTCGGTGACTACGCCGCCGCCGGCATTCCGATGATGCCGAACGTGGCGGGCGAGGCGTCGACCCGCAGGCAGATCTTCGCCTATGCGCTCATCCTGGCGCCGATCGGCGTGCTGCCCTGGCCGTTCGGTTTCGCCAGCGGCTTCTACGGGGCAGTCGCAACCGCGTTGGGCATCGGCTTCATCTGGCATGCCTGGAAGGTGCTGGCCGCGCCCGACAAGGAGATGAGGCCGGCGAAGGCGCTGTTTGCCTTTTCGATCGCCTATCTCTTCGCGATCTTCGCCACGCTGCTCGCCGATACCATTGTCGCGCGCGCGGTCGGTTCATTCTGAACCGATGGCATGAGCCTCAGTCGCCGGAGGGGATGACTGCCGGCGACGTCACGCCGGCAGCGCGAAAAACCCCAGCAGCAGCAGAATGAGTATCCCGAGGCCGAGTATGAGAAGCGTCCGCGTGTCCATGACCTTCACCTTCGACCCGGCAGAGAATAGCGAAAAAGCTGTTTTTGAACCAGCTTATGGCTGACGACCGCGGGAACCCTAGCCGACAAAGGGCGACAAGTCCCGCGCAAGAGAGTATGGTGATTGCGGTGCAGGTCGCGGTTGGCGTGACCAATCACGCAGATCGATCGCACCATGAAACCGCGACCTTGCCGGACCTGATCTGGAGGAATGGTTCATGGCGAGCTTTCACGTGATTGCAGGTGCCAGCGAAACGCTGGAGCATACAAGAATTCGAAAAATCGGCGTTTCCGATCTTTTCGACGCTCTCAGACGCGGCGTCGACGATTTCATGGTCAAGCCCTCGCATATCGTGTTCCTCTGCCTGATCTATCCGCTGGTGGGCGTGGTTCTCGCCGCCTGGACGTCGGGCGCCAATGCGTTGCCGCTGCTGTTCCCGCTGGTCTCCGGCTTCGCGCTGCTCGGCCCGTTCGCGGCAATCGGCCTCTATGAGATCAGCCGCCGACGGGAGGCCGGTATCGATGCCTCCTGGAGCCATGCCTTCGAGGTCAAGAACTCTCCCGCCCTGCCGTCGATCGCCGCCGTCGGGATCATGCTGTTTGCGATCTTCATCGCCTGGCTTTTGACCGCCCAGGCATTCTACGTGCAGCTTTTCGGCCCGGCGCCGCCTGCATCGCTGTCCGGCTTCATCAATGAGATATTCGCCACCGGACGCGGCTGGACGCTGATCGTGCTTGGTCACGCCATCGGCTTCGTCTTTGCCGTGGTGGTGTTGTGCACCACAGTGGTCGCCTTCCCGCTGCTGCTCGACCGCGATGTCGGCGCCTACGAAGCCATCCACACCTCGGTGCGCGTGGTGATGGCGAACCCGGTCGTCATGGCGGTCTGGGGGCTGATCGTCGCCGTCGCGCTGATCATCGGCTCGATCCCGGTGTTCGCCGGGCTGGCGGTGGTGCTGCCGATCCTCGGCCATGCCACCTGGCATGTCTACCGCAAGGTGGTGGAACCGCCGCCTTCGGCCAAGCCGGCAGGTTGAGCTTTGGGGCCGCGCCGTTTCGGCGCGGCCCCGATCTCTCGGTAGTTCTCTCGATTTCTCAGTAGGCCGGATGGCTGAAGCGAGCCTGGCGCGCATCCGTGGTCAGGTTGCGAAAGTCCTTGCCGCTGACATGCACGAGCGTCCTGTGGTCGCCGCCCTCGAAATAGATGTCGTCGGCGGCGCCGAGGCTTTCGTCGAGGATCACCGGCACGTCATAGGCGGCGCCGATCGGCGGGACGGCGCCCACGTCGCAATCGCCGAAGAGCGAGACCACCTCGTCTTCGGAAGCGAGCCCGAGCCGCTTGTCCATGATGCTTTGCAAGGTGCCGAGCTCGATCCTGTGGGTGCTCGGGACCACGGCCAGCGCATAGCCGAGCTCATGGTGAACGACCACCGATTTGGCCATGATGCTGCCTGGCACATGGGCGGCTATGGCCGATTGCCGGCTGGTGGACGTGCGGTGATGCTCGACGGTGTCGTAGAAAACTCCCTTGCCATCGATGAAATGCTTGAGTTTGTTCGCGATCGTCATTTTGGCGCCTCTTGTCTTGAGTTGTGACGCATTGAAATGACGGCGGTCTCCCACCGTTTCCGATGCCGACAAAGATGGCTCAGCCATCCATTGTTTCAAGGCGAGGCGGCCGTCCAGCAACTCCGGCTGAGCGTCAGGGTCCGGCACCGAAAAACGTGATGCGGGTGAAAAGCGTGTAGTCGGACTCGAAGACCATCATCATCGTGAACACCAGCACCAATATCGGCGGCAGGATGATCGCATAGGCCAGCGCCAGCCTTTCCCAGGCCATGTGCATGAAGACAGCGACGATCAGTCCGGCCTTGAGCATCATGAAGATCAGGATCAACGACCATCTGAGATAGCCGTGCAGACCGAAATAGTCGACCAGGTAGGAGCAGGTGCTGAGGATGAACAGCCACACCCAGACCACCAGATAGAGCTTGATCGGATGTTCCTGATGCGCCTCGGCCACGGCGACCGTCGCAGTATCATGCGCGTGGTCGCCGTGCAGTGCGTGTTGCCCGAGGCCGTTTGCGGTTGCTTCAGCCATAGCTTCCTCTCACCAAAGCCTGCCTCTCACCAAAGATAGAAGAAGGCGAAAATGAAGACCCAGACCAGGTCGACGAAGTGCCAGTAGAGGCCCATGATCTCGACGTTCTCGTAGCGGCCCCTGCGGCTGGTGAAGAAGCCGGGCCGTCCGACATCGTAGTCGCCACGCCAGACCTTGCGCGCCACGATGATCAGGAAGATCACGCCGATGGTCACATGGGTGCCGTGGAAACCGGTGATCATGAAGAAGCACGAACCGAACTGCGCGGCGCCCCATGGGTTGCCCCAGGGCCGCACGCCTTCGGTGATCAGCTTGGTCCATTCGAAGGCCTGCATGCCGACGAAGGTCGCACCGAGCGCCGCGGTCAAAAGCATCAGGATCGCGGTCTTGCGGCGGTCGTGGCGGTAGCCGAAATTGACCGCCATGGCCATCGTGCCGCTGCTCGAGATCAGCACGAAGGTCATGATGGCGATCAGGATCAGGGGGATCTCCTGGCCGCCGATGCGCAGCGCAAAGACCTCGCTCGGGTTCGGCCACGGCACGCGCGTCGATATGCGCGCGGTCATGTAGGAGAGCAGGAAGCAGCCGAAGATGAAGGTGTCGCTGAGCAGGAAGATCCACATCATGGCCTTGCCCCAGGACACGTTCTTGAACGCGCGCTGGTCCGAGGCCCAGTCGGCGGCAATGCCTTTCAAGCCGGCCGGCCTTGGCGCCGTTTGGCCGCTATGCGTCAGAGTCGTCTCGGACATACCCTGCCTCCTCAGGTCAGCAGCCCACGGCAAATGTCGATGAATGTGGCGGCCCAGCCGGCCAGAAGGGCGAAGATGCAGAGCCAGACGAAAAGCAGGAAATGCCAGTACATGGCGCAGAGTTCGACGCCGAGGCGCAGCCGCTCAGGGCGTGCGCCGTTCCAGGCGCCGACGCTGGTCCTGCCGAGACCGATCAGGCCGCCCAGTATGTGCAGGCCATGCATTCCGGTGATCAGATAGAAGAAGCTGTTGGCCGGGTTGGCAGCGAGCAGGTAGCCGTCCTCGGTCAATTGCCGCCACGCCATTAACTGTCCGATCAGGAAGGCGAAAGAGGTGAAACCGGCCGTGGCAAGGCCGAGCCGGACATTGTCGATCTGGCCCTTGCGCGCGGCGACCACGGCGCATTGCAGCGCGATGCTGCTCAGCACGAGCACGCCGGTGTTCAGCCAGAGCAGGCGCGGCAAAGGCAGCGGCCGCCAGTCCGACAGGCCCATGCGCATGAAATAGGCGCTGGTGAACAGCGAGAACAGGCAGCCGACCACGGCGAGGAAGACACCGAGCCCGATCTTGGCGGTGGGCAAGGCCGACCGGTCGAGGCCGACGAAATCGCCGGCCAGGCCTTGCTCCAGCCACGGCTTGGCGGTCAGCCGCTGGTGCGAAAGCCACCAGCCGGCAAAGCCGGCGATCACAGCCAGGAAGACCAGGATGACGCTCATGCCGGCTCCTTGGAGAGGCCGAAATTGCCCGGCACGTTCTGCGGAATGAAGTCCTCCTTGGCACCCGGCACGCTGTAGTCATAAGCCCAGCGATAGACGATCGGCAGTTCCTTGCCGAAATTGCCGTGAGCCGGCGGCGTCTGCGGCGTCTGCCATTCGAGCGTCGTCGCCCGCCATGGGTTGCCGCCGGCCTCGCGGCCATGGCGGATGCTCCAGATCAGGTTGAACAGGAACACCATCTGGGCGAAGCCGACGATGAAGGCCATGATCGATATGAACGAATTCAGATGATGGGCCGACTCCGTCATGATCGTCATGTCGGTCAACTCCGCGTAGCGCCGCGGAATGCCGATCAGGCCGAGATAGTGCATGGGGAAGAAGATCAGATAGGCGCCAAGGAAGGTCACCCAGAAATGGAACCGGCCGAGCGTCTCGTCGAGCATGCGGCCGGTGACTTTCGGATACCAGTGGTAGATCGCGCCGAGGATTACCAGGATCGGGGCGACGCCCATGACCATGTGGAAATGGGCGACGACGAACATCGTGTCCGACAGCGGAACGTCGACGACGACGTTGCCGAGGAACAGGCCGGTCAGCCCGCCATTGACGAAGGTGACGATGAAGGCGAGCGCGAACAGCATCGGTATGGTGAGATGGATGTCGCCGCGCCACAGCGTCAGCACCCAGTTGTAGACCTTGATGGCGGTCGGAATGGCGATGATCAGCGTGGTGGTGGCGAAGAAGAAGCCGAAATAGGGGTGCATGCCGCTGACATACATGTGGTGCGCCCAGACCACGAAGCTCAGCGCGCCGATGCCGACAATGGCCCAGACCATCATGCGATAGCCGAAGATGTTCTTGCGCGCATGGGTGCTGATCAGGTCGGAGACGATGCCGAAGGCCGGCAGCGCGACGATGTAGACCTCGGGGTGGCCAAAGAACCAGAACAGATGCTGGAACAGGATCGGGCTGCCGCCATTGTGCTGCAGTTGTTCGCCCATCTCGACGATCGCCGGCATGAAGAAGGAGGTGCCGAGCACGCGGTCGAGCAGCATCATGACGCAGGCGACGAACAGCGCGGGAAAGGCGAGCAGCGCCATCACGGTGGCGGTGAAGATGCCCCAGACGGTGAGCGGCAGGCGCATCATCGTCATGCCGCGGGTGCGCGCCTGCAGCACCGTCACGACATAGTTCAGGCCGCCCATGGTGAAGCCGATGATGAACAGGATGAGGGAAGCGAGCATCAGGATGATGCCCCAGTCCTGGCCGCCGGGCGTGCCGGTCATGATGGCCTGCGGCGGGTAGAGCGTCCAGCCGGCGCCGGTCGGTCCGCCAGGCGCAAAGAAGCTCGACACCAGAACCAGCACGGCCAGCAGGTAGATCCAGTAGCTCAGCATGTTGACATAGGGAAAGACCATGTCGCGCGCGCCGACCATCAGCGGGATCAGGTAGTTGCCAAAGCCGCCGAGGAAGAGCGCAGTGAGCAGGTAGATCACCATGATCATGCCGTGCATGGTGATGAACTGGTAATAGGCCTCGGGGGTGATGAAGTCGAAGGTGCCGGGGAAGCCGAGCTGCAGCCGCATCAGCCAGGACAGGCTGAGCGCGACGAAGCCGATCGCCGTTGCCGTCGCCGAATACTGGATGGCGATGACCTTGGCGTCCTGCGAGAAGACGTATTTCGTCCACCAACTGTGCGGATGGTAGAGCTCCATTTCCGCGACTTCGGCGGGCGGGACGGCATCTGCAGGCGTGATATCGACCATGGCGGCACCTCCGTGCCCTGTTCAGCGAGCCTCGACAGTTTCGAGCTTTGCCGCAACGTTCAGACCAGACGCCGTCGCCTGGTCGGCCGAGCCCGTCTTCTGGGGCGCCGACAGTTGCGCGAAAGTCTGCTGCTGGCCCAGCCAGGCCAGATAGTCCTGTTCGGTGTCGACCATGACCACGCCGTGCATCAGCGGGTGGCCCTGGCCGCAGAGTTCCGCGCACAGGACCTGGAAGGTTCCGGTCCTGGTAGGCGTGAACCAGAAATAGGTGACCGAGCCCGGGATCATGTCCATCTTGGCGCGGAACTCCGGTATGTAGAAATCGTGCAGCACGTCGACCGAGCGCAGCACCATCTTGACCGGCTTGCCGATCGGCAGATGCAGATCGGCGGCCTCGACCACAACATCGTCCTGGCCGTTGGGATCGCCTGGGATGACGCCGAGCGGATTTTCAGCCGTGATGTCGCGGGTGTCCGAGGTGCCGAGCTTGCCGTCCTTGCCGGGCAAGCGGAAACTCCATTGCCATTGCTGGCCGATGACTTCGACCTCGGTCGCGTCGCTCGGGACATTGACGAAGCGGCTCCAGACGAACAGGCCGGGCACCAGAAGGGCGGTGACGCCGACCCCGGTGATGACCGTCAGCCACCATTCGAGGCGCTTGTTCTCCGGTTCATAGGCGGCGCGGCTGCCCTCCCGGTGACGGAAGCGGAACACGCAATAGGCCATGAAAAGCACCACGGCGGCGAAGACGACGCCGGTGATCCAGAAGGTTATGATGATGGTGTGGTCGATATAGTCCCAGTTCGAGGCAATCGGCGTCCACCACCATGGGCTCAGGAAGTGAAACAGCACCGAGCCCACAACAACCAAAACGAGTACAAGCGCAATGGCCATGTCCCGTCCTCCCGGCAATCGAGGGGGCGCGGAGCCGTCCCGGCGAGTGCCAAGATCATCATAGCGTGATTTGCGGTTGAAATTCCAGAGCCGACTATGGGTGGGATATATATGTGGACAAACTTGCGAGTCCCGCGGTCGCGGAGCCTCGATTTCAGCCCGGGCCGGAGCGCGCGATGATCCAGTCGGCCGCCGCCGCGAGATCGGCGACGGTTGCGGTCGGCGGCGGATCGAACCGCTTCTCGTCGCCGCGGCGATATTTGCCGGTGCGCACCAGCAGGGCACCCGAAAGTCCGGCGCGGAGCGCGCCGGCTATGTCGGCCTCGGCGTCGTCGCCGACCATGATCGCCTGTTCCGGCGGGCAGTTCATCGAAGCCAGCGCCGAGAGAAAGAATGCCGGTGACGGCTTGCCGAGAACGGTGGCGCGTTTCAGCGAGGCAAATTCCAGCGCCGCCACGAACGGTCCCGCATCGAGGCTGAGCCCGCCATCGGCATCGCGAAATGTCCGGTTGGTGGCGAGAGCCAGCAGTTCGGCCCCCGCGGTCAATTCGCGGAAGGCGTCGTTCAGCACCGCATAGGTCAAGGTCTCGCCGGCATCGCCGATGATGACGGCGCGCTTGTCGCGACTTGGCAGTTCGTGAAAGTCCGGCTCGAGACCGGGGTGGACCAGCAGATACGGCGCGCGGCCGTTGCGAAGCAGCCATTCCCGCGCCGCCTGCGCCGGCGTGAAGACGTCCGCCTTGGCCGCGATCAGGCCAATCGCCGCGAGATGGTCGAGAACCCGTTGCTTCGACGAGCGCGTGGTGTTGCTGACGAAGCGTATGGAAAGGCCAGCCCGGCGCAATCGAGCGACAGCGTCGACGCCGCCCGGTATGGCGGTCCCGCCATCATAGATGACGCCTGCAAGGTCCAACAGCACGCCCCTTGTCATCACCCCAGCATGACGAGGAGTCCGCTATGCGTCAAATGCGAAAGGAACGAGGTTGCGGCGAAGAGCTGTCCTGCTACTTGTGCCTTCGTCGAGCCATGTCGCCGGCGCGGGGCGGAGATCGACACCGAGCTCAGATCAGCAGCAACCCCTTCATACTCGCATTGCCTTTCCTGCCGATGATGAGGTGGTCGTGGACGGCGATGCCGAGCGGCTTTGCGGTGTCGATGATCTGCTTGGTCATCTCGATGTCCGCGCGCGACGGCGTCGGATCGCCGGAGGGGTGGTTGTGGACCAGGATGATGGCGCTGGCCGAAAGCTCCAGCGCGCGCTTGACAATGATTGTGGCGGTATTGACTACCCAGAGGGCTGGCTTCAAGGTTTGGGATTGGGACCAAAGCCGTGGGATGGGTGGAAGCAATGAATACCCCCGATCAAGGCACTGAGCTATTTAGGCCCTTAATGAGCCATCTGGATACTCTAGCCTCCAGAAATGAAATGGCGCTCGATCGAAGATATCTCTCCAGCGCGATTAATGGTCTGATAGAGCTTTATAGTTATAGTGCCGCCAGGACTCGCAAAGGTCTCCCTAGATCTTCTATTGAAGATGATGATTTATACGAGCTTCTGGGGGTGTACGCGACTTGTATGAAATCTATATACAGAGAAGATTTTCCTTCCGATCATCTAACTATGCACCCATTGGTGATAATATATGAAATTATTAATGGCATGATTTTATCGCAAGATAGATCTAGTGGTACCTAAAATATTTATGCATCTCGCCGTCGAGTGACCGTGATTCGCAATGGTGAGCGGTCCTCTCGTAGCATGCTTGACAAATTCAAAATCCTTCAGCTGATTTCGGGCGCAGTGTTTCGGGGGGGCGCCAATAGGCTTGTACGCGCGCGCTGATGCCGGCCTCCAGCCTTAAATCAACAGCAGCCCCTTCATGCTCGCGTTGCCGTTCCTGCCGATGATGAGGTGGTCGTGGACGGCGATGCCGAGCGGTTTGGCGGTGTCGATGATCTGCTTGGTCATCTCGATGTCCGCGCGCGACGGCGTCGGATCTCCGGAGGGGTGGTTATGAACCAGGATGATGGCGCTGGCCGAGAGTTCCAGCGCGCGCTTGACCACCTCGCGCGGATAGACCGGCGTGTGGTCGACGGTGCCGACCTGCTGCACCTCGTCGGCAATCAGCCCGTTCTTCTTGTCGAGGAAGAGCACGCGGAACTGCTCGCGGTTCTCGAAGGCCATGACTGACCGGCAATAGTCGAGAAGCTGCGTCCAGTTCGCGACGATTTCGCGGCCGCGCACCTCGCCGCGCGCCATGCGCTGCGCCGCCGCGGCGATCACCTTCAGGTCGACCGCCACCGAAGGGCCGATGCCCTTGACTTCCTGCAGCAGCGCAACCGGCGCGCCGAGCACTTCGGCGAAGGTGCCGAAGCGGGCCAGCAAGGCCTTGGCGATCGGCTTGGTGTCGACGCGCGGGATCAGCCGGAAGAGCAGCAGTTCGAGAAGCTCGTAGTCGGGGAGGGCGTCGGGGCCGGCGGCCGTGAAACGCTCGCGCAAACGGTCGCGATGGCCATGATAGTGCGGCTGTTCTGGTGTCGCCTTCTTTTCGGCCGCCGCTTTGCCGGCCGGCGGTTCGATCCACCGCTCGGAGAAAAATCCCCGCTCGTCGTCGCCGGTTTTTCCCATGAACCCGCCCCCCGAAGGCATTGAGGGAAGACTAGGCCAGTAAACCAGGCCGATCGAGTTTTTTCGGCGAGAGCGTGAAGATCTCGCAGCCGGTGTCGGTGACGCCGATCGTGTGCTCGTACTGCGCCGACAGCGAGCGGTCGCGCGTCACCGCGGTCCAGCCGTCCGACAGCACCTTCACATGCGGGCGGCCGAGGTTGATCATCGGCTCGACGGTGAAGATCATGCCCGGCCGCATCTCGACGCCCTCGGTGGCAGTGCCGTAGTGCAGGATGTTGGGCGCGTCGTGGAAGAGCTGGCCGACGCCGTGGCCGCAGAAATCGCGCACCACCGAGCAGCGCTCTGCCTCGGCATAGGTCTGGATGGCGGCGCCGATGGCGCCGGTGCGGGCGCCGGGCCTGATCGCGGCGATGCCGCGCATCAGGCACTCGTGGGTGACCTCGAGCAGGCGCTCGGCGGCGCGCTTGATGGTGCCCACCGGGTACATGCGCGAGGAATCGCCGTGCCAGCCGTCGAGGATGTAGGTGACGTCGATGTTGACGATGTCGCCATCCTTCAGCGGCTTGTTGTCGGGAATGCCGTGGCAGACGACGTGGTTGATCGAGGTGCAGGACGATTTTGTGTAGCCGCGATAGTTGAGCGTCGCCGGCAGCGCGCCATGGTCCATGCCGAACTCGTAGACGAAGCGGTCGATCGTCTCGGTGGTGACGCCGGGCGCGACCATCGGCACCAGCTCGTCGAGGCAACGTGCCGTCAGTTCGCAGGCCTTGCGCATGCCGGCAAAGCCTTCCTCGCCATAGAGGCGGATCTGGCCGGTGTTTCTGAGCGGTGCCGTGGCGGCGTCGAGATAGGTGACCATTTACGTCCGTTTACCGGGTGGGTTGGCTCCTGATGCGAGCCGTCGCGAAAATCTTCCCAGATTTGGCACCGGAAGCCGCAAGGTTCAAGGACGAACTGCCGCTGACGGACTTAAGCCCGCTCTATTTGGCCTCTACGGAGGATGTCCAAGCCGCCGCCTGGTCCGGCGCCCGGGTCGGCGCAGCGCTTTCCTTTTGCAGCTCGACGGGGTAGGCGAAGGGAAGAGTTGGAGACTTGATGGCGTACGCGCGCGCAAACTCATCGCTGTCGGCGATCAGGGCGGCCTGCTCGGGGCTGATGGCCCTGCTGCTGGTGTCGCTGCTCGGTCTCGCCCAGCAACAGGCGATCAGCGCTGCCGCTTCGGGCGGCGCCGGCATCAGCGTGGCGCGGCAGGGCGACCAGGTCGCGCTGCTGCGCATCACCGGCAAGACGCAGGCGCTCGAAATCCGCGCCGGCCGGGCGCTGCCGGTCAAGTTCCTGGGCAGCGCCAATGGCGCGCTTGCGCCGGCGACCCTTGCACTCCTCGTCGACCAGGTTTCGCCGATCCAGGCGGCGGCCGCTCCAGCCGCCACCTCCGCCCGGCAGGCGAGCACCAACCAGCCGCGCGCGCCGCCTTTCGCTTGAATTGAGCGGTCCCAGACCGCACCTTCAACCATTCCCCACTTTTCGCGTCGCGAACCGCGCGGCGGCCGTTGGCCGTCCGTCGCCGCGTGGCGCGCCATTTTCGGAAACATATTCAATGCAACGCATCAAGACATTCAAGACACTGACGCGCGGTGTCTCGGCCGCGCTGTTTCTCTCGGTCCAGGTGATCATCTGCATCGGAACCGTTTTTTGGGCGGTCGCCGAGACGCTCGGCATGGCGGGAACAGCGGCGATGGTGCTCGGCGCCATTTTCGCCGTGCCCTCGGCCTACGCCCTGTTCTTCGTCAGCCGCATGGCTTTCGAGGCAGAGACCGATCCGGCCAACCAATGAGCGCAGGCCGGGCTTACCGCACTCAGGACACATTCCTGAGTCAAAAGCCCGGCCAAAGCGATTTTTCAGGACGAACGCCGGTGCCGTGACAGCACCGGTCGGGGAGACTTGGAATGGACAGATTGCAATTCGAGGTGCCGGTGCGCATTACCCCGGCGCCCGGCCTGCCGGTCGAGGAGATCTACGGCGTCGAGCAGGCGCTGGATTTCCTGCAGGCCTGGCCGGCCCGCCGCCAGGGCAAGGTCCATGAGGCCGCCTTCAATGCCTGCTTCGGCGCCACGGTGGACGTGGTCAAGACCGAGGATGCCTGCCGCGCGTTCATGGCGTTCTGCCGCGTCAGCGGCCTGCTCGCCAGGGACATGATGGTTCCCGGTAAGCGCGGCGGCGAGGCGAGGGGACTGCGGGCCTAAGCTCGCATCGTCCGCCTTTGCCGGCATCTAGCGGCTGAATTTCAGGTCCGGCTTGTCGCCGTCCCAACCCTGAAGCCCTCCAGGCGCCTCGCGAAAGCGCAGGCACCTTGTGCCCATTCGGTCGACGTCGCTCGACTGCCTGTTCCAGGTTCCGGCTGATGCTTGCTCACTTGACCTGTTCAATCTCCGGAGCTGGCGTCTGGTCCGTCGCTGGAGCCGGCGCGCAGTCTTGCCCCTTGCACTCCAGGACAGGGTCCTCGGCCGGGGGCAGGCAATTTTGCCCCTCGCAATGAACTGACGGCTGCTCTGGCACCGCTTGCCCGTTCGGCGGAGCAGGCTGCTCCTCAGCGCTAACGGCCAGCGGCCCTGCCAAGCCGACAATGGCCGCGCACAGGAGTGCCATCCGAAGCAAATGCATTCCCGCCTCCACGGCTGAGAGCAGGCCGAACTTTACACTTTCGAGCGGAGGCCGACTCCTGTCACCCGCGAACGGCCTTAACAGCGCGTTTCTGTCCGAGGCGCGATCTCGCGTTTTCGGCGGTTGGGTTCGTCGTGGCTACGCAAGTCGCCAGCGCCAGAACTGCACTACTCCTTAGGGCGGTAGGGTTAGCGATTGCGCTTTCGCCGGGAACAATGCAGCCTAGCCTGGGGTTCGAGAAGCTACTTCCCGGCGGGACCATGCAGGACGCGGCTCAGCAACTGGTGCAGAGGTCATGACACGCGCTCAGTTGGCCGGCGTCGTCCTGGGCCTGTCGCTGGTAGCGGCGCTGACCATTGTCCGGGCGAGCGACCCGCAGCCGTTGAGACTCGCCCGCGAAGCGACTTTCGACCAATATCAGCGGCTGGCACCTCGCAGCTTCGAGGCGATGCCCGTCCGCGTGGTCGACATAGACGAGGCTTCGTTGCGGCAGTTCGGGCAGTGGCCGTGGCCCAGGGATCGCATGGCCGCCCTGGTCGATAAACTGGCGGAGCTTGGCGCGGCAGTCGTCGCATTCGACATCCTTTTCGCCGAGCCCGATCGTCTGTCGCCTCGCACTGTTGTCCGCGACGTGCCAGGCATCGATCCTGCCCTGCTCGATCGCCTGCCCGACAACGACGAGATCTTCGCCCGGTCGATCGCCGGCAAGCCGGTTGTCCTGGGTTACGGCATCTCCAACGAAGGGACCTATCACCCGCAGGTGAAGGCTGGCATTGCCTTTACCGGCGAGAGCCCGGTCGATGCTCCTCCCCATATCAAGGCAGCCACACCGCTGCGGCCGCAGCTTGAGGCCAATGCCGCCGGCATCGGACATATCAGCCTCAATCCAGGCAAATCGACCGCTGTGGTGAGGACAGCTCCACTCTTTCTGAGTGATGGCGAGCAGCTTTATCCGGGTCTTGCTCTCGAAGCCATGAGGGTAGCGCAGGGCGCCTCCACCTATCTGATTGCCGGCGCGCCCGAGGGGCAGGGCATAATGACCTCCGTCAAGATCGGCGACTTCGTTATCCCGGTGACCTCGGCAGGCGAACTCTGGCTCTATGTCAGCCCCGACAGGGCGGAACGGTATGTTTCGGCGAAGGACGTGCTTGCACCCAATGGCGTCTCGCCCCAAACAAGGGCCGCGATCGAAGGCAACATCGTGTTTGTCGGCACTTCCTCCGCCGGGCTGCAGGATATTCGTGTCACGGCGCTCGGTGAGAACGTGCCGGGCGTCTCGCTCCACGCGCAGATGGTTGAACAGGTGCTGTCCGGCCACTATCTGTCGCGGCCCGACTGGGCAAACGGGCTGGAAATCGCGTCGATCGCGATGCTGGGCAGCCTTCTGGTGCTTCTCACGATTTTCGTGAGCCCTGCGATTGCTCTCGCCTGCGGCCTGGCGATCACCGGCATGGCGCTCGTTGCATCATGGCTTGCCTTTTCGCTTGCGGGACTGCTGTTCGACCCGTTTGCGCCAATCGTCATGGGCTCGATCACGCATTTCGCGACCACCTCTTTCCGCTTCCTGGTGACTGACCGGGAGCGGCGCGCTATCCGGCGGGCGTTCGGTCAATATTTGTCGCCATCGCTGCTCTACCGTATCGAGCACACCCGCGACGCGCTTCGTCTTGGCGGCGACGACCGCGAGTTGACCGTGATGTTTGTCGATGTACGCAACTTCACCGAGATCAGCGAAAGACTGCCGCCCACCGCCGTCGTGGGGTTTCTGAACACGCTTCTCGACGCGCTCAGCCGTCATGTCACCGCCAACGAAGGCACACTCGACAAGTTCATCGGCGATTCGATCATGGCCTTTTGGAATGCCCCAATCGATGTCGCCGATCATCCCGCCAAAGCCGTTCGCGCGGCATTGGCCATGCGCGAGACGATTGCCCGCCTCAACGAAAGCGACGCATTCGGATTCGGGGCCGAGCAGGCGGTTCGCATCGGCATCGGAATCCATACCGGCGTCGCCTGCGTGGGAAACATGGGTGCTGAGTCGCGATTCAACTATTCGGCGGTGGGCGACGCAGTGAACACCGCAGCGCGTATCGAGACGGTGTGCAAGACGGTGAGCTTCGACATCCTCGCGTCCGACGACACCGTAAGATCGCTGCCAGGCTGGGCTTTCCTCGACGCGGGATCGCTGGAGCTCAAGGGAAAAAGGGCGAGGACGAGAATCAATGCCGTCGTCGGCGATGAAAGTGTTGCCTCGTCGCCGGATTTTGCGGAATTGCGGCTTCTGCACGGCAAGCTCATCGAGGCGTTGCGTTCGCGCTCGCCAGGCAGCCGAAAGATCATCGCGGCGGCCAAAGCCAAGGCCGCGGGCTTGCCGGCGGGCTTGCAGGACTTCTATGGCAGGATATCGCGCAGAGCGGATGATTTTCTTGCCAAACGGGCGGGAGCGGGGGTGGAAGCGACTGCCGGCTATGCGGAGCAACAATTCGGCTCCAACTCCTGACCTGCATTTGGACACGGCAGTTGGCCGCCGCGCTCGCTGCTCTTTTTCGGCCACACCGATCTAGAAGGACTCAGCCCCGACCGGCCAGCGAAGCCGAGCGCAGGACGCGCCAGGAAAAAGAGCGGCTGTCTGTTGCGCTTGCCCTATCAGTATTTTCGGCCAGGACCGTAGGATTTTCCGGGATTGCTGGGGTCGTGCTTGCCCGGGTCATTTCCATGACCGTTGTTGCCGTCATCCGTTGGCGGGGCCGGCGGGTCCGGCGGATCCGGCGGATTGGGTGTGCCCGGACTGGGTGGACTGGGCGCCCGTTGCTGCTGCGGCCGCGGCGTATGCTCCTGCTGAATGGCGACCTTAAGCCCGCAATTTCCGCCGGTACCGAAGCCTCCCGAAAGCTGCTGAGTGCCGGTCAGAAACGGCAACGCCCGCTGGGTGCCGAGTGCGGTGAGCACAGATCGATTGACCTTGGTAACGTCGCTCATTGCGCCTGATGGCGACGCGACCACACAATCGCAGCGCTGCTTCAGTTCCCTGCATCCGCCACCGCTGCAGAACCGAGCCGACCCCTTCAGGAGCACGACGGCGGTTTTGCCGTTGGGCGCGATGTGAACGTCGAATGCTGTTCCCCGCACCCCTATCGTGCCCGCGGGCGTGACGATCTGGTAGGCGGACGAGGACGAGCTTCCGCTTATCCAGCGAAACGTTCCCTTGGCGGCGCGGATAGTAAGGTTCTTCACCGAATTATCATCGTTGAAGACGTACTTGTCGATGACGACGGAAGAGCCCCACCCTACAGCCAGTTTGGTGCCATCCAGGAACACGAATTGGCCAAGCCCGGTATTGGATGTCCTGATACGTTCGTCCCGATGAACGGGCGCGCTGACCACCAGCGGTCCGGTTGCGCCGGTGACGGCAGTCTTGATCACGACGGCCTTGCCGACTGTTTCGGCGGCGGCTATCGGTGTCGTATTGCTGAGCGTCGCGGCAAGCGCGACAACAGCAGCCCACCTCAAGGACGGCATGGCATCCCTCCTGCCATGGCTTATTAGCACATGCGCAAAAGGCTGTCCTTACGTCAGGGCATACCTCAAATGGAGTAGGGCAGAGCCACAATCCCTCCTGGTGCCCAAGGGCTGCGGCAGCGGAATTTCCATGTAGCACGTACCATCGAACCTGATACTTTGGACTTCTCTGAACAACTCGGACTTCACTAATGGAGCGCCGGCTTACCGCGATCCTCGCTGCCGATGTGGTCGGCTACTCCAGGCTCATGGGGCTGGACGAGGCGGGCACGCTGTCGGCGCTGAAGACCCACCGACGCGAGATGGCGGACGCCAAGATTGCCGAACACCGGGGGCGGATCGTCAAGCTCACCGGCGACGGCATGCTGGTCGAATTCCCAAGCGTGGTGAACGCCGTGGCGTGTGCCGCCGAGATCCAGCGCAAAATGCGCGAGCGCAATGTCGACGTTTCGGAAGACAGGCGGATCGAGTTCCGCATCGGCGTCCATCTCGGCGATGTCATTGTCGAGGACAACGACATTTACGGCGACGGCGTCAACATCGCGGCGCGTATCGAGAGCATGGCCAGGCCGGGGGGCGTAGCAGTATCCGGCTCGGTCCGCGACAATGTTGGCAACCGGCTCGACTTGGCCTTCGAGGATACGGGCGAGCAGATATTGAAGAACATCGAGCGGCCGGTCAGGGTCTATAACGTCGACCTCTTCGCAGACGCGCCGCCCCGATCCATTGCCTCGATCGCTCGAGAGAAAACCGAGCCGGCCGCCCAGGCCAAGCCGTCGATCGCCGTCCTTCCCTTCAACAACATGAGCGGCGACCCCGAGCAGGAATATTTCTCTGACGGAATCACCGAGGACATCATAACGGACCTCAGCAAGGTCGGCGCATTGGCGGTCACTGCGCGCAACACGACCTTCGCCCTCAAAGGCAAGGCAATGGACGTGAGCGAAGCGGCGCGGCAATTGCGCGTTTCGCATGTGCTGGAAGGCAGCGTGCGCAAGGCGGGTAGTCGCGTTCGCATCACCGCGCAGTTGATCGACGGGATGAGTGGGCATCATCTGTGGGCCGAGCGCTACGACCGCGATCTCAACGACATATTTGCGCTCCAGGACGAGATCGCGCGGGCCATCGTCGATGCCCTGAAAATCCGGCTGATGCCGGCCGAGCATGCTGCCATCGGCAAGCGCACGACCGAGAACGTCGAAGCCTATCAATATTACCTGATGGGACGGCAGCATTTCCTGCGTCTGGGCCGTCGCAATCACCTTTCCGCCCGACGCCTCTACCAGCGAGCGCTCGAGATCGATCCCGAATACGCGCTGGCGCGGGCCGGGCTGGCGCTGGCTGAAGGCATGTTGCTGAGATCCGGAGATCGCAGCGCAAATCTCGTCACCTTAAGCGCCGAGGCGCAGCGCGCGCTGGCATTGGACTCGACGCTGGCGGAAGCACACGTGGCCGACGCGATGGCACATTTCCAGAAGGAGCAGATCGAGTTGGCAGGCGTTGCCTGCCGGCGAGCAATCGCGCTCGATCCCAATCTCTACGAGGCGCACAGGACCCTGGGCGACGTGCTGCGCATGGAGCGCAGGTTTGCAGAGGCCGCAGCCGCCTATGAGAAGGCGGCGGAGGTCGATCGCAACAGCTATGGTGCGATGTGCATGCTGTGGGATTGCCGCAAGACCCTGGGCGACGAGGAGGAGGCCCACAGGCTTTCACGGGGGGTGCTGACCCGCATCGAGAAAGCCATGCAACTGTATCCGGACGATGGGGCAGCCTATGCCTATGGCTGTTACATCCTCCACAATCTCGGCCTGGAGGAACGCGCCCTTGAGTGGGCCGAGCGCGCGATCACCATCGATCCGGAGGACTACAACAGCCACTACAATGTCGCGTGTTTCCTGGCGGCGATCGGCGCCGTCGAAAAGGCGATCGACACGTTGGAGCACAGCGTGCCGCAGCTTGGATTGCAGCAAGTGCACTGGATGGCGCAGGACGTGGATATGAATCCGCTGCGCGATCATCCGCGCTATCGGGCGCTGATCGAGCGCCTGGAGATCAGCTTGGCCGAGGCGGAAGGCCGATCAACCAGCGCGCCCGAAGCGCGGTCTGGTGGAGCTTAGCGCCACTTCCCGTACAGGATTGCGATGACGGCTGTGGGGGGCACAGGGGACTGCGAGGACAACACAGCGCTGCGCTCGGTGGAACAGCTCTCTCGTTTGTTCGGAAGCGTCTTCGAACACTCAATGAAATCAAGGCACTTGGGAATTTGGTACGCCCAAGGGGAATCGAACCCCTGTTACCGCCGTGAAAGGGCGGTGTCCTGACCGCTAGACGATGGGCGCGCTCAGATGAAGCGGCTTATAATTGCGTTGTTCGCAACCGGCAACCCGTCTGCCGCCGCCTGCGACAACTTTTTTCAACAGTGGCAAAAATCGCGATTTGGGCACGCCGAGGGATGGGTTTCGAGCCCAAGCGGTTTCGGAAACAGTGCCGGCAATCGGCAAGGCTGGTGAAGGATCAGCCGTCGCCGCCGCCGCTGCGCCGGCGGCAGCGCCAGTTCCAGTCGCGCTCGGGACCGACGTCAACATGGATGGATTCGGTGTGGCAGTAGGTGCCGACGCCGCCGCGGCCGGGCATGGAGCGGACGTAGCTCGCCAACTCCCATTTGGAGACGCCGGGAACCTGGATGTCGGCGGCGGCGCAATACATGTGCAGTGAATTCTTGGCGCCGTTGGCGCGGCGGTTGCGGGACGGGTCGCGATAGCCTGAGGTGACGACCATCTTGCGGCCGTAGTGGCCCTCGATCGTTTTCAGCACCCGCACCAGCGACGGCTTCAGGCAAGCGACGTCGACGCTTTCGTTCTGCTTCAAGAGGCCGTTGGGCGCGAGACGCGCCATGCCGGCGGCCGACGCCACCTGGTAGGAGCCGCCCTCATCCTCGTTGAGGTCGACGTCGCTCTCGTCGTCGATGCCGGACTTGCGCTTGATCTCGAACAGCGCCGTCTGGCGCACGCCGGGCAACGCATCGGCACCGGTGATATGGTTGCTCGGGTCGTCGAGCGAAGCCAGTTGCACCGGCTTTTCGGCCGCGGTGGCGGAAGCGAGCGTGATGATCGGCTTGGCGGGCGCAGTCGCCTTGGCGGCGGCCGGCTGTTCGCCCGAGCGCGTGTTGACCAGCGGCGTGGGCGCCGCCGACGCCGGCGTGGTGCTGAACAGCGAGGCAAACAGGCCCTTCTTCGGCGCGGCGGTCGGCTGCTGGGATGCTTCGCCGGCGGTCACGTAGACGCCGTTGTCCATCGGCTGCGCGGCGGCCTCGGCCTGCGGCTTGGCCGCGGTCGCGGCGGCATCGCCAGCGGCGACCTGCTGCGCGACGGCCTGCGTCTGCTCGGCTGCCTGGGCCTGCTGCACCAGTGGCTGCGGCGTGTTGCCGGCAATGGTGTCGGCGCCGGCGGGCACGTTGATCGGGAAGGCCGATCCGGGCTTCGTCACCGGCACGTAGGCAACCTTCTCAGGCAGAGGCTTGTCGTCCTCGCCCATCACGGTCGACACCGCCTCCGACGAGGCCGAGGTCACCTGCAGAGACGAATCGGTCGAGGTCGCTGGCTTGGCGCTGGTTGCAGCGCTCATCTCGGTGGAGGTGGCATTGTAGCCGGGCATGCCGACCGACATCGTGGGGTCGCCGGCGGAGGTGCAGGAGGCCAGAAGCACGGAGAAAAGCGCTGCCGCAATGCTGCGACCTTCCCTCCGCGCGAGACGCCAACCACCTGATTTCAAACCCAAATTCCCCCTCGGTATCCGGCCGGCTGGTCATCGCCGCAGCGTTCTACGCCCCTCGCAACGGCTGTTCTGTTCCCAAACCGGAAACGGGACCTGTGTCAAATCTGCAAGCCTCGGAAGTAATCGTTTTTTCCAGGCGAATTGAAGCCGCCAGATAGTTGACGTCACCATTTCGACCTGTTTTAGCGGGCCGTCAACTCACCAGACATTACAGACTGTTACACGCGCACCTTGACATAGGTGCCCGGCGCATCGCCCAAGGTTTTCATATGCTTGCCGGGTTTGCGCGCCGGCACGCGGGCTTTGTCCTGGGTCTCGACCCAGTGCTGCCAGTGCGTCCACCAGGAGCCGGGATGCTCCACGGCGGCGGCGAACCACTGGCCGAAATCACCCACCGGTTTGCCGCCGGTCCAGTACTGATACTTCTTCGCGGCCGGCGGATTGACGACACCGGCGATGTGGCCGGAGCCCGCCACCACATATTCCACGGTGCCGCCGAAATAGCGCGAGCCGAGGAACACTGAGAGCGCCGGCGCGATGTGATCCTCCTTGGTGGCCAGGTTGTAGACGGGGATCCTGACGTCGCCCAGCGAGACGGTGCGGCCGGCAAGCTCCATCGTGCCGCGCGAGAGGTTGTTCTCGAGATAGCAGTTGCGCAGGTAGAAGGAATGGTTGGCCGCCGCCATTCGGGTCGAATCGGCATTCCAGTACAAGAGGTCGAAGGGCAGGGGATCCTTGCCGCGCATGTAGTTGTTGATGACATAGGGCCAGATCAGGTCGCCCGAGCGCAGCATGTTGAAGGCGGTCGCCATCTTGGTGCCGTCGAGATAGCCCTTCTCGTTCATCGACCGCTCGACCGCCGCGACCTGGTCCTCGTCGACGAATACTTTCAGGTCGCCGGCATAGGTGAAATCGACCTGCGTGGTGAAGAAGGTCGCCGATTTGATGCGGTTGTCGCCCTCTTGCGCCAGCAGCGCCAGCGCCGCGGCGAGCAGCGTGCCGCCGACGCAGTAGCCGATGGCGTTGACTTCCTTCTCGCCGGTGGCCTTCTCGACCATGTCGAGGCCGAATTGCAGGCCTTCGCGGATATAGGCTTCCCAACCCTTGGAGCCGTGGCGCTCGTCCGGATTGATCCAGGAGATGACGAAGACGGTGTGGCCCTGCTCGATCGCCCAGCGGATGAAGGATTTCTGCGGGTTGAGATCGAGGATGTAGAACTTGTTGATCCATGGCGGGCAGATCAGCAAGGGACGCTTGAGCACGGTCTCGGTCACCGGATCGTACTGGATGATCTCGGCGACGTCGCTGCGACCGACCACCTTGCCGGGCGTCGTCGCCACGTTCTTGCCGATCTCGAAGGGTGAATAGTCGGCCTGGCGGAGCTTCAGGTCGCCCTTGCCGGCGGCGATGTCCTCAGCCAGCATCTTCATGCCGCGAACCAGGTTCTCGCCGTTGGAGGCGACGGTCTCGCGGAACAGTTCCGGGTTGGTCAGGATGAAGTTCGACGGCGCGATCGCGTTGGACACCTGCTTGACGTAGAAGCTGGCCTTGTGGCGCGTGTGCTCGTCGAGACCCTCGGCATGCTCGACCAGATCGGCCGCCCAGCGCGAGGTGACGAGATAGGCCTGCTTCAGGAAATCGAAGAAGGCGTTGCGGCCCCATTCCGGGTCCTGGAAGCGCTTGTCGCCGCGTTCGGGCTTGACGGCGTCGTCAGGCGGCGCCTCGCCATTCGGGCTGACACGCTGGATGGCGTTTGCCCATACCGTCATGTAGCCGGCGAACAGCCGCGTCTGCGCCTCCAGCGCGCGCTGCGGGTCGGCCAGCCAGTACTCGCTGAGCTTGGAGAAGGTCTTGACCATGTCGACGACAGGCTCGGCGACGTGGTCGCGCACCTCGCCCTTCTCGCGCGGCTCGGCCCAGGCGGAAGCCGCCTTGCCGGCCTGCTCGACCATGCGCGCCATGTTCAACGCGAAGCGTTCCGGGTCCTTGACCAGATATTGCTCGACCGACGAAGGTCCGCCATCTTCCGCTTTGTCCGAATCGGCAGCTTTGGACATGGTTCGCGGGGTTCCTCCCGGGGCGTTTTCTTGACATATTATCATGGGACATCTGACCGGGTCCAACACGCTCTAACCCGGCTGCCAGGAAAACAATATGACGATTAATATTGGCAAGACGGTTTTTTCGGACGCTGGTCGCATTTGCCGCAACGCCACGGCGATGGCGTTGCTGTCGGCCGGCATGCTGGCGGCGGGCGGCTGCTCGACCAGCAACACTTCGAATACGGCGCCGGTCGCCGGCGTCGAAGGGCCGAAGGACACCGGTTCCTATCCGAACCTCAACATTCCGCCGCAAGTGGCCGCCAAGCAGCTCACCAAGGAGGAGACGGACGCCAAGCTTGCCCAGTTGAAGGGCGAGCAGCAGGCGCAACTCGCCAAGAGCGGTGGCGGCGGCCAGACCGCAAGCCCGGCGGCGCTCAACTCGCTGGCCAAGAACCATGGCGACCAGGCGCTGAAGCAGATCGAGACGAAATGCGATCCCGCCCTCGACCCTAGCTGCAATTAGGGATATATCGCGCGCCGAAAACCACCTTTGAATGTCTGGAACTGACATGGAAGAATTTCACAAGGTCCGCCGGCTTCCGCCTTACGTGTTCGAGCAGGTCAACCGGCTGAAGGCCAGCGCCCGCTCGCGCGGCGCCGACATCATCGACCTTGGCATGGGCAATCCGGACCTGCCGACGCCGAAGGCCATCGTCGACAAATTGTGCGAAGTGGTGCGCGATCCGCGCACGCATCGCTATTCCTCCTCGCGCGGCATTCCGGGCCTGCGCCGCGCCCAGGCGGCGTACTATCAGCGCCGCTTCGGCGTGAAGCTCAATCCCGACACGCAGGTGGTGGCGACGCTTGGCTCGAAGGAAGGCTTCGCCAACATGGCGCAGGCGATCACCGCGCCCGGCGACGTGATCCTCTGCCCGAACCCGACCTATCCGATCCACGCCTTCGGCTTCATCATGTCGGGCGGCGTCATCCGCTCGCTGCAGGTGGAACCCGACGACGGCTTCATCCCGGCGGTCGAGCGCGGCATCCGCCACTCGATCCCGAAGCCGCTGGCGCTGATCCTCAACTATCCGTCGAACCCGACGGCGCTGGTCGCCTCGCTCGATTTCTACAAGGACGTCGTCGCCTTCGCCAAGAAGAACGACATCATCATCCTGTCGGACCTTGCGTATTCCGAGATCTATTTCGACGGCAATCCGCCGCCCTCGGTGCTGCAGGTGCCGGGCGCGATCGACGTCTGCGTCGAGTTCACCTCGATGTCGAAGACCTTTTCGATGCCCGGCTGGCGCATGGGCTTCGCCGTCGGCAACGAGCGCCTGATCTCGGCGCTGACGCGGGTGAAGTCCTACCTCGACTACGGCGCCTTCACGCCGATCCAGGTGGCGGCGGCGCATGCGCTCAACGGCGACGGCGCCGACATCGCCGAGGTGCGCGAGGTCTACCACAAGCGCCGCGACGTGATGGTCGATTCCTTCAGCCGCGCCGGTTGGAGCATTCCGGCGCCGGCGGCCTCGATGTTCGCCTGGGCGCCGATCCCGGAGCAGTTCCGTCACCTCGGCTCGCTCGAATTCTCCAAGCTCTTGATCGAGCACGCCGACGTGGCGGTGGCGCCCGGCGTCGGCTTCGGCGAGCATGGCGACGATTTCGTGCGCGTGGCGCTGGTCGAGAACGAGCACCGCATCCGCCAGGCGGCCCGCAACATCAAGCGCTTCCTGGCGTCCACCGCCAAGCAGCCCAACAATGTGGTGCCGCTCTCCGCGCACCGCTGAGTTCGCCTGACATCACCGATCGAATTTTTGAGGGGCATCGCCGGACATGGCTGAAGCGTTGCGTGTTGGAATTGCCGGCCTCGGCACGGTCGGCGCCTCGGTGGCGCGCGTGCTGCGCGACAAGGCGGCCGAGCTCACCCGCCAGTGCGGCCGCGACATCGTCGTGGCAGCCGTCTCGGCCCGCGATCCCAAGCGCGACCGCGGCGTCGACCTTGGTGGCGCTCAATGGTTCGACGATGCGGTCAAGATGGCGGAGGCGGCCGATATCGACGTTTTCATCGAACTGATCGGCGGCGACGAGGGCCCCGCGCGGGCCTCGGTGAAAGCAGCACTCGAGGCCGGCCGCCATGTGGTCACCGCCAACAAGGCGCTGCTGGCCAAGCATGGTGTGCAGCTGGCCGAGATCGCCGAGAAGAAGGGCGTGCTGCTCAACTACGAAGCGGCGGTCGCCGGCGGCATCCCGGTGATCAAGACGATGCGCGAGGCGATGGCCGGCAATTCGGTCACCCGCGTCTTCGGCATCCTCAACGGCACCTGCAACTATATCCTGACCCGCATGGAAGCCGAGGGCATCACCTTCGACGCCTGCCTGAAGGACGCGCAACGGCTCGGCTATGCCGAAGCCGATCCGACCTTCGACATCGAGGGCCACGACACCGCGCACAAGCTGTCGATCCTGACCAGCCTTGCCTTCGGCACGAAGATCGCCGCCAACGACATCTACATGGAAGGCATCTCCAACATCACCCAGGCCGACATCCGCGCGGCCGGCGACCTCGGCTACCGCATCAAGCTGCTCGGCGTCGCGCAGCGCACCGAGAGCGGCATCGAGCAGCGCGTGCACCCGACCATGGTGCCGACGGCTTCCGTCATCGCGCAGGTACACGGCGTCACCAACGCGGTGGCGATCGAGACCGACATCCTGGGCGAGCTCCTGCTTTCCGGCCCCGGCGCCGGCGGCAATGCCACCGCCTCGGCGGTGATCGGCGATATTGCCGACATCGCCAAGAGCCGGCCGGGCTTCCAGCACGGTCCGGTCTTCGGCCGCCCGGCGAAGGAGCTGAAGCCCTACAAAAGAGCGCAGATGCGCAGCCATGCCGGCGGCTATTTCATCCGGCTCACCGTGCACGATCGCATCGGTGTCTTCGCCGCGATCGCCAAGCGCATGGCCGATAACGACATCTCGCTGGAATCGATCGTCCAGCAGGCGGCCGGGCCTGAAACCGACGCCCAGAAGACCGTCATCCTCGTCACCCACGAGACGACGGAGGCCGCGGTGCGCAAGGCTGTCGAAGGCATCACCAAGGACGGCCATTTGACCGACAAGCCGCAGGTGATCCGCATCGAGCGGGCGGAATAGCCAAACTCTCCTTTAATCGATTGATATTGCTTGGATTTCAAAAAATCCGCGGCCAAGTCTTGCCGTTGTCACGGAGCTTTGACACAAGAAACGCGCCTCTGGCGGGAGGCAGCGTTTCAACGAGGAACTGCCGCTTATGAACATCGCGCAGAACATTGTCGCCGGCCTCGACCGGATACTCACCATGGAGTTGGTGCGCGTCACCGAGCGGGCAGCGGTGGCGGCCGCCAGACTGCGCGGGCGGGGTGACGAGAAGGCGGCCGACCAGGTCGCGGTCGACGCCATGCGCCAGGAGCTCAACCGCCTCGCCATCAAGGGCACGGTGGTGATCGGCGAGGGCGAGCGCGACGAAGCGCCGATGCTCTACATCGGCGAGGAGGTCGGCACCGGCAAAGGCCCGGCGGTCGATATCGCGCTCGATCCGCTCGAAGGCACGACGATCTGCGCCAAGAACCTGCCCAACGCGCTGGCGGTCATCGCCATCGCGGAAAAGGGCAGCCTGCTGTTCGCGCCCGACGTCTATATGGACAAGATCGCCATAGGTCCCGGCTATGCCGACGGCGTCATCGACATCGATGCCGCGCCGGCCGACAACATCGCCAGCCTGGCCAAGGCCAAGGGTGTCGCGGTGTCCGACATCACCGCCTGCATCCTCGACCGCCCGCGCCACGCCAAGCTGATCGATGCGGTGCGCGCGACGGGCGCGGCGATCCGGCTGATCGGCGACGGCGATGTCGCCGGCGTCATCCACACCACCGATCCGGAAGAAACCGGCATCGACATCTATCTGGGCACCGGCGGCGCGCCGGAAGGCGTGCTGGCGGCGGCGGCGTTGCGCTGCACCGGCGGCCAGATGCAGGGCCGGCTGATCCTCGACACGCCGGAGAAGGTGGCGCGCGCCGCCAAGATGGGCATTTCCGATCCGAAACGGGTCTATCAGGCGAAGGACATGGCGCGCGGCGACGTGCTGTTCGCGGCAACCGGCGTCACTGACGGCAACATGCTCGACGGCGTCAAGTTCGGCCGCACCTTCATCACCACCCACACCATCGTGCTGCGGTCCTCGTCGCGGACGGTGCGCGAGATCAAGGCGCGCCACCAGGATCTGGAAAAGTTTTGATTCCGTCCCGATTAGCCGTCGCATATTAGTATCGGCACTATGAAAATATGCGGGCGGCGCGTCGCATGACGGGCGAAAGACGGCTTTTCCTGGATGTCAGGCAGTCGGCCACCGGTGTCTCCTGGGAGCACCGGCTGACCGAACGGCAGGATATGAACGCGCTCGCCATCGCCCAGGGCCACGGCGTGCCCGACATCGTCGCACGCGTGCTGGCCGGACGCGGCGTCACCGCCGAGCAGACCGAGCGCTTCCTCGACCCGACGATCCGCGACCTGTTGCCGAACCCGGCCTCGCTCACCGATATGGACAGGGCGGCGGCGCGCATCGCGGAAGCGATCGTCGCCAAGGAGAAGGTGGCGATCTTCGGCGACTACGATGTCGACGGCGCCGCGTCGTCGGCGCTGCTCAAACGTTTCCTGGCGCATTTCTCGGTGCCGTCGGAAATCTATATTCCCGACCGCATCTTCGAGGGGTACGGCCCCAATCCGGAAGCCATGCGCGACCTCGTCTCGCGCGGCGCCAAGCTGATCGTCACCGTCGACTGCGGCACCAACAGCGCCGTCTCCATCGAGGCGGCGAAGGAAGCCGGCGCCGATGTCGTGGTGCTCGACCACCACCAGGTCGGCGGGCCGCTGCCGGCGGCGAATGCTGTGGTCAATCCCAACCGCGAAGACGATCTTTCCGGGCAGGGCCATCTTTGCGCCGCCGGTGTCGTTTTCCTCTGCCTGGTGCAGACGGCGAAGGTGCTGCGCGGCCGGCTGCCCGAGGCGGCACAGCCGGACCTTCTGTCGTTGCTCGACCTGGTGGCGCTCGCCACCGTCTGCGACGTCGTGCCGCTCACCGGCGTCAACCGCGCCTTCGTCGTCAAGGGGCTGCAGGTGGCGCGCCAGCAGAAGAACGAGGGGCTGGCAGCCCTTGCCCGGGTGTCGCGCATCGGCGAGCCGATCAGCACCTTCCACCTCGCCTATCTGATCGGGCCGCGCATCAATGCCGGCGGGCGCATCGGCGACGCCGCGCTTGGCAGCCGCCTGCTTGCCACCGACGACCCGGTCGAGGCCGGCACGATCGCCGAGACGCTCGACCGGCTGAACCAGGAGCGCCAGCAGATGGAGCTGGAGATGCTGGCCGAGGCCCGCGCCGAAGCCGATGCCGAGCTTGCCGGCGGCAATGGCCCTGCCATCGTCGTCACCGCCAGCCAGACCTGGCATCCGGGCATTGTCGGGCTGCTCGCCTCGCGGCTCAAGGACCATGCGAGGCGGCCGGCCTTCGCCATCGCCTTCAACGCCAATGGCGTCGGCACCGGCTCCGGGCGATCGGTGTCTGGCTTCGATCTCGGGCGGCTGGTGCGCGAGGCGGCCGATGCCGGGCTGATCGTCAAGGGCGGCGGCCACGGCATGGCGGCCGGCATCACGGTCGAGCGGGCCGGGCTCGGCGCGCTACGCGCCTTTTTCGAAGAGCGCGCGGCGGCCGATATGTTCAGGCTGCAGGACGAGGAGAGCCTGGCGATCGACGGCGCGCTCGCCGCCGAGGGGGCGACGCTCGCCTTGCTCGACGCGCTGGAAAAGGCCGGTCCGTTCGGCGCCGGCCATGTCGCGCCGGTGTTCGCGCTGCCGCGCCACCGGCTGACCGACGCGCGGCCGGTCGGCACCAATCACATCCGCGCCGAGCTGCAGTCGCAAAGCGGCGGCCGCATCCAGGCGATCGCCTTTCGCGCCGTCGATACGGCGCTCGGCGAATTCCTGTTCAGGAACCGGGGCAGGACGGTGCATATCGCCGGGTCGCTGTCCGGCAACTACTGGAACGGCAACCGCACGGTGCAGTTCCGCATCACCGACGCGGCGCTGGCCTGAGGCTTTCGGGTGATCGTGAATTAGGCGAGAACGGTCTGCAGCCGGGTCAGTTCGCCGATCTGCGCCTTCGTCGCCTGGTAGCCGAGGCTGATCGCCTCGTCGGCGCGATGGAATTCGGTCAGGCCGATATGGCTGAGCTTGGGCTGCAGCGACATGTCGGGCGGGTCGCCGGCGAGCCTGGCGCGCGAGATCCGGTCCTGGATGATGTTGAAGGCTTCGACCATGACGCCGGTGATGCCAAGCCGCGTCTGGTGCGACTGGTGCGCAGCATCGATGTGGCCGGGTTGAGGCGCGTCCTTCTCGATGACCAGCTCGCCGGCGCTGTGCTTGATGACGGCGGCGCGGCCGAACAGGTCATAGTGGAGGTTGACCGCCACGACGAGCGGCTGCTCGTAGGCGCGGCAGACCGAAACCGGCACCGGGTTGACCAGCGCGCCGTCGACCAGAACGCGGCCGTTACAGTTCACCGGCTCGAACACGCCCGGCAGCGCATAAGAAGCGCGCATGGCCGTGATCAGCGAACCGTTGGACAGCCAGATCTCATGGCCGGTGCGGATTTCCGAGGTGACGGCGACGAAGGGCTTCGACAGGTCCTCGAAGCGGATGCCGGCCATATGCTCGCGCAGCCTTGCGTCGAGCTTCAGGCCGCCGAACAGGCCGCTGCCGCGCAGATTGAGATCGAGGAGGCCGAAGATGCGCCGCTTGGTCAGGCTGCGGGCGAATTCCTCCAACTGGTCCAGCTTGCCGGCCAGGTAGCAGCCGCCGACCAGGGCGCCGATCGAGGTGCCGGCGATCATCGACACTTCAATGCCGGCCTCGTCGAGCGCGCGCAGCACGCCGATATGGGCCCAGCCGCGCGCGCAGCCACCGCCGAGCGCCAGCGAAATACCCGTCTTCTTGCCAGGCTTCTGGTCGGATGCGCCACCGGACGAGGAGGGGCCGTTGGCCTCTCGAACATCTGGTCTGCCACGTAATGACGCCCATTCGAGCATCATAATCTCCCCTTATCCCACATTCCTTCTACAGCAAGGATGTTTGAGAATAGTGAACATGAGTGGTTTGTGAATATTGAATGGTTCACACCGGCTTCCGATACGTTTCACCCGCATCGAACAGCGGCCTGCTGCCGTCGTCGGCAAGCACCGCCTTGCCGTCGTTCAGCCCCACCGTCCGATAAAAGCAGGAACGTCGACCGGTGTGACAGGTTGCGTCGTGGCCCAACACTTTCACGCGAAGCCATATCGAATCCTGGTCACAATCTGTGAGCATCTCGACGACGGTCTGGACATTGCCCGAGGTCTCGCCCTTCTTCCACAGCGCGTTGCGGGAGCGCGACCAGTAGTGGGCGATGCCGGTTTCCAGCGTCAGCGCCAGTGCCTCGGCATTCATGTGCGCGACCATCAGCAGCTTGCCGTCCTCGGCGTCGGTGACGACCGCGGTGACAAGGCCGGCTGCATCGAAGCGCGGCGAAAAGGCGGTGCCTTCCTCCAGCGCTTTCTTGTCCGATGGAGCCTCTGGGAACTGCAGTGCCGACATCGCCGGTCCTTAGCTATTAAAGATATTCAGGGGAGGCTGGGCCATGCAAAATGGCGGCTTCCGCCGCTTCCGGTGCTCACGTACTTTTCATACGCTCAGCTCCGGACCTCGGAAACCACCATTTTCGACTAAGCCTACGCCTTTGGCAGGTGACGGCCGACGATCAGCCGCGCACCATGGTGACGAAGCGGACCTGCTCCTCGGGCGTGTCCTTGAAGACGCCGGTGAAGGTCGAGGTCAGCGTGGTGGAGTCCTGCTTGCGGATGCCGCGCATGGCCATGCACATGTGCTCGGCCTCGATCATGACGGCGACCCCGCGTGGATTGAGCACGTCCTGGATGACGCCGGCGATCTGCGCCGTCATCGCTTCCTGCGTCTGCAGGCGATGGGCGAAGATGTCGACGACGCGGGCGATCTTGGAAAGGCCGACGACCTTGCCGTCGGGCAGGTAGCCGACATGCGCCTTGCCGATGATCGGCACCATGTGGTGCTCGCAATGCGAATGGAATTTTATATCCCTGACGATGACGAGGTCGTCATAGCCGGCGACTTCCTCGAAGGTGCGGCCGAGTTCGTCGGCCGGGCACATGTCGTAGCCGTTGAACATTTCGCGGAACGCCTTGGTCACACGCTTCGGCGTGTCGATCAGGCCCTCGCGATCCGGATTGTCGCCGGTCCAGCGCAGCAGCGTGCGCACGGCGGCCTCGACCTCGGCTTCGCTCGGCCGATCGGTGATCGGCTTCTCCATGTATTCGGAGGGTGGCATGAGTTTCTTGATGACGGCATCCATAAAAGGCGTCTCCCGTAGTCCCTCTCTCAGGAGGAACGAGTTGAACGGACCACGACCTTTCGGGTGTTAGAAACTCGCCCGGTTTCCAGCCCGCAAGCGGCGTGAACAAATTTGGGCAGCGATGGCGGCTTTTGGCTGCCTTGTCGATGCCCGACTGCCAGCATTATATATGGTCGTGCCGAGCGAATGAAAGACGCATCAGCGGCAATCCTTGTTCGCTGGGCGGCGGCAGATTGGAAAAATATGATCGACGACGTCTACAATGCGAAAATCCTCGGCTTCGCCGGAAACATCGCCCGGATCGGCCGGCTCGAGCAGCCCGATGCGACGGCGCGCGCGCATTCCAAGCTGTGCGGCTCGACCGTCACCGTCGACCTCAAGATGGACGGCGACGTCGTCACCGATTTCGCGCATGACGTGAAGGCCTGTGCGCTCGGCCAGGCCTCGTCCTCGATCATGGCCCAGAATGTCGTCGGCGCCCACGCCGATGAGTTGCGCGCAGTGCGCGAAACCATGCTGAAGATGTTGAAGGAAAACGGCGCGCCGCCCGAGGGCCGCTTCGCCGACCTCAAATTCCTGGAGCCGGTGCGCGACTACAAGGCGCGCCATGCCTCGACCATGCTGACCTTCGATGCCGTGGTCGACGCCATCGGCCAGATCGAGAGGAAGCGGGCCGGGCAGGCGGCCTGAGGATCGGGCTAGGCAGCTCTTCTGGTCACGGCGAACTCGCTTCTGATCCACTCGGCGAACGCCTTGGCGGGTTCCGGCAGATCCCGCAAGCTCCTGGCCACCAGCCAATAGGCGCCGGAAGCAACATCGATGTCGAACGGCTTTATCAAAGTGCCTGACGCGAGTTCCTCGCCGACCTGTAGGAGATCGCCGAGGGCCACGCCATGGCCGAGCAGGGCCGCCTGCTTCGAAAGCGAGATGTCTGCCAGCATCGGGCCTCGCGCGGCTACCGCGTCGGCGGGCACGCCGGCAGCCTGGAACCAGCGCGCCCAACCCTGGCGGTTTTCTTCGTGCAGCAGGGTGTAATGGCGAAGGTCGATCGGCTTTTCCAGGGGAGGGCCCGATGCCAGCAAGCCCGGTGACAAGACAGGTGAATCGACAGTCGAGACCAGGCGCTCGGCTTCAGCGCGCGGCCATGACGTGGCGTGCGCGCTGAAACGCAAGGCGAGTTCGGGCTGATCGCTGCGGAACTCGATCGGTCGCACATCGACTTCCAGCGACACGTCGATGTCGGGCCGCAATTGGCGAAAGCGATTGAGCCGCGGGACCAGCCACACGGCGGCGAGCGATGGTTCGACGCTGACGCGGACCACGGATTGCGCGGGCGAGGCCGCCAGGTCAGAAAGCACCCGGTCGATGTCGTCGAAGCTTCTGACCAATCGGTCGAACAGCCGTTGCCCCGCATCCGTCAGCTCGACCCGCCGATGCAGGCGATGGAACAGCGGTTGGCGCAGGAAGGCTTCGAGTTCCCTGATCTGACGGCTGATGGCGGCCTGCGAAACGAAAAGCTCTTCGGCGGCGCGGCTGAAGCTCAGATGCCGGCCGGCGGCTTCGAAACTTCTGAGAGCCGTGAGGGGCAGGCGGCCGCGTTTCATTCGCATAACCTCAAGTTATCCGACCTGGACGTTATACTCGTTTGAGGGAGAAGACCAGCGGCGGTCTAATCGGCACTCAAAGGAGAGCTGACATGATCCAGTTCCTGAACATTCTTCACGATGTCATGCGGATCGCGACGTTCCAGTGGCGGGGCGACACGCGGCAGGGCGGATGCGGCGAACGATGGCCCGGCCACGGCCGCGGCGAAAGCGCGTCGATCGATCGCCATCGCATCCGTCGTGCGCGGCCGTGAGGACGATCGCCGACATGGGATTGCGTTCGGCGCGCAACCTCCACATCTATGGCGGGGAGAACGCGGCGATGCGGAGATTGCGGTGCACGATCACCAAGGGCATGCGCACGGCGCCGGGCCGGTCCGGCGCGGGCGCAACTGGCCGGGACCCTGGCGCAGGACGCCGGGCCGTGTCTTCGGCACGTCGCTTGTCCGTCTCTATCAACTGACGCTGTCCGGCTTCGTCGGCAATTCCTGCCGGCATCTGCCGACCTGCTCCGAATACGCGCATGAGGCGATCGCCCGCCACGGCCTGTGGGCCGGCGGCTGGATGGGGCTTTTCCGGGTGCTGCGCTGCGGTCCGTTCGGAACGCATGGCATCGACCTTGTGCCCGAGACGCTCGCCAAACGCTATCTCTGGTTCACGCCCTGGCGCTACCGCCAGATCGGCAAGAAGCGCGGCGATCTCGAGGCCTGAGGGTCTGCCACGGAGCGGTGGCCGGACCATCAAGTCTTAACGATCTGGTTAGGTTAACCGCATGTTGCTGTGAACTCGCGCATTTGAGACAAAATCGAGACAAGAGGCCCCGCTAAGTCGCTCCTGTACCCTTCAGGAGAGAGACTGCCATGCGCCAGATAGATCGCCTTCCGTTCGTTTTTGCCGCCGTTCTCTTCCTGCTGGCCTGGCTGCTCGGGTTCCCGATGCGCGCGCAGTCGGCGCCGCTCGGAGATATCGAATGCACGCTGATCCAGGATGCGGCGAGCGGTGACACACTCTATCGCGACGGTGTCTGCGACCAGCGCTTCAGCCCGGCCTCGACCTTCAAGGTGCCGCTGGCGCTCATCGGCTATGATGCCGGTGTTCTCACCGACGAACATACGCCGAGCTGGGACTACAAGCCCGAGTTCAACGCGGTGAAGCGCGATCGGAAGACGGTCGATCCGACAGTCTGGGAGCGCGATTCCGTGCTCTGGTACTCCCGCGAAATCACGCGCAAGGTCGGCAGCGAGCGCTTCGCCGGCTACGTTTCGAAATTCGGCTATGGCAACATGGATGTCTCCGGCAATGCCGGCAAGAATGACGGCCTCACACATTCCTGGGTGAATTCCTCGCTGGAGATATCGCCTGCGGAGCAGACTGCCTTCTTGCGGCTGCTGCTTGCCGGCAAGATGCCGGTTTCGGCCAAGGCGCATCAGATGGCGGAGGCGATCGTCCCGAGCTTCGAGGCCGGGGGCTGGGCGGTGCAGGGCAAGACCGGCAGCACGAGACTGGGCAAGGGCGGCGAGGACGAGCGCTCGCTCGGCTGGTTCGTCGGCTGGGCCGCAAAGGGCGAGCGCCGGATCGTCTTTGCCCGGCTGGTCGTCGACACGAACCGCAGCGATATGCCAAAGGGTCCGAAGACGCGGGCAGGGTTCCTGAAGGATTTGCCCGGCCTGGTCAAATAGAGGGGTGCTGCAGCTTTACGGCGGCGGCATCTGCCCATAAAAGACTGCCGCCGCCGGACGCATCCGGCATTTCACCACCCGCGCTCGTTTGCGGGACTGGATAGGAGAACTCCATGCTGAATTCCGTTTCCCTGACATTTCCCGATGGCTCCGTCCGCGACTACGACGCGGCGATGACCGGCGCCGGCCTTGCCGAATCGATCTCGAAGTCGCTGGCCAAGAAGGCCGTGGCCTATGCCATCGACGGCACCGTGCGCGACCTTTCCGATCCGCTCGGCAAGTCCGGCAAGGTCGAGATCATCACCCGCGAGGATCCGCGCGCGCTGGAACTGATCCGGCACGATGCGGCGCACGTGCTGGCGGAAGCCGTGCAGGAACTGTGGCCGGGAACGCAGGTGACCATCGGGCCGGTGATCGAGAACGGATTCTATTACGACTTCGCCCGCAACGAACCGTTCACGCCCGACGATTTCCCGGTGATCGAGAAGAAGATGCGCGAGATCATCCAGCGCAACAAGCCGTTCAGCAAGGAAGTCTGGTCGCGCGAGAAGGCGAAGAAAGTGTTTGCCGACAAGGGCGAGCGCTACAAGCTGGAGCTGATCGACGCCATTCCGGACGACCAGGACCTCAAGATCTACGCGCAGGGCGACTGGTTCGACCTCTGCCGCGGCCCGCATATGGCCTCGACCGGGCAGATCGGCAACGCCTTCAAGCTGATGAAGGTGGCCGGCGCCTATTGGCGCGGCGACTCCAACAACCCGATGCTGACGCGCATCTACGGCACCGCCTGGGCCGACCAGGCGCAGCTCGACGCCTACCAGACGATGCTGGAAGAGGCCGAGAAGCGCGATCACCGCAAGCTCGGCCGCGAGATGGATCTGTTCCATTTCCAGGAAGAGGGCCCTGGCGTCGTCTTCTGGCACGCCAAGGGCTGGAAGATGTTCCAGAACCTGGTCAACTACATGCGCCGCCGCCTCGACGAGCAGGGCTATCAGGAGGTCAATGCACCCCAGGTTCTGGACAAGAGCCTGTGGGAGACATCGGGCCACTGGGGTTGGTATCGCGACGCCATGTTCAAGGTGACGGTGGCCGGCGACGACACCGACGAC
This sequence comes from Mesorhizobium sp. M4B.F.Ca.ET.143.01.1.1, assembly GCF_004792275.1. NCBI lineage: Bacteria > Pseudomonadati > Pseudomonadota > Alphaproteobacteria > Hyphomicrobiales > Phyllobacteriaceae > Mesorhizobium > Mesorhizobium sp. M4B.F.Ca.ET.143.01.1.1. The sequence continues at coordinate 43,667 of NZ_SRSR01000011.1, forward strand.
GACCGGGTGTTCGCATTGAAGCCGATGAACTGTCCGGGCCATGTGCAAATCTTCAAGCATGGGTTGAAGTCTTATCGCGATCTGCCCGTCAAGCTTGCGGAATTCGGCAATGTCCATCGCTACGAACCTTCGGGCGCGCTGCATGGGCTGATGCGCGTGCGCGGCTTCACGCAGGACGATGCGCATATCTTCTGCACCGAGGAGCAGCTTGCGTCCGAGTGCCTGCGCATCAACGACCTGATCCTGTCCACCTATGCCGACTTCGGCTTCGACGAGATCAGCGTGAAGCTGTCGACGCGGCCCGACAAGCGCGTCGGTACCGACGAGGCCTGGGACCATGCCGAGGAGATCATGAGCGGCGTGCTGGACACGATCCGCACCCGGTCGGGCAATCGCATCAAGACCTCGATCAACCCGGGCGAGGGCGCCTTCTACGGCCCGAAATTCGAATATGTGCTGAAGGACGCCATCGGCCGCGAATGGCAGTGCGGAACCACGCAGGTCGACTTCAACCTGCCGGAACGCTTCGGCGCCTTCTACATCGGCTCGGATTCGGAAAAGAAGCAGCCGGTGATGGTGCACCGTGCCATCTGCGGCTCGATGGAGCGTTTCCTCGGCATCCTGATCGAGAACTATTCCGGCCATTTCCCGCTGTGGTTCGCGCCGCTGCAGGTGGTGGTGGCGACGATCACCTCGGATGCCGACGACTACGCGAACGAGGTGGTGGCCAAGCTCAAGGCCGCCGGGCTTTTGGCGGAAGCGGACCTGCGCAACGAGAAGATCAACTACAAGGTCCGCGAGCATTCGCTGGCCAAGGTCCCGGTCATCCTCGTTTGCGGCAAGCGCGAAGCCGAGGAGCAGACGGTCAACATCCGCCGGCTGGGGTCGCGCGACCAGGAATCGCTCGGCCTGGCCGAGGCGATCGCACGGTTGAGCGAGGAAGCGGTAACGCCGGATCGCAAGCGCAAACGCGCTGCCTGATCCGCACATTCCCGATGGCATGGCGGTGGAGCGCTCCACCGCCATTTTCATATGCCTGTCACGCCGAGCCTGTAACGAGCCGCCATGCTCAAGCTGAAACTGCGGGAAAAGCCGTTTCCCGAGCTTTCCTATGCCAGTCCGCATCAGCCGGCGCTGACGCGCTGGTTCATCCATTCGGTCGAGGGCCTGTCCGGCCGCGACCGTTTTGCAGCACTTTATGATTTCTGGCGGCGCCAGGTGGCGCCGAGCGGCGAGCGCGTGTTCAGCCGCATGCTGGAACTCATCGACGTCAGGGTCCGGAACGCCGCTCCATGGCCGCCGGCGAAGCTGCCCGACACGCCATTGGTGATCGTCGCCAACCATCCGTTCGGCATCGGCGACGGCATTGCCGTGCTGTCGCTGGCCGAGCAGCTCGGACGGCCGTTCCGCGTCATGATCCACAAGGATCTGCTCAAGATCCGCGAGATGGAACCCTATTCGCTGCCGATCGACTTTTCCGAGACCAAGGAGGCGCTGAAGAACAATTTGGCGGTGCGCCATGAGGCGGTGCGGCTCTTGAAGGAAGGCATCACCATCGTTGTCTTCCCGGCCGGCGGCGTCGCCACCGCGCCGAAGGGATTCGGCCGGGCAATCGACCTGCCATGGAAGATGTTCCCGGCCAGGCTCATCCAGGACGCCAAGGCCTCGGTCGTCCCCATGCATTTTTCCGGCCAGAACGGCCGGCTGTTCCATCTGGTCAGCGGTCCCATGAACATGGCCGAGCGCGAAGGGCGGGTGGCGAAGTTCGTCGGCAAGGCGTCGCTGACGCTGCGCTTGTCGCTGCTCATCCGTGAATTCGCGCGGCTGTCGGGCAAGGCCATCGACGTGCGCGTCGGCGATATCCTGACCTGGAACGAACTGGAGCCGCTGCGCGACCGCAAGGCGCTGCTCGACCGGCTCCATCGCGGCGTCTTCGACCTGGCGCCGGTCGCGCCGCGCGGTCGCGTGCAATTTCTGCCGCGCCGCATGCGCAAGGCGGCCTGACGGACAGATCGATCAGTCCGCGCCTTCCTCGGGATCGATCGCCGAAGCCTCGGTGGCCAGCACCTCTATCTCCTGGTTCTGGCCGGCGACGACGGTGAAATCCTTCTGGTAGATGCGGTCGCGGTTCTTGGCGATAATGGTGTAGTCGCCTTCGGCCAGCACCATCGAGGCGAAGGCGCCGACGGTTTCCTTGATCGGGTCGCCGGATTCGTTGAGCAGCGACCAGGAGGTGTCGGCGATCGCTTCGCCGCCGGCCTCGCGCACCAGCTTCATCGTCATCTCGGCGGCGCGGTGCTCGACGGTCGCTTCGGTAAGCTTGCCGGCCTCGACGCGGATGTCGGAGCGGATGACGGCATTCACCGAGCCGTAGGTGGAGACGACATGGTAGGTGCCGGCATTCAGCCGCACCACTGCGTTCGGCTCGACGTCAGGGACGATCAGCGCGCGGTCGCCATTGGCCTCGACCTTGTCCTCGTAGATCGAGAAACGCAGCTTTTTCGGCGGTATGTGCACGCCGCCCGACAGCACGGCGTCGAGCTTGAGGCCGCCGGCGTCGAGGACCAGGCTTTCGCGCTTGGCTTCCTTGCCGACGGTGATGCGCTTGGTGGCGCCGGCACGTCCGTAGGAAGCATGGACAAGATAGCTGCCGGGCTCGAGCTGGAACACGGCGGTGCCGCCATGAGCCGAAGCCACCATCGGCAGCTGGCCGTCGCTGGCCGGCTCGGGCTTGAAGACCCGCCAGACGATGCCACGGGTGATGTCGGCGCCCTTGTCGGTCAGTTGCGCCGATAGCGTAATGGCGCCGCCGCCGCTCAAGGCCAGCGATGTGTCGCCTTTCGGCGTCGCATAGCTCGAAATTCCCGGCAGCTTCAGGTTGCTGATGCCGTCCGCGTTCTGCGCAAAGACCGGCGAAACCGGCACTGCGAGCAGTGCGGCCGCGAGCCAGACCAGGAAAAGGCGCAGTGTCCCCTCAAACATGCCTTGCGTTGAAGCCCAAGGCGGTGGCAATTTCAAGGCCTGAGAGTCTACAAGGCTCTTGCTGTCCGGCGCGAAGCGCCACTGCCCGAGCCGCCCGAATTCCCGCCGGCGCGCTTCAGCCCAAAACTTATCTTCTAGGAGACTTGCGCCCATGGCGTCGCCGATCATCGACTTCCTGCTGACCCGGAACTCCGCGCCGATCCCGGAGCTGAAGGAACCGGCGCCCAGCGACGCCGAGATCGCCACCCTGATCACCGCCGCCACGCGCGTGCCGGATCACGGCCGTCTCGAGCCTTGGCGCTTCATCCTCTACCGCGGCGAGGCGCGCGTCGAGATCGGCAAGAAGCTGGCGGCCTTGGCCGAGCAGCGCGAGGGACCGCTGCCCGAGGGCCGGCGCAACCAGGAGCTGGCGCGCTTCTCGCGTGCGCCGCTGGTGATCGGCGTGGTGTCGATGCCGAAGGAGAATCCGAAGATCCCGCAATGGGAGATGTTCCTCTCGGGCGGCATGGCGGCTATGAATCTGATGATCGCGGCCAACGCGCTGGGCTACGGCACCAACATGATCAGCAACTGGTATTCCGACGTGCCGGAGGGCCGGGCGATCCTTGGCCTGGCGCCGCAAGAGCGCGTCATCGGCTTCGTCCATATCGGCTCCTACGAGGGACCGGCGCCGGAGCGGCCGCGGCCAGATCCGGCAAAACTCTATGCCGACTATTCCGGACCTTGGGCAGGCTAGAGGCCAGATGTTCTACGAACCGTCGAAGGGCCACGGCCTGCCACACGATCCGTCCAAGGCGATCGTGGCGCCGCGCCCGATCGGCTGGATCTCGACCATCGACCGGCAAGGCAAGATCAACCTCGCGCCCTATTCGTTCTTCAACGCCTTTTCGACGAAGCCCTTCATCGTCTGGTTCTCGTCCGAGGGCGAGAAGGACAGCGCCACCTTCGCCGAGGAGACCGGCGAGTTCGTCGCCAATCTGGTCAGCCGCGAGCTGGCGCAGAAGATGAATCGCACTGCGGTCGACGCGCCGCGCGGCGTCAGCGAATTCGGTTACGCCGATCTCACCATGGCGCCGTCGCGCCTCGTCGCGCCGCCCCGGGTGGCCGAGGCGCCCGCCGCGCTCGAATGCCGGGTGACCGAGATCATCCGGCCGCGGGCGCTCGATGGCACGCAGACCAGTGCCGTCGTCGTCGCCGGCGAGGTGGTCGGAATCCACATCGACGACGCTTACCTGAAGGACGGCATGTTCGACATCGTCAGAGCCGGCAATGTCGGCCGGCTCGGCTACATGGACTATGCCAGCGTCGACCAGATCTTCTCGATGCGCCGGCCGCGCTGGGAAAAGGGCTGAACAGAGCTCAGGCAGACGCCGGCGGGGCAAGTCACGAAAGGCTGGTCATGATCGCGAGACTGATCCTGCAGACATTCGTGTGGTTCGGCCTCATGGGCGCCGTGCTGTTCCTCTCGGCCGGCACGCTGAACTGGCCGGGAGCCTGGGTGTATCTGGTGGTGATGATCGGGCTCAGCCTGACGCTCGGCATGTCGCTGGCCCGTCGCGATCCCGGCCTGATGAACGAGCGGCTCAGCCCTCCCATCCAGAAGGGCCAGCCTCTGGTCGACAAGGTGCTGCTTTCGACACTGCTCGTCGCCATTTTCGCGTGGTTGGCTCTGATGGGGCTCGACTTCCGTTTCGGCTGGTCGGCGGTTCCGTTGTGGGTATTGGTGATCGGCGGGGTGATCCTGCTGGTTGGACTCTGGATCTGCTACCTGACGATGCTGGAGAACAGCTTCGCGGCGCCCGTCGTGAAGATCCAGGACGAGCGCGGACAGCATGTGATCACCACAGGTCCCTACAGCTATGTCCGCCATCCGATGTACGCCGGCGCCATCCTCTATTTTGCCGGCACGGCGCTTCTGCTTGGTTCCTGGTGGGGGCTGGCATCGGTGCTCTTCTTCATCGTGCTGCTGGCGATCCGCACCTTCATCGAGGAGCAGGCGCTGCGGACCGGCCTGCGGGGCTATGACGACTACGCGGCCAATGTCCGCTATCGCTTGATTCCGCTTGTCTGGTAACGGTCAGGTGGAAATCCCCGCGGCACGGGCGCGCGCCAGCAGACGCTCGGCCAGGCGCAGGTGGGGCCGGTCGTACATCTTGCCGTCGATGCCGACCACGCCCGGATTTCCGGCCGCCGCGAAGGCATCGACGATTGCCTGTGAGTGTTTTACGGCTTCCGCCGACGGCGTGAAGGCGGCGTTGATGACCGGTACCTGCGCCGGATGGATCGCCATCTTGCCGGTGAAGCCGTCGCGCTCGGCCTCGCGGCATTCGGCTTCGAAGGCGGCCATGTCGCGGAAATCCGGAAAGACGGTGTCGATCGCCGCGACTTCGGCCGCACCGGCCGCAAGGATGGTCATGGCGCGGGCGAGACGGAAGACATCGGTGTAACGGCCGTTCTCGCCGCGCGCGGCGCGGGCGCCGATCGCGGCCGACAGGTCCTCGGCGCCCCAGGTGAGGCCGGCGAGCCGCGCGCTGGTTCCGGCGTAACTCCCCGCCAGTACGCCCACCGGCGTCTCGGTGATGATCGGCAGGATCCTGATCGCGCCGTCGGGCAGGCCGTTCTCGGCCTCGTGCACCCTAAGCTTGGCCGAGAGCTGCTGGACATCCTGGCCGCTGTTCGACTTCGGCAGCATGATGCCGTCGGGTCGAACGGGAACAAGGGCTGCGAGATCGTCGTCGGTGAGGCCGGTCGACAGATCGTTGACACGTACATAGATCGCGGAGGCCGTCTGGTGCCTGTGCCCGGCGATGAAACGCGCCGCGATGTCGCGCGCGGCGGGCTTGTTGCCGGCGGCGACGGAATCCTCGAGGTCGACGATGACGACGTCGGCGCCGGCGCCGAAACCCTTTTCGAGCTTCTTTTCGGAGTCGCCGGGAACGAACAGCAGCGAGCGCATCAGGCCGCTTTCTTCAGCATCATCGCCTGCCTGGTGCATTTGGCGACGAGAACGTCATCCTGGTTGTAGGCGCGGTGCTCGAACTCGACGATGCCGCGATCGGGTTTCGAGCGGGACTCGCGCACCGAGATCACCGTGGTTTCGACGCGGATGGTGTCGCCATGGAAGACCGGATGCGGAAACACCGTTTCCTTCATGCCGAGATTGGCGACGGTGGTGCCGACGGTGATGTCGTTGACCGAAATGCCGATCATCAACCCCAGCGTGAACAGCGAGTTGACCAGCGGCTTGCCCCATTCGCTCTTGGCGGCGAAGTCGAAATCGATGTGCAGCGGCTGCGGGTTCAGCGTCATCACCGAAAACAGCATGTTGTCGCTCTCGGTGACGGTCTTGCGCAGCGTGTGGCGGAAGACGTGGCCGACGACGAACTCTTCAAGATAAAGCCCGGCCATGCACGATCTCCTCAACGGCTCAGGGGTTGATAGGCGCTGCCTGCGGTGCCCGCAAGCCAGTTAATAAACATGGTGAACCGTTCGTAAACCATTTCAGGCCTACGGTTTCCAACGGGGCCGGGACGTTCCGGCAAGGGCGCAAGCTGGTCGGCATGATTGTTTCGCATTTTCTAAAATGGATCGATACGGCAAGGGTTGCCGAACGTGCTGCCGCGGCCGGCGCCCTGGCGCGGGCCTATATCAATTCCGACCTGCCTTTCGAGGACCGCTGCGCCGCGGAAGCGGCGTTGACGCTGCTGCTCGACGACGCCTCGTCGAAAGTGCGGCTCGCGCTGGCCGAGGCGCTGTCGATGAGCCATCACGCGCCGATCCAGATCATCAGCGCGCTGGCCACCGACCAACCGGAAGTGGCCGCCATGGTGCTGGCGCGTTCGCCACTGCTTACCGATGCCGATTTGATCGACCGGGTCGCCGGCGGCCAGAAAGCGACCCAGAAACTGATTGCCGACCGGCCGGTCGTCTCAATGGCGCTGGCGGCGGCGATCGCCGAAATCGGCGAGCCGGAGGCCTGCGCAGTGCTGCTCGCCAACAGCGGCGCCGACATCGCATCGCTGAGCTTCCGCCGCATGGCTGAGCGCCACGGCCATATGCCGCTGGTGCGCGAGGCGCTGATCGCCGACGGGCGCCTGCCCGCCGACTGCCGGCACATGCTGCTGGTCAAGCTCGGCGAGACGCTGAAAGGCTCGCCGCTGGTGCTGGCGCTGATGGGCGCGGCAAGAGCCGATCGCGTCATGCGCGATGCCTGCGTGAAGGCCTCGGTGACACTGATCGAAGGCACGCGGGCCGATGAGCATGCCGCGCTGATCGAGCATCTCAGGCTGCGTGGCGACCTCACCGCGAGCTTCATCATCCGCACCATCGCGCATGGCAAGGTCGACTTCTTCGGCTCGGCGCTGGTGGCGCTTGCCCAGCAATCCGAGCAACGCGTGAGGGCGCTGCTCGCCGGTGGGCACGACGTCGCGCTGCAGGCGCTGTTCCGCAGCGCCGGCCTTGCCGCGGCCACCCACGGCATCATCCTGCGCGCGCTCAAAGTGTGGCGCGAGGTGGCCAATGGCAAACGCGTCGCCGGCGTGCAGGAAGTGAGCTGGCTGATGCTGAAGGAGCTCGGCGGGCAATCGGCCGAGGGCGACCTTGCCGGGCTGGTGAAGTCGATCCATCTCGACGCGCTGCGCGAAAACGCGCGAGGGCATGCGCTGGCGATCGCAGCGGCCTAGCCGGCGTCAGCCCGGCCCTTCGCGAAGAAATCCGGATAGTCCTCCATCGCGGCGGCGATGATGCGCAGCGAGGCGGCGACCTGCAGCATTTCGGCCTTGTCGCTGCGCTCGGCGATGCTCGCCGCATATTGCCTGGCGACGGCGATAGTCGCCGTCTGCGGTTCGCCGGGCCTGCGAAACAGCAGCTCGCGCGCCAGCCCGCGCAGGAAGTTGGTGATCGAGAGAGCTGTTTCCGGCGGGATCTCCGCATCCTGCTGGGCGCTGCGCAGCCGCAGGATCTCGAGCCCGACGGTCACTGCCGCGATGCTACCGCCGAGCACGGCGTCGCCCTTCCTGCCGACGCGCTGCAACAGCGGCATCAACTGGTTGACCCGGTCATAGGCCAGGCTCTCGAAGGCCGACCTTCGGGGCACGCGTTCATGCAGGCAAAGCCGCGCCAGGTCTTCGCGCATGGCCTGGAGGATGCGGTGGACGGTGACCCATGGATCGGCGGGCAGCACGACGATGAAGACGCCGATGGCGATGAGAATGCCGACCAGGATCGACGCCGACCCGGCGAGGAACGGGCCAGGATCGTAGGTCATGGCCTGATGCGGACTGAGGAAGGCGAGGAAATTGATGGCGAAGGCGGTGGCGACGCCGACATGGCGCGGATTGGCCATGCCGAGAGCCGCCGGCACCATGATCGGCACGACGAAGAGCGTGAACCAGCCGAAGCCGGGGAGCGCCGGCAGTGCGACCTGGCCGACGAGGAACGCAAAGGGCAGCGCAAGCAAGGTGCCCTTGAAGAAACCCCACGCCGAGTCGACAGGGTCGGGGCGGGCGGCGAACAGGCTGGAGACGACGGCGACGAGGATGACCGTGCCGGCGGCTTCCGACCATTTCGTCGTCAGCCAGAACGCCGTGACCAACAGCGTCGCAAGGCCCGCCCGAACGGCGTTGCGCCAGGCGGCATGATAGTCGCGATGGACGACGAGCGCCGGCTGGCGGCGGTCGCGCGAGGGCCGCGAAGCCGGCGAACGGAGCGCGTCCAGCCCGCGCAGCACCTGCTTCAGCGCTTCGGCAAAATCGGCTGCGATGGTGAGACGGGTGATGGCGCCGAGGCGGTCGCTTTCGGGATCCGGTGACGCCTCGGGCGTCTGCCGCGCCTCATGGGCGATCGCGTCGAGCCGCGCCACCCACGGGCCGGTGTCATCCAGCGCGCCCGGGCTGGTCGCCATTTCGCCGACCAGGGCCTGCAATTCGCCGCGGACCGGGATAAGGGCGGCATTCTTCGGCGCGGCATGCGAATGCAATGCGCGTGCCGCCGAGAGCGCCCACAGGAGCTGGCCGATCGTGCGCCGGACCGGATGGGCGCGGGGAGCAAAGCTCGGCGCTTCGAGCCTTGCGTAGGTGCGCATCTCGGCCAGCGTCTGGGCGTCGGCGATCAGCTTCCTCTGCAGGCCGGCCAGGGAGGCTGCGTCACCGCCCGAAAAAGCGCCGCCGGCATAGGTGGCAAGGTCGAGGATGCTGCGCTTCAGCCTCGAGATGATGGCGTCGGCGGCCAGCTTCGGCAGGATCAGCCGGCTGGTCAGGCCGGCGCAAACGATGCCGAGCACGATCTCGGCGCAGCGCGCCACGGCAAGATCGACGACGAGGTGCGGCTGGCCGAAAGCAGGCAGGCCGATGATCATCGCGGTGTAGCCGGCAAGCGCGGCGCCATAGGCTTCGGGGTTGCGCAGCAGCGACGAGACCAGCGTGCAGATCCCGATCCACATCGCGAGCACGACGACCAGCAGCCAGGGATTGGCGCCGAACAGGGAGGTGATGCCGATCGCCGCTAACCCGCCTGCCAGCGTGCCAAGCAGGCGGTAGAAACCCTTGGCCAGCACCATGCCGGCGACGGGCTGAGCAACGATGAACACCGTCATCATCGCCCATTGCGGGTGGTCGAGCTTGAGGGCGTAGGCGGCGAGCAGCGCGATCAGCCCGGCCGAAACGGTGCGCAGGGCGAAGATCCAGTCCGAACGCGTCGGCCGGGTCAGGCTACCGAACCTCGCCTCGATAAGATCTTTCACACGCGCCAAGGTCACATGCTCGTCTCCGCAACGGAGCCTGTTATGGACCGGTCAGCACTCAGATATCCAGCACGTCCGCCTCGGCGAATTCGGCGCGCTCCTGGATGAAGCGGAAACGGGCTTCCGGCTTGGTGCCCATCAGTTCGTCGACCCTGTCCTTGGTCGCCGCCGCGGCTTCGATCACGTCGACCCTGAGCAGCGTGCGCTTCCTCGGGTCCATGGTCGTTTCCTTGAGCTGCGAGGCCATCATCTCGCCCAGGCCCTTGAAGCGGCCGATCTCGACCTTGGCGCGCCCGGTGAATTCGGTGCGCAGCAGCTCGTCCTTGTGCGCGTCGTCGCGAGCATAGGCGACCTTGCCGCCCTGCCGGATCGAATAGAGCGGCGGCACCGCCAGATAGAGATGGCCGCCGTTCACCAGATTCGGCATCTCCTGATAGAAGAAGGTGATCAGCAGCGAGGCGATATGGGCGCCGTCGACATCGGCGTCGGTCATGATGATGACGCGGTCGTAGCGCAAATCCTCGTCGCGGTATTTGGAGCGCGTGCCGCAGCCGAGCGCCTGAACCAGGTCCGAGATCTGCTGGTTGGCCGCCAGCTTGTCGTTGCCGGCGCTGGCGACGTTGAGGATCTTGCCGCGCAGCGGCAGCACCGCCTGGCTGGCGCGGTCGCGCGCCTGCTTGGCCGAACCGCCGGCGGAATCGCCTTCGACGATGAACAGCTCGGCGCCGGCCGCGGCGTTCTGCGTACAGTCGGCGAGCTTGCCCGGCAGGCGCAGCTTGCGCACCGCGCTCTTGCGCGACACTTCCTTCTCCTGGCGCCGCTTGACGCGCTCGTCGGCGCGCGCGATCACCCAATCGAGAAGCTTGGAGCCTTCCTGCGGATTGTCGGCCAGCCAGTGGTCGAACGGATCGCGGAGCGCCGTCTCGACGATGCGCATGGCTTCGATCGTCGCCAGCCTGTCCTTGGTCTGGCCGACGAATTCCGGCTCGCGGATGAACACCGAAAGCATGCCGGCGGCCGAGATCATGACGTCTTCCGAGGTGATGATCGAGGCGCGCTTGTTGCCGATCAGGTCGGCATAGGCGCGCAAGCCCCTGGTCAGCACGTTGCGGAAGCCGGCCTCGTGCGTGCCACCCTCGGCGGTCGGGATGGTGTTGCAGTAGGAGTTGAGGAAGCCGTCGCCGCCGAACCAGGTCACGGCCCATTCGAGCGAGCCGTGGCCACCCTGCTTGTCGCTCTTGCCGGCAAAGACCTCGCGCGTGACCTGGAACTCGTCGCCGAGCGTAGCCTTCAGATAATCCTTGAGACCGCCGGGGAAATGGAACTCGGCCTTGGCCGGAGTGGTGTCCTTTCCCTTGATCAGCGAGGGATCGCAGGTCCAGCGGATCTCGACGCCGCCGAACAGATAGGCTTTGGAGCGCGTCATGCGGTAGAGCCGCGCCGGCTCGAAGGCGGCGCCCTTGCCGAAGATCTGCTCGTCGGGATGGAAGCGGGTCCTGGTGCCGCGGCGGTTGTGCACCTCGCCGAGGTGCTCCAGGCCGCTCACCGGAATGCCGCGCGAGAAGCGCTGGCGATAGAGCTGGCGCCCGCGCGCGACCTCGACCTCGAGGTGGTCGGACAGCGCGTTGACCACGGAAACGCCGACGCCGTGCAGGCCGCCCGAGGTCTCGTAGACCTTGCTGTCGAACTTGCCGCCGGAATGCAGCGTCGTCATGATGACTTCGAGCGCCGGCTTCTTGAATTTGGGGTGCGGATCGACCGGAATGCCGCGTCCGTTGTCGGTGACGGTCAGATAGCCATCGGCCGAAAGCTCGACATCGATGAAGGTGGCGTGGCCGGCGACCGCCTCGTCCATCGAATTGTCGATGACCTCGGCGAACAAATGGTGCATTGCCTTGTCGTCGGTGCCGCCAATGTACATGCCGGGCCGCCGGCGCACCGGTTCAAGCCCTTCCAGCACCTCGATGTCGGCGGCGCTGTAGCCCTCGCTGCCGTCGCGCGAGGCAGCCGGGCGCCTGGCCGCCGCCTGCACCAGCGGGTCTGCAGGGCGCGTGCTGGCGCGAACCGGCTGCGGTTGCTTTTCCAGGTTGCCGAAAAGGTCGTTGCTGTCGTCCATGCTCGCCTAGAGTCCGGTACTGCGAATCACTCCTCGATACTGCCACGCTTTTGACGGGCGAACGAGGTTCCTGTTCCGTTCGGGGTTTGGAGCCCTCTTATCCTAAAACCTTTCGATAACCAAGCCGGCGGAAATAGGTCGAATCCAACGGGTTCGGATACGTGTTTCTTTAACAATAACCCCTAGCGTAAGCCCTAACGAACAAAAGACCACGGGCGTCAGGGGTTTCGCGTGAGGGGCAAGGCCATAACCATGATCGGCATCGCCGCCGTTTTCGGCGCGATCTCGATCTTTGCCGCCGATTTCTGGGTCAAGAGCCAGGCGAGAGCCGATTCCGAAGAGAAAACGGCCTCGATCGTGGTGCCCCAGGCGCCCAAGGTCGAGTTCAAGACCATCGTGGTGGCGAACGCGCCGCTGCGCTACGGCATGCAGCTCGACAAGGCTCAGCTCAACGAAATCCCGTGGCCGCAGGATTCTCTGCCGCAGGGCGCGTTCACCTCCGTCGACGAACTGCTCAAGGAAGGCAGCCGCGTGGTGCTGTCGCCGATCGAGGTCAACGAGCCGGTGCTGCTCACCAAACTGTCGGGGCCGAACGGCCGCGCGACGCTCTCCAACATGCTGTCGCCGGGGATGCGGGCGGTGACCATCCGCACCGATGAGATCGCCGGCGTCGGCGGCTTCGTGACGCCGGGCGACCGCGTCGATGTCGTGCTGACCCGCGACGCCGGCGATATCCAGGAAGTGGCCAAGAACGCGCAGGGCGCATCCGGCTCGACGATCACGTCCGAGATCGTGGTCGCCGATGCCAAGGTTCTGTCGGTCGGCCAGGGCGCCGACGAGCGCCAGACCGAGCCGCAGGTTGCCAATTCCGTGACCCTGGAGGTGACGACCGACGGCGCGAAGCAGGTGGCGCTGGCCCGCACCGTCGGCACGCTGTCGCTGTCGCTCCGCTCGGCCAGCGACAGCAGCGCCGGCACGGACGGTCTCACCACGATCTCGTCCTTCGGCGGTTCGGTGGCGGCAACCGCGGGGGCGGCGGCCGGCTCGCTGTTCAACGCGGTGGCGACGGAGCCTGAGAAGCCGAAGTTCAAGACGATCATCGTGACGCGCGGCACGCAGGCCGAAGAGTACAAGGTGCCTTCGCCGGACCAGCAGCAGCAGCAATAGCCGGTGGGGACCGGCGGGGACAGGGATAATGTTTGGGCTGAACACACATAGCTTGACGCAGGGGCTGCGCCTCGCAGGCGCGCTCGTCGTGGCGGTTGCGCTGGCCGGGGCTGGAGTGCTCGCGTTCGGCGGGCCGGCGCGAGCCGGCAATGACGTCGTCTATGTCTCGGCGACCAAGAACGCCTCGATCAAGGTTGCCAAGGGCAAGCCGCGGACGATCATGACGAGCGCGGCCTTCTACCAGATCGTCATCGGCGATCCGGAGATCGCCAACGTCAACCCATTGACCGACAAGTCCTTCTATGTGCTCGGCAACAACCTCGGCACCACCGGCATCGCGCTGTTCAACGAGAGCAAGCAGCTGGTCGGCACGATCGACATCGAGGTGACGCTCGACACCGAGCAGCTGGCGAACACCATCCGCGCCAGCGTGCCGGACGCCAAGATCAATGTCGGCTCGGCCAACGGCCGCGTGGTGCTGTCGGGCGAGGCGGACGATGCGGTCGCCGCCGAGAAGGCGAACAAGATCGCCAGCCGTTTTTCCGGCAACGAGGAAGTGATCAACTCGGTCAACATCTCGTCCTCGCAGCAGGTCCAGCTCAACGTCCGCTTCGTCGAGATCAACCGCCAGGCCGGAATTGATCTCGGCGCCAAATACAGCGCCAATTTCGCCTACGGCCTCGGCGGCCGCGACGTGACGATCGATCCGGGAACGATCCCGGCGGCGGGAACCGGCGAGATCATCGGCCGGCTGCTGTCCAACGGCGTCTCGATCGACATCGCCATCAAGGCGCTGGAGGAGCGGGGCCTCGCCCGGCGGCTGGCCGAGCCGAACCTGATCGCCCGCTCGGGCCAGACGGCAAGCTTCCTCGCCGGCGGCGAATTTCCGATCCCGGTCTCGGAAGAAAATGGCAAGATCAGCGTCAGCTACAAGAAATACGGCGTCAGCCTCGATTTCACCCCGACCGTGCTGAAGGACGGGCTGGTCAGCCTCGACATCGCGCCGGAAGTGTCGTCGATCGATGCGTCGGCCTCCTACAATATCGGCGAGATCTCGGTGCCGGGCTTTATCGTGCGCCGGGCCAAGACCTCGATCGACCTCAAGAACGGCCAGAGCTTCATGATCGCCGGCCTGCTGCAGTCGCAGAACGACATCACCACGTCGCGCCTTCCAGGTCTCGGCAAGCTGCCGGTGCTGGGTTCGCTGTTCTCGTCCAAGGCCTATCAGCGGCGCGAGACCGACCTGGTGATCATCGTCACGCCCTATCTGGTCAAGCCGGTCGATCCGTCGAAGAAGATGGTCGAGCCGACCGACGGCACGCAGCCGGCCAGCAATTCGGATTATTTCCTCAACAACACCGAGGAAGTGAAGGTTTCCGATCCAAACCGCGCCGTGGCGATGGCCGATGGCCGCGTCACCCAGCCTGCCGCGCCGACGGCCGGGCATTTCCTCGATCTGCCGAAGGATTGAAGCCATGCGTCCGGTTCCGCGACTGATGCTAGCCCTGTTGCTCGCCGGCCTCTGCGGCTGCACCAGCGACGACTATGTGCGCACCGAGGGCGTGTCGCCCGCCGCCGGCAACGCGCAGGCGGCCAATACCGTCATGCAGATGGTCGATCCGTGGAAATACGGCGTCCAGAACACCAGGCTGCTGGTGCCGGCGCAGCGCAGCAGCGCGACCGGCAGCGGCGACGCCGACCAGGCGGCAGGCGAGAAGACGGCGCAGACGAGCACGACAACCAACTGATTTCTTTGACCTGACGGGCTGACGACATGGCAAGCGGCATCAAGAGCAAGAAGATCCTGCTCGTATCCACCGACAGGACGTTCCTGCAGGACACCCGCACGGCGTTCGCCGCCTCGGACGTCATCGAGCTTCTGACGGTCGAGAAGAACGTCACCGAGCTGCGCGGCGAGGTCCAGGAGGCGGATTTCGGCGCGCTGATCGTGGACATGGACGCGGCCAAGCTGGAGGAGATCGAGTCGCTGCAGCGCGTCATGCGCCGGCTGGAGGGCCGCGTGCCGGTCGTCGTGGTCACGCAGGAATTCAACGCCGCGGCGGTGCGCATCCTGGTCCAGCTCCAGGTCGCCGACTTCCTGGTCAAGCCGATCACCACCGCCGATCTGGTGCGTTCCGTGGTGCGGGCGCTGCAAGGGCCGGGGCGCGAGGAAAACACCGAGTCGCAGATCTACACCTTCATGCCCGCCGCCGGTGGCGTCGGCACCACGACGCTGGCGCTGCAGACCGCCTTCCAGCTGCATCATTCGGTGACGCGCGGCGCCTCGACCTGCGTCGTCGACCTCAACTTCCAGCAGGGCGCCTGCGCCGAATATCTCGACCTCGAGCCGCGCTTCGACATCACCGAAATCGAGAACCAGCCTGAGCGGCTCGACCGGCAGCTGCTGGATGTGATGCTGTCCAAGCATGCAAGCGGGCTGTGCGTGCTGGCCGCACCGACGCGCCCATCGGAAATGCGCTCCTTCAAGACCGACGTCGTGGTGCGCATGCTCGATCTCGTCTCGGCCTATTTCGACAATGTCGTCATCGACATGCCGCGCACCTGGTTCCCGTGGACCGAGACGGTGCTGCTCGGTTCCAACAAGCTCTACATCGTGGCCGAGATGACGGTGCCGTGCCTGCGCCACACGCAGCGCCTGATCCAGGCGATCTACGAGACCGCCGGCAGGGAAGTGAAGCCGAACGTCATCGTCAACCGCTTCGAGCAGAAGATGTTCGACAACGGCATCAAGCAGGCCGACGTCCAGGACATCCTCGGCGAGCATTTCGTCGGCGGCATCGCGAACAACTACCGGCTGGTGCGCGAAGCCGTGGACCGTGGCGTGCCGCTGCACGACATCGATCCGAACGCCAATGTCGTCAACGATCTCAAGAAGATCATCCTGCCCGAGGAAGCGGTGACGACGACGGTCAAGTCGAAGTCGCTGTTCGGCATCGGCAAGGGTCTCTTGAAGAGGAAGGCCGGATGACCAGCCGCTTTTCAACCCTGCAGAACCGCGACCTGCGTCCCCAGCGCCCGGCCGAGGCCGCTCCGGTCGCGCACCATGCCGTCGTCATCCCGACGACCCGCAAGCCCGTGGCGCCCAAGGCCGAAGCAGCGCCCGGCAAGAACACCAACAAGGTTCTCGACGCGCGCGTGCGCATCCACCGCATGCTGCTGGAGGAGATCAACCTCGTCGCGCTGGAGCGCCTGCCGAAGGACGAGATGCGCCGGCAGGTGCATGAATTCGTCTCGGAAAAGACCCGCCAGGAGCGAATGGCGATCAACACCGCCGAACTCGACGCGCTGGTCGACGACATCGTTGACGAGATGGTCGGCCTCGGCCCGCTGGAGCCGCTGCTCAAGGACCCGGAGATCAACGACATCCTGATCAACGGCCACCAGAACTGCTTCGTCGAAAGGCGCGGCAAGCTGCAGCAGGTGCACATCCCGTTCAAGGACGAGGCGCATCTGCTTCGAATCATAAACAAAATCGTCGCCGCTGTCGGCCGCCGCGTCGATGAATCGGCGCCGATGGTGGACGCGCGCATGCTCGACGGCTCGCGCTTCAACGCAGCCATCCGGCCGGTCGGCGTCGACGGGCCGCTGGTGTCGATCCGCAAATTCTCCAAGAACAAGCTCGGCCTGCACAAGCTGGTCGAGTTCGGCGCCATCACCCAGAACATGGCCGAGGTGCTGGCGGCGGCCGTGCATGCGCGCAAGACCACGATCATCTCGGGCGGCACAGGCACCGGCAAGACGACGATGCTGAACGCGCTGTCGGCCTTCATCCCCGAGGACGAGCGGTTGATCACCATCGAGGACGCGGCCGAACTGCAGCTGCAGCAGCCGCATGTGGCGCGCATGGAGACGCGCCCGGCCAACATCGAAGGCCACGGTGAATTGAAACAGCGCGACCTGGTCAAGAACGCGCTGCGCATGCGTCCCGACCGCGTCATCCTCGGCGAGTGCCGCGGCGAGGAAGCCTTCGACATGCTGCAAGCGATGAACACCGGCCATGAAGGCTCAATGGCGACCATCCACGCCAACACGCCGCGCGACGCCATTTCGCGCCTTGAGCAGATGCTCGGCATGACCGGCATGCCGATGACCGTGCAGTCGATCCGCAGCCAGATCGCCAGCGCCATCGACATCATCGTGCAGTTGACCCGCCTGTCGGACGGCAAGCGCAAGGTGACCAGCGTCGCCGAGGTGACCGGCATGGAAGGCGACGTCATCCAGATGCAGGAGATCTTCCGCTTCGTGCGCACCGGCATGGAGGCCGACGGCAAGATCCTCGGCCACTACGAGGCGACCGGCATCCGCCCGCGTTTCCTCGAGGACCTGCGCGCCATGGGCATCGAATTCCCGGGCAAGTATTTCGAACCCGGCCGTCCGCAGGAGTGAACGGTGTTCGAGGGTTTTAGCGCGATCTACGTCGTCTATGCCGCGGCCGCGCTCACCGGCATCATGATCGCCGAGGCGTGCTACCTGCTTTATGCCGGCCGCAGCGACAAGCGCACGGCCATCAACCGGCGCATGAAGCTGCAGGAGAACAAGATCAGCCAGGAACAGGTGCTGATCCAGCTGCGCAAGGAACGTGGCCTGGAGGCCGGCGCCTCGGCGTTCTCGCTCGACCGGTTCCGCGCGTTGCGCACCCAGTCCGGCATGACGATGCCCTTGTCCAAGTTTCTGACCATCACCTCCGGCGTGGCGCTGGTGCTGGGCTGCGTGGCCGTCTGGTACGGACTGCCGCTGCTGATGGGCCTTCTCCTGTTTGTCGTGCTGCTGCCGGTGCTGCCGGTCATGGCGATGCGTTTCCAGCGCGGCCGCCGGCTGAAGCGGTTCGGCATGCAGTTGCCGGAGGCGCTGGAACTGATCACGCGCGGCCTCAAGGCCGGCCATCCGGTGCCGGTGGCCATCGCCATGGTGGCGCGCGAGATGCCGGACCCGATCGGTACCGAGTTCGGCGTCATCGCCGACGAGGTGACCTATGGCTCGGACCTGGTGTCGGCGCTGAATTCGCTGTTCGATCGCGTCGGCCACGAAGACCTGCCGCTGTTCGTCACCGCGGTCTCGATCCAGACCAGCTCGGGCGGCAATCTGCGCGAAATCCTGGACGGGCTGTCGTCGACGATCCGCGAGCGCGGCAAGCTGCGCCGCAAGGTGCGCGCGATTTCGACCGAGGGCCGCATGTCGGCCTACATCCTGACGGCGGTGCCGGCGCTGCTGTTCGCCGCCATCATGGTGCTGATGCCGCGGTTCTATCGCGAGGTGTGGGGCGAAGCGAAGACCTGGTACCTGCTGGGCGGCTCGATAACCTGGCTGATGCTGGGCAACGCCATCATGTTCAAGATGTCGAACTTCCGGTTCTGACATGCAGCGCGTGATCGAATTCCTCGCCTCGCTCGCGCCGACCTCGCTGATGCCGGTGGCAGTGCTGCTGCTCCTGCTCGGCGGCAGCGCGGTGGCCTGGCCGCTGGTCGTTGCCAAGGGCGACCGCAACGAGGTCAAGCGCCGGCTGAAGGTCGAGGAGGCGAGCAAACCCGTCGAGCAGGCCGAACCGGCGCCGCGCAAGAATTCCAACGCGGTGCGCGAGAAGGCGGTGAAGCGGGCGCAGGAATTCTACGCCAAGAGCGACCCGGAAAATGTCGCGCGGCTGCGCATGAAGCTCATCCAGGCCGGCTACATGGAACCGCGCGCGATCGGCGCCTTCTTCCTGATCCGCTTCGCGGCCTTCATCGGTCTCGCTCTCGGCGCCTTCCTGGTCAACCACTGGATGGCCAGCGCCGATTCGACCATGACCAGCCGCTGGAGCTTCGTCATCCTTTCGGGCGCCGCCGGCTACTTCCTGCCCGGCCTGGTGCTGAGCCAGAAGGTGCGCGAGAAGATGCGCGAATACCGCAATGGCTTTCCCGACTTCATGGACCTGATGATCGTCTGCTCCGATGCCGGCATGAGCATGGAGGCCGGCATCGAGCGCGTCTCCAAGGAACTCGCCAAGACCTATCCGGCGCTGAGCCAGAACCTGCAGCTGGTTTCGCTGGAGCTGAGGGCTGGCCGCAGCCTCGACGACGCGCTGAAGGCGCTCGCCGATCGCTTGAGCCTCGACGAGGTGCGCTCCTTCGCAACGCTGCTGCAGCAGTCGAAGGAACTGGGCACCAGCCTGTCGGGCGCGCTGCGCGTCTTCTCCGACGAAATGCGCCACAAGCGCATGTCGCTCGCGGAGGAAAAGGCGCATGCCTTGCCGGCCAAGATGTCGGTGCCGGTGACGGTGTGCATCCTGCCCGTGGTGCTGATGATCGCCATCATTCCGATCATCGTCAAAATGACAGCGCACTAAGGTTTACGCTCCGCGCCGGTTCTCGGAATCCGCCTGGTTTGGCCGCTTCGCGACCGTCTTCGACTCCGGCTCGGCCTGACCTGAATCCGACAGACCTTGGGTCGAATTGGACCTTTGTTCGAAACCAATTCTTAGGCGCGTTTCGGCACCGAAGGTTAATCGCCCTCTTGTAGAGTGCTTCCTGAAGAACGACCCGGCAAATCGGGCGATGGGGCAGGGGCATGCGTCACAGACTTCCCACGGCAGCGGCCGCACTGGCAGCCGTCTTGATGATCACCGGTTGCACGACCAACAACGCCGTCGACACGACCAAGACGACCGCGATCCAGCCGACGTCCAAGGACGTCAGCGCGTCGGACCTGGCGGAAGGCAAGGCGCAGTTCCGCGAAGCGAATTACGGCCTTGCCGAAAAGCATTTCCGCAAGGCGGTCGAGCTCAAGGCCGACAATGCCGAGGCGTGGATGGGGCTCGCCGCTTCCTATGACGAGCTGGGCCGTTTCGACTTCGCCGACCGCGCCTACGACCAGCTCCTGAAGGTCGCCGGGCGCAAGCCGCAGATCGTCAACAATATGGGCTATTCGCAGCTGCTGCGCGGCAACAAGAAGAAGGCCAGGGTCCTGCTGCTCGAGGCCAAGGCCCACATGGCCGACCAGACCGTCGTCGACGCCAATCTGGCACTGCTGAACAAGAGCTAGAGGCCTTACCAGGCTGGACTGGGTCGTCCCGCTCGATTGACCGGCTATTCGCCGGTTGGTTTCGCGCTGGCGGACGGCCCGCCTCGTCCGCTGGCTTGCCCGCAGCACAACATCGGCGTGCGTCCTCCTTTGGAGGAATCGACACGCGGTCGCAACAGAACTGTTCCAATCTAAACCATAACGTCCTAGTCTTCGTATCTGCCCTGCCAAGTAGTGGACGCTTTGTAAACCTTGTCTGAAAGTAGGGCTGAAAGGTTAGCGGAAAACGGTGTCGGCGGGCCGCCGTTAACCTAGAATGGGGGTGCAACCGACGACTCCCAAGAGGCTGCGCTCAAGAATGTTGGATTTTAGTTCGCTCCTGCTCGCGGCGGCGCTGTCGGGCACGTGCCTAAGCATAACCATGCTGGCGATCTGGTTCACCGCTCCGCGGGCGCGCTTCGTGCTGACGGTGGCGTGCGGCATCCTCGTGCTCGTTGTGCATGTCGTGCTGTTCTGGCAGTACACCAAAGAGCCCAACCCCTGGCTCTGCCAGGCGGTGCTGGCGCTGCTCAGCCTCGGCTTCCTCATCATCTGCCTGTCGGCCATGCAATATCTGGGTGTCGGCAACCAGGGCAGCGTCGTTGTGCCGACGGTGACGGCCATGGCCGTCTGCGCGCTCGTGACCTATCTCGGCTTTGACGGTGTCGGCTTCATCGTCACCTATGCGACCGTCACGGCGCTGCTCGCCGTGATCGGGGTGATGTTCTGGACCAAGGGCGGTCACGATCGTCGGATCCTGCTGGTCGTCTCCTTTCTCAGCGGTACCTGTGCGGTGTCCTTCGCGCTATGCGGCGCGATGCTGGCGATCCATGGACAATGGGTGCTCGGCGTGGCGCCCGATAACTGGGCGGAGCGGCTGAATACCGTCGTGGCGGTCGCCTGCATGACCGGTCTCGGCGCGCTGACGCTTTCGCTGCATCACCTGCAGGCGCAGATCGAATTGAAGGCCGAGACGCTGACCGATCCGCTGACAGGGCTGATGAACCGGCGGGCGCTGAACTCGTTCTACGGCGAGCGCGCCTTCGGTCCGTTCATGGCGGTCGTCATGTTCGACCTTGACCATTTCAAGAGGACGAACGACTTGTTCGGCCATCCGGTCGGCGACAAGGTCTTGTGCCGCTTCGCCGCGATCATCAGGAAGTATGGCAGGAACGGCGTCGATGCCTTCCGCCTGGGCGGCGAGGAGTTCGCGCTGGTCATCTCGCGCATGACGGAAGAGAAAGCTTACGATCTTGCCAGCAAGATCGGCGTCGCCTTCGGCGCCGAGGTCGTGCCGACGCCGCGCGGTCCGTTGCGAAGCACCGTCAGTGGCGGCATCGGCTTTGGCGCGGCCGGCGGCAGCAGCCTGGACGAGGTGCTGGCCGAGGCCGACAGGGCGCTCTATGCCGCCAAGCACGCCGGACGGAACCGCGTGCTCGTCCTGGACAAGGAGAGCAAGGCCGGCGGGCCGGCCCTGCGTTCCGCCTGATTGCCGGCCAGGCTACTCGGCGGCGCCCAGATATTCCGACAGCGGCGGGCAGGAGCAGACGAGGTTGCGGTCGCCGGCGACATTGTCGATGCGCGACACCGGCGGCCAGTATTTGGCCGACGTGTCGGCGTCGCCGGCGGGATAGGCCGCCTCCAGCCGCGAATAGGGATGCGACCACTCGCCGGCCAGCGCCTCCGCCGCGGTGTGCGGCGCGTTGACCAGCGGGTTGTCGTTGAGCGGCCACTCGCCCTTCGCCACCTTGGCCGCCTCGCCGGCGATGGCAATCATCGCCTCGCAGAAGCGGTCGAGCTCGCGCTTGGGCTCGGACTCGGTCGGCTCCACCATCAGCGTGCCGGCGACCGGGAACGACATGGTCGGCGCGTGGAAGCCGTAGTCGATCAGGCGCTTGGCGATGTCATCGACGCTGATGCCGGCGCTCTCCTTGAGCACGCGGGTGTCGAGGATGCACTCGTGCGCGATGCGATCGTGCCTGCCCTTGTAGAGGAGCGGGAAGTGCGGCGCGAGCCGTGTCGCCACATAGTTGGCCGAGATGATGGCGGTCTCGGTAGCCTGCTTCAGGCCGGAAGCGCCCATCATGCGGATGTACATCCAGGTGATCGGCAGGATGGACGCGCTGCCGAAGGGTGCTGCCGACACCGCATGCGCAGAGCCTTCAGTGACATGACCCGGCAAATAGGGTTTCAGGTGGGCCTTGACGCCGATCGGGCCGACGCCGGGGCCGCCTCCGCCATGCGGGATGCAGAAGGTCTTGTGCAGGTTCATATGGCAGACGTCGGCGCCGATGTCGGCGGGACGGGCAAGGGCGACCAGGGCGTTGAGGTTGGCGCCATCGAAATAGACCTGGCCGCCATGCTCGTGGATGAGGGCGCAGAGGTGGCGCGCGCCTTCCTCGTAAACGCCATGCGTCGAGGGATAGGTGAACATCAGCGCCGCGAGATTTTTGGAATGCTCGTTGGCCTTGGCCCTCATATCGTCCATGTCGATATTGCCGTCCTCCAGGCAGCGCACGACGACGACGCTCATTCCCGCCATAGCCGCGCTTGCCGGATTGGTGCCATGCGCGGAGGAGGGGATCAGGCATACGGTGCGATGGCTTTCGCCGCGCGAGCGGTGATAGGCGCGGATGGCGAGCAGCCCGGCATATTCGCCCTGGCTGCCGGCATTGGGCTGCAGGCTGACCGCGTCGAAGCCGGTGATCTCCGACAGCCAGCCCTCCAGTTCGCCGACCATGGCGCGATAGCCCGCCGAATGGCTGGCAGGCGCGAACGGATGCAGGTTGGCGACACTCGGCCAACTGACCGGCATCATTTCGGCCGCAGCGTTGAGCTTCATGGTGCAGGATCCCAGCGGGATCATGGCGCGGTCGAGCGCAAGGTCTTTGTCGGCCAGCCGGCGCAGGAAGCGCATCATGTCGGTCTCGGAGTGGTTCTCGTGGAAAACCGGCTGGGTCAAAAACTCCTTGCCGCGCGGTTTTCCCGGCACGGTGCGATCGGCCGCCGCGGCGGCCTTGGCGCCGAACAGCGCGGCGATCGCCTCGAGGTCGGCCTCGGTCGAGGTTTCGTCGAAGGCGACGCCGACATGGTCGGCGTCGATGACGCGCAGCAGCCGGCCGATCTTCTCGGCGGCGGCGGCGATCGATTTCGCCTTGCCCTTCACTTCGGCCGTCACCGTGTCGAAGCGGCTGGCGCCGAGCACGGAAACGCCCGATGCGGTCAGGCCGGCGGCAAGGCGGCTGGCGAGACCATGGATGCGCTCGGCGATCGCCTGCAGGCCGGCGGGACCATGCCAGATCGCATAGGCGGTCGCCATGTTGGCGAGCAGCGCCTGGGCGGTGCAGATGTTGGAGGTCGCCTTGTCGCGGCGGATGTGCTGCTCGCGCGTCTGCAGCGCCAGCCGGTAACCGGGACGCCCCTTGCTGTCGGTCGACTGGCCGACGAGGCGGCCAGGCATCAGCCGGGTCAACTTGTCGGAAACGGCGCAATAGGCGGCATGCGGGCCGCCAAAACCCATCGGCACGCCGAAGCGCTGCATCGGGCCAACGGCGATGTCGGCGCCGAGCTTGGCTGGCGTGTCGGTCAGCGTCAGGCCGAGCGGATCGGCGATCAAGATGACCAGCGCGCCGGTGGCGCGGGCTTTCTCGATCGCCGCCTTGTGGTCGCCATAGACGCCGAACGTGTCGGGCCAGGAAACGAGAAGAGCGGCGGTGTTGTCGTCGATCGTCTCGCCGTCGACCTCGGTGCCGAGCGGCTCGGCGCGGGTGCGCACGACGTCCAGCGTCTGCGGGTGCGGCGTGCCGGCGAGCGCCACCTTGGTGCGCTTGTCGCGATGATGGCGCAGCGCAATGCCGACGGCTTCGGCGACCGCTGTCGCCTCGTCGAGCAGCGAGGCCGACGCCACCGGCAGACCGGTCAACTCGGTCACCAGGGTCTGGAAGTTGAAAAGCATTTCCAACCGGCCCTGGCTGATCTCGGCCTGGTAGGGCGTGTAGGCGGTGTACCAGGCCGGGTTCTCGAACAGGTTGCGCTGGATGACCGGCGGCACGTGGACGCCGTGATAGCCGGTGCCGATGAAGCTCTTCAGCACCTTGTTCTTCGCCATCGTCGCCGACAATTCGGCCAGCGCCTCGGCTTCGCTGGCCGGCGCGGGCAGGGTCAGCGGCAAGTCGAGGCGGATCGATCTCGGCACGGCCTGGCTGATCAGCGTCTCGACCGACGGAACGCCGATCACGGCCAGCATGGCGCGGACATCGTTGAGGCCGGGGCCGATATGGCGAGCCGAGAAGGGATATGGTGCTGCGGTCATCGTAACTGTCCTGCTTTCAGCCGATATGGGCTTTGTAGGCGGCCTCATCCAGCAGGCCTTCGAGCTGGCTTTCGTTGGAAAGCCTCATCTTCCACAGCCAGCCGTCGCCGGTGGCGGCCGAATTGACCAGCGAGGGGTCCGACGAGAGCGAGCTGTTGGCCTCGGTGATCTCGCCGTCGACCGGCGCGTAGACGTCGGATGCCGCCTTGACGGATTCGACCACGACGGCGGTGTCGCCCTTGGTCAGTTTGCGGCCGGTTTCCGGCAATTCGACGAAGACGAGATCGCCGAGCTGCTCTTGTGCATAGTCGGTTATGCCGACCGTGGCGACGCCGCCTTCGACACGCAGCCATTCATGGTCTTCGGTGAAATAGGTTTTTGCCATCGGGACTTATCCTTTGCGGTAGCGATGAGGTGTGAAGGGCAAGGGGTTGATATCGATCGGGATTTTCGTCCCGCGCACATCGGCGAACAGGTTTGTTCCGGACGTGGCGAGCGCGGTGTTGACATAGCCCATGGCAACCGGATGACCAGCCGAAGGGCCGAAACCGCCCGATGTGACATGGCCGGCCGGATTGCCGTCGGCGTCGAACAGGGCAGCACCCGCGCGCACCGGCTGGCGGCCCTCCGGCTTCAGCCCGACACGTTTCTGCGCCAAGCCGCGCTCCAGGATGGCGCGCAGCGCATCGGCGCCGATGAAGGTGCCGGTCGCGCGGATGTCCTTGGGGATGGCCCACATCAGGCCGGCGCTGGCCGGGTCGAATTCCTCGGTGATGTCCTGGCCGTGCAGGCAGAGCCCCGCTTCCAGCCGCAGACTGTCGCGAGCGGCAAGGCCGATCCACGCGACGCGCTCGTCCTTGAGCAATGTCGCGACCAGATCCCGCGCATCCGCTTCCGGCAGACCGATCTCGAAGCCGTCCTCGCCGGTGTAGCCGGAACGGCTCATGAACCAGTTTTGGCGCGGCTCGATGCCGTGCATGAACAGCAGCGAGCCGGTCTCGATGCCGGCGCGGGCGAGGGCGGCCCAGGCCTCGGGACCCTGGATGGCGAGGAAGACGCGGTCGAGCGCATCCACCTTGGCCTCGAAATCCCCGGCCAGCGCCCGCAGATGCTTCTCGTCGACGGCTGCGTTGCCGGCATTGGCGACGACCATGAAGCGGTCGTCGCCAAGCCTGGTGATGATGAGGTCGTCGATGATGCCGGCGGCCTCGTTGAGGAAGAAGGTGTATTTCGACTGGGAAATCTCAAGCGCGCCGGCATCGAGCGGGCAGGCGCGGTTGAGCAGGGCAATCGCGCCCAGGCCGCTGACCAGGAACAGCTTCATGTGCGAAATGTCGAACAGGCCAGCATGCTCGCGGGTGTGAAGGTGCTCCTTCATCACCCCGGCAGGATAGGTGAGCGGCATCGACCAGCCGGCGAACGCACCAAAGCGCGCGCCAGCAGCTGTATGCAGATCTTCGAGGGGTAGGTGTTTGGTTTCGTCGCCCGTCATGTCATCTCCAGAGTCGCACGCAATCGGCCGCTGATGGCGACCAGTCCGTGCCCCTCTGTCTGAAGCCTGAGAGACTCGCGCCCCGTAACTCTGTCGGCAGCGCTTACACCTTCGGCGCGGGGCACGAGCCCCGACTTTCCAGAGTGTCTTTCCCGTCTACGGTTCTTTTGCCTGAGAGATTTCGGGCGATTTCCCCTTCGGCGGCAGCTCTCGCTGCTCTCTCCCGCAAACAGGTAGGACTCAGGGTTGAGCCCTCGACTCCTCATCCATAGCCCGTCAACGACACCTTGTCACCTGCCTGCGACATCTTGCTGACAAGTCTTCGCTAACCACGCGGTTTGCCGCTTTTTCAAGACACTGCTGGTATGTTGGGTCGAAACGACCTTTGGGTCCGGCTACGGCCGGCGGCGACGGGGACAAAAATGGGCGAACTGATCATGAGCGCTCCGGTGGCGGGGCTGACCTCCAAGAACCGAATCACGGCCGAAGACGTGGTGATGCTGCGCCGCGAAGTATTTGGCGACGGCGTGGTAAGCCGTGGCGAGGCCGAGGCGCTGTTCGCGCTCGACCAGACGGCGCGCGACAAATGCCAGGAATGGCCGGCGTTCTTCGTCGAGGCGGTCACCGATTACATCGTCCACCAGGAAAAGCCGACGGGCTATATCTCCGAGGACAATGCCGACTGGCTGATTCGGACGATCTCGCGCGACGGCATGGTCGACAGCCTGACCGAGCTCGAGCTCCTGGTGCATGTGCTGGAGAAAGCCAAATCTTCGCCCAGCCGGCTTTCCGCCTATGCGCTGGAGCAGGTCTCGCATGCGGTGGTCGACGGCAAGGGGCCGCTGATGCTGGGCGGCCAACTGGTTCCGGGATTGGTGGCCAAGGCCGAAGTCGACCTGTTGCGCCGCATCCTCTACGCCTACGGCGGCGACGGCAATATCGCGATAACCCGCGCCGAGGCAGACGTGCTGTTCAGGATCAACGAGAGCACGGCGGCGGCCAGCAACGATCCGTCCTGGAACGAACTGTTCGTGAAGGCGATCGCCAACTTCGTCATGTGCTCGGCCGGCTACGAAGCGCCGACGCGGGATGTGGCGCTGCGCCAGGAGAACTTCCTCGATGCGGGCGAGCCGGGCATCGGCGGCTTCTTCGGCCGCATGGTTTCCGGCGGGCTTGCCGGCATCATGGAGGCCTACCGCTCGCCCGACGATATCGAGGCCGATTGGGAAGCCAGGAACCGGGCCGTCGAGGCAATGGCCCGCCGCGCCGAGACGGTCGACGCCGGCGAAGCGAAGTGGCTGGCGGAGCGGATCGGCCCGAACCGGCCGCTCAGCGAGAACGAGCGCGCGCTGCTGACGCTGATCAAGCACGCCTCGCCGGAAATCCATCCGGCACTGAAGCCGCTGCTGGATAAGGTCGCCTAGGCGGCGACCGTCCTGCAGAGAATGATGTTGGAATGGCCTTCGGGCCACCCGGCGAATTCGCCCATACGCTCGAAGCCCGCCCTCTCGTAGAGACCCGGTGCCTGAAAGTCGTGCGTTGCGACCCAGATGCGTCGAACTCCTCTCGCGGAAGCCTCGGCTACGAAGGCATCGAGCAGCTTACTGCCATGGCCAAGACCTCGACAGGCCTCGTCGACCCACATCAGCTTTAGTTCGGCGATCCCCGCCCAGGAGTGGCCTGCGGCGATGCCAATCGGGCGTCCGGCTGTGTCCCGCAGCAGAAAGACTAGGCCGCGATCATCGTCGCGGCCTGTCAGACGCCGGTTGTCGCCGTCGAGACGTTCCTCAATGGCGTTGAGCTCGGTCGGCGCAAGATCGTGCTCGGCCCGCAGGCGAGGAAAATCAAATGCCGCCATACCAGTCGTAGCCATTGTCTTCCCAATAGCCGCCGCGACCGCCGCCGATCGCGGTGAAGCTGTCGACCAGTTCGATCTTGTAGAGATACTTCGGCATCTTGTAGCCAAGCTGGCGCTCGACGCGTACGCGCAGCGGCGCGCCGTTTTCGACCGGCAGCGGCTTGCCGTTGACGCCGTAGGCGAGGATCGTCTGCGGGTGGCGGGCATCGATCAGGTCGATGGTGCCGTAATATTTGACGTCGCCGGAGAGGCTGCGGTCGATCGTGTCGAGGCAGTGGAACATCACATACCGGGCCTGGGGTTTCACCACCGCCTGGTCGAGAACCAGGGACAGCGGCGTGCCGGTCCATTTGGCGATGCAGCTCCAGCCCTCGACGCAGTCGTGGCGGGTGATCTGGGTGCGGCTCGGCATGTTCTGAAGCTGCTCGCGGGTGAGCGACAGCGGTTTCTCGACGAGGCCGGAGACCTCGAGACGCCAGTCGGCGAAGTTGTTGGCAAGCAGGCCCTTGTAGGTGTCGTCGTCGGGCGCGGTGACGCCGTTCGGCCGCTGCGGCTGGCGGATATCGGCCTCGGTGAACTCCTGCGCCAGCGCGTCTCTGCCGGCGAGCAGGCGCTGGGCCCGGTATGTCAGGCCATTGGCATTCTCGAGGAAGCTGCGCAGACCGCCGCCGATGCCGAGCCCGCTGTCGAAGGCATCGCAGCCCGACAGCGCGATGCCGGACAGGCCGAGACTGGCGGAGGTGAGGAATTTCCTGCGGTTGATTTGAAACTTGGCCATATCAGGCGCTCCTCTCGGACGAGCTGTCGTCATGCGCCGGCGGGTCGGTGCGGTACCAGCCGGTGATGATCGAGCGCAATTCGTTGATCGGGCCGGCGGCGAGGATCATCAGCATGTGGATGATGAAGAAGCCGACGAGCAGCACCATGACGGTGAAGTGGATGGTGCGCGCCGTCTGCCGGCCGCCAAGCACATCATTGAGCCAGGGCAGCACCGAATTCATGCTCGGCGACATGGCGAGGCCGGTGATGATCATTAGCGGCAAGAGCACGAACAGCACGCCGCCATAAGCCATTTTCTGCAGCGTGTTGTATTCGCGCGTGTGATGGAACTTCAGCTTCGCGTGGTCGACGATGTCCCGCGGCAATCGCCGGAGATCGTCGAGGCGCGGGGCGAGATCGCGCCTGACATGGCCGTTGATCAGGCCGGCGACCAGCCAGACGAGCAAGGTGGCGGAGAGCACCCAGGCGAAGAAGAAATGAACGACGCGGGCGGTGCCGAGATCATAGTAGGAGGGGATCGTCGCCCAGGACGGGAAAGCGCGGGGCGACTCCTGTCCGGGCGGTCCTGACCAGCCGAGCACGCCGGTCGTGTCGAAGCGTTTGCCGAAGATTTCGGTGTAGCCGCGCGGACCC
Organism: Mesorhizobium sp. M4B.F.Ca.ET.143.01.1.1; assembly: GCF_004792275.1. Taxonomy (NCBI): domain Bacteria; kingdom Pseudomonadati; phylum Pseudomonadota; class Alphaproteobacteria; order Hyphomicrobiales; family Phyllobacteriaceae; genus Mesorhizobium; species Mesorhizobium sp. M4B.F.Ca.ET.143.01.1.1. The sequence goes on from NZ_SRSR01000011.1 coordinate 72,802, forward strand.
TGGTCCGTGTTTTCGGCGCCGATGGCGAAGATGGTGTTGTTGTAGCCGAAGCCGGATTCCTTGCCGATATAAAGCTGGGGGCGGGCGTTGAATATCTGCAGGCCGGAAAGCAGCATGAAGAACAGCGCGATCGCCCAGAGCCAGTGGGTCAGTCGCGTCCCGCGGGACTGGCGGTAGATCAGCGTCGCGTCCTTCGATGCGGCTTGCGCATCGGCGGCGGGCTCGCTCCTGGCAACGGTTTCCATCGTCTTTCGTTCTCCCGGCATTGTAGCTCTTCGTTCTCCTCTCAATACGTCGCCAGCCGAAGCGATGTTTCATCCGATCACGGATTTATTACGGGCAAGCGGTCAAGGACTGCTCAGGCTGACGGCGAGATTCACCGCCGCCGCGACGATCACCGTGTTGAAGAAGAACGACAGGATCGAATGGATGAGCACCACCTGGCGCATGTGCGAGGTGGTGATGGCGGTGTCGGCGGTCTGCGCGGTCATGCCGATGACGGTCGCAAAATAGAGGAAATCCCAGCCCTCGGGACGCTTGTCGCCGGGGAAATCCAGACCACCGACCGGAACCTTCTTCTTGGTGGCGACGTCGATCTCTTCGCCGTTCATCCAGTAGACATGCGCGTAGTGGAGCGAGGCCATGGCGTGGATCGTGAACCAGCCGAGCGGAATCGACAGGATGGCGAAGCTGAGCTCGAATGGATGCGCGGCCTCCTTCTGGTTGATCAGATGGAACAGCGAAACGGTGGCGACGCCGACGATGAAAAGGGTAACCGCAAAGATACCAAGTACCGGGAGATCGGTAGCGCGCGCGTTCTTGCTGAGATAGCGGCCGGTAAGCCTCGGCATCAAGGCGAGGACGAGAATGATGTAGGTGGCAAAAAAGACATTCGCGCCGATCGAATAGGCGAGCGGCACGCGCAGCAGCGAGGCCAGCAACAAAGCGACAATGCCAATGGCCGCCGACAAAGCGAACTGGATATGCGGATGCATCGGCGTTTTGACGGATGTGTCGTCGTCACCCATGGCCCGGCCTCCAGATCAGTCCGGTGTGGCGGATTTCAGCGCCCGCCGCAAGATGCGGTCGAGTTCGCCAAGAAAGCGCGAGCGGTCCTGCGGCGAGAACCCGGCATTGTAGCCTTTGCTTTCACCAGTCTCGCGCAGATGCTGCTTGAGGTCGCGCATCGCCACCGCCATGCCGATGGTTTCAGGCGTGAAGGGACGGCCGGTCGGGCCCAACACATGCGCGCCGAGCGCCACGGTGCGCGCGGCAAGCGGGATGTCGGCCGTCACCACGATGTCGTTGGACAGTGCATTCTCCACGATCCAATCGTCGGCGGCATCGGCGCTCTTGGATACAACGACGTTGCGGATCATCGGATCGCGCGATGGGCGCAGGCCGCCATTGGAGACATAGGTGACCATGACGCCGTGGCGCTCCGCCACCTTCTCGACCTCCGCCTTGACCGGGCAGGCGTCGGCATCGACGTAGATGATGGGTGCGGGCATCGTCCCTCCAAAACGAACATGGGGCCGGTTTTGACCGGCCCCATGGCAGAAATTCTCGAACTTGTCAGGCCGGCAAGGCGCCGGACTTCTTGGCCGTCCAGGTGGCGATGTAGTCCATCAGGCCGGGGTTGAGGCAGTCATAGGGTTCGAGCCCGATCGACTTCAGCTGGGCGCGGATACCGTCCATGCGTTTCGGATCGACACCGGATTCGATGATCGAGGAGACGAAGGCGGTGAAGCCCGGAGGCGACCAGCCGTCCTCCTCGAAACGCTCGGGATGGATGAAGCTCAGGCCCTTGAACGGATGGTCGCGCTCGACCGGTCCGTGCATGTGGACGCCGCAGCCGGTGCAGGCATGGCGCTGGATCAGCGCGCTCGGATCGACCACTTTCAGCTTGTCGCCATTCTCCACGACGGTGACGTCGCCGGTGCCGGCAACGGCCACGACGGAGAAGATCGCGCCCTCGGGCTTCCAGCATTTGGTGCAGCCGCAGGCGTGGTTGTGGGCGATCTGGCCCTTGACCTTCACCTTCACCGGCTTGCTGGTGCAGGCGCAGACCAGCGTGCCGCCGGAGAAGCTCGCGCTTTCCTTGGGCAGGCCATTGTCGATTCTAGGATGCAGTTTTTCCGGCATTCCATTCCTCCCATGTTTCACCACAGAGGTCGCTGGCCGGTAGGCCGGCGGCGTGCGGCTTCCTCAGTAAACCACGACACTGCGGATCGACTTGCCCTCATGCATGAGGTCGAAGCCCTTGTTGATGTCCTCCAGCTTCAGCGTATGGGTGATCATCGGATCGATCTGGATCTTGCCCTCCATGTACCAGTCGACGATCCGCGGCACGTCGGTGCGGCCGCGCGCGCCGCCGAAGGCGGTGCCCATCCAGGTGCGGCCGGTGACCAGCTGGAACGGACGTGTCGAAATCTCCTGGCCGGCGCCGGCGACGCCGATGATGACCGATTTGCCCCAGCCACGATGCGAGGCCTCGAGCGCCTGGCGCATCACCTTGGTGCTGCCGGTGCAGTCGAAGGTGTAGTCGGCGCCGCCGATCTGGTCGGCGCCGCGCTTGGTCATGTTGACCAGATAAGGCACGATGTCGCCGTCGATCTCCTTCGGATTGACGAAATGCGTCATGCCGAACCGCTCGCCCCACGGCTTCTTGTCGTTGTTCAAATCGACGCCGATGATCATGTCGGCGCCCGCAAGCTTCAGGCCCTGGATGACGTTGAGGCCGATGCCGCCGAGGCCGAAGACCACGGCGGTGGCGCCTTGCTCGACCTTGGCGGTGTTGATCACCGCGCCGATGCCGGTGGTGACGCCGCAGCCGATGTAGCAGATCTTGTCGAACGGAGCGTCGGGATTGACCTTGGCCAGCGCGATCTCGGGCAGCACGGTGAAGTTGGAGAAAGTCGAGCAGCCCATATAGTGGAACAGCTTGTCCTTGCCGATCGAGAAGCGTGACGAGCCGTCCGGCATCAGGCCTTGCCCCTGCGTGGCGCGGATCGCGGTGCAGAGGTTGGTCTTGCGCGAGAGGCAGGACGGGCATTGGCGGCATTCGGGCGTGTAGAGCGGGATGACGTGGTCGCCCTTCTTGACCGAGGTCACGCCCCTGCCGACGTCGACGACGATGCCGGCGCCTTCATGGCCGAGGATCGCCGGAAACAGGCCTTCCGGATCGGCGCCCGACAGCGTGAACTCGTCGGTGTGGCAGATGCCGGTCGCCTTGATCTCGACCAGCACCTCGCCGTCGCGCGGCCCTTCGAGGTCGACCTCCATGATCTCCAGCGGCTTTCCGGCGGCGACAGCAACAGCGGCGCGCGTTTTCATGAGGCAGTTCCTCCCAAGGCAATAGACAATCTCTGATGTGGCCGGCTTGTTGAGCCTGCCCGGCGAAGCGAAATGCCCGCCAGCCCTCCGCAATGAGCCACGCGCCACTCTACAGAGTTCGGCGACGGCGGCCAACTTCCTTGCGACGTTTTTCGGCGCGGTATTCGCAATCCGGGCAGGGCGGATGCTCGTCGCCCGGCCACTTGAGCCATGGCGGGATTGTCCATAGAACTGGTTTCTCGCCGGAGGAACGACGCCCGAATGTTCAAGAAGATCCTGATCGCCAATCGCGGCGAGATCGCCTGCCGTGTGATCAAGACGGCGCGCAAGATGGGGATTGCCACCGTCGCGGTCTATTCGGACGCCGATCGCGACGCCGTGCATGTCGAGATGGCTGACGAAGCCGTGCATATCGGGCCTTCGCCCGCGGCGCAAAGCTATCTGCTCGCCGACAAGATCCTTGCCGCCTGCAAGCAGACCGGAGCGGAGGCCGTGCATCCCGGCTATGGCTTTCTTTCCGAACGCGCCGCCTTCTGCGAGGCGCTGGAGAAGGAAGGCATCGTCTTCATCGGCCCGAAGCCCAAGGCGATCAGGGCGATGGGCGACAAGATCGAATCGAAGAAATTCGCCAACGAGGCGAAAGTGTCGACAGTGCCCGGCTGGCTGGGCGTCATCGAGAACGCCGACCATGCCGAAAGAATAGCCGGCGAGATCGGCTATCCGGTGATGATCAAGGCCTCGGCCGGCGGCGGCGGCAAGGGCATGCGCATCGCCTGGGGCGAGGCGGAAGTGCGCGACGGCTTCGATCGGGCGCGCTCGGAAGCGAAAAGCTCGTTCGGCGACGACCGAGTCTTCATCGAGAAGTTCGTGGTCGATCCGCGCCATATCGAGATCCAGGTATTGGCCGACGCGCATGGCACTGCGCTCTATCTCGGCGAGCGCGAATGCTCGATCCAGCGGCGCAACCAGAAGGTGGTCGAGGAGGCGCCGTCGCCATTCCTCGACGCCACGACCCGAAAGGCGATGGGCGAGCAGGCGGTGGCGCTTGCCAGGGCCGTCGACTACCAGAGCGCCGGCACGGTGGAATTCATCGTCGACAGCGAAAAGAACTTCTATTTCCTTGAAATGAATACGCGTTTGCAGGTCGAGCACCCGGTGACCGAGCTCATCACCGGCATCGATCTGGTCGAGCAGATGATCCGTGTCGCCGCCGGCGAGAAGCTCGCCATCAAGCAGAGCGACGTGAAACTGAACGGCTGGGCGGTGGAAAGCCGCCTCTATGCCGAGGATCCGTACCGCAATTTCCTGCCCTCGATCGGCCGGCTGACGCGCTACCGGCCGCCGAAGGAGGGGACGTTGGGCGATATCGTCATCCGCAACGATACCGGGGTCACCGAAGGCTCCGAGATTTCGATGTTCTACGATCCGATGATGGCCAAGCTTTGCACCTGGGCGCCGACCAGGCTCGAGGCGATCGACGCCATGTCGGAGGCGCTCGACAGTTTCGTCGTCGATGGCATCGAGCACAACATTCCGTTCCTGGCGGCGCTGATGCAGCATCCGCGCTGGCGCGAGGGGCGGCTGTCGACCGGCTTCATCGCCGAGGAATATCCGCACGGATTCGCGCCGATCGCGCCGGACGGCGAAGAAAAGGCGGTGTTGGCGGCGGTCGCAACGGCGATGGAGCTGCTGCGCCGCGACCGGCTCGACCGGCTGAGCGGTCGGCTGGCGCCGCATTCGGGCATCCTCAAGCGGGACTGGGTGGTCAGGATCGGCGCCGACTACCTTTCGGCCGTTGTTCTCGAAGGCATGGTCTCGATCCCCATGGAAGTCGATCTGTCGATCGATGGCGGCAAGCCGCTGACGGTGGCGTCCGACTGGCGGCCGGGCGATCTCATCTGGCGCGGCACGGTCGGGAGCAACACGGTCGCGGCACAGGTGCGCCCGGCGCTGAACGGCTTGCGCATCGCCTGGAAAGGCATGTCGGTGACGGCCCAGGCCATGCTGCCGCGCACCGCCGAGCTCGAAAGGCTGATGCCGGAAAAGCTGCCGCCGGATACGTCGAAGATGCTGCTTTGCCCGATGCCGGGCCTCGTCGTATCGATCGCCGTCGCCGAGGGACAGGAAGTCAAGGCCGGCGAGACGCTGGCCGTGGTCGAGGCGATGAAGATGGAGAACGTGCTGCGCGCCGAACGCGACCTCATCGTGTCCAGGCTCAACGCCAAGCCGGGCGACAGCCTCGCCGTCAACGCGGTGATCATGGAATTCGCCTGACCTGTGCACAGGAGAACGCTGGACTCGCATCCCGCGCTCCCGGACAATACATCTGCACTGATTGTTGAGTCCTTTCGAGCGACGCGAGCCCCATGGCGGATGAACGACTTCCACGCGACCCGTTGCTGCGCGAAGCAGCGGTAAAGGAAGCGCGTCCGGAAACGCCGGCGCGGCCGTTCATCCATCTGCGCGTGCACTCTGCCTATTCGCTGCTCGAAGGCGCCTTGCAGCTCGGCGCCATCGTCGGCCATGCCGTCAAGGACGAGTGCCCGGCGATCGCCGTCACCGACACCAACAATCTGTTCGGGGCGCTGGAATTCGCGCAGAAGGCGGTGAAGGACGGCATCCAGCCGATCCTCGGCTGCCAGATCGATCTCGCCTTTTCCGGCGAGGCGGGCGATGGCCAGCGCGACCGCCGCCGCCAGGGCCCGGAGATGCACGCCGTCGTGCTGATCGCCGCCACCGAGGCCGGCTACGCCAATCTGGTCAGGCTGATCAGCCGGGTCTATCTGGAAACGCCGCCCGGCGAGCCGGTGCACCTGACCAGCGCGATGCTCGAGGGACAATCCGACGGCTTGATCTGCCTGACCGGCGGTCCGCGCGGTCCGATCGGCCGCGCCTTGAAGGAGGACCGCCGCGACCTCGCCGAGCAGCGGCTGCTGACGCTGAAGGCGATGTTCGGCGATCGGCTCTACGTCGAGCTGGAGCGGGTCCAGGGCTACGACCGCATGATCGAGAAATCGACGGTCGACCTTGCCTACAGCCACGATCTGCCACTAGTCGCCACCAACGAGGCGTTCTTTTCCAGGCGCGACGACTATGAGGCGCATGACGCGCTGGTCGCCATCGCCGAGGGTTCGGTGGTCGCCGCCGACAATCGCCGGCGGCTCTCGCCGGACAATTTCCTGCGCAGCCAGGCGGAGATGGCGAAGCTGTTCTGCGACCTGCCGGAAGCAATCGACAACACGGTCGAGATCGCGCTGCGCTGTTCCTACTATCCGAAGAACCGCAGCCCGATCCTGCCGCGCTTCACCGGCGGCGATATCGCCGACAAGGATGCGGCGGAGAAGGCGGAGGCGGCCGAGCTCGCCCGCCAGGCGCGCGAGGGGCTGGAGGCGCGGCTGGCCGCGCACGGTCCGACGCCGGGCTATACGGTCGAGCAATATCGCGAGCGGCTCGATTTCGAGCTCGGCATCATCGAGAAGATGAAATTCCCGGGCTACTTCCTGATCGTTGCCGACTTCATCAAATGGGCGAAGTCGCAAGGCATTCCGGTCGGGCCGGGACGCGGTTCGGGCGCCGGTTCGCTGGTCGCCTATTCGACGACCATCACCGATATCGACCCGCTGCGCTTCTCGCTGCTGTTCGAGCGCTTCCTCAATCCCGATCGCGTCTCGATGCCTGACTTCGACATCGACTTCTGCCAGGACCGGCGCGAGGAGGTGATCCGCTACGTCCAGCAGAAATACGGCCGCGACCAGGTCGGGCAGATCATCACCTTCGGTACGCTGCAGGCGCGCGCGGTGCTGCGCGACGTCGGCCGCGTGCTGCAGATGCCTTATGGCCAGGTCGACAAGCTCTCCAAGATGGTGCCGCAGAATCCGGCTAATCCGGTCAAGCTGGCGGACGCCATCGCCAACGAGCCGCGCTTCGCCGAGGAGGCGGAGAAGGAGCCGATCGTCCAGACGCTTCTCGATACGGCGCAGAAGCTCGAAGGCCTTTATCGCCATGCCTCGACGCATGCCGCCGGCATCGTCATCGGCGACCGGCCTTTGTCGGAACTGGTGCCGATGTACCGCGATCCGCGCTCGGACATGCCGGTCACCCAGTTCAACATGAAATATGTCGAGCAGGCCGGGCTGGTGAAGTTCGACTTCCTCGGCCTGAAGACGCTGACCGTGCTGGAAACGGCGGTGAAGCTGATCCGCCGTCGCGGCATCGACATCGATCTCGCAACGATCCCGCTCGACGATCCCGATACCTACGCCATGCTGTCGCGCGGCGAGGTGGTCGGCGTGTTCCAGGTGGAAAGCGCCGGCATGCGCAAGGCGCTGATCGGCATGCGGCCGGACTGCATCGAGGACATCATCGCGCTGGTGGCGCTCTACCGCCCCGGCCCGATGGAGAACATCCCGACCTACAACGCCCGCAAGCATGGCGAGGAGGAGATGGCCTCGATCCATCCCAAGATCGACCATCTGGTGAAGGAGACGCAGGGCGTCATCGTCTACCAGGAACAGGTGATGCAGATCGCGCAGGAGCTTTCCGGCTATTCGCTCGGCGAAGCCGACCTTCTGCGCCGCGCCATGGGCAAGAAGATCCGCGCCGAGATGGACAAGCAGCGCGAGCGCTTCGTCACGGGCGCGGTCGAGCGCGGCGTCGGCAAGCCGCAGGCCGATTTCATTTTCGACCTTCTGGCGAAGTTCGCCGACTACGGCTTCAACAAGTCGCACGCCGCGGCTTACGCGGTCGTGTCCTATCAGACCGCCTACCTCAAGGCGCACTATCAGGTCGAATTCCTCGCGGCATCGATGACGCTCGACATGGGCAACACCGACAAGCTCGCCGATTTCCGCCAGGATGCGCTGCGGCTCGGCATCGAGGTGGTGGCGCCGTCGGTGATGTCGAGCTTCCGCCCCTTCGAGGTCGGCCAGAACAAGATTTTCTATTCGCTGGCCGCGCTCAAAGGCGTCGGCGACGCGGCGGTCGAGCACATCGTCGCCATGCGCGGCGAAAAACCATTCAAGAGCCTGGCCGACTTCTGCGAAAGGGTCGATCCGAAGATCGTCGGCAAGCGCGTCTTCGAAAGCCTGATCATGGCCGGCGCGCTGGACTGCTTCGGCCATGACCGCGCCGCCATGATGGCCGGCGTCGAGCGGATGATGGGGCTGGCCTCTCTGGCGCAGCAGAATGCCGTCTCCGGCCAGGCCGACATATTCGGCGCCTCGCTCGGCGCCCAGTCGCAGGCGCTCAATTTGCCGGCGACCGAACCGTGGCTGGCGGCCGACCGGCTGCACCGCGAATTCCAGGTGGTCGGCTTCTATCTCTCGGCGCACCCGCTGGACGAGTACAAAGCGGCGCTGCAGAAGATGCGGGTGCAGAACTGGGCGGAGTTCTCGGCCGCCGTCAAGCGAGGTGCCGCCGCCGGGCGACTCGCCGGCACGGTCACCACCAAGCAGGAGCGAAAGACGCGCACCGGCAACAAGATGGGCGTGGTGCAATTTTCCGACACGACGGGGCAATACGAGGCGGTGCTGTTCTCCGAAGGCCTGGCGCAATTTCGCGACATGCTGGAGCCTGGCCGCTCGGTGGTGATCACGGTTTCGGCCGAAGACAGGCCGGAGGGCATCAATCTGCGCATCCAGACGGTGCAGTCGCTGGAGGATGAGGCCAGCCGCATCCAGAAGGCCCTACGCATCTTTGTCAGGGACGATAGGCCATCGTCGATCATTCAGGCCCAGCTCAAGCAGCGCGGCGACAGCCAGGTCAGCATCATCCTTCTCAAGGGAGAAGCGCAGGGCGAGATCGAGATCGATTTGGGTCGTTACCGCGTCTCGCCGCAAATCGCGTCCGCCATGCGCGCGGTGCAGGGCGTGGTGGAAGTGGAACTTATCTAGGAGAAGCGGTACCATCTCCAAGCCTGCGGATGGGGGGAGGCATGGACCCGCGAACAGCCGCTTTCGAAGTGATACGCATGGTCAATGAGTACCGGGTGTCGCAAGCGATCTCGGTCGCGGCGATGCTCGGCATCGCCGACCACATCAAGGATGGCAAGCGCTCGGCCGTCGATCTCGCGAGCCTGACCGGCACCCATCCGCGCGCGCTCTACCGCTTGCTGCGCGCGCTCGCGGCGGCCGGCATATTTCACGAGGCGGAAGACGGGCAGTTCTCGCTGACGCCGCTCGGCGGCGCCTTGCGCTCCGACGCCGAGCATTCAGCAGCGCCCTGGGCGGCGTTTGTCGGTCGGCCTTACTATCGGCAGGCGTGGAGCGATTTGCTCTACAGCATCCAGTGCGGCAGGAATGCGTTCCGCCACGCGCATGGCAAGGGCGTCTGGGAATACCGGGCCGAACACCCCGAGGAATCCGGCATTTTCGATCTTGCGATGGCGGCGAACTCGCGCGGCGTCGCGGCGGCGATCCTTGCGGCCTATGATTTCTCGCGCTTCCCGGTCATCATGGATGTCGGCGGCGGGCAAGGTGCGCTGCTCGCCGAAATCCTCGCCGCCAATCCCCGCAGCCGCGGCATTCTGTTCGACCAGCCGCATGTGGTGGCTGCGGCCGGCCGGGTGATGGCCGAGAAAGGCGTGGCCGAACGTTGCGACATCGTAGGTGGTGATTTCCTCGCGGCGCTGCCCTCAGCGGCGGACGCGCTGCTGCTCAAATGGATCCTGCATGACTGGGACGACGAGACCAACATCTCGATCCTGAAAAATTGCCGCAAGGCCATGCGCGCGGACGGGAAGCTGCTGGTGTTCGAGGCCGTGCTCGCGCCGCCCAATGAAGGGGCGACGGCCAAATTCGCCGACCTCAACATGCTGGTCGCGCCCGGCGGCGAGGAGCGCACGGCCGAAGAGTTTCGGTCGCTGCTGGCAAAGGGCGGCTTCGAGGTCGCCGATATCATCGAAGCGGGGCCACGCATCAGCGTTATCGAGGCGAGGCCGGTCTGATGTCGCGGAGGTGGCGCGCAGCGCCGCTATGAAGCGGCGATCTCGGCCGGCTGCGGTGCCTTGCGCTGCAGGTTGAGCAGGTTGCCCGTCAGGATCAGCAGTGCGCCGCCGGCGGTGAAAACATCGATCTGCTCGTGGTAGAGCAGCCATCCGATCAACGCCGACAGCGGCACGCGCAGGAAATCCATAGGCGAGATGAGTGTGGCGTCGGCATGGGTAAGAGCGCGGGCCATGCAGAAATGCGACGACATGCCGGTGAAGGCGATCACCACGATCCACGGCCAGAGCTCGAGCGGCGGGTTGCGCCATTCGTAGAGCGCCGGAGCCAGGCCGAGCACGGACTGGATGATGAGCATCCAGAAAATGATGCTGACGACGCTGTCGGTGCGGGTCAGCGACTTGACCAACACCACGGAGGTACCGAAGCAAACCGCTGCGCCCAGTACGATAAGCTCCCCCAGATTCATGGAGCCTAGCCCCGGCCGTACGATGATGACCACGCCGATCAGCCCGAGCACGATCGCCGCCAGTCTTGGCCGCGAAAGCTTTTCGCCAAGGAAGCTGACGGCGAGGATGGCGGTCCAGATCGGTGTCGTGAACTCGATCGAGATCAGCACCGCCAGCGGGATCAGGGTGAGCGCGTAGAGCCAGGCGGCCTGACCGGAATAGTGGACGATGTTGCGGGCAAGATGGGCGAGCGGACGCCCGGTGCGCATCGCCGCGAAGCCGCCGCTCATCATCACCAGCGGCAGCAGGATGAGGAAGCCGATGACCGAGCGCAGCTCCAGCACCTGGAAAACGTTGAGCTCCGCCGTCGTGGCGCGGCCGGCGACCGACATCGCCAGGAACGAGGCAATCGACAGCGCCATCCAGAACGCGGCCTTGGGGATCGAGGGAGCGGGTGCCATGCGCGCTATGTCGCAAGCCGGACCTTCGAGGGCAACCGCTAGTCGGCGCATTCGACTGGGCCAGCCGATGCGGCGTTAAAAAACAGTCACGTTGAAGGCGGAACCTGGGGTCGCCGCAGGCGTTCGAGTCCCTGTATCCGCGCTTAGGCATTTCCGATTCTACCGGGGGAGACCTTCGATGAAATCAATGCTGCTGCTTCTGCTCGCCGGCGGCCTGACCGCCGTGAGCCCCGCGCATGCCGACGATGCCGATTTCCTGCGCTCGTTCCAGGGCAGTTTCGCCGGCAACGGCACCGTCAAGGTGACGACCAATGCGCCGACGGTGAACGTCTCCTGCACCTTCAATTCCGGCGCGACGTCGACTTCGCTGTCGCTCGACGGCAATTGCCGAGGTCTCGTGCTGGTGACGCGGGCGATCAGCGCGGATTTGAAATCCAACGGCAAGGGCTATACCGGCGTTTATGTCGGCTCCCGTACCGGGCCGGCGCAGTTGAATGGCAAGCGGTCGGGCAATGCGCTCAGCCTCGCAATCCGATGGGCCAAAGAGGTGAATGGCGACCGGACGGCGCGGCTAACCGTCGAGAAGACCGGCGGGGACGGCATGCGGCTCACTGTGACAGACGCCGATCCGAAAACCGGCAAGACGGTGGTGACAAGCCGGATCGATCTCAAACGCACGTGAGTGGCGGAAGCCGGATTCGATCACTCCTCGATCGGCTCCGGCGGATTGGCGCCGCGGCCCCTGCCGAACGTGTAGCCGGTTTCCACGGCCTTCTTGCCGAACTTGTCGCGCAATGAATCGATGGCGCCCTCGGCCAGCGCGCGCTTGCGCGACTGGATGTCGACCAGGTCGGGCGGGTCGGCCTTCCCGTCATCGGACAGATCGCTGACGCCGATGCCGAGCAGCCGGAACTTCGTCCCGTCGGCTTCCCGACGCAAGAGGTCGAGGCCGGTCTGAAAGATCCGGTCGGCCAGGCGCGTGGGATCGCCAAGCTGGCGGTTGCGAGTGCGGAGCTTGAAGTCCTGTGTCTTCAGCTTCAGCACCACGGTGCGCCCGGCAATGCCCGACTTCTTCAGCCGCGCCGAGACCTTTTCCGACAGCGCCCGCAGCACCGGTACCAGTTCGGCCATGGCGCCGATGTCGGTGTCGAAGGTGGTCTCGGCCGACACGCTCTTGGCGTCGCCATCCGGGTCGACCCGGCGGTCGTCCTCGCCGCGCGAGAGCCGGTAGAGCCGGTCGCCCATCACGCCATAGCGGCGCATCAGCTCGGCCCGCTCCGTGCGTTGAAGCTGGCCGATGCTGCGGATGCCGTCGCGTTCCAGCGTGGCGGCGAAGGCCTTGCCGACGCCCCAGATCATCGTCACCGGCTGTTCGGCCAGGAAGCCCATCGCCTCGGCCTCGCCGATCACCGAAAGGCCGCGCGGCTTACGGAAGTCGGACGCCACCTTGGCGAGGAACTTGCAGTAGGAAAGACCGGCCGAGACGGTGATGCCGAGCTCCTTTTCCACGGACAGCGCGAAACGCGCCAGGACGAGGGCAGGGGGCATGCCGTGCAGGCGCTCGGTGCCGGCAAGATCGAGGAAGGCCTCGTCGATGGAGAGCGGCTCGACCAGCGGCGTCAATGCCTGCATCAACGCGCGGACTTCACGCCCGACCCGGACATATTTCTCCATGTCGGGAGGAATGACCACCGCCTCAGGACAGGCTTCCAGCGCCTTGAACATCGGCATCGCCGAGCGCACGCCGTGGATGCGGGCGATGTAGCAAGCGGTGGAGACGACGCCGCGCCGGCCGCCGCCGACGATCACCGGGCGGTCCTTCAGCGCCGGATTGTCGCGCTTTTCGATGGCGGCGTAGAAGGCGTCGCAGTCGATATGGGCAAGATGCAGCCGGTAGAGTTCGGCATGGCGAGCAAGCCTGGGGCTGCCGCAGCGCTCGCAGCGACGTGCATCGCCGCGTTGCAAGGCCAGGCAGTCACGGCAAAAACCGTGTTCGGGATTGTTGACAGGAGCCGCCATTGCTGCGAACATAAAGAGAACAAACGCAATGGTACGACAGCGCAGGGCAAGCAACAAGGCTGGCCTGGGGAGAACGCATGAGCACGACCATCGCGCCGCTGGCGCCCGAGCTCTGGGCGGATTTCGAGGATCTTTTCGGCAAGCAGGGCGCCTGTTACGGCTGCTGGTGCACGCATTTCCGTTTGGCGCCGGCGGTACGACGGGCCAACGACAAGCAGCGCAACAAGGATCATATCAGGGCGCGCATCGAAGCCGGGCCGCCGCCGGGTTTACTGGCTTTCGAGGATGGCAAGGCGGTCGGCTGGATGCAGATCGGGCCGCGCGCCGACGTGCCCGAATGGAACAACCAGGGCAGGGGGTCGGCGCCGGTCGATCCGGCCGATGCCGCCGACGCGGGAGTCTGGGCGATCTCGTGCTTCTTCATCCGCGTCAAGGCGCGGGGCAGGGGCATCAGCCATTGCCTCGTCGAAGGCGGCATCGACTTTGCCCGCCGGAGCGGCGCGCGGCTGGTCGAGGCCTGCCCGATCGACCTGTCGCGCGATTCGCGTTCGATCGGCCTGTTCGTCGGCTCGTCGCGGGTGTTCGAGAAGGCGGGCTTCGAGCGGCTTGTCGAGCGCAAGCCCGGCCGGCCGCTGATGCGGCTGGTGCTTTAGGAAGGCGACTAGCCTTTGTCTTGCGGCTGTGATGGTATTTGCCTACCAGCAGCGCGAAGCGATTTTGTCTTCCGAGCCCGAACGGAGAATCGACGTGAAGCGTGTCCTGCCCCTAGTTTTCCTTCTCGCGCTCGGCGCGCCGGCTTTCGCCCAGACGGTCGATGGCCAAGGCGCCAAGCAGCTTTCCGAGGACCTGTCCCGCTACGTCGGCAAGAAGGCGCTCGACACCGGCGTGCTGAAGGTCTCCGTCGAAGGCGACGCCTACCGGATCGCCATTGATTTCAAGGCGCTGGTCGAGGCCCTGCCGGACCAGAAGCTGCTGAAGTTCGACGTCGCGCCTTATGCCTTGAAGGTGAAGCCGCGCAGCGATGGATCCTGGGACGTCTCGATGGATTTCTCGCAGAGCGCGTCCTTCGAGTTCAACGGGCCGGAAGGGCTGCAAAGCACCCAGTTCACCGTCAAGGACGGCAAGGGCAGCGGCGTCTATGACCCCGCGCTCGCAGCCTTCACCAGCGGCGTCAGCACCATAGCCAGCATGACGATGACGTCCAAGGACGCCAAGCAGCATGTTGACGCCAGCTTCGGCGCCGGCACAGCGAACTTCGCCGCGACCAAGGCCGCCAATGGCGGCGTTGACGTCACGATGACGCAGAAGATGTCGAGCTTTACCGAGGCGGTCAATTTCGACGATCCCGAGAGCGGAATGAAATTTCCGGTGACGATAAAGTCGCCGGAGCTGTCGGTGACCGCGAACGGCAAGGGCGTGCGAAGCAAGCCGCTGCTCGACCTGCTGGCCTTTGCCGTGGCCAATGAGGACGAAGCGGCGCTGAAGGCGAACCAGGCGCAGCTCAAGTCGCTGCTGCTTGCCGCGCTGCCGGTATGGGAAAGGCTCGATGGAACCTATGGGTTCAAGGACTTCGCGGTCGAGAGCCCGATCGGCACGTTCGGGGCGACGCAATTGAGCACGGCCTTCGGAATGGACGGCGTCTCCCAGAGCGGCAAGATCAACTACGCGATCAAGGCCTCTGGCCTGAAGATTCCGCAGCAGATGCTGCCCGGCTGGAGCGTGGCGTTGCTGCCCACCGACATCGACCTGAACTTCGGCGGCGCCAACATCGATCTCGACAGCATGGCGAAGAAGGCGATCGAAACACTTGATCTCAATAAGAATCCGCCGCTGCCGGAAGATTTTGGCGACCAGATCTCCGCCGATTTCCTGGCCAAGACGCCCAAGGCCGTCATCGGCCACAGCACGCTGAAGAACAAGGACATCGAGATCGCGCTGGAAGGCGAGATGACCTTCCCCGGCGAGAAGCCCGATGCGAGCGTGACGGTCGATATCGCCGGCTACGACAAGATCGTCGAAGCCTTGCAGACCGCGGCCAAGACCGACCCGGAAGCCGCGCAGTATTTTCCGATGGTGCTTGCGGTCAAAGGGTTCGGCAAGACGCTGCCGGACGGACGCATCGAATGGGCGATCAACGCCAAGCCCGATGGTTCGGTGACGGTCAATGGTGCCATGCTGAAGCCGGCGGATGCCGTTGAGGACGATAGCACCGATCAGGATGACGGCACCGATCAGGATGTCGTTCCCGGCGAGGGCAATAGCGGGGCGGGCGCGAAGCTGCAGCCCTGACGCATTTTCGGGGAAGGGCGGAGCGGTGTTCCGCCCCCGGGTTCTAGAGCGGTTTAGCGTTTCATGGAATCGCCGAACCGCTCTAACTATCTGTTTCTACGCAATTCCGGACGGAAAACCGTTACACACTTTTCCTGGAATTTGCTCTAGAGCCCGAGCGCGCTGACGATCTTCGGCGCCGCCTCGTGCCAATCCTCGACCGCGACGATGCCTTCGGGCGTTGGCGGCAGGAAGGCGCGCAGCGAGTTGTCGGCCATCAGGTGGAAGAGATGCGCGTCTGCCACCGAGTGGCGCACCGACAGAAGGTTGTACGGCTGGTCGTCGACGAAGGCGACCGGCCGACCGTTGGCGCCGCGCAGTTTGGCGACGGCCGGTCCTTTCGCCATCTCCGTCGTCAGCAGCGGATAGTTCAGCCCAAGCGCGTCGAGGTGGGCGCGGCGCGCCGCGCGGTGCTTGTGCGGCATGGCCGTCAAAAGCACGATCTCGGCACGGCCGCCGAATGTCGACAGCGCTTGCGATGCACCATCGGTGACGCTTTGCCATTCGGCCTGGGCGTCGAAGAACTCGCCGAGAAGCGCCGTCACCTCAGCCTGCTCGATCAACCGGCCGCTTGCCGTCTCGGCAATGTTGCCGGTGAGGCGGAAGGAGGCCAGCGTCAGGGCGAAGCCGCGCGATTGCAGAAAATGCGGGAACGGCCGGATGAACTCCAGCACGACGTCGTCGACGTCGAGCACCAGAAGCGGCCGGTCGTCCGCGGCAAGCTCTTCGATCTGCCGCGCCGTCTCGGGATCGTCGCTCATACCGAGCGCTCGTGATCGTCGTTGCCGAGCGGCAGCACCCGCAAGGCCTTGCCGACGGCGGCCGGCGGCGTGCCGGTCTCCTCGGCGAAGCGCAGCAGCGTCGGCTCATGGGCGAGGATGAACTGCAGCACGCCGGCCAAGAAGCCTGGCTCGCCCGCCGCCCGCCTGATCGACTGCGCCTCGATGCCGGTGATCGCCAGGAAGCGCGGCAGGAGCTCAGGATCGGCGGCGACGAAGCCGAGAGCCCTGATGGCAAGGGCTTCCGCTTCCTCGCGCATTGACGCCGCGTTTGTCATGACTACCTTTTGTGCGTGGAATTTGAGTCTCTCCGCAGTAACGGCAAGCGCGACTTGCGGCAAGCCATTGCCCTCCCCGAGACGGGATCCGGCCAGTTTTTTGGGGCCACCGGTTTGCGTTTCGTCAATCATATTGGCGTAGCGTGGATGAGGGTTGGGTGCGATCCGGCAAGGACGCATGACGGTGGTCTTCGGCGTCGAGGACCGTCGGGACGGGAAATCGATGCCTAAGAAGGTCATGATCGTCGAGGACAACGAGCTCAACATGAAGCTCTTTCGCGACCTCATCGAAGCCAGCGGCTACGACACGGTTCGCACGCGCAACGGCCTCGAGGCGCTGGACCTGGCGCGCAAGCACCGGCCGGACCTGATCCTGATGGACATCCAACTGCCCGAAGTGTCCGGGCTGGAGGTGACCAAGTGGCTGAAGGAGGATGACGACCTCCATTCGATTCCGGTCATCGCGGTGACCGCATTCGCCATGAAGGGCGACGAGGAGCGCATTCGCCAGGGTGGCTGCGAGGCCTATATCTCGAAGCCGATCTCGGTGCCGCGTTTCATCGAAACCATCAAATCCTATCTGGGCGATGCCTGATGCCCAGCCAGACCGGAGCCTTGTGAGATGACCGCGCGGATCCTCGTCGTCGACGACATCCCTGCCAATGTCAGGCTGCTCGAGGTCAGGCTGCTGGCCGAGTATTTCGAGGTGCTGACCGCCTCCAACGGACCGGACGCCATCGAGACCTGCGAGAACGGCAAGGTCGATGTCGTGCTGCTCGACGTGATGATGCCCGACATGGACGGCTTCGAGGTCTGCCGGCGGCTGAAGAGCGACCCGGCGACATCGCATATCCCGGTCGTCATGATCACCGCGCTCGATCAGGTCTCCGACCGGGTGCGCGGCCTGGAGGCCGGCGCCGACGATTTCCTGACCAAGCCGGTCAACGACCTGCAGCTGATGACGCGCGTCAAGAGCCTTGTCCGGCTGAAGTCGCTGACCGACGAATTGCGGCTGCGCGCCTCGACCACGCGCAACATCGGCATCGAGGAGCTGTTGAGCCGCAACTTCGCCGCCGAGGATGCGAAGCCGAAGGTGCTGTTGATCGACGAGCGCAAATCGTCGTTCGAGCGCATCAAGAAGATGCTGCGAAGCAGCGCCGAGCTCGACGTCGCCACCGATCCCAATGCCGGCTTCTTCCAGGCTGCCGAGACGGCCTACGAATGCGTGCTGATCTCGACCGCTTTCGCCGACTTCGATCCGCTGCGACTGTGTTCGCAACTGCGGTCGCTCGACCGCACCCGCTTCCTGCCGATCATCCTTTTGGCGGACGCAGGCGAGGAGGGGCGCATCATCCGCGGTCTCGAACTCGGCATCAACGACTATCTGACGCGGCCGGTCGACCAGCAGGAACTGACCGCGAGGCTGCGCACCCAGGTGCGCCGCAAGCGCTACAACGACCAGCTGCGCGCCAGCGTCACCCAGACCATCGAGATGGCGGTGACCGACGGGCTGACCGGGCTGCACAACCGCCGCTACCTCGACAGCCATCTGCAGACGCTGTTCGACCGCGCGGTGGCGCGGCGGCGTCCGCTGTCGGTGATGATCACCGACCTCGACCGCTTCAAATCCATCAACGATGCGCATGGCCATGACGGCGGCGACGACGTGCTGCGCGAGTTCGCGCGGCGGTTGCGCAAGAACGTGCGCGGCATCGATCTCGCCTGCCGTTTCGGCGGCGAGGAGTTCGTGGTGGTGATGCCCGACACGGAGGGCGCGGTGGCGGAAAAGGTCGCGGAACGCATCCGCGCCGAAATCGCCCAGTTGCCGTTTGCGATCGGCCATGAGGGCAAGGCGATCGAGGTCACCGTCAGCGTCGGCGTGTCGTCGCTGCTCAAGGGGGCCGATACGGTGGCCGCCCTGATGAAGCGCGCCGATCTCGCTCTCTACGAGGCCAAGAGCGGCGGGCGCAACCGCGTGGTCGCCAAGGCGGCGTAGGCTCGGGCGCCAATTAACCGGTCAATCCGACAGGGTTAGCAATTTACCTTAATCCAAGCGATTCGGGTGGCTTGGTTAAGAAACTGTTGATTTTCATAAGCTCTTGCGCAAATGTACAGCATAGACAAAACGAGGCCGGCACGAGGGTAGACCGCCGGATCGTTCCGTTAAATACCCCATGATGCTCAGGTCCGCCGCATCTCCTGGGTCCGTGGGGTCGGCCGGCCGGCGCTGGCACATAGTGGCCTCCTCGTACCGCTGCCAAACGCCGACCGGCCCCCTTTTTCCAAAAAAATGAACGTCAGGACTTCGCGCCAATCGGCGGAAGCTCCTGCTATCGGGTCAGGTCGAATCGCCGGCCAAAACAAAAACGCCGCCCAAAGGGCGGCGTTTCGGCATTTTCGGAGGAAACCGGATTACTTGATCTTGGTTTCCTTGAACTCGACGTGCTTCTTGGCGACCGGATCGTACTTGCGGAACGACAGCTTGTCCGTCTTGGTGCGGCTGTTCTTGCTGGTCACGTAGAAGAAACCGGTGTCGGCGGTCGACAGAAGCTTGATCTTGATGTTTGCGGCTTTGGCCATGATGTTCGTCCGTTAATGTTCGTGGAGTTTTGGCCGCTGGAGCACGGGGAAAACACCCGGACGCGGGAAACTTGGCGCGACACATAAAGAACGCGTCCGGAAAGTCAACCCCAAGCGGGTTTCGGCGACGCCCGATGCGGCTGCTGCCGGCAATGGTGGAGCCGGCCAGCGGCGGCAAGGTAGGCGGTCAGGCGTCCTCCCTGACTGGGGAGGCGGCCTTCTTCCAGTCTCCGGCCGTGTTCCACCAGCGGTTGGGGTTGGCGCGGTCGTCAAGGCCCTTGGCGCGGCTGGCAAGCAGCGGCTGGATGCGGATCACCGGCTCCTCATAGCTGTGCGCCTGGTAGATCGCCTCGACGACTTGAGCGGCGAGGCCCTGGTCGTCGGGCAATTCGAACGACACCTCGACCGTACCAGGCCGCTGCCGCAGCAGCGTCTCGGCGCCGGCGGCGGCACCCTCGAGCGGCCGGTAGCGCTCGACGCCATCGGCCGACTGGAAGGCGTTGCTGTCGTAATTGCCCATGCCGAGCGGCGTGATGGCGACCACGGCGTCCATGATGCGATCGACGTCGGCTGCCGGCGCCTGGAAGCTGACAAGCAGCAGCAACTGCATCCGCACGGATTTGGTTTCGAAGCCACTGTCGATCATCTGATATCTCCCTGCATGTGGAGCGTGGGTATAGCAGGGGTGCTCCTGACACGGTGATGTCAGCAGCGTGGGCAGACGCACGTTCTGCCTGCCGGCCTACAGGACCTTGCGGACCAGCCTGACGCCGACCAGCGCTATATAGGCGGCGAAGAACAGGGCAAGCGACCAGCCGAAGCCGGAGGGGCCGAAGACATCCATGCCGATGCCGATCGCCTGTGGGCCGAGCACCATGCCGACGCCGTAGCAGAGCACGAAGGCGGCGTTGGCGGAGGCGAGCTCGTGGCCAGACAATTGCGAGCCGAGATGGGCAAGGCCGATCGTGTAGAGCGCCGCGACGACGCCGCCCCAGACGAACAGCAGCGCCGCCATCAGGTGCCAGTCTCCAGCGAAATGCGGCATGAAGATCGTGCCGGCAAGCCCGACGGTGGCGCAGGCCAGGAGCAGATGACGGCGGTCCGACACGCGGTCGCTGATCATGCCGATCGGAATCTGCAGCAGCACGTTGCCAAGGCCGATCATGGTGAGCAGCAGGGCGGCGTCCGCCTCGGAATAGCCGATGCGGCTGCCGTAGACCGGGAACAGCGCAAAGCCGCCGGTCTCGACCGCGCCGAACACCAGCACCGCGAAGGTGGCGGTCGGCACCAGCCAGATGTAGCGCAGGAAATGGCTGGTCTCGCTGTCGGCGACGATCGTCGGGCTTTCGTTGCGCGCCGCCAGCACCGGGATGGCGGCCAGCGTCACCAGGCCGATGGTGACACCGAAGGGCAGGAAGCCGGTGCTGCCGAGATGGGCGAACAGCCATGGTCCGGCGGCGAAGCCGAGCGACAACACCGTGGCATAGATGCCGAGCACCAGGCCCCGCCGGTGCGGCGGCGCCGAGGTGCTTATCCAGAATTCCGACAGGATGAACAGCACCGTCAGCGCGATGTGCAGCACGACGCGGAGCGGAAACCACATCCAGAAATCCGGCGCGAAGTGGAAGCCGACGAAGGCAAGAGCGCCAGCCGCGATCATCATCAGCATCGTCCAGGCGACGCCGAACCGCATGGCCAGCGGCGTTGCAAGCGGCGCGCCGGCGATCGAGGCAAGGCCGGCGATGGCGGTGTTGAGGCCGATCATCGAAGCCGAATGGCCGCGCGTCTCCAGGATGACGCTGAGCAGCGGCATGCCGAGGCCGATGGCGATGCCGACGACGCTGATCGAGGAGATCGCAGCGATCATCGGCAGCCAGTGTACGCGCTCGTCGCCCTGTTCTTGGGTATCGACCGTCATGGGATGCCTGAATAGCCTAGAGGATTTCGCGGGTGAAGTGGTTGCGGACACGCCGGTAGAGCGGCACCGCGCCGCCGGGGCGCAGCAGCGGATCGTCGGCGAGCCGCTTTTCCAGCTCGTCGAGGATCATCCGGGTGATGTCTGGTATATCGGCCTCGCGGGCCTTGGCGAGCGGCAGCCAGACCAGTTCCTCCAACTCGTTGGTCGGGCCGCCATCCGGCAATTCGATGGCGACGTCGCTGCGCCAGGCGCTGAAGAAGCGGGTATCGAAGCGGCGCACCCGGTTCGGCGGCGTGATCGCGCGGGCGATGAAGCGCAGCACTTCCAGCGAGGGCACGACGCCATGCTCGGCAAAGCCCTGCCAGTCGCGCCTGGCAGTGGTGAAGGCGCCCTTGCGGCCGATAAGCAGGCCGGCTTCCTCATAGGTCTCGCGGATGGCCGACAGCGCGATGGCGCGTGCGCGCGCCTGGCTGGTGCGGCCGAGGCCCGCGGTCAGGTTGGCTTCTTCCTCGGGGTGGAGGTCCGTGGCAACGGCGATGCGGCCGTCGGCCGGATCGGTGCGGCCGCCCGGAAAGACGAATTTGCCGGGCATGAAGGCGTGCCCAGCATGGCGCCGGCCCATCAGCACCAGCACCTCGCTGCCCTTGCGGTCGAGCAGAATCAGCGTCGCGGCATCGCGCGGGCGCAACCGCTTGCCGGCGGGCGCGGCAGCGCTTGGCTCAAGCTTGTCGACGTTCGCCTTGTTCATTCGGTCCCCAAGCTGATGCATGTCGCCCAGACGCCGTGGCGGTCTGGGGGACGATGACATGCATGAAAGCAAAGATCTGAAGCGCGTCGCGTGAACCCGTTCATTTGCGAGGCGCTTTAGCGGAAACTTGCCGCATGCGAAAGTGGCGTTCGGACATCGCCGATTGCGCCAGCCGCGACGTCAGGCCTCGGGGTGATGCTCGATGACGTCCTCTTCGCCGCCGAAGCCGTGCATATAGAGCGCCCATTGCAGGCCGATGACGGCGCCCTTGACCGGCTGCAGCAGCACCACCGCCAGAAGGATGGTCAGCGGCACCCAGATGAGGATGTGCTGCCAGGTGGAGAGCGTGGAGGTCGCCTCGACCCCCATGAACGCGCCAAGCACGATATGGCCGACGATGACCACCACCAGATAGGCGGGCAGGTCGTCGGCGCGGTGATGGTAGAGTTCCTCGCCGCAATGCTCGCATTTGTCGACGGTCTTGACATAGGCGCGGAACAGCTTGCCTTCGCCGCAATGCGGGCAGCGACCGAGCAGGCCGCGCTTCATCGCCGTCCACAGCGGGCGGGCGACGCGGCCCGAATGATGCTCGCCGCCGAAAACCTGGTCTTCCATCTGCAATTGCCTTGCCATCACCGTCTCCTGCCGCGTGGGCGCGATTGCGACGCGCGGGCGCGGCCCTTGGCCTTGTGAAACGACCGTTTGGAGCCGGGCAGCGGCTTCGGATCGGTCAGCATTTCGAAACGCATCGCGCCGGCCATGGGCGCGACCTCGACCAATCGGACCTCGACGCGGTCGGCAAGCTGGTAGCCCTTGCCGGTGCGTTCTCCGAAAAGCGATCGGGCGGTTTCGTCGTATATATAGTAATCGCCTTCAAGGCTTGACACGGGGATGAAACCATCCGCGCCGTACTGCGGCAATTGGACAAATAGTCCCGCCTTGGTGACGCCGGAGATGCGCGCGTCGAAACGGTCGTCGATATGCTCGGCGAGATGGGCGGCGACCAGCCGGTCGACCGTGTCGCGCTCGGCCGCCATGGCGCGGCGCTCGGTGGCGGAGATCAGCGCCGACACCTCTTCCAGCCGATCGGCTTCCTGCTGCGTCAGGCCGCCCGGGCCAAGACCGAGCGCGGCGATCAGCCCGCGATGCACGATGAGGTCGGCATAGCGGCGGATCGGCGAGGTGAAATGCGCGTAGCGTTTCAGGTTGAGGCCGAAATGGCCGATGTTCTTCGGCGAGTATTCGGCCTGGCTCTGCGAACGCAGCACCACCTCATTGACCAGCGCCTCATTGTCGGCGCCGCGCACGCGCTCGAGGATGCCGTTGAACTGTGCGGGCCGCATCTGCGCGCCGCGCGCCAGCGACAGACTGAGCGTTGCCAGGAATTCGCGCAGCGATTCCTGCTTGGCGAGCGAGGGCGCGTCATGGATGCGGTAGACCAGTGCCTGGCGCTTCGCCTCCAGCGTTTCGGCGGCCGCGACGTTGGCCTGGATCATGAACTCCTCGATCAGCTTGTGGGCATCGAGGCGTTCCGGCACGACGACGCGGTCGACGGTGCCGTCCTCCTTGAGCAGGATCTTGCGCTCGGGCAGGTCGAGTTCCAGCGGCTGGCGGCCGTCACGGCCGCGCTTCAGCACCGCATAGGCATCCCATAGCGGCTTCAGCACCGTATCGAGGATCGGCCCGGTCTTGTCGTCGGGCATACCATCAATCGCCGCCTGCGCCTGCGGGTAGGCGAGCTTGGCCGCCGACTTCATCATGACGCGATGGAAGGAATGGCGCAGCTTGCGGCCATCGGCCGCGAACGTCATGCGCACGGCAAGCGCCGGCCGGTCCTGGCCCTCGCGCAGCGAGCAGAGGTCGTTGGAGATGCGCTCCGGCAGCATCGGCACCACGCGATCCGGGAAATAGACCGAATTGCCACGCTTCAGGGCCTCGCGGTCGAGCGCGGTGCCGTAGCGGACGTAAGCCGCGACGTCGGCGATCGCCACGGTGACCAGCACCCCGCTGGGGTTCTTCTCGTCGGTATCGGGCGTCGCGAAGACCGCGTCGTCATGGTCCTTGGCGTCGGCCGGGTCGATGGTGATCAGCGGCAGGTCGCGCCAGTCCTCGCGGCCGGCAAGCGCCGCAGGCTTCACCGCGTCGGCCTCGGCGATGACGTCGGCCGGGAAGATGTGCGGGATGTCATGCGCGTGGATGGCGATCATCGAGACCGCCTTCTCGCTGGTCAGCGAGCCCAGCACCGCCAGGACCTTGGCGCGCGGCAACCCGTAGCGGGACGCCCGCGCGGGCTCGACCTCGACCAGGTCGCCGTTCCTGGCGCCGTTCTGGAACTCCTTGTCGACGATCAGTTCGGGCTGGCGCCGCTCCACCGGTTCGATGCGCAAGGTGCCGTCCTTGAGGACGCGAAAGACGCCGAGCACGGCGTCGCTGCGCTTCTCGAAGATCTTCATCACCCGGCCGGTATAGGCGGGGCCAGCCGGATCGTCGGTCGGGAAGGTCTTGGCGAGCACGCGGTCGCCGATGCCGGGCGCCGGGCCATTGCTTCCACGCGAAATGCGGATGGAGACGACCGGCGGCGAGCCGGCGCCGCTGTATTCGCTCGGATGCGCCAGGAGCACGCCGTCGCCGTCGCGGCCGAAAATGTCGAGCACGGCGACATGAGGCAGGGCGCCGGCGCGGGTCAGCCGCTTGCGTTCCCTGGTCAGCAGGCCCTCGTCCTGCAGGTCGCGCAACAGATCCTTCAGCCAGATACGGTCATCGCCGCGCAGCGCGAACGCCTTGGCGATCTCGCGCTTGCCGGAACGGTCCGGATTTTCGGCGATGTAGCGCAGGATTTCTTCGCGCGACGGGCGGTAATCGTCCCGGACCTTGGCCCTCGTGTCGGCGGTGCGCGGATCGCCGTGGCTTCGTCCGGAGATCCTGCGCGCCACGCCCTATCCCTTTTTCTTGGCCGGGGATTTCTTGGCGGCCGGCTTGCCGGCCGCTGCCGCCTTGCGGAACGGCTTCTTGCCGCCACCGCCCTTGGCTTCCTTCTCGGCAATCAGCGCCAGGGCGTCCTCGACCGTCACCGATTGCGGATCCTTGCCCTTGGGCAGCGTCGCATTGACCTTGCCATAGTTGACGTAGGGCCCGTATTTGCCGTCGCGCACGACGATCTTGCCGCCGCCGTCGGGGTGGTCGCCAAGATCCTTGAGCGCCGCGGGCGTTGCGCCGTTGCGGCCGCCCTTGCCCTTCAACTGCTTCTCCGCAATCACCGAGACGGCGCGATTGAGGCCGATCGAGAACACGTCCTCGATGCTGTCGAGATTGGCGTAGGTGCCGTCATGCAGCACGAAGGGGCCGTAGCGGCCGAGGCCGGCCGAGATCATCTTGCCGGATTCCGGGTGCTTGCCGACGTCGCGCGGCAGCGCCAGCAGCGCCAACGCCTTCTCATGGTCGATCTGCTCGGCGGCCCAGCCCTTGGGCAGGCTGGAGCGCTTGGCCTCCTTGCCTTCTCCGCGCTGGATATACGGGCCGAAACGGCCGCTGCGTAGCGTGATCTCTTCCGCCGTGTAGGGATCCTTGCCGATCAGCCTGGTGCCGTCCTCGCCATTGCCGTTCTCGCCATTGGGATTGGCGGCATCGCCGAGCTGGCGAGTGAAGGAGCATTCGGGATAGTTCGAGCAGCCGACGAAGGCGCCGAATTTGCCGAGCTTCAGCGACAGGTTGCCGGTGCCGCATTTCGGGCAGATGCGCGGGTTCGAACCGTCCTCACGCGCCGGGAACACCAGCGGCGCCAGCTCGTCGTTGAGCGCATCGAGCACGTCGGTGACGCGCAGTTCCTTGATGTCGTCGACCGCGCCGGAAAAATCCCTCCAGAAGTCGCGCAGCACGTCCTTCCAGGCGAGCTTGCCGTCGGAAATCTCGTCGAGCTTTTCTTCCAGCGAGGCAGTGAAATCATATTCGACATAGCGCTCGAAGAAGCTCTCGAGGAAGGCCGACAGCAAGCGGCCCTTGGCCTGCGGCACCAGCTTGCGGCGGTCGATGGTGACGTAGTCGCGGTCTTCCAGCGTCTTCAGGATCGCCGTGTAGGTCGACGGGCGGCCGATGCCCAGCTCTTCCAGCTTCTTGATCAGCGACGCCTCGGAATAGCGCGGCGGCGGCTCGGTGGTGTGCTGGGTGGCATTGATCGCCTGGCGGGCAAGCTGCTCGCCGGCGCGGATCTCGGGCAGGCGGCGGCTTTCCTCGTCCTCCGCGTCCTCGTCCTTCTGGTCGGTATAGGCGGCGATGAAGCCGTCGAAGCGCACGACCGAGCCGACGGCGCGAAGCTCGGCGGTGCGGGCGCCGTTGACCGCCTCGATCTCGACCGTGGTGCGCTCGATCTCGGCAGGCTGCATCTGGCTGGCGATGGCGCGCTTCCAGATCAGCTCGTAGAGGCGGGCCTGGTCGGCATCGAGATATTGGCGGACCGAAGCCGGCGTGCGCTTGAAATCGGTCGGGCGGATCGCCTCATGCGCTTCCTGGGCGTTCTTGGCCTTGGTCGTATAGAAGCGCGGCTTCTCCGGCAGGTATTTTGCGCCGAATTCGCTGACGATGGCATCGCGGGCGGCGTCGATCGCCTCGGGCGCCATCTGCACGCCGTCGGTTCGCATATAGGTGATCAGGCCGGCGGTCTCGCCGCCAATGTCCATGCCTTCGTAGAGCCGCTGCGCCACCTGCATCGTGCGGGTGGCCGAAAAGCCGAGGCCCGACGAGGCGGCCTGCTGCAGCGTCGAGGTGGTGAAGGGCGGGCCCGGGTTGCGCTTGGTTGGCTTGGCCTCGACCGACAGCGCTTTGAAGGTGGCGCCTTCGAGCATCGCCTTGATGTCGTCGGCCTGCGCCTTGTTGGCGATGTCGAGTTTTTGCAGTTTCTTGCGCTCGAACGCGGTCAGCCGCGCCTCAAAATTCTCGTTGCGCGGCGTGCCGAGGATGGCGGCGATCTGCCAGTATTCCTCGCGGATGAAGCGCTCGATCTCGGATTCACGGTCGCAGACCAGGCGCAGCGCCACCGACTGGACGCGGCCGGCGGAACGGGCGCCGGGCAGCTTGCGCCACAGCACCGGCGACAGCGTGAAGCCGACCAGATAGTCGAGGGCGCGGCGGGCGAGATAGGCATCGACCAGCGGCGCGTCGATCTGGCGCGGATTGGCCATCGCATCCAGCACCGAAGACTTGGTGATGGCGTTGAAGACGACGCGGCTGACCGGCTTGTCCTTCAGCGCGCGCTTCTGCTTCAGCACTTCCAGCACATGCCAGGAAATCGCCTCGCCCTCGCGGTCCGGGTCGGTGGCGAGGATCAGGCCGTCGGCGTCCTTGACCGCCTTGGCGATGTCGGCAAGCCGCTTGCCCGAGGCGGTGTCGACCGACCAGGACATGGCGAAGTCCTCGTCGGGGCGCACCGAGCCGTCCTTGGCCGGCAGATCGCGGACGTGGCCGAACGAGGCCAGGACCTTATAGTTCTTGCCGAGATATTTGTTGATTGTCTTTGCCTTGGCCGGCGATTCGACGACGACGACGTCCATGAGGTCTCATATCAGCTATGGGCCAGCGGAAGAATTCCAGCGGCGCGACGCGTTCTTTTTCGTCGCTCACATGGCCGTGCTTTTGCAATCGGTCAAGGGCAGGCGGCCAAAATGCGGAGACGTCCGCGGCAATACACTCTTAGAGTGTATGGAGAGGACCACATAATTTCGGGGAGGGCCGTTCGAGCATCGAGCCACTGGAACGACCGGTCGATTCGAGCGAGTCGCTAGGCGCGGCAATGGCGGAAACTGGCCGCCGGGTGATCCAGACCTTGTCCGGCGGCCAGCCGATGTTTCGGGGCGGAAAACTCAGTCGGCCTTGACGATGTGCCAGACGCCGGAGGCGCCGTCGCCCGTCGCGTCGCCGGCCTTCTTGTCCTTGATGAAGGTGTAGACCGGCTTGCCGTCATAGGCCCACATCTTGGTGCCGTCGGTGCGGTCGACAATCGTCCATTCATCGTCTGCCTTGGCGCCGGCCTCGGCCTTCAGGGGCGGCCAGTTGGTGGCGCATTTGTCGTAGCAGTTCGATTTGCCCTTCTCGTCCTTGTCGTAGGTGTAGAGCGTCATGCCCATGGCGTCGGTGTAGATTTTCGTGCCGCCGACCTCGGCTTCCTTCCACGCCTCGGCGGCCTGGGATGCCGTGGCACCGAGCAAAAGCGCGGCTAATCCAGCAATGATCGACTTCATGAGTACCTCCCTGGGGTCGTGAAACAAGCACGCGGCGATCGCGGGCTCTTTCTTCTCAACGTGTCGAAGCTGCCGTTTCTTCCAATTTTGTAGCGGCGACTTGCCACGCATTGGTGATTGGCAGACGCGCCTTTGTCTCGCTATATCAGCGCCATAACGTTCTGGAGCACCAGGAATGGCATTGGATATCGGCTATGTCAGCGCGGTCGGAGCGGGGGCGATCTCGTTCCTGTCGCCTTGCGTGCTGCCGCTGGTGCCGCCCTATCTCTGCTACATGGCCGGCGTTTCGGTCGATGACTTTCGCGGCGATGCCGGCGCCACTGCCAGGGCCGGCGCGCGTGGCGCGCTGATTGCATCCTCCATCGCCTTCGTGCTCGGTTTCTCCACCGTGTTTGTGGCGCTCGGCGCCGGCGCTTCGACGATCGGCCGGCTGCTGCGGCTGTGGCAGGAACCGCTGGCGATGGTGGCGGGCGCACTGATCATCCTGATGGGGCTCAACTTCCTCGGCATATTGCGCATTCCGCTGCTGTCGCGCGAGGCGCGCTTCCAGTCGCAGGGCAAGCCGGCCAGCCTGGTCGCCGCCTACATTATGGGACTGGCCTTCGCTTTCGGCTGGACGCCTTGCATCGGACCGGTTCTGGGTCCGATCCTGACGTTGGCGGGCGGCCGCGAGACGGTGGGCGAAGGTGCGTTGCTGCTCGCCGCCTATTCGCTCGGTCTCGGCATCCCGTTCCTGATCGCCGCCCTGTTTTCCGGCGCCTTCATGCGCTTCCTCGCCAGATTCCGTGTCCATCTCGGTCGCGTCGAACAGGCGATCGGCGCACTGCTGGTCGTCGCCGGCGTGTTTTTCCTGACCGGCGGCGTGCAGAGCGCGTCCTACTGGCTGCTGGAAAATTTCCCGGGCCTGGGGCGGCTGGGGTAGCTCCCATCCTCCGCAACCGGAACGATGCCTGAAAGCCCGCGTTGCAGGCTCGTGCGCAAGCGCGACGGTGAGGCGAGAATGGTATCCAAGGCGGATCTGCAAAAGTTCTTCAAGACGTATGAGAGGGTCTACAACGACGCGATCGCGGGCACCGTCGATCTGGACGACGTCGCGGACATCTACTCGACCGGCTTTGTCTCCGTGACGCCAGCAGGGGTCGTCGTTGGCGAAAATGGCGCGGAGTTGAAGGACGTCATGAAAAAGGGCTTCGAGGCCTATCGGGCGATCGGCAGCAAGAAGATGATTTGTGCCGATGTCTCGGTGACGCCCATCGACCAGGACCATTGCGTTGCCAAGGTGCAATGGTCGGGCGAATACGAACGCAAGAACAAGGACCGTCTGACCATCGATTTCGAGGTCAACTATCTCGTAGAAAGACGCGACGGCCGCCTGAAAGTGTTTGGTTGGATCGCCGGCGATGAGCAGGCGGAATTCAGGCAGTACGGTCTGTTGTAGCGGCATATTGCCTGCTGGATCGCGCCTTGAGATGCGCTGATCAGGAGTAGGCAGATCCGCCGTCTCACCGGAATTTAACCGCATTGGTGCAGCATGGGCGCTGATGCTAGATATGCCTTGATTCCCGACCCTGTTCATATGGTTGCCCTTTCATGAGCCAGAGATCCTGCCTGTCCGTCATCCTTGCCGCCGGCGAGGGCACACGCATGAAGAGCGCGCTGCCCAAGGTGCTGCATCCGATCGCCGGGCTGCCGATGGTCGCCCATGTGGCGAAGGCGGCGGAAGCCGCCGGCAGCGGCGACCTGGCGCTGGTGATCGGCCATGGCGCGGACGAAATGCGCAAGGCAGCGCAGAAATTCGCGCCGAACGCCGAGACTTTCGTGCAGGAGAAGCGTCTCGGCACCGCGCATGCCGTGCTGGCCGCGCGTGCTGCTATATCAAAGGGTTACGACGATATTCTCGTCATGTTCGGCGACACGCCGCTGATCGAACCGGAAGCGCTTGCCGTCGCGCGGCAGAAGCTGGCGGAAGGTGCCGCGGTCGTCGTCGTCGGCTTCCGTCCGCCCAATCCGACCGGCTATGGCCGGCTGATCGAGAAGGGCGGCCGGCTGGTCGCCATCCGCGAGGAGAAGGATTGCTCCGACGAGGAGAAGAAGATCGGTTTCTGCAATGCCGGCATGATGGCCGTCGCCGGCAGGAGCGCGCTGGATCTGCTCGACGAGGTCGGCAATGCCAATGCCAAGAGCGAGTTCTACCTGACCGACATCGTCGAGATCGCCGGTGCTCGCGGCCTCGATGTGGTGGCGACGGAAGCCAGCTTCGAGAGCGCGCTCGGCATCAACAACCGGGCCGAGCTTGCCGAGGCGGAAGGCATCTGGCAGGCGCGCCGGCGGCGCGAGGCGATGCTCTCAGGGGTCACGCTGATCGCGCCCGAAACGGTTTATTTCTCGCACGACACCGAAATCGGCGCCGATACGGTGGTTGAGCCCAATGTCTGGTTCGGCCTGGGCGTCAAGATTTCCACCGGCGCCACGATCCATGCCTTCAGCCATATGACGGGCGCCACAATCGCGGAGAACTGCGAGGTGGGACCGTTCGCGCGGCTGCGGCCGGGGACAGATCTCAGGAAAAAGGCCAAGGTCGGCAATTTCTGCGAGGTCAAGCAGGCGACCGTCGAGGAGGGCGCCAAGGTCAACCACCTGACCTATATCGGCGATGCGCGCGTGGGTGCTGCCGCCAATATCGGCGCCGGCACCATCACCTGCAATTATGACGGCTACTCGAAATTCTTCACCGACATCGGCGAGGGCGCCTTTGTCGGCTCGAATTCCTCGCTGGTGGCGCCAATCACGATAGGCAAGGGCAGCTACATCGCCTCCGGCAGCGTCCTCACCGAAAGCGTGCCCGACGATGCGCTGGCCTTCGGCCGCGCCCGCCAGAAGACGATTCCGGGCAAGGGCAAGGAAATACGCGAGCGTTTTGCTTCGGCCGCGGCGGCGAGGAAAAAGTGAATTCCGTCAAACCGGTGGCCTGAAAAGGCGAACGATTGCAGTAATCGGATTGCAAGAGCGGTCTGTCATGGTGCATGCGTAAAAATGACCGTTCCGGTGACACGGAACGAAACGCAAAGTGACTTTCACGGCAGGCCGGCAATCCCTAGATAACGCTGGTTTTCCATGGGGAATCGGGGGTAACGGCCATGTGCGGCATCGTCGGAATTGTCGGCCAACAGCAGGTGGCGCCGCTCATCGTCGACGCGCTGAAGCGGCTCGAATATCGCGGCTATGACTCGGCCGGCGTCGCCACCATCGAGAATGGCGAGCTCGGCCGTCGCCGCGCCGAAGGCAAGCTGATCAATCTCGAGCGCCGGCTGAAGGAAGAGCCGCTCGACGGCACGATCGGCATCGGCCACACGCGCTGGGCCACCCATGGCGTGCCGAACGAGACCAACGCGCACCCGCATTTTTCCGACGGCGTCGCCATCGTCCACAACGGCATCATCGAGAATTTCGCCGAATTGCGCGACGAGCTGACCCGCGACGGCTACAACTTTTCCTCGCAGACCGACACCGAGGTCGTCGCGCATCTGGTGGCGCGGGAACTCGCCAAGGGGCTGAAGCCGGTCGTGGCAGCGCACAAGGCGCTGAAGCGGCTGGAGGGCGCCTTCGCGCTGGCGATCATGTTCAAGGGCGACGAGGACCTCATCGTCGGCGCCCGCAACGGTCCGCCGCTGGCCGTCGGCCATGGCGACGGCGAGATGTTCCTCGGCTCCGACGCCATCGCGCTGGCGCCCTTCACCAACTCGATCACCTATCTGGAGGACGGCGACTGGGCGGTGGTGCGCCGCAACGAGGTCGCGATTTTCGACATGGACGGCAACAAGGTCGACCGCAAGCGCCAGCAGTCGCTGTCGACCGGCTTCATGGTCGACAAGGGCAACCGGCGCCATTTCATGGAAAAGGAAATCCATGAGCAGCCGGAGGTGATCTCGCACACGCTGGCGCATTATGTGGATTTCGTCTCCGGCGTCTCGAAGCCGCTGGAACTGCCCTTCGATTTCGCCAAGATCGGCCGGCTGGCGATCTCGGCCTGCGGCACCGCCTATCTCGCCGGGCTGATCAGCAAATACTGGTTCGAACGCTATGCACGGCTGCCGGTCGACATCGATGTCGCCTCGGAATTCCGCTATCGCGAGATGCCGTTGTCGTCGAACGACGCGGCCTTCTTCATCTCGCAATCGGGCGAAACCGCCGACACGCTGGCCTCGCTGCGCTACTGCCGCAAGGCCGGCATGAAGATCGGCGCCGTCGTCAACGTGCGCGAATCGACCATGGCGCGCGAGTCCGATGTGGTGCTGCCGACGCTGGCCGGGCCGGAGATAGGCGTCGCCTCGACCAAGGCCTTCACCTGCCAGCTGTCGGTGCTGGCTTCGCTCGCGGTGCGGGCGGGCGTGGCGCGCGGCACGATCTCGCGCAACGAGGAGAAGGCGCTGGTGCGCGAGCTCTCCGAGGCACCCCGCTTCGCCAACCAGGTGCTCAAGCTAGACGGCCAGATCGAACGCATCTCGCGTGAGCTCTCCCGCTATTCGGATGTGCTTTATCTTGGCCGCGACACCAATTTCCCGCTCGCCATGGAAGGCGCGCTCAAGCTCAAGGAAATCTCCTATATCCATGCCGAGGGCTATGCCGCCGGCGAACTGAAGCACGGGCCGATCGCGCTGATCGACGAGAACATGCCGGTAATCGTCATCGCGCCGCACGACCGCATCTTCGAAAAGACGGTTTCCAACATGCAGGAGGTGGCGGCGCGCGGCGGCAAGATCATCCTGATCACCGACAGCAAGGGCGCGGCGCAGGCGAGCATCAAGACGATGGAGACGATCGTGCTGCCCGACGTGCCGGAAATCATCTCGCCGATCATCTACGCGCTGCCGATCCAGATGCTCGCCTATTTCACCGCGGTGTTCATGGGCACCGACGTCGACCAGCCGCGCAATCTGGCGAAATCGGTGACCGTGGAATAGGCGTTCGCCAACGAACGCTGTTTAAAAACTTCGCAGTTCCAAACCGCGTTGTGGTTCACTAATGTTGCGGCGCAACCTGCGCTGCGGTGATCCATGTCCGACGCCCCGAAGACCTCAGGCATGACCCGGCTCAGGAACTATTTCCTGACGGGCT
Source organism: Mesorhizobium sp. M4B.F.Ca.ET.143.01.1.1 (assembly GCF_004792275.1). Taxonomy (NCBI): domain Bacteria; kingdom Pseudomonadati; phylum Pseudomonadota; class Alphaproteobacteria; order Hyphomicrobiales; family Phyllobacteriaceae; genus Mesorhizobium; species Mesorhizobium sp. M4B.F.Ca.ET.143.01.1.1. Next base: position 105,984 of record NZ_SRSR01000011.1, read on the forward strand.
TCATCGTTTGCGCGCCGCTGGCCATCACCGCCTATATCGCCTGGTCCTTCATCGGCTGGGTCGATTCCTGGGTGAAGCCCTATATCCCGCTGCGCTACAGCCCGGACACCTACCTGCCGTTTCCGGTGCCCGGCTTCGGTCTCATCGTCGCGCTTGTGCTGATCACGCTGATCGGCTTCATGACCGCCAACATCGTCGGTCGCGCCATCGTCAATTTTGGCGAGAGGCTGCTTGGCCGCATGCCGCTGGTGCGCGGCATCTATCGCTCGCTGAAGCAGATCTTCGAGACGGTGCTGTCGAACAAGGGCGACATGTTCCGCCAGGTGGGGCTGGTCGAATATCCGCGCAAGGGCGTCTGGTCTCTGGTCTTCATCGCCAGCGAGAAGGAAACCGAGATCAACCAGAAGCTCAATCATGAAGGCGACCCGCTGATCGCCGTGTTCATGCCGTGCACGCCGAATCCGACCACCGGTTTCCTGATGTATGTGCGGAAATCCGAGATCGTGCTTCTCGACATGACGATCGAAGACGGCGCCAAGCTGATCGTTTCGGCCGGCTTGGTGGCGCCCGAGGTCAAGACCAAGCTCGTGACCTTGAACGGCGAGCAAATCGAAGGCTCGCTGGCCAATCCGGCGCTTGGGGCCACTCAACCAGCGCGCAACAAACGCACCGCCTCGTCGCGGCCGAACAGGTAAAGCAGCAGACGCAGCGCCTCGCCGCGCTCGGACTGCAGTTCCGGATCGCGCGACAGGATGAGGCGGGCATCGTCGCGCGCGGCTTCCAGCAGGTCGGCATGAGCCTCGAGGCGCGCCACCCGGAAACCGGGGGTGCCGGACTGGCGGGTGCCCAGCAATTCGCCTTCGCCGCGCAGCTTGAGATCCTCCTCGGCGATGCGGAAGCCATCCTCGGTCTCGCGCATCACCGACAGGCGGCGTTTCGCCGTCTCGCCGAGCGGATCCTTGTAGAGCAGCACGCAGGAGGAGGGCTTGTCGCCACGCCCGACCCGGCCGCGCAACTGGTGCAACTGGGCCAGGCCGAAGCGCTCGGCATGCTCGATGACCATGATCGTGGCGTCCGGCACGTCGACGCCGACCTCGATGACGGTGGTTGCGATCAGGATGCGCGTCTCGCCCTGCTTGAAGGCGCGCATCGCCTCGTCCTTCTCGGCGCCCTTCATGCGGCCGTGAACCAGCCCGATGCGGTCGCCGAACAGCGGCTTCAGGGAGGCAAAGCGATCCTCCGCCGACATCAGCTTGATCTCTTCGGATTCCTCGACCAGCGGGCAGATCCAGTAGATCTTCTGGCCATCGCCGACCGCGTCGCGCATGCGCCCGACCAGCTCGTCCAGCCGCTCCAGCGGCAAGGTGACCGTGCGGATCGGCTGGCGGCCGGCTGGCTTTTCGGTCAGCTTCGAGACGTCCATGTCGCCGAAGGCGGTGAGCACCAGCGTGCGCGGGATCGGCGTCGCCGTCATCACCAGCATGTCGGGCGCATCGCCCTTGGCGGTAATTGCCAGTCGCTGGTGGACACCGAAGCGGTGCTGCTCGTCGACGACGGCCAGGACGAGATCGTCGAACGCCACCGATTCCTGGAACAGGGCATGCGTGCCGACGACGATGTCGATCTCGCCACTGGCCAGCCCCGCCAATGTCTCGGTGCGTTCGCGACCCTTCTCACGGCCGGTGAGAATGCCGGTGCGCAGGCCGGCCTTTTCCGCCAGCGGCGCGATGGTCGCCAGATGCTGACGCGCCAGGATTTCGGTCGGCGCCATCAACGCCGCCTGGCCACCCGCCTCGACGGCGCGCGCCATGGCAAGCAGTGCTACGACCGTCTTGCCCGAGCCGACATCGCCTTGCAGCAGGCGCAGCATGCGCTCGGGGTCGGCGAGGTCGGCAAGGATTTCGGCGAGCGCAAATTCCTGCGACGGGGTGAGCGAGTAGGGGAGTGCCGAGCGCAGCTTTTCGACGATGCTGCCGTCGCCGGTCAGCGGCCGGCCGGACAGGCGGCGGATTCTTGCCCGCACCAAAGCGAGCGAGACCTGGCCGGCGAGCAGTTCGTCATAGGCGAGGCGCCGCCACGCCGCCCCCTCTATGGCGACATCGATCGGGTCCGCCGGATAATGGATGCGGGTGAGCGCGTCGGCGAAGGCGGGAAAGGTCTGGCGGCGCATGAAGGCGTCGTCCTGCCATTCCGGCAGTTCCGGCAGGCGGCCGAGCGCCTGGCCGATGGCGCGGCGCAGCACCTTGCCCGAGAGGCCGGCGGTGAGCGGATAGACCGGCTCGACCAGCGGCAGGTTTTCCGCCTCGCTGGCGAGCGCGATATGGTCGGGGTGGACCATGGTCGGGCGGCCGTTGAACCACTCCATGCGGCCCGAGATGACGACGTGCTCGCCCACCGGCATCGATTTTTCGAGATAGGAAGCGTGAGCATGGAAGAAGGTCAGCGCGATCTCGCCGGTGTCGTCATGGGCGAAGACACGGTACGGCACCGATCTGTTGCCGCGCGGCGGCGGCTGGTGACGGTCGATGCGGACCTCGAGCGTGACGATCGCGCCTTCGGCGGCGAGCGCGATGCCCGGCCGGTTGCGGCGATCGATCACGGTGTGGGGCAGCACGAACAACAGGTCGCCGGCACGCGCGGCGCGGTCGCCGAGATCGGCAACCACCACCTTCTCGATCAGCAGGCCAACCTTCGGCCCGACGCCGGCAAGCGAGGTGATCGGGACGAACAGCGGATCGAGGAGGGAGGGACGCATGATGTCAGCTTATGTCGCGACGGCCATTGCGCAAGGCTGACACCGCGCTCTATCCACGCTATATGCGCCGCTTCAGACAGGGACGCGGCGCCATGACCGGAACGAGAAGATCAAGCGAGGGGCTGGATGCCCGCCGCCGCAAGCTCCTGTTCCGCTCCTGGCATCGTGGCATGCGCGAGATGGACCTTATCCTCGGCTCCTTCGCCGATGCCGAGATCGGCGCCTTGACCGGCGAGGAAATCGACCAATATGAGAGGCTCCTCGACATTCCCGACGCCGAATTCCTGCCTTTGATCACCGGTGAACGCCCGGTTCCGCCCGATATCGATTGCGCGGTGCTGCGAAAGATCCTGGCGTCGCGCCACACCATGACATTTTGAACGACGTGATTTCATGAGCCTGATCCCCACAATCGGCCTGCCGAAGGGCCGCGCCGGCCAGTTCATCGTCGACGGCGTCGCCGACGGCTACGAAGCCTTCGCGCTGGTGCAGACTGCGCACGAGATCGCGCCCGACAAGCCAGTGCTGTTCGTGGCGCGCGACGGCCAGCGCTTGCCGGCGATCACCGAGGCGCTGGCTTTTGCCGCGCCGGGCCTACCGGTGCTGGAACTGCCGGCCTGGGACTGCCTTCCCTACGACCGCGTTTCGCCCGGCTCGGACGCGGCCGCGCGCCGGCTCGACGCGCTCGCCGCCATGATCGCACTGGCCAGGAAGCCGCACCGCGCCGTCATCCTCACCACCGCCAATGCGCTGCTGCAGCGCATTCCGCCCGCCGATCTGATCGAAGCGCAGACGTTCCACGCCAGGCCCGGCAACCAGATCGACATGAATGCGCTGGTGTCGCGGCTGGAAACCTCCGGCTTCGAGCGGGTGCCGACGGTGCGTGGCGTCGGCGAGTTCGCGGTGCGCGGCGGCATCCTCGATCTTTACGCACCCGGCTGGAGTGAGGCGCTCAGGCTCGATTTCTTCGGCGACACGCTGGAATCGATCCGCGTCTTCGACGCCGCCACGCAGCGCACCACCGGCCAGCGCACGTCGATGGCGCTGCAGGCGATGAGCGAAGTGGCGCTAACCCCGGAGACGATCAGCCGCTTCCGCCGCGCCTATATCGAGGCGTTCGGCGCGCCGTCGCGCGACGACGGGCTCTATGCCGCGGTCAGCGAAGGGCGGCGCTTTGCCGGCATGGAGCACTGGCTGCCGTTCTTCTACGAGCGGCTGGAGACGGTGTTCGACTATCTGCCCGACGTGCCCGTGGTCTTCGACCATCTGGCGCATGAGGCGCTGGCCGAACGCCACACGCTGATCCTCGACCACTACGAAGCGCGCCGCAAGCAGGCCGACGGCGCGCTGAAGGACGCGGTGCCCTACAAGCCGGTGGCGCCGGACCTGCTTTATCTCTCGCCGGAGAATCTCAAGGCGTCTCTCGGCCCGCGCGAAGACATCGACTTCACCGTCTTCGATGCGCCCGATGTGGGGGGCAAAAAGGTCTTCCATGCCGGCGCGCGGCATGGCCGCAGCTTCGCCGAGGAACGCGCCGATCCCAACATCAACGTCTTCGATGTCGTGGTGAAGCACATCGCCGACGAGCGCGCCGCGCGCCGCCGCGTCGTCGTCGCCGGCTGGACCGAAGGCTCGCTCGACCGGCTCGGCCAGATCCTGGCCGAGCATCATCTTGGCAATTTGAAGCCGGTGGCGACGCTTGCCGAGGCGGAAAAGCTCGAGCCGGGGCAGGCGGGCCTTGCCGTGCTGCCGCTCGAATCCGGCTTCGAGACCGAGAGACTGGTGGTCGTTGCCGAGCAGGACATCCTCGGCGACCGGCTGATCCGGCGCTCCAAGCGCAAGAAGCGCGCATCAGACTTTATTGCCGAAGCCTCGTCGCTGTCGTCTGGCGATATTGTCGTCCATACCGACCACGGCATCGGCCGCTTCATGGGCCTGCGCACCATCGAGGCGGTCGGTGCCCCGCATGACTGCCTGGAAATCCACTACGCCGGCGACGACCGGCTGTTCCTGCCGGTCGAGAACATCGAGCTTCTGTCGCGCTACGGCTCGGATTCGGCCGAGGCGACGCTGGACAAGCTCGGCGGCGGCGCCTGGCAGTCGCGCAAGGCGCGGCTGAAGCGCCGCCTGCTCGACATGGCCGGGCAGTTGATCCGTATCGCGGCAGAGCGGCAGATGCGCTCGGCGCCCGCCATGATCCCCGCCGAAGGCCTCTATGGCGAATTCTCCGCGCGCTTCCCCTATGAGGAGACCGACGACCAGCAGGGCGCGATCGATTCCGTCATGGACGATCTCGGCGCCGGCAAGCCGATGGACCGGCTGGTCTGCGGCGATGTCGGCTTCGGCAAGACCGAAGTGGCGCTGCGCGCCGCCTTCATTGCCGCCATGGAAGGTTTTCAGGTCGCCGTGGTGGTGCCGACTACCTTGCTGTCGCGCCAGCACTTCAAGACCTTCTCGCAGCGCTTCTCCGGCCTGCCGATCCGCGTCGCGCAGGCTTCCCGGCTGGTCGGCTCCAAGGAACTGGCCGAAACCAAGAAGGGCATCGCCGAGGGCACGGTCGACATCGTCGTCGGCACGCATGCGCTGCTGGGGTCGGCGATCTCGTTCAAGAATCTCGGCCTGCTGATCATCGACGAGGAGCAGCATTTCGGCGTCAAGCACAAGGAGCGGCTGAAAGACCTGAAGAGCGACGTGCATGTGCTGACGCTGTCGGCGACGCCGATCCCGCGCACGCTGCAGCTCGCCCTTACCGGCGTGCGCGAACTGTCGCTGATCGCGACGCCGCCGGTCGACCGCATGGCGGTGCGCACCTTCATCTCGCCCTTCGATCCGCTGGTCATCCGCGAGACGCTGCTGCGCGAGCGCTATCGCGGCGGCCACTCCTTCTATGTCGTGCCGCGCATCAGCGATCTCGCCGAGATCCATGATTTCCTGAAGCAATCGGTGCCGGAGCTGAAAGTCGCGGTGGCGCACGGCCAGATGCCGCCGGGCGAGCTCGACGACATCATGAACGCCTTCTACGACGGCCAGTACGACGTGCTTCTGTCGACGACCATCGTGGAGTCCGGTCTCGACATTCCGACCGCCAACACGCTGATCATCCATCGCGCCGACATGTTCGGCCTGTCGCAGCTCTACCAGCTGCGCGGCCGCGTCGGTCGCTCCAAGGTGCGCGCCTATGCGCTGTTCACGCTGCCGGCCAACCGCAAGCTGACCGACACCGCCGAGCGGCGGCTGAAGGTGCTGCAGTCGCTCGACACGCTCGGCGCCGGCTTCCAGCTCGCCAGCCACGACCTCGATATCCGCGGCGCCGGCAATCTGCTGGGCGAAGAGCAGTCCGGCCACATCAAGGAGGTCGGCTTCGAGCTCTACCAGCAGATGCTGGAGGAGGCGGTGGCCGAAGTGAAGGATTCCGGCGAGGTGCAGGACGGCGGCTGGTCGCCGCAGATCGCCGTCGGCACGGCGGTGATGATCCCGGAAAGCTATGTGCCGGACCTGCAGCTCAGGCTGGCGCTCTACCGCCGCCTCGGCGACCTCGAGAACACCGAGGAGATCGACGCCTTCGGCGCCGAGCTGATCGACCGTTTCGGGCCGCTGCCGGAAGAGGTGACGCATCTGTTGAAGATCGTGTTCATCAAGGCGCTCTGCCGCAGGGCCAATGTCGAAAAGCTCGATGCCGGTCCCAAGGGCGTCGTCATCCATTTCCGCAAGCGCGAATTCCCCAACCCGGTCGGGCTGGTCAAGTTCATCGGCGAGCAGGGTTCGCTGGCCAAGATCCGGCCAGACCACAGCGTCGTCTTCATCCGCGACTGGCCGAACGCCGAAAAGCGGCTGGCCGGCTCGGCCGTGGTGATGACGCAGCTGGCGCGGCTGGTCGACAAGGCAGCATAGCCCGTCCGGCGCATTCGCCAGTGCTGAAATTCCGGTCTAGAATAGGAATTCGGCTTCGTGTATGCAGCCGCCACCCCATATAGGGGGCGGGAATGGCGGGCGAGGGTGCCCGTTCATCTGTTTGTTTGACGCAATTCCGCACGGAGATCACAGTTTTCCGGAATTGCCGCTGAAGGGCGTTTGGGTGCAACGATGACGAAATGGTCGCCGAATTCGTGGAGAGAAAAGCCGATCAAGCAGGTTCCTGCCTATCCGGACCTTGCCGCGCTGAAGAACACGGAAGCCCAGCTCGCCACCTTTCCGCCGCTGGTTTTTGCCGGTGAGGCGCGCAAGCTGAAGAAGCAGTTGGCGGCCGTCGCCGCCGGCGACGCCTTTCTGCTCCAGGGTGGCGATTGCGCAGAAAGCTTCGCCGAGCATGGCGCGGACAACATCCGCGACTTCTTCCGCGTCTTCCTGCAGATGTCCGTCGTTCTGACCTTCGCCGGCGCGCAGCCGGTGGTGAAGGTTGGCCGCGTCGCCGGCCAGTTCGCCAAGCCGCGCTCGTCCGACAACGAGACCAAGGCCGGCGTAACGCTGCCCAGCTATCGCGGCGACATCATCAACGGCATCGAGTTCGACGCCAGGTCGCGCATCCCAGACCCCGCCCGGCAAGAAATGGCCTACCGCCAGTCGGCGGCGACGCTCAACCTGCTGCGCGCCTTTGCCCAGGGCGGCTATGCCAGCCTGGAGAATGTGCATCGCTGGATGCTCGGCTTCGTGTCCGACAGCCCGCAGGGCGAAAAATACGAGTCGCTCGCCAACCGCATCACCGAGACGATGGACTTCATGAAGGCGGTCGGCATCACCTCGGAGACCAACTTCGCGTTGCGCGAGACCGATTTCTACACCAGCCACGAGGCGCTGCTGCTGGGCTACGAGGAAGCGCTGACGCGCGTCGATTCGACCTCGGGCGACTGGTATGCGACGTCGGGCCACATGATCTGGATCGGCGACCGCACGCGCCAGCCCGACCATGCCCATGTCGAATATTGCCGTGGCATCAAGAACCCGCTCGGCCTGAAATGCGGCCCGTCGCTGACGCCGGACGGTTTGCTGGAACTGATCGACCTGCTCAATCCGGAAAACGAGCCGGGACGGCTGACGCTGATCGCGCGCTTCGGTTCCGACAAGGTGGCCGAGCATCTGCCGAAGCTGGTGCGGGCAGTGCAGAAGGAAGGCCGCAGCGTGGTGTGGTCGTCGGACCCGATGCATGGCAACACGATCGAGGCCGCCGGCTACAAGACGCGGCCGTTCGATCGCATCCTGAAGGAGGTGCAGACCTTCTTCGAAGTGCACCGGGCCGAAGGCACGCATCCCGGCGGCATCCATGTCGAGATGACCGGCAAGAACGTCACCGAATGCACCGGCGGTGCCCGCGCCATCACCGCGGAAGACCTGCAGGACCGCTACCACACGCATTGCGATCCCCGCCTCAACGCCGACCAGGCGATCGAGCTCGCTTTCCTGGTCTCGGACCTGCTCAAGAAGAGCCATACGGTCCAGCACAAGCAGGCCGCCAACGGCTGAACCGCTTGCTGGTTTGGATCCAGTCAAGGGCGCCGGAGAAATCCGGCGCCTTTTTCGTTCGGGGCCGAGCCCGGTAACGTCAGACTTACGAAAATGTGTTCTGGCACGACCACTGCAAGACCAAGATTGGGTGGAACTGCATCGTCCACCGCAACTGGTTCCTGCATTCATCATGCGTCACGAGCATGCCGTCATCCACCACCGCGCGCTTGATTTCTGGTCGGCACGCGCGGCGGTCCTCGTCATCATCTGCCTGCAGCTTCTAGTCATAAACGACCTGTCGTTCGGCCCGCGCTGGCTGGCGCCTGCGATCGAGGCGGTGCTGCTGGTGCCCCTGTCGGTCGCGACGGCGTGGACGCAAATGGCGACACAGAAGGCCGTCGACCGCGAGCATTGGTACGCGATCGGCCGGTTTCGCCTTTACATCCGCCGCATCGCGCTGGTCCTCACCGGCGTCATCAGCGTCATGAACTGCGGGGCGCTGGTCTTCCTGGTCAGGGCGCTGCTCGAAGGCCATGCCGGCGCCGGCAGCACGCTGCTTGTCGATGCGCTCAACATCTGGGTCACCAACGTCATCGTCTTCTCGCTGTGGTTCTGGAGCACGGACCGCGGCGGGCCGCCGACCTGCGGACTGGTCAAGCGCGCGCAGGCCGATTTCCTGTTCCCGCAGATGACGCTGCCCGACCGCGAGATCCGCGGCTGGCTGCCCGGCTTCGTCGACTATGCCTTCCTGGCATTCACCAACGCGACGGCATTCTCGCCGACCGACACCTTGCCGCTTACCCAGCGCGCCAAGCTCTTGATGATGGCGGAGGCGTTGATCTCGCTGCTGACAATCGCACTGGTCGCGGCGCGGGCCGTGAACATATTGGCTTAGATCAGGAGGGCGTTTCGTTGGATCGTCCAACTCTTTGTTGGAGCATTATCTTTTCCGAAAACCGGTTCCCAGTTTTCGGGATCATGCTCTAGCGCCCACGTTCCCAGCGCAGCCCGGCAAGCCGCGGATCGGTGAAGGCCGCCCTGGAGAATTCGATCCGCTTCTCCGGAAACTCGCAGATCGCCTGCACGCCGAAGGCGCCGAGGCGGATGCGCCAGGTCTGCGGCTCCAGCGGCTTTGCTTTTGCAAAACCCTTGCACGTCAACAGCGCGATGTTGGCGCCTTTCGGGTCGCGCGCCGAGCGGTAGCGGATCGCCTCCAGCCCGGCTTCGCGCGCGACATCGGCGATGGCCTGGCAAGCGGCGTAGTCGGTCGGATGCGTCCATGCGGCCGCGTCGCGATCGAGCGGCGGCCTCATCAGGTCGATGGCGGCGGCGCATTTGATGGCGGCGGCGAATGCGGTGTAGTCGGCGGCGTCGCGCGGCCAGGGCGTGTCAGGGGATTCGGCGAAGAACAGCAAGCGGTAGAACGCCATCTCGGCGACAGCCGTGAACATGGTCTCCGCCGCATAGTAGACGCCCCTGGTCCGGCCGGCGCGGCGAAAGCGCGAGCCATGCGGATAGACCGAGCCGTAGCGAAAGGGCGTCGCCAGCAGATAATGGAGGTGCCGGCATTCGAGCGGGATCTGCGGCTTGGTCTCCTCGATCAGCTCTTCCAGCAGGGCCTGCTCGTCCAGCGTGTCGACGACCTTCAGCGTCGAGACGCGGTGCTGCGCCTCGACCATGCGCCAGTATTTGCCTTCGAGCCGGATGGATTCAGACGAGAGCGCGTCGGGAGTCCAGATAGGCGATGACATCGACAAGTCCTGATATCGTCTGGATTTTCTCGATCGGGGCGCCGTCGAAAGCCGTGTTGGCGTTCTTCAGCCAGGCCCGGGCGATGCCCTCGTCGCCGCCGACGATGGCGTCGAGAGAACGAAACAGCCGGACGAACAGGACGGCCAGCTCGAACGGCTTGGTGCCGCGCTCGAGCAGGAAATCCTGCTTGCGCATGCGCGAAACCGTGGCTTCGGAGACACCGATGACCGACGCCAGCACCCTTGCTGTAACGTCGAGCAGTTCGGCGGCGCGCAACGTGGCCTTGGTGACGACGGCGTTTTCGGCCGTGCCGCTGGCGATATGAGGTTGCACGGATGGCATGGCGTGCTCCTTTCCATGGAAAATATAGGCTACAAAAATTCACATGGAAAGGGATTGCCGCGAAACATTTTTCGCGGGCAGGCCGATGATCGGCACGAAAACTCAGTCCTTCTTGTAGAGCAGCCAGCTCTTGCCGGCGCGGGCAGCCATCGCCGAATGCCTGGTCACGCGGTTGCGGCCGCCGACCTTCGAACGATAAAGCGCCCGGTCGGCCTTGGTGTAGAGGTCCTCGGGGCTTTCGGCCTCGGACGCCATGCAAATGCCCATCGACACGGTCACCGTGCCGTAATTGGTGCCGGTCTGGCTGCTGGTGAACGGCGTCTGCTCGATAAGCGTCCTGATGCGCTCGGCGATCTCGAAGGTAGTATCCTCGCTGGCGCCCTCGACGATGAGGGCAAATTCCTCGCCGCCGGTGCGGGCAACGAACATGTCGCCGCGAATGCTGGTCTGGAAGATCTCGGCGATGATCTGGATGATCCTGTCGCCGACCGGATGGCCGAAGCGGTCGTTGATGTCCTTGAAACGGTCGATGTCGGCGAGGATCAGGGCATTGAACAGGATGCCCTTGTTGGAATTGTAGATCCTGGTGATTTCCTTGTCGAAGGCGCGGCGGTTCCAGACCTGCGTCAAGGGATCGGTGTCGGCGAGCCGCTTGTACTCCTCGAGCTTCGACTTGACGCTCTCGAGCTCGGCGGTCTTTTCGCTGAGCGTGCTCGCCACTTGCCTGCCATGGTCGATCGTCGAGTTGGTGGCCGCCGACATGGCGGTGACGATCTTCTGCAGCAGGTCCTGCGACAGCATGCTGCGGTTGCCGAGCCCGCTCGACGTCTCGTCGAGGATGCGGCCGTATTTTTCGATGTGGGATCGCTCGCTGCGCAAGAGCGAGGCAATGTCCTCGAGCTCCTTGGCGATGACGTCGCGCGCGTGCTCGACGATGCCGGGGCCATGATGCTGGGCAAAGAAGGTACGGCCGATGCGGTCGAGATCCTCCTGGGTCGGCCGGTTGCTGAGCGAGACGACGGCCAGGCTGAGTTCGTGATTGCTGCCGCTCAGCGCCTCGTAGAAGATCTCGTAGTTGCGCGGCAGGCCGAGCACGCCGAGCTGGCGCATCGTCGCCACGACGGTGCTCGCAATGTCGGTGTTCCTGTCATTTGGAACGAAAGCCGGCTGCATGTTCTGTTCACTCCTCAAGAACCACCGCAGACCTGCGCGTGCCGGTGTCGCCATGAGGGGAGTGCGACCGGAAATGCCAGACACGAGAAGTATCGCGTCCCCGCTCACGACCTTCACTCGTAACGACCATAGATGCGAGCGCGCTAAAGTTTCCTTAATAGGACGGATTTCAGCACGGTTTTCTCTACCTCAGGATGTAATAGCCCCTTATGCAGGTGCAGGGCGAAACACGTCCCGCCGGTGTCGCATTTGCCGGTGCCCGGCGGGCGCAAAACTGGAATCCTGCCACCAGCGCGAGAGGAATTCGAAGGAGACCGGGATGGACGAAAAACACAGCGGAGCATGCCTGTGCGGAGCGGTGCGCTTCAGGACGAGGGGAGCCCTGCGCGGTGTCGTCTACTGCCACTGCTCGCAATGCCGCAGGCAGAACGGCCATTTCGTCGCGGCGACATCGGCCAAGGATGCCGATGTCGACATAGAGGGAGCCGAGGTGCTCAGCTGGTATGGCGCGTCCGATGTCGCCAGACGCGGATTTTGCCGCATCTGCGGCTCGCTGCTGTTCTGGAAGCACAACGAGCTGGACCAGATTTCGATCATGGCCGGCGCCTTCGACAGGCCGTCCGGACTTGCCGGGGAAAGCCATATCTTCGTTGGCGACAAGGGCGACTATTATTCGATCGACGACGGGCTGCCGCAGTTCGAGAAATCGTCGCCCTCGGTCAAGGTCGCCGGTGAGGCCGCCGAATGACCGGCAAGCGAGCAAAGCGGCAGAGCGCGTGATTTTTGGCGGCACTGCCTTATTCCATTGATCCAGCCGTTGCTATATCCCCTGCCGGTCACTCGGAAAGGGGATTTGGGCATGCAGCGGCTGATCGATGCTTTCTTCAACTCGGTGCGGGCGTTCCGCAAGCTGGCTGCCCACGAAAAAGCCTTCCAGCAGGAGCTGATGCTGCTCACCCTTGCCCTGCCGGCGGGCTGGTTCATCTCGGTGTCGTGGCGCGGCTACGCGCTGCTGCTCGGCGCGGTGCTGCTGCTGATCATGGTCGAAGTGCTCAACACCGGCATCGAGGCTGCCTGCGACGCCTTCAGCCGCGAGTTCAATGTCGACATCCAGCTCGCCAAGGATTGCGGTTCGCTGGCGGTGCTGATCTCGGTGGTGATCGTAGCCGGCGTCTGGGGCATCGCCATTATCGAGCGCATCACGGGACTACCGATCTAGTATAGCGCTTCCTACATGACGGTTACCAAAGGAGACTGTCATGTCGGACGCCGCTGATTTTCTGTTGCTCGAGCGAGCCGGCCTGCCGGACGATCTGCGCTGGCTGACACAAAAATATCCGCGCGAGACCTGGCAGGGCCACGGCAATATTCATGGCCTCGCCAATATGTGGCTTGGGCGGCACGACATGTTCCGCGAGCTCGGCGGCTTGCTCACCGACGGCATTGGCATTTATCGCGAGGGCAGGCTGACAGCGCCTGACTTCGCGCGCTGGTTCGCGCCGCGGCTGAACCATTTCCTCGGCAATCTCGACGGCCACCACAACGTCGAGGACTATCAGTACTTTCCGGCTTTCGCCAAGGCCGAGCCCCGGTTGAAGCGCGGCTTCGAGATCCTCGATGCCGATCATCACACCATCCACGAGGGGCTGGAGCGCAATGCCGAGGCGGCGAATGCCTTCATCCGAACGCTGCAGGAGAGCGAGGACAGACAGCGCTTTGCCGCCGATGCCTATGCCGATGAGAACAGCCGGCTGATCGCCATGCTCACAAGGCATCTGGCCGACGAAGAGGATTTGATCATCCCGCTGATCCTCGACCGTGGCGACAGCGCGCTCGACGCCGAGACCGACATCGACTGAGCCTATTTGGCCTCGCTCTGACCATCCCTTGCGTCGTTGGCGCGCTCCTTCTTGGCGACGCTATGGGCCAGGAACCAGGCGAGGATGGCGACGGCAAGGCCGATCGCCAGCGCGGTCAGCAGCCGTTCGTGACGCGCCAGCGCCTGGCCGACGATGCGTTCGGCGCCCAGTCCGAAGACGTAGCCGACCGTGCAAAACAGCGCCGCCCAGACCAGCGACGAGATGGCATTGAGGAGGACGAAGCGCGTCACTGTGATGCTGGCGAAGCCGGCGGCGACGCCGCCGACCAGGCGCATGCCGTAGATGTAGCGGTTCGAAAGCACGAAGATGTTGGGATGGGAGGAGACGAGACGGAAGGCATGGCTGAAGCCTGGCCGCGCCTTCAGCCTGAGCACATAGGGATGATCGGCGAAGCTGCGGCCGAGGATGAAGAAGAAGGTGTCACCGGCGAAGGCGCCGATGGCCGCAGCCAGGAAAGCCTGCCAGGCCACGAAGACATGCTGATGGGCAAAGAAGCCGGCGAGGATGGCAGCGCTTTCGCCTTCGGCGACGCAGCCCAGGAAGACCGCGACCAGCCCGTACTGCTCGATGAAGTGATGGATGGCCTCGGTCATCAGGGGCTTTGTCGCGCCGACAGCTTTTCGTCGATGCGTCTGACCTGCTCGGCCAGCCGCACGATCTCGTCGCGCATGCCTATCAGCTCGCTGTGGCGCAGTTCGTCCAGCTTCTCGTGCAGCGCCATGATCTCGATCTCGGCCTTGAGGTTGACCTCATAGTCGTGGGCGGCGTCGATGCGGTCGCGCTCGGTCTGGCGGTTCTGCGACATCATGATCACCGGCGCCTGCAGTGCTGCGATCATCGACAGCACGAGGTTGAGGAAGATGAAGGGGTAGGGGTCGAAGGCGGCGCGCGACAGCAGCCAGACATTGCCGCAGGTCCACAGGATCAGGAAGGCGACGAAGGTCAGGATGAACGACCATGAACCGCCGATGCGGGCGATGGTGTCAGCGACGCGGTCGCCGAATGTCTGGTGAAAGGCGACGGCCTTGTTTGTGTCCTTCGAGATGGTGGTGCGATCGAGCGCGCTTTGCAGCACCCGGCTCTCGATCTGGCCGAGGCCATCCAGCCGGCGTTTGAGCCAGCGGTTGGCCAGGTCATCGATTGTCTTGTTCATGTCGCCCTCCGTCATGAAAGCTTGCATAGAGGTAGAGGCTGCCGGCCCGAACGGGAAGTGTTACATTGACGCGAACCCGCGAGGATACCCATGGCCGATTTCCAGAAAATCCGCGCCCGCGCGGCGAAGCGCAAGGGCGGGGAAGCAGCGCTTCAATCGCTGCTCGGGCCGATGCCCGACAACAAGGCCGTGGCGAAGATCGGGGATGACCGCATCCTGTCGACCATGGCCGAGCGCATTTTCGCAGCCGGTTTCGTCTGGCGCGTCATCGAGCAGAAGTGGCCGGGTTTCGAGGAGGCCTTCCTCAGCTTCGAGCCGAAGCGGCTGTTGTTCCAGCCCGACGATTTCTGGCACGAACTGGCCTCCGACAAGCGCATCGTGCGCAATCCGCAGAAGATCAGGTCCGTCCGCGACAATGCCGCCTTCGTCGAGCGCGTGGCGAAGGAGCATGGCGGCTTCGGCAAATTCCTCGCCGCCTGGCCGGCCGACGACCAGGTCGGGCTGACCGCCTGGCTTGGCAAGCATGGCAGCCGGCTTGGCGGCAACACCGGCCAGTATTTCCTGCGCTGGCTGGAGTGGGACACCTTCATCGTCTCGACCGACATGGCGGCGGCGCTGCGCGATGCCGGTATCGACATCGCCGAGAACCCGACCTCGAAGCGGGACCTCGACAAGATCCAGGCGCAGATCAATCAATGGTCGACTGAAACCGGCCTGCCGCGCCGGCACATTTCCCGAATACTTTCGATGTCGATCGGCGAGAACCACTCGCCGGAAGCCCTGCGAGAATATATGGGCGAATAGGATTTCGCGACATTGGCCCGCTGGGCATAGTGGCCCAAGCGAACGCCATTGCCGGGCGAAATTTGCCGCGCTAAACCCGCAGGCATGACCAAGAAGCCCGACATCCTGCGCATCGCCATCGCCCAGCTCAATCCGACTGTCGGCGACGTCGCCGGCAATCTCGCCAAGGCGCGCGAGGCGCGCGCGGACGCCGCCCGACAGGGCGCCGACATCGTGCTCTACACCGAGCTCTTCCTCGCCGGCTATCCGCCGGAGGATCTGGTGCTGAAGCCGGCTTTCCTGAAGGCTTGTGAGAAGGCCGCGGAAGATTTCGCCAAGGACACTGCCGATGGTGGTCCCGGCGTCATCATCGGCACGCCCCTGAAGCGCAAGAGCGGCACGCACAATTCGATCATCGTCGCCGATGGCGGCAAGATCCTCGCCGAGCGCTACAAGCTCGATCTGCCGAACTACGGCGAATTCGACGAGAAACGCGTCTTCCAGGCCGGGCCGGAATTGCAGGGACCGGTCAATTTCCGCGGCGTGCGCATCGGTATTCCGATCTGCGAGGACATCTGGGGCGAGGTCGCCGTCTGCGAGACGCTGGCCGAAAGCGGCGCCGAGATCCTGCTGGTGCCGAACGGCTCGCCCTATTACCGCGCCAAGATCGACATCCGCCACCAGGTCGTCATCCGCCAAATCATCGAATGCGGCCTGCCGATGATCTACGCCAACCAGCTCGGCGGCCAGGACGAACTGATCTTCGACGGCGCTTCCTTTGCCATAGGCGCTGACAAGACGCTTGCCTTCCAGATGAGCCAGTTCGAGGAGGCGGTCGACGTCACCACCTGGAAGCGCACGCAGGATGGCTGGGCCTGCTCCGAAGGGCCGATGTCGAAGATCCCGGAGCGGGAGGAGGCCGACTACCGGGCCTGCATGCTGGGCTTGCGCGACTACGTCAACAAGAACGGCTTCAAGAACGTCGTGCTCGGCCTTTCCGGCGGCATCGATTCGGCGATCTGCGCCGCGCTAGCCGTCGATGCGTTGGGCGAGGAGCGGCTGCGCGCCGTGATGATGCCGTATCGCTATACCTCGAAGGATTCGCTTAAGGATGCCGAGGACTGCGCCCGCGCGCTCGGCTGCCGCTATGACATCGTGCCGATCTTCGAGCCGGTCGAAGGTTTTCTGCACACGCTGACGCAGATGTTCGAAGGCACCAAGGAAGGCATCACAGAGGAGAACCTGCAGAGCCGCGCGCGCGGCACCATCCTGATGGCGATCTCCAACAAGTTCGGTTCGATGGTCGTCACCACCGGCAACAAGAGCGAGATGTCGGTCGGCTACGCCACGCTTTACGGCGACATGAATGGCGGCTTCAACCCGATCAAGGACCTCTACAAGATGCAGGTCTACGCGCTGTCGCGCTGGCGCAACAGCCATGTGCCGCCGGGCGCGCTCGGCCCTTCCGGCGAGGTGATCCCGAAAAACATCATCGACAAGGCGCCGTCGGCGGAGCTGCGCGAGAACCAGACCGACCAGGACTCGCTGCCGCCCTATCCGGTGCTCGACGACATTCTGGAGTGCCTGGTCGAGAACGAGATGGGCGTCGACGATATCGTCGCGCGCGGCCATGACCGGGCGACGGTGGCGCGGGTCGAGCACCTGCTCTACATCGCCGAATACAAGCGCCGGCAAGCCGCGCCGGGCGTGAAGATCACCCGAAAGAATTTCGGCCGCGACCGCCGCTACCCGATCACCAACCGGTTCAGGGACGGGCGGTAAACGCTTCTTTCCTGCCCAGCCTGAACAGCCACGGTACAACCGGCCGTTGTTGCAAAATCGTCTCACTGCTTGGACCAGATGCGCATTCGCCCGCGGACTGTCTTGGCGATGCGCAAGAGCGTCTCTATAAGAACGTCTCCGCGATTCTCCACCAGGAGGAACCGAATGCCACGATTGGAAATCGTTATGCGAGGCCGCGAAGCCTAGGTCCTGATCGTCGCCTCGCGAAGGCTTGCCTTCGCGACAAAGCTTCGATCGAGGAAAGGCATTTGCCGCTGCCGGTCGCCGCCCGATATGGGCGAGCCGCCACTATGCTGAACCTCCGTATTCCGGGCGCCAGATTGGCGCCGACGCGGTTTTTCTCAATTCCATCTTACCGGGACCGGGCACATTTGCGCCCGGATGACATCATGGCTCGTTTTCGAATCGACCTGCGCGCCGACGCCTTCCGCAGCGTGCTCGGCTTCACGCTCGGCCATTGGCGGCGCCAGCCGTGGCGGCTTTCGCTAATCATGGGCGCCTTCCTGCTGTCGACGCTGGCCGACGTGCTGACGCCGCTCTATTCCGGCCGGCTGGTCGACGCCGTCGCCAATGGCAGTGCAGCCGATGCCGTCGCCTGGAACGCGGCGATTTCGGCCTTCTGGATGCTGGTTGCCCTGGCGCTGGCCGGCGTCGTGCTGCGCAACGCCGCCTTCATGGCCATCGTCGAGCTGACGCTGAAGATGATGGCCGATATCGCGGCCGACGCCTTCCATCGCGTCCAGCGCTTTTCCACCGACTGGCATGCCAACAGCTTCGCCGGTTCGACCGTGCGCAAGATCACGCGCGGCATGTGGGCGCTCGACCTGCTCAACGACACGATCCTGATCGCGCTCTTGCCGTCGGTCGTCATGCTCGTCGGCTCGACGCTGCTGCTCGGCTGGTTCTGGCCGCTTATGGGCGCGGTGGTCGCCGTCGGCTCGGTGCTGTTCATCACGGTGACGGCGACGCTGTCGCTTGGCTATGTCGCGCCGGCCGCCCGGCTCGCCAACACCTGGGACACGCGCCTTGGCGGCTCGCTGGCCGATGCGGTGAGCTGCAATGCCGTGGTCAAGGGCTTCGGCGCCGAGACGCGCGAGGAGGCGCGGCTTGCAAGGGTCGTCGCCAAATGGCGCGCCCGCACGGGCCGCACCTGGGTGCGCGGCACCATCAACGGCACCACCCAGGGCACGATGCTTCTGCTGCTGAGGACCGCCGTCATCGGTCTGGCGCTGATGCTGTGGGCCTGGGGGCAGGCCAGCGCCGGCGACGTTGCCTTCGTGCTGACTTCGTTCTTCGTGCTGCAAGGCTATCTGCGCGACATCGGCACGCATATCCGCAATCTGCAGCGCTCGATTAACGACATGGAGGAACTGGTCGACTTCCAGGCCGAACCGCTCGGCATCGAGGACCGGCCGGCGGCCGGGCCGATCCGCATCAACGATGGGCGCATCAGGTTCGACAGGGTCACCTTCCACTATGGTAACCACCGGCTGCCGCTCTATCGCGATTTCTCGGTCGAGATCGCCTCCGGCGAGCGCGTCGGACTGGTCGGCCATTCCGGTTCGGGCAAGACGACCTTCGTCAAGCTGATCCAGCGCCTCTACGACGTGAACGCCGGCAGGATCCTGATCGACGGCCAGGATATTTCCGAGGTGGCGCAGGCATCGCTGCGCGCGCAGATCGCCATCGTCCAGCAAGAGCCGATCCTGTTCCATCGGTCGCTTGCCGAGAACATCGCCTATGCCCGGCCCAGCGCCACGCAGGCCGAGATCGAGCATGCGGCGCGGCTGGCGAGCGCGCATGACTTCATCTGCGACCTGCCGAAAGGCTATGGCACGCTGGTGGGCGAGCGTGGCGTGAAGCTGTCGGGCGGCGAGCGGCAGCGGGTGGCGATAGCGCGCGCCTTCCTCGCCGATGCACGCATCCTGATCCTCGACGAGGCGACGTCCAGCCTCGATTCGGAATCGGAAGTGCTGATCCAGCAGGCGATGGAGCGGCTGATGGTCGGCCGCACGACGCTGGTCATCGCGCACCGGCTGTCGACGGTCAGGGCGCTCGACCGGCTGCTGGTGTTCGATCGCGGCCGCATCATCGAGGAGGGCTCGCACGACCAGCTGATCCGGTTGAACGGCGGCATCTACCGCCGCCTGTTCGAGCGCCAGGCGCTCGAACTGACCAAGGGCCTGGTGATCTGAGGCGAAGGGCATTCCGTGCCGTCCCGGTCCGGGGTGCCCTTTATTTCGATACGGAGAGGAACGACCCGGTCCGGCGAGACCTGGCCTGGGCGACGGCGATCAGCCGTAGTGCAGCTTCGGCTTCGGCTCGGTGCCGCTGAATTGGACGCCGACGCGGTCGTTGCGGCGCCAGCGGACCTCAGACCGATAGGCGACGCCGTCGACCGGCACGTAGAGCAGGAAGCGATCGGGAACGTGGGCGTCCGGCGCGACCTTCAGCTCGGCGCCGCCGTCATTCTGGTTGCGCAAGGTGCAGCTGATCTCGGAATTCTGGATGCCGGTGATGATCGAGCCGCCCTTGAGCACACGCTGTCGGTGCTTACGCCGAAGATCGTCGGAATTGTCCTCGAGGGGTCTTGCGGTATTCGTCATCACCAAAACGCCAAGGCAGCCGAATCGAATCTAGGGGCCATCCTTGCGTACGGCAATGCCCACGCCAAAGCCTTGCCCGCCGGCAATGGCGTTTGGTGGACAACTCACGCGAATTTGTGCGGGTCGGCGCAGAAATAGGCGATGATCTGGCAGAGGTCCGGTTCGTTGACCATGCGCACGGCTTCGGCGGAGCTCACCCATTTGCGGGTGCGCGCGCGCTTTTCCTTCCAGCGGTCGGCGATGTGGTCGACCCGCAACGGGTAGACCAGCACCTCGCAAGGCACTTCCTCACCGGAAGCCAGCACCTTGGCGTAGAAATACCGGCCGGCTTCGAGATGGGAGACGGTGCCGCGCAATCCGGCTTCCTCGCCGGCCTCGCGCGCGGCCGCCTCGCTAAGTGGCTCCTTGGCCTCCGGCCAGCCCTTGGGCAGCACCCAGCGGCCGGTGTCGCGGCTGGTGATCAGCATGATCTCGACACCATTTTCGGCCTCGCGCCAGGGCAGGGCGGCAACCTGCAGGCGGCAAGGCGCGCTGCCGAAGAGTCGCCGGACTCTTTCGGCCAGATGGTTGTGCGTCGTTGGCCTTGTCAGCATCGGAGAAGCTAGCCCCAGCCCTCGAACTCGTTCGTTGCCTCACGAATCTTACCTCTGATCATACGCGACAAAAGTAAAAAACTTCACAGGAACTTGTTGAATTCCACCAAGAAAAGTCGATTGCGTGAAATGGCCTTGCGGCGCGCATTTCATGCGCAGCAAAAAAATGCGTCGTGAACCGTTTCAGTGGAAAAAATGACCGATCAACCGGCGTGATCGTCCGCGATCGGCTTCTGGTAGGTGAAGCCCATATCCCAGGGGAAATAGATCCAGGTGTCCTGGCTGACCTCGGTGACGAAGGTGTCGACCAGCGGCCGCCCCTTCGGCTTGGCGTAGACGGTGGCGAAATGCGCCTTGGGCATCATGGCGCGCACGATGCCCGCAGTCTTGCCGGTGTCGGTCAGGTCGTCGATGATCAGCACGCCGGCACCATCATCGGCGAGCAGCGCCGGCGTGATCTCCTTCAGCACCTGCAACTGCCCCTGGCTGGTGTAGTCGTGATAGGAGGCGACGCAGACCGTCTCGATCACCCGGATGCCGAGCTCGCGCGAGATGATGGCGGCGGGCACAAGGCCGCCGCGGGTGATGCAGACGATCGCCTTCCACTGCCCCTTGCTGGCGCCGGCAAGCCGCCAGGCAAGCGCGCGGGCGTCGCGGTGGAACTGGTCCCAGGAGACCGGGAAAGCTTTTTCGGGAAGGGACATTTTTCACGCACTCCGCAGCACGCGACCAGGCGCGTGACGATATCCAAGGGAATGCAGGCGGAATTAGCGGGAAAATGCCGGCTTTGGCAAGCTCGCAACAAGCCATGCCTGTGGACTTAAGCCCGCGCGCTTTGCTTATCGGGATTATCGCGACAGGAAAGCTGCCACCGGCGCGGTGCGCAGCACCGTGCGCGTCACGCCGCCGAACAAGAGCTGGCGCAGCCAGGAATGGCTGTAGGCGCCGAGCACGAGCAGATCGGCGCCGGTCTCGGCGATGCGGGTCTGGATGAGGTCGTCGACGGAAGCGCCGTTCGACTGCTGCACCGACACGCTGACGGTGGCGCCGTGCCTGGAAAGCGCCGCGGCGATCTCGGCGCCGGCGGCTTCCGGGGTCTCGTCCAGCGACTCAGGCGGATCGATGATCAATATGTCCGTCTTCTCGGCCTCGCTGATGAAGGGCAGGGCGTCGAAGGCGGCGCGTGCCGCTTCCTTGCTGCCGTTCCAGGCCAGGAGCACGCGCTTGAAAGTTGTAAGGAGTGGCCCTTCATGCGGCACCACGAGCACCGGCCGGCCGGCATCATAGACGAGCGTGTCGACGTCGGCGCCCGGGTCGCCGCCGGTGTCGCGCTGCGCGGCGATGATCAGGTCGGCGGCGCGGACGGTGGAAATGCCGGTCAGCGCGCTGTCGCCGGAAAAGCTCTCGAGGCTGCGCCACTCGAAGGACAGGCCGGACTCCTCGATACGCCTCAGGAATAGGGCCTCCAGCTTGTCGGCGCGCTCGCGGTTCATCTCGGCCGACACCTGCAGGAATTCGGTGTCCGGAAAGCCGGTGGCCGAGGTGTAGGGAACGGGCAGCGCTTCGGCATGGATGCCGACGAGATGGCTCTGGAAGCGGTCGGCAAGCGGGATGGCGCAAGCGAGCACGCGCTCGGCGTCCTGCTCGTTCTGCAAAATGGCGACGATGGTCTTGAAGCGCATGCTGGGTCCCTCAACGTGTCGGCGCAATGCGGCGCGCGTCCAAGGAAACGTCACAGTGCCATGCTTGGTTCCGGGCCGACCGGGGAACCGAAATCGCCAGATCAGCCGGCAGCAGCGGCGAAGCCGGCGACCATGGCTTCGACATCCTTGCGCGCGGCCTCCAGCGCTGCCTCGTCGCGGGCGCGCACGACGAGTTCGGTCCAGAACTTGCCGTCGCCATATTTCGGATAGGAGCCGATGATGGTGTCGGGATGCGCCTTCTGGATGTCGGCCAGTGGGCCGCCGATGATGCCTTCGCCGAACGGGCAATGGACGGTCGCCGACAGCATTTTGGTGCCCGCCTTCAGCGTCGGCACGACATTGTCGAGCATGGCCTGGAAGATCGCCGGCACGCCGGCCATGACATGGACGTTGCCGATGCGAAAGCCGGGCGCGATCGACACCGGATTGTCGATGTGGTCGGCGCCGCGCGGCATGCGCGCCATGCGCTTCCTCGCCTCGGTGTATTCGATGCCGCGCGCGGCGTAGCTCGCCTCCAGCATCGCATAGGCCTTGGTGTCATACTCGCACGGCACGCCGAATGCCTTGGCGATCGAATCGGCGGTGATGTCGTCATGCGTCGGGCCGATGCCGCCGGTGGTGAAGACATAGGTGTAGCGGGCGCGCACGGCATTGACCGCGGCGACGATCTCGTTCTCCTCGTCGGGAACGACGCGGACTTCCTTGAGGTCGATGCCGATGGCCGTCATGATGTCGGCGAGGTGGCCGATGTTCCTGTCCTTGGTCCGACCCGACAGGATCTCGTCGCCGATGACGAGCATGGCGGCGGTGACGATTTCAGGCATGACAGGCTCCGGCAAACAGGGTCGCCTGAGATAGCGCGGCGACGGAGCGGCGGCAATGCGCCAGCACTATGCCACGGCGGCGCCTTGCGGCGACATCTGCGGCAGGTAAGCTGCCTGCGTTGCCAGTGAGAGGAAAAATGCTGCTGTCGATCTTGTCCTGGCTGCTCGGTGGCCTGCTCCTGCTCGCTGTTGCCGTAGTCGTCGGCCTTGTGCTGGCGACATGGTGGATCGGCGCCAAGGCCGAGAGGCTGGTACCGGCGCGCGGAAAATTCGTCGAGATCGACGGCAACCGTATCCATTATGTCGAGGAAGGCGAGGGCAGGCCGATCGTCTTCCTGCACGGGCTCGGCGCCCAACTTCACCATTTCCGCCACACGCTGTTCGGCCGCTTCGGCCCGGGCTATCGCCTGATCGCGCTCGACCGTTCGGGCTCCGGCTATTCGGTGCGGGCTGGCGACGCCACGGGGCGACTGCCCGAGCAGGCCGAAATCGTGCGGCGCTTCATCGACAGGCTCGGGCTGGAAAAGCCGCTGGTCGTTGGTCATTCGCTGGGCGGCGCGATCGCGCTGACGCTGGCGGTGGAGCACCCCGGGACGATTTCTGGCATCGCCTTGCTGGCACCCCTGACGCATCTGGAAACCAGGGCGCGCCAGAAATTCGACTTGCTCTACGTTCCTTCGCGACTGCTGCGCCGGATCATGGCGAATACGGTGGCGATACCGTTGAGTTTGAAATACGCGGAGCCGACAATGAGGTTCATCTTCGCGCCGCAGGCCGTTCCCGGTGACTATATGACCGGAGGAGGCGGCTGGCTTGGGTTGCGGCCCGCCCATTTCCATGCAACCTCGACCGACATCGTTGCGGTGGAACAGGATCTCGGCCGCATCGAGCAGCGCTATGGCGAGATCGCCATGCCTGCCGGCATTCTGTTCGGCACCGCCGACCGCGTCATTGGCATGGCTATACATGGCGAACCGATGCGGGACAGGCTCAAAGGGCTCGATTTCGAGGCCGTCGACGGTTTGGGCCACATGCCGCAATTCATCGATCCGGAGCGCGTCACCGCCTTCATCAAGCGCATTGCCGCGCGCGCCTTTGCCACGAAGAGCCTCTCAGCCATCGACTGAACGCCGAAGCGGGCTAGCCGGGACCCGATGCCAATGCCGGGCAGAACGTCAACGATCAGTATTGCGGCAAGTAGCGGACCGCGCGCTTTCCTAGTGGCTGGCTAGGATGCCCTCGCGGGCATCCGCGGCCGCTGCGGCAAGAGCCGCCCCAGGAATAGATGCTAATCGGAAACTTCGGTTTGCGGCCGGTCCCTGCCATCGGCCAGTTCATCGTGCCACTTGCCTTCGGCGTCCTCGTACTGGATGCCGTCCGTGGTGCCGGCGATCTGCTGCTCGGCCGAAGCGATCTCGGCGGCGCGCAGCGCGTCCTGGTGGGTGGGGAACGTCTCCGAGAAGGTCGAGCCGACCTTGTAGGCCCAGCCGCCATCGTGCTCGACGATCTTGTAAGTCAGCTTCGCCATGAAGTCCTCCGGTTGAAAAGGCCCCTTTTTGCTCAATGCAGCCGATCGTCGGGCAAGCGGTCGTCGGGCACCAGCACTTCCGATTCCTTGGCCGCTTCGATCAAGGCCCGGCGCGCAT
This sequence comes from Mesorhizobium sp. M4B.F.Ca.ET.143.01.1.1, assembly GCF_004792275.1. Lineage (NCBI taxonomy): Bacteria > Pseudomonadati > Pseudomonadota > Alphaproteobacteria > Hyphomicrobiales > Phyllobacteriaceae > Mesorhizobium > Mesorhizobium sp. M4B.F.Ca.ET.143.01.1.1. Next base: position 130,436 of record NZ_SRSR01000011.1, read on the forward strand.
CCGCGGTTGAACGATAACCCTCCAGCACTTTCAGGCAAGTGTCGACTGCATCACGATGGCGGGGGCCGCGATTGAGCGGCCAAACCGTCATCAGGCACTCCGCTGCCTCCCTGGTGCTGCGGATCTGGCGATATTTGCCGACATGGCCGAGTTCGACCACCACCGGCTTTTCAAAGGGTTTGCTGTCCATCATGGCCGCAAACGCAAAGCAGCCAAATTGGTTGCAATCGTGTCGTCCGGGCTGCGCCCAAACGTCTCAGCGAGGTGGTCAGCTCGCCGCCTTCATCCAGTGCCGCATCGTCGTCACCGAGCGGGCAAGCTGCGGCGCGGGATGGATCTCCTGGCCGAAGGTCGCCGCGGCGCGCCATCCCCAGCGCGGATCGGCGAGGAAGGCGCGCGCCAGCGCCACCATATCGGCCTGGCCGTCGGCAACGATCGCCTCGGCCTGCTTCGGGTCGTCGATCAGCCCAACGGCTCGCGTCGGGATGCCGGCGCCTTTTCGCACCGCTTCCGCCAGATGCACCTGGTAGCCAGGCCCAGACGGCAGCTGCTGCAAGGGGGAATTGCCGCCGCTCGAGCAGCAGAGATAGGCGATGCCCTCGGCCTTCAGCGCCTTGGTCACCTCGATGGCATCCTCGACATCGAAACCGCCTTCGACCCATTCCTTGACCGACAGGCGCGCGCCGAGCATCAGCCTGGGGACGGCTTTCCGCACCGCCCTGGCGATCTCGATGACGAAACGCATGCGGTTCTCAAGCGAACCGCCCCAGCGATCGGTGCGCCGGTTGGATAGCGGCGACAGGAACTGGAAGATCAGGTAGCCGTGCGCCGCGTGCAGTTCGATGAAGTCGAAACCGGAGCGTTCGGCGCGCCTCGCCGCATCGGCGAAACGCTCGATGATGCGCAGGATCTCGTCTTCCTCCAGGGCGTGCGGCACCTGCCAGCCTGTGTCGTAGGCGATGGCCGAGGCTGACACGATCGGCCAGGGATCCTGGTCGGGCTTGAGCGGCCCGCCGCCCTCCCACGGCCGCTGGCACGAAGCCTTGCGGCCGGCATGGGCAAGCTGGGTGCCGAATTTCGTGCCGGGCGCGGCGACGCGCCTTGCCGCGTCCAGCGTGCGCCGGGCAGCGGCCTCGTTGTCGTCGGAATAGAGGCCGAGGCAGCCATGCGAGATGCGTCCGCGCCGCTCGACGTCGGTCATCTCGACGGTGACCATGCCGGCGCCGGACATGGCAAGGTTCATCCAATGATAGAGATGCCAGTCGCTGGCGGATCCGTCCTCAGCCGAATACTGGCACATCGGCGCCACGGCGATGCGGTTGGGCAAGGTGAGGCCGCCAAGCGTGATCGGCTGGAAAAGCGATGAGGTCATGAAAAGAACTCCGGCAGGGGATGCTTATTTAGGCGAGGGCACCGGTACGCACCAGACACGAGGCGGCGAAACCTTGGTCTGGCCCAATCGCCGCCCGGATTGCATGAACGCCGGTTCGCGGCTACGCCATGGCGCCGGCACAAGGAGTTCATCATGGAAGATCGCATTCGCATCCGCTCGGAAGAGGTGCTTTCCGACGATTGGGCGGTCCTGAAGAAGACGGTCTTCGACTACCGCCGCCGCGACGGGCAGTGGGAGACGCAGATCCGCCAGACCTACGATCGCGGCGACGGCGCGGTGATCCTGCCTTTCGATCCATCGCGCTCGACCGTGCTGCTCGTGCGGCAGTTCCGCTATCCGGCCTACGCCACCGGCCACCATGAGCCGCTGATCGAGGCCTGCGCCGGCCTGCTCGACGAGAACGACCCGGAAACCTGCATCCGCAAGGAGGCGGAGGAAGAACTCGGCTACCGGCTGAAGGACGTCCAGAGGCTGTTCGCGCCCTATATGAGCCCAGGCAGCGTGACCGAGCGGCTCTGGTTCTTCGTCGCGCGCTACTCGCCGGCCGACCGCATCTCGGCCGGCGGCGGCGCGCCGGAAGAGGGCGAGGACATCGAGGTCCTGGAGATGACGCTCGACGAGGCGCTCGCCGGCATCGCCGACGGTAGCATCGTCGATGCCAAGACGATCATCCTGATCCAGCACCTGAAACTGTATCCGATACCGGCCTGAGGCGCCTGCCAGCGCCAAGTTCCGGTGTCTGCATCCTTCGCCTCCGCACGAGGGCGGTTGACTAAGGAAAGCGTACTTCAGAAGAGCGCCATGGAAAAAGCCTGGCCAACATGGCCGGCGCTCTGTGAATTTTGTCACAGACGCATTCACGCATTGGCCTAGCTTGCACGGCGTAGTTTTTCTGCAGCGGTGAAGGGAGCACTCCGATGCTTGTCAACCTTCCTATGCTTGTAACCCTTCCTCTTGTCGTAGTTGGTCCCCTTGTCGATTGGCTCGGTCGCCGAGCCGATCAGAAGGCGCAGTTGAAGGCAACGGACGAACTGAGCGAGTCGCCGGACGACATTCTCAGTGACATCGGGATTTCCCGTGACGACATCGAGACCATGCGCTGGCAGTCCAGCCATTAGGGTGGGCTTAAACCCATGCTTCCGCCTTAATCGCGCGTGGCCTCGACGTTGTTGCAACTAGCCGCCGGCCAGAGCATGCATCACCCGTGGTCACGCTTTCGGTCTACGCCACCTCTTCAAGAAGCCGGACGAAGGCGCGGCAGCGGCGATCGAAGTTGCGATGAGAGCGGGCGCGGAACAGCAATAGGGATATTTGGTGCCAAACGGTGCCAAATCCACCCACAGGACTAGACCGGTCTCGCCTTAAGTGCTTGTAATCGCGGCGCGCGGACGTGGCGGAACTGGTAGACGCAAGGGACTTAAAATCCCTCGATCTCTGATCGTACGGGTTCGATTCCCGTCGTCCGCACCAGCGCACTGGTGCGATCACGGAATTACGCTCTGCGGCCATGTCGCTAAGTTCATCTGGCGGCGGATTTGATCCGCCCAGGCCGGCGTCTTACCCCAAAGCCCCCCGCCCAACAGGCGCCGGCCTCTTTTTGTCCGAGATGACCTTGGAACTGAGCAATTCCGGACGGAAGACCTCCAGGCACTTTTTGGGATTGCTCTAACGCCTCTCGAAAATCAGCTTCCAGTTGCGAGCCCTCTCTCGTCACTCGCGAAAGTCCCGGTTTCGTCCGTTAGAAGTCGCTTAAGTAACCTTGTCGCGATTAGGCATTCGCACTAAACTCTGCCCTGCTCAAAGCGTGCCCAGTCCTCCGGTTTGTCACAAGGGGGTAGCGAATGCGCCACGTTTTGCTTTTGCTTCCATTGGTGCTTTTGCACATACCGATTGTAACGCATGCCGCCGCTATCCACGACGCCGCCACGAAGGGCGACGTGGCGGGGATCACGGCGGCGCTCGACGCAGGTGCCGGCGTCGATGAGAGTGATGGGAAGGCGACACCACTCTATCTTGCGGTCAAGGGTGGGCATTTCGCGGCGGCCAAACTGCTCATGGATCGCGGTGCCGACGTCAACGCCGCCCCGACACCGCTGTTGGGTCCTGCCCTGATGCCGGCTTTGGCTAAACGCAGGATCGACTTGATCAAACTGTTGCTGGACGGAGGCGCAAATCCAAATTCGAAGCGCAGCCGCGAAAACGCGATCCACATCGCGGTCAATCTCGGTTGCCTCGATTGCGTGAAGGCACTGGTCGAGGCCGGCGCTGACGTGAATGCGAAGACAAAGGACGGCAAGACACCGATCCATCTGGCAAGATTCAAAGGGCTGCGTGAAATCGCTGACTATCTCATGGCGCACGGCGTCGTCTTGCCAACGCCATCCCCGATCTCGATGAAGTTGGCCACTGCCGATATTGAGAAAGGCCGAACCTCCTTCACCCACCTGTGTGCCGGTTGCCACAATGTCGAGCCACAGGGAGGGACCAAGACGGGGCCGAACTTGTGGAGCGTCGTCGGCCGCGACAAGGCCTCCATGACGAAAATGCGTTATTCCGACACCTTGCTGGCCTGGGAAGGTGTGTGGACGTACGAGGACCTGAACAAATATCTGCTTGAGCCCATGGTCACTACCCCAGGCGTTTACATGGAGATGCCTGGTGTTCCGGACGAGACTGAACGGGTCAACCTGATCGCCTACTTGCGCACACTCAGTGACAAGCCAATCCCGCTACCCTGAGCCCGTCGTGCCTCCAGCACGATCCCGGCCCGGCCTCTCGGTCAGTTCGGGATCGAAAAAGGCGCTCCGGATTGCCCTGGTGCGATCACGGAATTACGCTTTTCGCTCGCGTCGCTAAGTTTATCTGGCGGCGGACTTGATCCGCGCAGGCCGGCGTCTTCCAGGCCCCACCCATTCCCCGCCCCCTGCGGGCGCCGGCCACCCCATTTCTGTCGAAATCGAAATCCCTGAGCAACGGGGAGGCCGCCTTCGCGTCCTGGCGGACTATCTTGCGGTCAGAATTTATAGCTCAGGTTCACCCCCAGCGTGTGGAGCTTGACGTCCTGATCGCGGTCGTCCGGGATGTCGAAGTGCTCCGAACGGAAATCGAAGTAGCGGTATTGGGCGCCAACCACGAATTTATCCGTCAGGGCATAGTCGACGCCGGCGCCGAGCGTCCAGCCGACTTCCGTGCGCGTGTCGGCAACGCCATTGCGTGACGCTTCGATGCCGGCGAAGGCGATTCCGCCGATGCCGTAGACCAGCACGCGGTCCATGGCATAGCCGGCCTTGGCATCGACGGAGCCGAACCATTTCAGCTCGGCGCCGGCGGAATCTCCGAGGCCGAGGTCCGCCGCGCCGTCGACCGAGGAATAGTTGAGATCGGCTACGGCGCCGAGCACCGCCTGGTCGAATTGCCAGAGGCCGGCGACGTGGCCGCCGATGAAACCGCCATCGAGGTCGGGCGAGGCGGAAAACGGCGCGCCGCCGCTCGAGCCCATGTCGGCGCGGCCCCAGCCATAGCCGGCCTGCAGGCCGGCATAATAGCCGGTCCAGTCGAAGCCCGGGGCCGTCATTGGCAGATCGGCGCCCACGTCCGCCGCCTGGGCCGACCCGGACAGCAGCGCAAGTAAACCGGCACTGACGAGCGTCAATCGACGCATCGAGCTCTCCGAAATGGCGGTTTCGAAAGACTCCCTGGTACAACCTAGCCTTATTCGCCGCAAAACGGAATTGGCTTCATTCAACAACGGTTTACGCGGGCGGGTTGCGCACCCGATCCTCCAGGTCGCGCTGCTTCTCGAGAGGCGGTGCCAGACCGTTGATGGCGAACTCGGACAGCACGGAGCCGGCGATGAAGATCAGGATCGGCACGCCCCATGTCCAGAACGAATGCAAGGTAAAGAATGCCAGTCCGGCAAGGCCGGCCGACACTGCGAAGATTGCGAACCTGACCGTCTCTGCCATTTTCCGCCAATCCGAATGATCGTCAGCGACCGACGAGCATTCCAGCTTCCTGGCTATTTGGCGTCGATGAAATCCAGCGCCGCCTTGCTGTATTCGTCCGGCGCCTGCAGCATGGCGAAATGGCTGGCCTTGGGCAAGATGATCAGCTTCGCACCAGGAATGACCGAGGCCATGTATTCGGTGTGCTCGCGTTTGATCGCCTCGTCATGGTCGCCGGCGACGATCGCCGTCGGCGTGGTAATCTTGCCGAGTTGTTCCTTGGTCCACGCCGGCTCGCTTTCCCACATATGGCTGATCTGCGCCACGAAGGCGTCATACTGGTCCGGTGTCTTCGACATCTTCTTGTAGTCGCGGCCAGAGCGCTCGATGTAGGCCGCAAAGGTCTTGTTGGTCATCACGCCCGGATCGACGCCTTCGGTGGTGACATTGGCGGCCTGCGCAAAGAGCCTTGTCAGCCGTTCTGGATGATGCAGCGCGATGTCGATACCGATAATGCCGCCATCGCTCCAGCCGACAAGCGCGGTCTTGTCGATCTTCAGGTAGTCGAGCAGCGCCAGATAGTCCGACGCCATCAGGTCGTAGCCATAGGGCTGCTCCGTGCGGGTGGAGCGGCCATGGCCGCGGCTGTCGGCGACAATGACCTTGTGCGTTTTGGAAAGCGTCGCCACCTGGCTCGCCCAGATGTCGGCGTGGCCGAGGCCGCCATGGATGAGCAGAACCGGGTCACCACCGCCGAAAACGGCGTAGTACATCTGGATGCCGTTGACCGGCGCATAGCCGCTCTGCTCGGGTTTGGGCATGGCCACCGGCTCCGGCAATGTCTGCCAACGTTCCTCGGCTGCGGCAAGAGCGGTTGACGCTATCAACAAGACGACGACTGCGATCGCTTTCCAGAGACGGGTCATGTTTCCCTCTTACGGTTCGGTCCGCGGTCAGCATCGCCTTTTAACCTGGTTAGTCAACAAGCGCGGCCTGCCGACCGGATGCCGGCCGACGGCTCTGGCGGCACCCGCCGACATTTGCGAGACTGGCCACAGCCAGGGAATCGCCAATGCCGAAAACGAAGGCCGCCAGGCCCGCAAAACCCCGTGCGTGGACCGAGATGGCGACGCACCTGGTCGATGTCGCGATGGGCCGCAAGCCGGCCGACCTCGTCATCCGCAACGGCCGCTGGGTGAACGTCCATTCGGGTGAGATCATCGCCGGCACCGACATTGCGATTGCCGGCGGGCGCTTCGCCTATTGCGGGCCGAATGCGGGCCACGCCATCGGGCAGGGCACCAAGGTCGTCGATGCAGGCGGGCGCTATCTGGTGCCCGGCCTTTGCGACGGGCACATGCATGTCGAGAGCGGCATGGTGACGGTGACCGAGTTCTGCCGCGCGGTGATCCCACATGGCACCACCTCGATGTTCATCGACCCGCACGAGATCGCCAATGTGCTGGGCCTGGCCGGCGTGCGGCTGATGCATGACGAGGCGGTCGCCATGCCGATCAACGTGCATGTGCAGATGCCATCCTGCGTGCCGTCGGCGCCGGGGCTGGAACATGCCGGGGCCGAGCTGACGGTCGCCGATATCGCCGAGGCGATGAGCTGGGAAAACATCATCGGGCTCGGCGAAGTGATGAATTTCCCGGGCGTCGCCGCCAACGACCCGGTGATGTCGGGCGAGATCGCCGCCACGGTCAGAGCCGGCAAGACGGTCGGCGGGCACTATGCCTCGCGCGACCTCGGCCTGCCGTTCCACGGCTATGTCGCCGGCGGTCCGCAGGACGACCACGAGGGCACGCGCGCCGAAGATGCGATCGCGCGGGTGCGCCAGGGCATGAAGGCGATGCTGAGGCTCGGCTCGGCCTGGTACGACGTCGCTTCGCAGATCAAGGCGGTGACGGAGAGCGGGCTCGACCCGCGCAACTTCATCCTGTGCACCGACGACAGCCATTCCGGCACGCTGGTGCATGAGGGCCATATGGACCGGGTGGTGCGGCACGCGATCAGCCAGGGCCTGAAGCCGGTGACGGCGATCCAGATGGCGACGCTGAACACCGCCCAGCATTTCCGGCTGGAGCGCGAGATCGGCTCGATCGCGCCGGGACGGCTTGCCGACCTGCTGATTGTCTCGGATCTGGCGGCGATGACCATCGACGAGGTCTATGCTCGCGGCGTCAGGCTGGCCAAGGGCGGCAAGCTCGACATCGACATCCCGGCCTATGACTATCCGAAGACGGCCAAGAACACGGTCAAGCTCGGCAAGAAGCTCAAGGCGAAGGATTTCGATGTGGCGGCGCCGAAGGGGGCTAACGAGGTGCGGGTGCGCGTCATCGGCGTGATCGAGAACCAGGCGCCGACGCGGGCGCTGGAGGCCGACCTGCCGGTCGAGGACGGGCTTGTCGGCATGGACCGGCGCAACGACGTCTGCCAGATCGCGCTGGTCGAGCGGCACAGGGGCACCGGCGGCGTCACCAATGCCTTCGTCTCCGGCTTCGGCTACATGGCGGACTGCGCGATGGCGTCCAGCGTGGCGCATGACGCGCATCACATCATCGTCGTCGGCACCAACAAGCAGGACATGGCGCTGGCCGTCAACCGGCTGGGTGAGGTCGGCGGTGGTGTGGTCCTGTTCTCCAAGGGCAAGGAACTGGCGCTGGTCGAGATGCCGATCGCAGGGCTGATGTCGGACGAGCGCGCCGAGACAGTCGCAGCCAAGGCCGAGCAACTGACGGAAGCCATGCGCAAGGTCGGTTGCTCGCTGAACAACGCGTACATGCAGCACTCGCTGCTGGCGCTGGTGGTCATTCCCGAGCTCAGGATTTCCGATGTCGGACTGATCGACGTGACGACGTTCCAGAAGGTCGATCTTTTTATCTGAAACCGTGTAGCGGGCCCATCGATCAGCCGCCGGTGGCGATGGTCAGCACCTTGAAAGGCGTGGTGATGACCACTTCGGCGACCGAGCCGACGGCCTTTCCAATGCCTTGGCCGATATTGTCGAACTCGGCCGAGTCAGGTTCGGTCGAGCGCAGGGCGGCTGGTGTGCGCAGCCGGTCGCCGAGCAATTGCACCAGCATCGGATTATCCGCGAACTTGGCATGGTTCAGGCGGTCGCCGCCCTTGGTGTTGGTCAGGTCCGCCACGACCACGCCATAGCTGGCAAGGTCGGCAGCATTGCCGTAGTCGCCGACTCGAGGCTTGTCGCCGGAAATCAGGGAAGACAGCTTCAGCGCCCGGTCGTCCCCCGAGAGCAGGATCGCGAAAGGCTTGTCCGGCTTGCCGTAGCGGATCATCTGCTTCTTGAAGACGTCGACATCGATGTCCGGCGAGGCCAGGATGACATAGCCGATCTTGCCGCCGAGATCGCGGTCGCCGGTGATGGCGAGCTGGCGCAGCGCTTCCATCGTCAGCCAGGTTCCCATCGAATGGGCGATGATGTCGATGCTCTTGACGTGGGTCTTGGCCAGCATCCGCAGCGTCGCCTCGAGGTCGTCACGCGCGGCTGTGGAGCTGTCCTTGTCGTAGATATAGCCGGTCGTCTTGCCGCTCGATGCCCAGGAGAACAGCACCGGCGTGCCTGGGTATTTCGTGTCGTGCGCGATCTGGGTCAGCCGGAAGACGCCATCGTCGAAGCCGTTGTTGAAGCCGTGCACGAAGACCAAAGCGCGGTCGCCGCTTATGGCGATGTTGGAGCCGACGGCCTTGGCGAATTGCTGCTGGTCCCCATAGTGGACGACCTCTGTGGCGGTGAACTGCTTGGCCGGGTTGCTGTCGGCCGAACCCTTGGCGCGTTCGATGGCGCCGACCTGATGCACCTTGGGAACGGTGACGTCGACGCGGGCGTAGCTGGTGGTCAGCGAGCGGTCTCCGTCGAACACCTGCCGCTTGTCCTTCGTCGCCTGCTGGCGGGTGGTGGCGACAAAGATCTCGTGCGTCGCGGCGATGTCGGAGGCCGGCACCGTCACCGTCGTCTTGTTGAGCAGGTCATGCGTGTTCCGGCCGGCGCATCCCGCGGCGGCGAGCGCGAAGGCAAGGACTATGACAGTCTTCGAACGCACGATCACCCGGGATCCCTCAAGGGGCGAAAATCATAACGCCTCAGACCAATCCGATAAAGCCCGCGGCCGGTCCGGTCCAGTTCAAAGTGGGCGCGGCCGGCAACCGCGCCGGCCGGGCGGAACCATTAAGCTACTGCCCGAGCTGGCTGATGCGGTCGGTCACCGTCTGGTCGCTGGCGAAGCCGTCATCCTCGCGCAGCCGCTGGCCGATCATCTTCACCAGTTCGGGATTGTCGGCGAATTTGGTGTGGTTGAACCTGTCCGATCCCTTGACGCTGGAGAGGTCGACGACGCTGACGCCATAGGTGGCGAGGTCGGCCGCGTCCTTGTAGTCGCCGACGCGCGGCCGCGAGCCGGCGATCAGGCCGGAAAGCCGCAGCGCCCGGTCGTCGTCGGACAGAAGCAGGATGAAAGGCTTGTCCGGCTTGCCGTAGCGGCGCATCTGGCTCTTGAACACGTCGACGTCGATATCGGGCGAGGCCAGAACCACGTCGCCGAGCCTGCCGCCGAGATCGCGGTCGCCGGTGATGGCGAGCTGGCGCAGCGCCTCCATGGTCACCCAGGTTCCCATCGAATGGGCGACGATGTCGATGCGCCGCGCGCCCGTCTGGGCAAGCATGCGCAGCGTCACCTCCAGCTGGTCGCGAGCCGCGCTGGCGCTTTCCTTGTCGTAGACATAGTCGGTGGTCTTGGCGCCGGACGCCCAGGAAAACAGCACCGGCGTGCCCGGATAGCCGGAGTCATGCGCAATCTGCGTCAGCCGATAGACGGCGTCGTCGAAGCCGGTGTTGTAGCCATGGACGAAGAGCATGACGCGGCCGCCGCGCGCGGCGATGTCGGCGCTGAGCGCACTGGAGAATTTCGGCTGCGTGTCGTAGCCGACGACCTCGGAGGCCATGAAATATTTCGCCGGGTCGTCCGACTTGCCGCGTGAGCGCCGCTCGATCTGCCCGGGCTGGTGGATGCCCGGAACCGTGACGTTGACGCGGGCGTAGTTCAGCGTCGCCGAGCGCTCGCCGTCGAAGACCTTGTTGGGGTCGTCGGAGCGCTTGCGCGTCGTGGCGATAAAGATCGAATGGTTGCCGGCGATTTCCGTCACCGGCGTAGACATCACGGCGCTGCCGAGCAGTTCCTCGGTTTTGCGGCCGCCACAGCCTGCCACCAGCAGGGCAAGCGCAAGAATGCAAATCGTCTTCAAACGCACGTCAAAATTCCATTCGAGCCCAAAAAGGGCCGTCCACCCTCCGCGACATCTCCCCAGCAGGCGAAGTGCGGCGGAAGTAAGTCGCGTCCAGCTAAAATCTCGTCAGCGCCCGGCGACGGCCATCGCAGTGTTGCGCGAAAGCCAGAACGGCGGAAGGAAGGCCGGGATGTTGGAGAAGGGCAGCACTTCAGGCTTCAGCCGGATGCCGACCACATCGCCCATGAAGGCGCGGCGCGCCTCGATGCGGCGCCAGGCTTCCGGATAGCGGGCGGCGATTTCCTCGCGCAGCGGCTCGTCGGCAAGCGCGATGCCATCCTCGATATTGGTGGTGAAATAAGCGCTGCCGGTTGCCGGGATGATGTCGACCTGCAGCGCCATGCCGGACTTGAGTTCGATCGTGGAGCCGGAAGACACCGGCGAGTGCATCCATTCGTCGATATGGATGAGATGGCCGGGATTGAGCGAGACGCCGAAGAACGGGTCGCCGATACGCTGATGCACCGCTTTCCACAGCGCGCCGCCGGCGACACCGATGCCTATGGTCTCGTACCAGTCGACGGCAGCGGAAAAATACGGCGCGACCAGCTTTTCGATATAATCGCTTATCCCCGATGGCAGCTCGGCGGCGCTCTCGACCAGAAAGCCGGCGCGGGCGTTGAGCGAACCCTGGATGCCATAGGCCATTGTGATCGGATGGCCGCGCTGGATGATGTCGAGGCGGGGGCTCGGCAGCCCGTAGGGCGCGCGCTTGCCGGCCGACAGCATCGGGTGGCAGCATTGCGGCAGGCCGTTGATGCCCATCAGCCGCGCCGCCTGCAGCTCCGTCATGCCGGGTTCGATGCCCTGGAGTACGTTGCGCAGGCCTTGCGAGGAAAAGGTCGCGGCGAATTCGAAGGCTGCGAGTTGATCGGCCTCGTTGATCGCCCGCAAGCCGTCAGCCGGGTTGATCAGGAGATCGGCCGCGTTCTCGACCGCGCCCCTGTCGCCGGCCAGCGCGCGCAGCGTGTCGGCGATGAAGGAGGGCAGGTCGAGCGTCGTGCGCCCAAAGCCGGCATCGCCGGCGCCGAACGGCTTCCAGCCGATGGCGCCGATCCGGTGTCCGGGCTTTAGCCCGCTGGCCGCAAGGATGTCAGGCAGCGTATCGGAACGATCGCGCGGCTGCGCCGGCAGCGAAAAGGTCTGGTAGAGGATGCGCTCATAGGGTCCGTCGCAGAGCTCGGCATAGCCCCAGCCCTCATTGCCGACCAGCAGTTTTGCTTGCCTGCCGGGAACGATGACCAGCAGCGTTTCCTCGAAGCGGGGGTCGTAGCCGCAAAGGTAGGCGACATTGGCGGCATGCTCGCGGTCGCCATAGACGACGAAGCCATCGAGGCCGGCCTTCGCGCCGCGCGCCAGCAAGGCTTCGATGCGCGCCTCGTAGGTGGCGCGAGGAATGAGCGGCATCAGGGTCGGCTCGCCGAATTCCGGCAGCGACACGGTTTTCAGGGCGACCGACGCAACAGGCATGAACAAACGCCTCCAAGTGCTTGCAACGATACCGGGAATGCCCCGCGGCGAGGCTGATGGCAGGCGGACAATGGCCTTGCGGGGCCGGATGTGCAATAGGCTAACATTAACCGCCCAGCACGCTTCGGGACGATTTGCCATGAACAGTTTTTCTTCTCGCGTTGGCACGGCCGCCGCCGCCATCCGCCAGATCTTCCCGGAGACGCCGCTTCAGGAAAACGACTATCTGTCGAGGAAGACGGGCGCCCGGGTGTTGCTGAAGCGCGAGGATCTGACGCCGGTGCGCTCCTACAAGATCCGCGGCGCCTTCAACTTCTTTCGCAAGGCGCTGGCCGCCGGCAATGCGGCTGAGCTGTTCGTCTGCGCTTCCGCCGGCAACCATGCGCAGGGGTTTGCCTTTGTCTGCCGCCATTTCGGCAAAAAGGGCGTCGTGTTCATGCCGGTGACGACGCCGCAGCAGAAGATCGACAAGACGCGGCTGTTCGGCGGCGACTTCGTCGAGATCAGGCTGGTCGGCGATTTCTTCGACGACTGCTATCGCGCCGCGTTCGAATTCGCGGAGAGCGCCGGCGCGCATATGGTGCCGCCCTTCGACCACAGGGACATCATCGAGGGGCAGGCGACGGTCGCCTTTGAGATCGCCGACCAGATGCCTGGCGCGCGCATGCCCGACATCGTCATGCTGCCGGTCGGCGGCGGCGGGCTCGCGGCGGGCGTCACCCATTACTTCGCCGACCAGCATCGCGAGGCGCGTTTCGTCTTCTGCGAGCCGGCAGGCGCGCCGAGCCTCAGCGAGAGCCTGTCCTCGGGCAAACGGATCAAGCTCTCCAAAGTCGACAATTTCGTCGACGGCGCCGCGGTCGCCGAGATCGGCCGCGAGCCGCTGCGGCATCTTAGGGAATTTGCCACCGACGCGGTGCGGCTGATCCCGGAGAACCGGCTCTGTGCGACGATGATCGAGATGCTCAACGTCGAAGGCGTGGTGCTCGAGCCGGCAGGCGCCCTGGCGATCGATGCGCTCAAGGATTTTTCCCGCAAGGAGATCAGGGGCAAGACCATCGTCGCCGTGGTTTCGGGCGGCAATTTCGATTTCGAGCGGCTGCCCGACGTCAAGGAGCGGGCGCTGCGCTTCGAGGGGCTGAAGAAATACTTCATTATCCGCTTTCCGCAGCGGCCGGGAGCGCTGCGCGATTTCCTCGAAATGCTGGGGCCGGACGACGACATCGCCCGCTTCGAATATCTGAAGAAATCGGCTCGCAATTTCGGCTCGGTGCTGATCGGCATCGAAACCAAGGACCGGCGCAATTTCGACCTGCTGAAAGCGAATTTCGACGCCGAGGGCGTGCAGTACCAGGACATCACCGACAACGAGACGCTGGCCGGGTTCATCATATGAGCGGAAAAGGGACGGTTTTCGTCGCGCTGTTTTCCGGCATCAATGTCGGCGGCAACCGCATCGTCAGGATGGCGGAGTTGCGGAGCTTCTTCGAGGACCTCGGCTTTTCCGATGTGGCCAGCTACGTGCAGAGCGGCAATGTCGTGTTCCGTTCAGGGAAGGGCGGTGCGGCCAGCTTGACCGACAAATTGGAAGCCGCCTTCGAGAAGAATTGGGGGTTCCATTCGCGCATCATGGTGCGCGATGCCGGCTGGCTCGAGCGGCTGGTGGAGGAAAACCCCTATCCGGAGGTTGCCGGCGAGCCGACCAAGCTGCATGCCTATGCGCTGGAGCGCGAACCCACTGCGGAGGAGATCGCCCGGCTCGCGGAAAAATGCACCGGCCCGGAAAGCTTCGAAGTCAAACGCGACGTGCTTTACCTGCACGCGCCGGAGGGGCTTGGCAAATCGGTGTTCGCCAATCTCGTTCCACGCACCTTGAAAGTGCCGGGCACCGCGCGCAACTGGCGCTCGGTGCTGGCGCTGCTGGAGATGGCGACCAAGGCGAGTGCCTGATGCCTCGGCTCAGGCGGCCTTCTGCCAGTCGAAGGTCAGCTCCTCGCGGAAGGCAAAGCGCTTGATGTGGTCGGCGACGACCGTTTCCAGCCGCTCAAGCGAGGTGGCGTCGTCGGCTGCCACGGCGATGTGAAGCGCCTTGGCATCGGCCTCCATGACCGTGCGTCCCAGCGACGTCAAATCGATGGCGCCGTGGTGCGGGTCGAACTCGACCGGAAATTTGTGCGCCCAGTGCTTGCAGAGCTGCTGCAGGTAGCGGCTGGCATGTTCGGTGGCGACATCGGCGCGGCTGGTCGGCATGGATGGTTCTCCGATGGGTCAAGAAAAACGCCAGCCTCGCGAGGCTGGCGCCATGACTGCATAGATAGGCGCCGTCTCGCAAAACGCCATAGGCGACCGATCACATCGGCGTTGCCGGCCTACCAGCTGCCGGTGTTCGCCATCGAGGCCCAGGGCTCGGCCTTGGCCTTGGCCGGACCCTTCTGCAGCAGCTCGATCGAAATGCCGTCCGGCGAGCGGATGAAGGCCATGTTGCCGTCCCGTGGCGGCCGGTTGATGGTGACGCCCTTGTCCATCAGATTTTGGCAGGTGGCGTAGATGTCGTCGACCTCGTAGGCGAGATGCCCGAAATTGCGGCCGCCCTTGTAGTCTTCGGGGTCCCAATTGTAGGTCAATTCGACCAGCGGCGCCTTTTCCGTGACGCCGCTCTGTTCGTCTTCGGAGGCGGCGAGGAAGATCAGCGTGTAGCGCCCCTGCTCGTTCTCGTAGCGGCGCACTTCCTTCAGACCGAGCTTGTTGCAGTAGAAGTCGAGCGAGGCATCGATGTCGGCGATGCGGACCATGGTGTGCAGATAGCGCATGGGATCTTTCTCCGGGGCGTTGCGTCGCGGCGGAACATAGGGGCCACCCGGCCAAAGGGCAATCGCCGGAGCGCCGGGGCAAGAGGGCAATCCGATGGTCAAGCAGAGCCGGAGCGGCGGCAGCGTCCGATTTTAGGACATCGTCACCCGGCTGCGGACATGCCGGCAAACAACAAATGAGGTATTCCACTGCTCAACAGTGAAAAAAGGCACGTCAGGTCTTGCACAGACCGGAAGCCGCAGTGTTAATCTGATGTCAAGAATCAGTTGCGGTTGTGTTGAAAAAAGGGGGCATTCTTATGGGGGAAAAGGCCTCTTTTACGGGGCGGGACGGAAGCCTTGAGGGCGCCTTGAAGCGTGACAGCGGCGGCGAAGGCGCCGACCTTGTCGAAATCGCCGGCGCAATCAAATGGTTCGACGTAGCCAAGGGCTACGGCTTCATTCTTCCGGACGATGGTGTCTCCGGTGATATTCTCCTCCATGTGACGTGCCTTCGAAAGGACGGGTTCCAGACCGCGCTGGAAGGCGCGCGCGTCGTTTGCCTGGTCAAGCAGGGCGATCGCGGCCTGCAGGCGTTCCGCGTTCTTTCCATGGACGCCAGCACGGCGGTCCATCCGGCCGAGATGCAGGAACAGCGCACCCACGTCACCGTGACGCCGGAGAGCGGGCTCGAGCGGGCGCTGGTGAAGTGGTTCAACCGCACCAAGGGATTCGGCTTCCTTACCCGGGGCGAGGGCACCGAGGACATTTTCGTCCACATGGAGACGTTGCGCCGCTACGGCATTACCGAGCTCAGGCCCGGCCAGGTCGTGCTGGTTCGCTTCGGCCGCGGCGACAAAGGCCTTATGGCTGCCGAAATTCATCCCGATATGGGCACCTTGCCGGTCTCGCACTAAGCTGTGTTGATATTCAGGTGATGCCGTGCCTGCAAATGGCGGCTTCCCGTGCTTCCGGCGCTGACGTAACTGAAGTACGCTCCGCTCCGGCTCTCGGAAACCACCATTCCGGACTCGGCCTGACCTGAATCTCAACACACCTTGGGACGACGTCCCGGCTCAGGATTTTACATGCTTCACAGGAACTGGCTGACGGCAGGCGCGATCTGCATCGCGATGGCTATCGTCGTCGCGGCGGGCGCCTATTTCTATTCGCAGCGGCCGACTTCGGCGGACGGCCAGGCCATGATCCTGCCGGTCGACCCGACGCCGCTGGTGGCGGTGACGAAATCGGGCGAGCGTTCCTTTTCGATCGAGATCGCCGACACGCCCGACGAGCGCGAGGCGGGCCTGATGTTCCGCCAGCAGATGGCCGACGATCACGGCATGCTGTTCGTGTTCGAGGAGTCCAGGGACCTGACTTTCTGGATGAAGAACACGCCGATGCCGCTCGACCTGATCTTCGTCGGCCAGGACGGGAGGATTCGGGCAATCTTGAAAGGCGAGCCGCAGTCCGAGGCGATCATCTCGCCCGGCGAACCGGTGCGCTTCGTGCTCGAGCTCAAGGCAGGCACGGCCGCCAAGGACGGTATCGCGGACGGCGACCTGTTGCGCCATCCGGCCATCGGCACGGCGTCGGGGCCGGCCAAGCCGGCGCCTGACAAGGGCGATGCGCCGAGCGTCGATCCCAACTGAACAATCCGGACCTTTGCCGATGCAGTATTTTTCGCATGACGGTTTCGACCTCGCCTATCTCGATCGCCAGCCGGCATCGGGCCACGGCGATCCGGTGCTGATGATCCACGGCTTTGCCTCCAGCCACTATGTCAACTGGGTGTCGCCAGGCTGGTTCAAGACGCTCAACGCTGCCGGCTACCGGGCGATTGCCTTCGACAATCGCGGCCACGGCTCGTCGTCGAAAAGTTACAACGAGGCCGACTACACGCCGGCAAAAATGGCTTCCGACGGCGCCGCCCTGCTCGACCACCTCGGCATCGAACGCGCCCATGTGATGGGCTATTCTATGGGCGCGCGCATCTCGGCGTTCCTGGCGCTTTCCGATCCGGACAAGGTGGCGACGCTGGTGTTCGGCGGCCTCGGCATCGGCATGGTCGACGGCGTCGGCGACTGGGATCCGATCGCCGAGGCGCTGCTTGCCGAGGACCCGGCAACGACGACGCATCCGCGCGGCCGCTCGTTTCGCGCCTTCGCCGACCAGACGCGCAGCGATCGCCGGGCGCTTGCCGCCTGCATTGCCACCTCGCGGGAGTTGCTTGGCGAAGACCATATGGCGCGGATCGCGCAGCCGACCTTGGTCGCTGTCGGCACCAAGGACGACATCGGCGGCTCACCGGACGAACTGGCGGCGCTGATGCCGAACGCCCGGGCGTTCCACATCGAGGGCCGCGACCACATGCTGGCAGTCGGCGACAAGAGCTTCAAGCAGCGCGTGCTGGAGTTTTACGCCGAAAACCCGCTCTGATACCGCATCTGTCAGGACCATGGTCGACCTTCTCGTCACCTATATGGAGATGACCGAGCCGCCGTCCGGCGCGGCTTTTTCCGCTCCGACAGCCGGCGCGACGGTGGAGCGCGAAGCGCTCGATATCGCCAGCTATTTCAGCCTCTACCGCGCCGTCGGCGAAGCCGTGCAGTGGGATCAGCGGCTGCGCATGAAAGCGGCGGACCTCGAACGGCTGCTCGCCAGTCCGGCGACGCATGTCCATGTCCTGCGCGTCGACAGCGAGGCGGCAGGCCTGTGCGAGTTCAACAGCGTTGGCCAGTCCGTCGTCGAACTCACCCATTTCGGGCTCGTGCCCGCCTTCCAGGGCCGCGGGCTCGGGCCGTTCCTGCTCGACCGGTCGCTTCGCGCGATCTGGTCATATCGGCCCGAACGGCTTTGGCTGCACACCGACACCTATGACCATCCCAATGCGCAGCCTGTCTACAGACGCGCAGGCTTCAGGCCGTACGCGCAGCGCATAGAGACCTTCCCGGATTAGCTAACACCTCCGAGCGCTTGCAACGATCGCGCCAGGTTTTGCCTGGCCTGGGGCTCGAACCGTTGCCGGAATTCATCGGTGTGGAAGATATGCGGGCGTGCGAGGAAACTCTTCAGCACCGCGCCGCGGCCGGCGCGCCACATCGGCTCCTCGACCCATTGATACTCCCGCCGTACCGCCTGCTCATAGGTGTCGAAAGTACCGGGCGCCGCGCCAAGGATTGCCAGGTCCATGTCGAGCAAGAGCGCTGTGTCGCGGCTGAAGTCCGCATCGCGCGAGCTTGGCAATTCGTGCGTCGCGGTGGCGAGGATCATCGCGGCGATGCGGCCGAGGCGCGCGGCGTCGGTGCGGCCGGCAAGTTTTTGCTCTGCAAGAGCGGCACTCTTCGCCTCGTTGTCCTTGGCCCGGCTGTCATAGATGGCGTCGTGGAACCAGATCGCTGCGTGCACCGCTACGGGATCGTGGAGCAGGGCTTCGTACTCGCCAGCCAGCGCCAGCATCGCCTCGATATGGGCAAGGCTGTGGTAGTGGCGATCCGGTGCCAGATAGTGCGATGAGAGCTCGTTTCTCAACGCTTCGTCGATCAAGGCTTCGTTTTCCATGCTGCTTCACCCTTCCGACATTTGACGCCGGGAGCCGGGGCGACGCAAGTCGAGCCTGTATGGCATCGGGCAATTCGCCTGCAAACCCCACCGTCACCGGATTGACCAAAACGCATCGCGGCGGGAAGCTGCCTTCTCGAGGCACTCAAACCCAGGGAGGTTGGCATGACCACCATCGACATGAAGCTTGAGGCCGTCGCTATTCCTGTTTCGGATGTCGATCGGGCCAAGCTTTTCTATGGCGGGCTGGGCTGGAGGCTCGACGCCGACTTCGCGGTCGGCCACGCGTTTCGCGTCGTGCAGTTCACGCCTCCGGGTTCGCCGTGCTCGATCCACTTCGGCACCGGCATCACATCGGCGGCGCCCGGCTCGGCAAAGGTGCTTTATCTCATCGTGTCCGATATCGAGGCCGCGCGCGCCGAACTTGTAGCGCGAGGGGTCGAGGCGAGCGAAGTGTATCATCGCGCGGGCCCCGGGCAGCCATCGCTCAGCGGCAGGCATCCGGAGGGACGCAGCTATTCCTCGTTCGCCTCGTTCAGCGACCCGGACGGCAATGGCTGGCTGCTGCAGGAAATCACCCAGCGTTTGCCCGGGCGCGTCGACGCTCACGATACGACATTCAGCTCTTCCCCGGAGCTTGCCGCCGCGCTGCGGCGTGCGGCGACGGCACATGGCGAGCACGAGAAGCGGACCGGCGGAAAGCGGGACGAGAACTGGCCGGACTGGTATGCCGAATACATGGTGGCGGAGCAGGCCGGCAAGCCGCTGCCGACCTAAGCGGGCGGCATTGAGGTCACGGGGGAACCCGGTGCGGCCAGTGCGTGCAGGCCGCAAGGGTTCGTTTTCCATGGCCGCTTGATTTCCGATGAACCAAATCCATTTGACAAAGCACTAAGGAAAATTGAGTTCCCCCGTGCTATGATCTGGCCTATATGTGCGGCCGGTAAGGAGCCGGCAGGCCGGAGACCGTCGATGAACAGCATTACGATTGCCCGCCCCAGCATTGTGCAGCCGGTCGATCCGATCTGGCGCTCGATCCGCGACGAGGCGATGGAAGCGGTCAACCGCGACCCGCTGCTCGCGGCGTTCCTCTATGCGACCATCCTCAACCAGGAAAGCCTGGAGGAAGCGGTGATCCACCGCCTCGCCGAGCGCCTCGACCATCAGGATGTCGGTTCCGACCTGATCCGTCAGACCTTCAACGCCATGCTGGCCGACAATCCCGATTGGAGCGCCACGGTGCGCGTCGACATCCAGGCCTATTACGACCGCGATCCGGCCTGCGACCGCTTCATCATGCCGGTGCTCTACTTCAAGGGCTTCCACGCCATCCAGACGCACAGGCTGGCGCACTGGCTGTGGAACCAGGGCCGGCGGGATTTCGCGCTCTACCTGCAGAGCCGCTCCTCCTCGGTGTTCCAGACCGACATCAATCCCGCCGCCCGCATCGGCAAGGGCATTTTCGTCGACCACGCCACCGGCCTTGTCGTCGGTGAGACGGCGGTGATCGAGGACGATGTCTCGATCTTGCATGGCGTGACGCTCGGCGGCACCGGCAAGGCCGGTGGCGATCGCCATCCGAAGATCCGCCGCGGTGTGCTGATCGGCGCCGGCGCCAAGATCCTCGGCAACATCGAAGTCGGCCATTGCTCGAAGATCGCGGCCGGATCGGTCGTGCTGTCACCAGTGCCGCACAACAAGACGGTCGCCGGCGTGCCGGCGCGTGTCGTCGGCGAGACCGGTTGCGACCAGCCTTCCAGGCAGATGGACCAGCTCCTGCCCTCGCAAACGATGGACCACGTCGTCAGCTTCGATATCTGAGGCCGGGGCGCCCGCCCGCGCGGCTGAAACCGGCCGCAGATGCGGAGGCGCTTTCGGTTCTGCCGCCGGCTTGCCTTTACATCGCCATTGTCGACGTGCCAGAAGCGCGTTCAACCCAGCAAGCCCGACGATCGGAGAAGACTGTTGAAGCCGGACGAAATCAGAAAGCTGGACGCCTATTTCAAGCGCGTCTTCCAGAATCCCAAGCTCCAGGTGAAGGCACGCCCGCGCAAGGAAGATTCGGCCGAAGTCTATGTCGGCGACGAATTCCTCGGCATCGTCTTCAAGGACGAGGACGATGGCGACTACAATTTCTCGATGGCGATTCTGGACATCGACCTGGGCTGAGCCCTCTGCTGGCCGGGCCTGCGTCAGCGCAGCCCGGTCAACGCTTCTTATCTTGTAGTGGTCACTTGCCCTATCGTCCTGTCTTCAGGACATGCGCGGCCGCCGCCGCGATCGCCGCGTCCAGCGCCTGCCAGTTGCCGAGAAATTCCCTGGGAAAGCGATAGGTGAGGCTGAGGCCATCGCCGACCTGGAGGTCGCGCTCGCAAGGCGCCAGCGATTCCTCCGCGCTCGGTCCGCTCAGGCAGCGGGCAACGAACGGGTCCTTGCCCGGACGGCCGGCCACCGCGAGCACCTCGTTGAGATAGCCTGATTTCTCGGTGAAGCCATAAAGCGTCGTGCCGCCGGGTCCCGGCGTGCCGGGCTGGACGATCAGCGCGCTGTAGATCGGGGCGAAGCGGCCGCTCATGTCGCGCGACATCATCTGCTGCTCGAAGGAGAGGAAGACGACGTTCTTGCGCGCGCCCGTATGGTTGAAGTCGTCGCGGGCGGCTGTGCTGTAGCCGTCCATCTCGGGGTAGCGCATATAGAGGTCGAGGCGCGAGGCGATGCCGTCGCGCCGCGCCTGCTCGAAGCGGATGAAATTGGCCGGGACGGCAATGACATTGTTGCCGATCACCACCTCGTGGATGGTCGTGTCGTCGGTGTAGCCGGCCATGGCGATCGAGCGCCCCAACCATTTGCCGCCGAGGCTGATCGCCACCGAAAGCAGCGCCAGCGCCGCGAAGGCATAGAACACCCGCTTCATCAGCGTGGAATCGACAACCTCGAATTCCGGGCCACTCGCGGTTGCCGCCTGCTTCATCGCTATCCCCGTTACGGTCGCCGATCCGCTGGATGTCCCCGGGCGGCACACATTGCGCGGCATGGCTCTTGCAGCGCGCCTGTCGGATGCGACTGTGCGACGTCATGGTAAACGGAAGGTAAAGATGGGTGCTGTGGAACTCGTGCTCTTTGCTTTCGCCGTCGGCCTCACCGCCGGCGGCCTGATGGGATCGGCGATGGAACTGGCCAGCGGCCGCAGGCTTGCCTTCGTCGAGCCCTATGTGTCGCCTTCGCACATACTGCGATCGCTGGCCGCGACGGCATGCGCGGGGCCGTTCATGCTCGCCAATGACGCTTTGGATGCCCGCAGGCAGGGCCGCATCACCACGCTGGCGCTGATGTCGTGCGGGTGCACGGCGATTGCCTGGGCGCTGGCGCAGGGCGTTGTCCTGCTCGCCATTGCATCCTGGGCGACCGGTCTCCTAGGGTCGGCTCACTTTCCAGCGTGAGACGATTCGGAGACGGACAATGCCGACCTATGCGATCGACGGAAAAGCGCCCAGCTTTGTGGATGCCGACAGCAACTGGATCGCGCCGGACGCGACGCTGATCGGCGACATCAACATCGGCCGCGATGCCGGCTTCTGGTTCGGCGTCGTCATCCGCGGCGACAACGAGCCGATCACCATCGGCGCCGGGACCAACGTGCAGGAGCATACGGTGATGCACACCGATCCAGGCTTTCCGCTGACCATCGGCGAGGGCTGCACGATCGGTCACCGCGCGCTGCTGCATGGCTGCACAATCGGCGACAACAGCCTGATCGGCATGGGCGCCATCGTGCTCAACGGAGCAAGGATCGGCAAGAACTCGCTGGTCGGCGCTGGCGCGCTAGTCACCGAGGGCAAGGCGTTTCCCGACAATTCGCTGATCGTCGGCTCGCCCGCGCGGGTCGTGAGGGAACTCGATGACGCCGCAGTCGCCAGGCTGCGCGGCTCGGCCGCGCACTACGTCGCCAACGGCAAGCGCTTCAAGGCCGGGCTGAGGAAGGTCTGAGGCCGCGACCGGCGGCGGCCATTGGCATCTCTCAACGTTTCCGGCCAGGATTCGAGCCAGGCTTGCCCAGCGCCTCGCGCAGCAGCACAGCGCCAGCCTCGAAGCCGGCTTCCTCGGCTTCCTCCAGCGCCGTCGTATAGTCGTCGATGCGGGTCCTAAGCGCCGGGTCCGCGCCTGCCGCCAGAAGCAGGCGGATCGCTTCGGCATCGCGCATCGCCACCGCATAATGCAGCGGCGTCCAGTCGTTAACGCCACGCATGTCGGGGTCAGCGCCGTGCTCGATCAGGGCGCGGATGATGTCATGCTTGTCGGTCCGCTCGGTGGACAGCGCCGCGATGATCGAGGGAAATCCGGCATGGTCGCCGTAGTTCGGATTCGAGCCCGCTTCGATCAAAGCCGAGATGAAGGCGAGGGGACTCCAGTAGATCGCATACTCCAGCGGATGGCCAAGGCCGAGCTCGAACGGCATGCGCTCGTCGAACCAGCGCGGCGCGCCGCCCAGGGCAATGCCGAGCCCGTCGAAATCGCCGGCCTTGAAGGCGTCGTCTATGGCCTTGAACAGCCTGGCGCGTTCGCAACGGTCTTCGGGAATTTCCAGCACAGCACCGATCCGCGATGATCGGCCATATTGCCCTCAACCGACGGCGAGGCAAAGGTAGCGTGCACACCCCAAGAAATGGCGGAGCCGGCCCGGGGACAGGGCCGGCTCCTAAAACCCGGTCGTTGGGGACGGGGAGGGTGGGGACTCGACCGGGTTTTCTCCCTAAGCACGTCGCATGAGGGCGACGCGCTTAACTTGTTCATGCATGCCGTCGCCCCAAATTCCCCCACGGGACGGCATGCATTGGCGCCTTAGCGGACGCTGGCGACCGCGTCCTCGCGGCCGTCATTGATCGTCACCCAAACGCCCGAATTCTCCGTCGATTGGCGCTTGAGGTAGGTGTAGGGGGTGTCGGTCCAGGCCATCACCTTGGGCTGCAGATTGTCGAGGATGAACTCGCCGAGACTGGTGCGCACGGTGAGCACCGCGTGGCCGTCGCCATTCGGCTGGCGCGCCACCGTCATCAGCAGGGCGCCGGCAGGCACGCCGATGTCCATCAGCTCGCGGCGCTTTTCCAGCGCATAGTCCTCGCAGTCGCCAAAACCGCTGTCGGGGTAGGACCAGACCTCTTCCTTGCCCCACATTTCCATGTCGGTGCGCGGCGTGATCCTGGTGTTGACCGAATTGTTGATGTTGACGATCGCTGCCCACAGCTTGCGCGTCAGTTCGATCGGCGCCTGCTTCGGCGTGCGTTCGTTGCATTCCTGCGGCAGCTTCTGGCAGAATTCATAATGGCCGACCGGCTGCGTGGTGCGGCCGCCCGTGTGCATGAAGGCCGGTCCCGCATATGCCGTTCCCCAAGCGGAAAGCTGCATCGCTATTGCCATGAGCAATAGCTTGCCCCTCGTCTTTTTCATTGCTTAGTCTCCCCGTTCGAGGAGACCATCCCACAGTCGGATTTATTTGACGCAAAAACCCGAAGTAGACATTGAGTAAAACCCCAATAGAATAAGCATAAAATTTGAATTAGCTTGATCTAAAATTCTGGCGGCCTTGTTAAGGGCGGCATTGCGCCGAATGGTCGATGTTCGTTAACGGGCGCCGGCGGGTGCGGGGACGGGTGAAAAACAAAAACCGGCCGCTACGGGCCGGTTCGGTTGTTGGTCGCGTGCCGTTCGTCAGGCGCGCGGCGTGTTGAATTCGGAATCCAGTGTTTCCGGCCGCTGGATGACGGCGAATTCGACGGCGACGCCATCCTCGAAATGACGCACCACCTGGCCGCGCATCGTGCCCAGCATGATCTGCACGCCGATCGCCGGCTTGACGTCGATCTCGACCGCCGCGCCCGAGAGCGACAGGTCGATGATGCGGCACTGGTACTGGCGCCCGTCGGTGAGCTGAAGCACGCTCATCGGGTTGCGCGGCGCGACGCGTTCGTGGCGGCGGTCTTCCGGTAGGTCGAGCTCGTGCTTGTTGGCAAGCCAGGTCAGCTGCGCGGCGAGCTTGTCCTTCTTGCGATCCGAGGCGATGACGGTCATGGCGAAACCGTCCTGCGAGGTGCGGGTCACGATGCCCTCGACGCGGCCGATGTGGTCGATATAGGCGATGACCTTCTCGCCAGGCATGCCGACCCGCTCGGTCCGCAGCGCCACATTGCCCGGCGACATGTCGATCACCTGGCACGGGTGCTCGGTGCGGTCCTCCAGCATGAAGCGCCCATAGATCTTGACCCGGACGCGCTGAAAGTTACGCCTTTCGGCGCGGGACGGCGCGTAGTCGACCGCCGTTGACCTCATGACTGCCTACACCCCGTTGGCATTCCGCGCGTCGATGCGAGGAATTTCACCCGCAAAACTACAGCAAAGCAGGTTAACAAAGGGGAAAAGCCGAGCCCTTTGCGCTCGATCCGGAGACGGATTCGGCTATTCGCCGCGCCCGCCCTCGAACACGACCAGATGACGGATGCGACGTGCGCGGCCGAGCGCAGAAAACGTTTCTGGCGGGTCGAATTCGGACGGAACAAGCGAGGGAACGTTGATCGCCGGCCGGTTCTTCAGGAACATCGGCTCCTTGTCCGGATCGACGACGCGGATCGAGTCGATCAGCGCGTCGGTGATCGGATCGGCGCCGAGCCAGAATGGTCTTTCGGCGGCGCTGATGACGCCAAGGCAGCGCGGATTCTCGACGCCCCCGTCGAGCGGCAGCGCAAGCAGCTCGAACTTGTTGGAACGGCCGTTGCGGCTAAAGCCCTCATAGGTGATCAGGACCACGGACTTCTGCTCGAAGACGCCGTGGACCAGCCGCGAGACGAGCCGTTGGTCCTTCTCGCGCC
Source organism: Mesorhizobium sp. M4B.F.Ca.ET.143.01.1.1 (assembly GCF_004792275.1). NCBI lineage: Bacteria > Pseudomonadati > Pseudomonadota > Alphaproteobacteria > Hyphomicrobiales > Phyllobacteriaceae > Mesorhizobium > Mesorhizobium sp. M4B.F.Ca.ET.143.01.1.1. The sequence continues at coordinate 155,763 of NZ_SRSR01000011.1, forward strand.
ACAGCGAGGGGAAGGAAAACCCCTTGAGCTCGCGGCCATAGCCGGCGCAAAGCCTCGTCCCGGCCAGCCGGAACACGGCTTCGCCGCGCGTATCCCTTTCCAGGATGAATGTGTCGGCCAAAAGCGACTTGATGTCGGCGGGCTCCACTTCCGAACGCTTCGGGGCGGGGCGCCCATCACGCAGCTGGTTCCAATATTGGAACAGCGTGATCGATCCGTTCTGGTTCATTGTGTGCTCTTTCGCGCAATCTGTCTTTTCATGTCCCATCGGCGAACAGACAGGGCGCCCTCCGATGACTACATGCGTTGCGGAGCAGGATGCGTGCCAGCATCGTTAACACTTGTTCACGGGTCGGGGACGTTAAGGTTAACAAGTGGTTTACGTTGCCGCCGAACCCTGCCTGTGGCACATCAAAACCACTCCAGAAGCGGTCGTTTCGCGACGATCGGCAGCACTTCAGTTAAGAGTTTCAGGGGAGCAGGGGGCTCGACCGGCCGTTCAAGGGGGGACCTTGGACGGCTTCTTTTTGATTCGCGCATGCAGCGATTCGCGGCACGAGCGGGCGGGAAGCTCTCCAGCGGCCGCAACAGCCAGACGCCTCGAGCGCAGGCTCGTAGCGCGATCCCCGGACACCGTGACTGGCAACAGCAACATTTGCCAATCGCACGCTTGGAAAGAGAAAAATCTGCGTTCCGGGCGGCTCCGCCGCCGCTGTACCTTTCGCGAATTCGCACATCGAGGCGCGACGGCGGCGATCCCGCAGTCCGGAGACGTGCCTTGTCGGCGTATTCACGGGGAATTTCTCATGAAGACTTCCATTCTAGGACTATTCGCCGCCGGCCTGCTCGCTTGCGCCGTGCCAGTCGGTGCGGCGTCCGCTGCGGGGATCGCCGGTGCTCCGGTGCCCTTCGACAAGGGCGGCGTAAAGGTGGCGCTCGTCACCTTCATCTCCGCTGGTGATTTCTTCCAGGCCTATCAGGCCGGCGCGACGAAACAGGCGAAAGCGCTCGACATCGACCTGCAGATCTTTTCCGGCCGGCAGGACGCCGCCGCGCAGCGCGATCAGATCGAGCAGGCGATCAATCTCGGCGTGCAGGCCATCATCATCGACCACGGCCAGCCCGAGGCGCTGAAGGACGTTGCGCAAAAGGCGCTCGATGCCGGCATCAAGGTCGTCGCCTTCGACGTCAATCTCGACAATCCCAAAATCCCGCAGGTCGAACAGTCCGATCACGAGCTTGCCAAGGCGGCGCTCGGCCAGGCGCTCAAGGACAACGGCACGTCGTTCCTGGCGGGATACGTCTATGTCGCCGGCTTCGCGCCGCTCGACCGCCGCAACGAGATCTGGGACAAGACCAAGAAGGCCAATCCCGGCATCGTCGAGAAGGCGCGCTGGGGAACGGTCAACGACACGACCGCGGTGTCGACCGCCGATCAGACCAAGGCGGCCTTCCAGGCCAATCCCGATATCAGCGTCGTCTTCGCTCCCTATGACGAGTTCGCGCGCGGCGTGAAACTCGCCACCGACGAACTCGGCATCTCCGGCAAGGTGAAGATCTACTCGGCCGACGTGTCTACAGCCGACATCACGGAGATCACCGCGGAAGGAAGCCCGTGGGTCGCCACCGCCGCCACCAATCCGGCTGTCGTCGGCGCGGTTTCGGTGCGGGCCGCGGCCAAGCTGGTCGCCGGCGAGGATCCGGGACACAGCATCGTCGTCAAGCCGGTGCTGCTGACGCAGGAGGAACTGCGCAAGAACGGCATCAAGACGGTCGAGGATCTCGATGCCAAGCTTCCCGCCTTCGGCCAGAGCGACGCGGCCGCCGCCAGCTGGATTCCAACCAACTGATCTTCGCTTCTCCTCTCCCTCGCTTGCCGCGCGGGAGAGGAGAAATTGCCCGAAGGCTTGGGCAACCCTGTGCGTCTAGCCGCCGCTGATGGCCGTCAGGACAAAAACCTCGGTGCCGGGCGCTAACCTGGTTTCCAGGGTTGCCCTTTCACCATCGAGAAAGACGTTCATGTGGCGGCGGATCGCGGGGCGGGAATCGCAGATACGGTCGCGCATGCCGGGCCAGCGCGCGTCCAGCCCGTCAATCATTTCCTTCACGGTGGAGGCCGGCAGTTCGACCCGGCGCGGCGCGCCAGGAAACAGGTCGATGAGCACGCCCGGGAGCCGCGCGACGACCAGGGGCACATTGCGGGCGGTGGCGTTCGACATTTGCGTTACTCGCTCACCACCATCGCCTCGACGGACAGGATCGCGGGCAGATGCTGAGCGATCTCCGACCAGGTTTCGCCTTCATCGGCACTGGCGAAAAGCGAGCCGCCGCTGGTGCCGAAATAGACGCCGGCCGGCTCGAGGCTGTCGGTCGCCATAGCCTGCCGCAACACGCCCGCATAGCAGTTCTCCTGTGGCAGGCCCTTGCGCTCGTCCAACCAGGTGGCGCCCGCATCCTCGGTCTTCCAGACCGCCGCCTTCGCGTCCGGCACGTAGCGGCCGGCACTGTCGCCGTTGAGCGGCAGAAGGAACAGCGTGTCGGCGTCGCGCGGATGCGTGGCCGCGGGAAATCCGAACGTCGAGGGAAGGCCCTTCTCGATGCTCTGCCAGCTCTTGCCGCCGTCGTCGGAGCGGTACATGCCGCAATGGTTCTGCTGGTAGAGCCGATCGGGCTTGCCGGGCGCCATCACCAGGCAGTGCACGCACTGGCCGAACTCTGGATAGTTTTGTCCTTCGGGCAGGAAGTCGGCGCGGGTGCCGCGGTTGCGCGGCTCCCACGTCTTGCCACCGTCCCAGGTGTAGAACACGCCTGCGGACGAGATGCCTACCCAGATCTGCTCCTCGTCTTTTGGGTGCGTGACGATGGAATGGAGGATGAGGCCGGCGCCGCCCGGGTTCCAGTCCTTGCGGCTCGGGTGACGCTGCAGGCCCTCGATGTGGCTCCAGGTGACGCCGTCGTCATCGGAGCGAAACAGGCCGGCCGGCTGCACGCCGGCATAGAGGCTGCCGTTGCGCCTTGCGAGGCTCCACACCGCCTTGATCGGTTCCTCGCCGGCTTCATAGGCCAAGCCCTCGCTGGAATGCGTCCAGGTCTCGCCAAGGTCGTCCGACTTCCAGACCGCCGGCCCGAACCACTCATTGCCGCCGGCGCCGTAGATCGCGCCGGTATTAGGGTCGCCGACGACATGGTTCATCGGCCAGTGTTCGCAGAACGGACCGCGCAGCTTCCAAGACCCGCGCTTGCCGTCGCTCTCGGCGATGAAGGCGCCTTTTTTCGTGCCGATCAGGACCAGGACTTTTTCCGGCATTTTTCTCCTCCCGTTCGCATAGCTACCATCAAGGACGGCGGAGCGCGGGCCTAGCCGACAGGATCAGAGAATTTTTTGCAGTCTAAACCCGTCGAGGCCAAGCTGAGAAGATATGCCGCCGCAATTACGGACGAAAACCGCAAACACACTTTTCCTGGAATTGCTCTCAGCGCTTCTTTCCGAGGCCGAAGGTCGCCGCCAGCGCGCCGACCAGCACGACGCCCTTGACGAAATCCTGCGTGTAGTAGGGCGCGTTCAGCATGGTGAGGCCGTTCAAGAGCACGCCGACGAAGATCGCGCCGACGACCGTGCCGATCACATGCGGGCGGCGCTTGTCGAGCACGGCATAGCCGATCAGCGAGGCCGCGACGGCGTCTAGCAGCAGCGAGTTGCCGGCCGAGACGTCGCCGCGGCCGACGCGCGAGGCAACGATCAGGCCGCCGAGCGATGCCAGCGTGCCCGAAATGACATAGGCGGAGAGGCGGTACGCCTTGGTCGGCGCGCCGGAGAGGTGCGCGGCCGTCTCGTTGCCGCCGATGGCATAGAAGACGCGCCCCCAGCGCGTGCGCTCCATCAGGAACCAGGCGACGAGGGCGACGAGCGCCATCGCCACGACGGACAGCGGAACGAGGTCGAGGAGCCGCGAGCGTCCGAGGATCAGGAAGGCAGGATCGTAGGCGCCGGGCACCGTCGAGCCGTCGGGAAGCACCATGCCGGCGGTGATCGAGCGGCCGCCGGTCGGGATCAGCTGCAGGCCGGCCAGCAGGAACATGGTCGCCAGCGTCGCGAGAAGATCCGGCACGCCGACGCGGATGATCAGCAGCCCGTTGGCGAGGCCGATCAGAGCGCCCATCAGCAGGACAAGCGCCATCGTTTCGGCGGCCTCCATCTGCCACACGACCATGGCATAGCTTGCCGCCATCACCGAGGAGGCGGCGACGCTGCCGACCGAGAGATCGAAGCCATCCGCCGCCATGGTGATCGACACGCCGACGCCGAGGATCGCGACCACCGAAACCGCCTGCAGGATGGAGAACAGATTGGCCGAGCGGATGAAGGCGGGCTGCACATACCAGAAGCCGATGACCATCAGGGCAAGCAGCGCGAAGAGCGCGTATCGGCGGATCTCGCGCAGAAGCGAGGGACGCGGGGCGGCTTGCGTTGTCGTCAATTCGGTCATCTCGGGTCTCCGGCGGTCTCCTCGCCCTCGACCCTGTCGATCCGGTCGCTGAGCGGGCCATGGCCGTCTTCGGCCGCATGAAGGGAATGGTTGCGCATGACGAGGATGCGGTCGGCGACTTCCAGCGCTTCCTCGGTGTCGCTGGTCGCGATCAGCGTGGCCGAGCCGCTCTGGCTGCCGCGGATGGCGGCGATCAGGTCGGCGCGAGCGCCGACATCGACGCCCTGGAACGGCTCGTCGAGCAGGAGCAGCCGACAAGGCGCCGCCTGCCAGCGGGCGAGCACGACCTTCTGCTGGTTGCCGCCGGAAAGCTCGTCGAGCGTGTCTTCCGGACCGCGCGCCTTGATGCCGAGCCGTGCGATCGCCTCGGCGGCGACCTTGCGCTCGCGCTTGGTCCTGAGCAGCCCTCCCGGAAACCAGCGTTTCAGATGCGGCAGGGCGATGGTGCCGGCGATGGAGGCGCCGGGAACTTCCGGAGGCAGCAGCGAGGATTGCCAGCGATCCTCAGCGACCATGAACACGCCGTTCTCGATCGACTGTCTTGGCCCGCTCGAAAGCCAGGGTTTCCCATCAAGCCCGAAAGTGCCTTCGGCAAGGGTTTCAAGGCCGAAAAGGGCGCGCAGCAGCCGGCTCTTGCCGGAGCCAAGCGTGCCGGTGATGGCGACGACCTCGCCTGAGCGGAGTTCGAGGTCGAAAGGTGCGGCGCCCGCGACCAGCCTGGCGCCCTTGACTGACAGGACCACGGGTGCGGTCGACGCCTCGCCACGATGGGTGCCGGCCTCCAGCGGCCGGCCGATCATAGCGGCAACCGCCGCCGGGAAGTCGATCGGCCTGGCAAAAGCGCCGACGATGCGGCCACCGCGCATGACGACGGCGCGATCGGCGATCGCAGCGAGGTCGCCGAGCCGGTGTGAAATGTAGAGGATCGCCATGCCGCTGTCGCGCAACCGCTTGATGACGGCGAACAGCCGCTCGGCTTCGGTGGCCGACAGGCTCGATGTCGGCTCGTCGAGGATCAGCAAGGAGGCGCTCGCCGCGACGGCGCGGGCGATGGCGATCAACTGCCGATCGGCTGGGCGCAAATCGACGAAGTCGCGGTCGAGCGGCAGGTCGAGATCGATCAGCGCCGCGATCTCCCGCGCGCGCTTGCGGATCGACCTGTTCGAGACCAGAAAACGCCCGCCCGGGCTGCAGAGCTCGTCGAGCGCCAGATTCTCGGCGACGGTCAACCCGGCAGCCCCCGCCTGGTCTGTCGCTTGATGCACCGTCGCAATGCCGGCGGCTTTGGCGGCGCTGGGCGAGGCGAAGGTGATCGCCTTGCCGCCTAGCGTGATCGTGCCCGCATCCGGCGTGTGCGAACCCGACAGGATCTTCACCAAGGTCGATTTGCCGGCGCCGTTGGCGCCCATCAGCGCCACGATCTCGCCGGAGGCGACGGCAAGGTCGGCGCCGGCGAGCGCACGCGTCGGGCCGAAGGATTTCTCGATGCCGGCAACGGAGACGGCGATGGCGGAGGCGGCTTGTGGCAAGGTGCGTTGGCTTCGGCTGGTGGGCTGCGTTGGGTGGGGCGGCGGGTGACGCTTGTCACCCCTCATATTCCAAGATCGCTGGTCCGGCATTGTGGTCTGGCGAATAGACGATGCCGTTGGCGTCGACGAACGTCGGTCGACTGGATCACCTGCGGCTGGTTCGGGCGCTTGTCGACCATGCCGGCAGGCGCCGCCGGGACCAGCGCGCCGGTTTCCATCGGCCTGTAGGGGTCGGATATGTCGAACACGCGCATGCCGGCATTCTGATAGGTGGCCCCTTTGAAAATCGGCCGCATTCTAGGAAGGGGTCTTGTTGCTTCCGAGAACACGCGTTGCGAGTTTCGCGAACGCCAGAGCATTTCCGCTTCGTTTCCTTTCGGTTTCGTAGCAATTGAAAGCGAGGCTGCGCCGGGTGCCGTGGGGGGAACAGAAGTGTTTCAACCTTGGCGACCTTGCTCTAAAGCTCGCCAATCGAATCCCTGGACCGTTGTGAATGAGCGAACCGGTTAGCCCTTCGGAAATCGAACAGACGGATGACGCGCCCGAGCCGCGCCGCGAACCGATATTCAATCTGCCGCCGGTGGTGCTGGCGGTGATCGGCATCTGCGTCGTCGTCCACCTGATCCGCGTTTACACGCTCACCGACGATCAGGATTTCGCCCTGCTGGTGCGGGCAGCGTTCATCCCGGTGCGCTATTCCGGCCGCTACGATCTCGATGTCTATGCTTTCACCAGCCCCTTCACCTATGCCTTCCTGCATGGCGGGCTCGCGCATCTCGTGATCAACATGGTGTGGCTGGCCGCTTTCGGCTCGCCGTTGGCGAACCGCTACGGCGCGCTTCGCTTCGCGCTGTTCTTCGGGGCGACCGGGCTTGCGGCGGTTGCGTTGTTCTTTGCCTTGCATCCGCTCGAGCAGACGCCGCTGGTCGGCGCGTCGGGGGCGATCTCGGGCATGATGGGAGCGGCCGCGCGCTACGGCTTCCGTGTCGATCGCTCGTCCGGCCATGCGGCCTTCGCCGGAGCGCCGCTGCCGATCGGCGCGGTGCTGCGCTCGCGCGGCGTCATGACTTTTCTTGGCGTCTGGATGGTCATCAACCTCGTCACCGGACTTGTCGGCTTTGCTCCCGGCATCGACGGCCAGATCGCCTGGGAGGCCCATATTGGCGGCTTCGTCGCCGGCTTTTTCGGGGTGCGCGTTTTCGACCGCCGCGACCGGACGCCCTGAGCGATCCCTGCTGCGGGCCAAGACGTGAGGTTTCCGAGCGCCATTCTTGCTCCGATTGCATCCCTTCGAAGCCTATTTATTGGAATCTCTCCATCATTCTAATGCTTTGGAACGTTGGCTTACCACCACTTTACACCTTTTCGTCATCTTGCATCGCGCTCCGCCACACGCATACATTGTGGAAAGGAAGCTAGGACGATGTCCAAATCCAACAATCTCGGGAAAGCCGAGGCCGCCATCGCAGGCGATGTTGGCCCCGATACGCAGGCCAAGGATCCTGCGAGCCCTTTGTTCAGCAAGAAACTCTATCAGCAGTGCGCCCTGGTCGCCGGAGCAAGCGGCGGGATTGGCAGATGCATTTCCTTGGCCCTGGCAATGGCTGGGGCGCGTTTATGTCTAGTGGGTCGAGACGAAAGTCGACTAAATTGCACAGCCGATCTCTGCAGGCCGTTTGGGCAACAAGTCAATATCAGGATATGCGATCTAACTGATGAAACAGCGATCAAACAATTGTGTCGTTGTATTGATCGGGCATTCGGCCGCCTTGACATACTGGTTCACTGCGCTGGAATCATAAGTCACGGAAAATTGGAAGAGGCCGCTGCGAAGCAGATCGACTTGCAATATGCCGCCAATGTGCGTGGGCCTCTGGTCCTTACACAGAAAGCGCTGCCTCTCCTTAGGCGACCCAGAGGTCAAATTGTCTTCATCAACTCAAGCGCGGGGCTGACTTGCGCAGCAGGACGAGGCCATTTCGCGGCTACCCAACATGCGCTCAAATCCATTGCCGACACCCTCAGGCAGGAGGTCAATGGGGACGATGTGCGCGTTCTCAGCGTATTTCCGGGCCGCACGGCGACGACCAGAACCGAAGATTTATGTGTGACCGAGGGACGAGCTTTCGAGCCAGATCTGCTACTCCAACCGGAGGATGTCGCCGCAATCGTGATTGATTCACTTACGCTCCCGTGGACCGCCGAGGTAACGGAGATCAGCATTCGGCCGATGAAGAAATCCTACTGAGATAGCGATCCGTCGGACCGCCGCGACGCGGCAGGCCAGACAGGCCGCGCCGCACTTGAAATGCAAACAATCACGGCGCACCATGTTCACCGGAACGTGAATGCCGGTCAGGGCAGGAACCGGCAAGCAAAAGCTGAGGAGGACGCCATGACTGTTAAGGCAATTCTCGAGAAGAAGGGCCATGACGTGTTGACGCTCGGGCCGAACGAAAAGCTGAGCGAGGCCATTCGCATCCTGACCGAACACAGGATCGGCGCGCTGGTCATCACCAATGGCGACCACAAGATCGTCGGCATCCTCTCCGAGCGCGATATCGTGCGCGTGCTGGCCAAGGAAGGTGCTGCGGCGCTCGATATCGCGGTGCGTTCGGCGATGACGCCGAAGGTGAAGATCTGCAACGAGAACCACACCGTCAACGAGGTGATGGAGATCATGACCAAGGGCCGCTTCCGCCATCTGCCGGTGGAAAAGGACGGCCTGCTCTATGGCATCGTGTCGATCGGCGACGTCGTCAAGCGTCGCATCGAGGATGTCGAGCGCGAGGCCGAGGAGATCAGGGCCTATATCGCCACCGCCTAGCGATCGCACAGACGATCCGCCGGCCGCTGCCGGTCGGCGGAAGTTGAGGCGCGAACGCCTCTATCTGTTGTCGAGTTCGGCGCGGACGAGTTCGAGCCCGCGCCGGGTGATGCGGTAGGGGCCGCCACCCGACGAGGACACCGCCTTCTTCCGTCTCAGTTTTCGAAACAGCTCGAGATCGACGCCTGGGTAGCGCCAGCCGTCGCGGGTCAGGCATTGGACCGAAGCGATCTTCTTACTGGCATTCTTTTCGATTTCGATGCGCCCACCCTGCGCGAGCAGGTGCAGGACGCGCTGTTCAATGCGCGAAATGTCCATCTGGAGAATTCCCGGGAAAACAACGAAAGCCGCCGCCGCGGGATTTCGCGGCACGGGGTTTCAGGTTTTGTCGCCCTGCCTCGCTACGAGGTCAGGGCCTTACCGGGACTGAGCGTAAGTGGACATCCACTCTCCATTGGATGGACGTCCAATAAGCGAAGGCGGCCGAAAAGGCCAGCATGCGGGCTTTGCGCTTGTCTCATGGAGCGGATTGCACTAGCGAAGGCCAACATCCAAATTCGCGTAAATCGCAATTCTCGCGAGCCAGAAGCGCAGGCCACCATGAGCATCATCGATACCCGCACGCCCGACGCAAAACGCCTGATCCCCGGCGCCACCGGCGACTGGGAAGTCATCATCGGCCTCGAAGTGCATGCGCAGGTCACCTCGGAGGCCAAGCTGTTCTCCGGGGCGGCGACCTCTTTCGGCGCGGCGCCCAATGCCAATGTCAGCTTGGTCGACGCGGCGATGCCCGGCATGCTGCCCGTCATCAATGAGGAATGCGTCAAGCAGGCAATCCGCACCGGCCTCGGCCTGAAGGCCGAGATCAATCACAAGTCGGTCTTCGACCGGAAGAACTATTTCTATCCGGACCTGCCGCAGGGCTACCAGATTTCGCAGTTCAAGCAGCCGATCGTCGGTGAGGGCAAGGTCATCGTCTCGGTCGGCCCGGACCGGCAGGGCGAGTTCGAGGACATCGAGGTCGGCATTGAGCGGCTGCACCTGGAGCAGGATGCCGGCAAGTCGATGCACGACCAGCATCCGACCATGTCCTATGTCGATCTCAACCGTTCCGGCGTGGCGCTGATGGAGATCGTCTCCAAGCCCGACATGCGCTCGGCCGACGAGGCCAAGGCCTATGTGACCAAGCTCCGCACCATCGTGCGTTATCTCGGCACCTGCGACGGCAACATGGACGAAGGCTCGCTGCGCGCCGACGTCAACGTCTCGGTGCGCAAACCGGGCGGCGACTTCGGCACGCGCTGCGAGATCAAGAACGTCAACTCGATCCGCTTCATCGGCCAGGCCATCGAATACGAGGCGCGCCGGCAGATCGCCGTCCTCGAGGATGGCGGCAAGATCGACCAGGAAACGCGGCTGTTCGACCCCAACAAGGGCGAGACGCGTTCGATGCGCTCCAAGGAAGAGGCGCATGACTACCGCTATTTCCCCGACCCGGATCTTCTGCCGCTTGAATTCGACCAGGCCTATGTCGACGCGCTGGCCAAGGACCTGCCGGAACTGCCGGACGACAAGAAGGCGCGGCTGATCGCGGCGCTCGGCCTGTCGACCTACGACGCCTCGATCCTGGTGTCGGAAAAGCCGATCGCCGACTATTTCGAGAAGGTGGCTGCCGGGCGCGACGGCAAACTCGCCGCCAACTGGGTCATCAACGATCTGCTCGGCGCCCTCAACAAGGCCGGCAAAGACATTGAAAACGCTCCGGTTTCGCCCGAGCAGCTCGGCGCCGTCCTCGACCTGATCAAGGAAGGCACGATCTCCGGCAAGATCGCCAAGGACCTGTTCGAGATCGTCTGGAACGAGGGCGGCGATCCGCGCGCGCTCGTCGAAAGCCGCGGCATGAAGCAGGTCACCGACACCGGCGCCATCGAGAAGGCGGTGGATGAGGTGATCGCCGCCAATCCGGACAAGGTCGAGCAGGCGCGCGCCAAGCCGACCATGGCCGGCTGGTTCGTCGGCCAGGTGATGAAGGCGACCGGCGGCAAGGCCAATCCGCAGGCCGTCAACGACCTGGTCAAGGCCAAGCTCGGCATCGAATAAAGCGATGTTCGTCCGTACCGCCAGCGAGCGCGATCTTGTTGCGATCCGCGCGCTGCTGGTCGAGACGTGGCACGCGAGCTATGACGCCATCTATGGCGTCGAACGGGTGACGGCGATCACCGACGACTGGCATTCGATCGCCTCGCTGAAGGCGTGGCTGACGCGGCCGAACTCCGAATTCCTGGTCGCCGACGACGGCAAGCGGCTCGGCGGCATGGCTTTCGCCGCCGCCACCACCGACCCGAAGATCGTCCTCCTGCACCAGCTCTATGTGCACCCGGCCTGCCAGCGGCAAGGGATCGGCACGGCCTTGCTCGACGAGATCGAGGTCAGCTTTCCGGAGGCGAGCAAGCTGCGCCTCGAAGTGGAAGAGGCCAACGCGGCGGCAATCGCCTTCTACCGATCGCAAGGCTTTGCGTCCGCCGGCAAAGCCGCCGATTGCGGCGGCGGATCAGGGCTGCCTGCGCTGATCCTGGAGAAGGCGCTCGGATAGTTCACTGCGGGGTCTGCGCCGCGGACGAAAGGTATGACCGAGCGCCTCAGGGCGGCTGCGTGCTGGCAGGGATTTCCAAGTTGTCGATCAGCCTGGTCGTGCCGAGCCAGGCGGCGGCGAGCAAGCGGCCTTCGCGATCGCGCCGCCAGGGAGCGAGTGTCAGGCTTTCGCGCGCGGCGACATAGTCCACCTTCTGGAAGCCTGCCTCGATGAGCGCCTGCCGGACCTCGGCGGTCGCGCCGGCTTCGTCGGCGCCGGCTGTGAGCGCGGCAGCCGTCCGACGCAGAACCACGTTGAGCTGGCGCGCCACCGCAAGGCCTTTCTCGTCGAGATAGGCGTTGCGCGAGGACATGGCGAGGCCATGCGCGTCGCGGACCGTCGGCGCGCCGATGATGTCGACGGGCAGGTCGAGATCGCGGCAAAGCTGTCTGACGACGCAAAGCTGCTGATAGTCCTTCTCGCCGAAGATGGCACGGTCGGGAGCCGCCTGCAGGAAGAGCTTGGCCACGACGGTGGCGACACCGTCGAAGAAACTCGGCCTGAACTCCGATTCCAGGCCGGAGGAGGGGCCGCCGACCGAAATCCTGGTGGCGAAGTCGGCCGGGTACATTTCCGCGACGCCAGGCGTGAAGGCGAGATGCGCGCCAGCCTCGGCCAGCCGGTCGAGGTCGCGGGCAAGTTGGCGCGGATATTTGTCGAGATCTTCCGTCGGCGCGAACTGCGTCGGATTGACGAAGATCGAGACGACGCAGCGCTCGGCGCTTGCGAGCGCCATCCTGACCAGCGAGATGTGGCCGTCATGCAGCGCGCCCATGGTCGGCACCATGGCGATGCCGAGGCCCTCGCGCCGCCAGTCGCGGATTTGCGCGCGAAGGGCGGAAACCGTTTCGACGACGATCGGTCGGCTCATACGTTATCCTTATCGGGTGTGGCGGCAAAGACGTGGTCCGGGCCGGGAAAAGCGCGGTCGCGCACCTCCGCCGCGTAGCGGGCGGCGGCGTCCGAGACGACATCGCGCAGGTGGGCATATTCCTTGACGAATTTCGGCACGCGGTCGACGGTCAGACCGATCATGTCGTCGATGACCAGGATCTGGCCGTCACAGTCGCGGCTGGCGCCGATGCCGATGGTGGGAATGGCGATGGCGCGGGTAAGGTCAGCCGCGACGCTTTCGACCGTGCCCTCGATGACGACGGAAAAGGCGCCGGCCTTTTCCACCGCTTCGGCGTCGCGGAACAGGGTCGCGACATTGTCCTCGGTCCGGCCCTTGATCTTGTAGCCGCCATCCTTCTCCACCGATTGCGGCTGCAGGCCGATATGGCCCATGACCGGGATTCCGCTGGCCACGATCGCGGCGATCTGCCCGGCCATGTCGACGCCGCCCTCCAGCTTGACCGCCTGGCAGCCCGTTTCCTCGACGATCCGCCGCGCCGAAGCGACGGCCTCAGCCGCCGAAGTCTCATAGCTGCCGGCCGGCATGTCGACGACCACGCAGGCCCTGGTGGAGCCGCGCATCACGGCCTGCCCGTGCGCGATCATCATTTCCAGCGATGCGCCGAGCGTGGTCGTGTGGCCGTGCAGCACCATGGCGACGCTGTCGCCGACCAAGAGCAGGTCGACGTGAGGATCAAGCAGGCGGGCGAAGGGATAGGTATAGGCGGTCAGGCTGACGATCGGCACGCCGCCCTTGCGACGGCGAATGGCGTCGGCGCTGATCCGGCCAGTGGCGGGCGGGTCTTGGACCAATCTTCACCTCCCTCAGCCGGGCACCGACCAGGCGCCCGTTGGCGGGCGAGCAGAGCTTTAGAAATATGGGAACTGCTTGGCAAGCATGGCTGCGACCGCCCGCGCCGCTGTATCGATTTAGCGCACGAACCATTTACATTGCGGCCACGGCAAAACCCTTGCCTTCGCGGTTACCTGACGCCATAAGCAGGATAAAGGCGCAGCCGCTGCCGCCGCGAGGACTTGGATGAAAACTTTCCTTACGCAGTTTTTCACCTGGTGGAACAGCCAGACGCTGGGAACGCGCTTCCACACCTGGCGCCACGGCAGGAAGGTCGGCCAGGACGAAGCCGGCAACGCCTATTACGAGGGCGGCATCGATTCGGAAGGCCGCACCCGTCGCTGGGTCATCTACCGTGACTACTCGGAAGCCTCGAAGATCCCGCCGGGCTGGCACGGCTGGATCCATCACCGTGTCGACGTGGCGCCGCCGAGCGACGACTACCGGCCGCGCGAATGGCAGAAACCGCACCAGGCGAACCTCACCGGCAGCCCCGCCGCCTACCGTCCGAAGGGCTCGGTGCTCACCAACCAGCATCGCCCGCAGGTGACCGGCGACTATGACGCCTGGACGCCCGGTTCGTAATCCACGGTCAAGGTGCTGATCGGTCCTTTGTCGCCACAATTGACGTTTAGCTGCTTGCTGATCTGAAAACGGCGACTAGCCTTGGCGTGAAAGAATCACCCGGGCGCAACCACCGGTATCCTCGCATGAGCATCTTCAGCCGAATCTCGATGGGCGCCGTGGCGGCGGCAACAGCCGCGCTCGCCGTCTGCACGGTGACGTTTGCGGCCGCGCAGACACAGGCGGCGCCGGTGGCTGCCGACCGCATCACCAATCCGGTGGCCGAGTTCGCGGGCATCGACAAGATCACCGGCCGCATCATCACCTTCGATGTCTATATCGACGAGACGGTGCAGTTCGGCGCCCTGCAGGTGACGCCGCGCATCTGCTATTCGCGGCCGGAGACCGAGGAACCGAAGACTGATTCCTTCGTCGAGGTCGACGAGATCACGCTCGATCGCAAGATCCGCCGCATCTTCACCGGCTGGATGTTCGCCGAGAGCCCCGGCCTCAACGCCGTCGAGCATGCGGTCTATGACGTCTGGCTGAAGGGCTGCAAGCAGAAGTCGGACGTGCCGCCGCCCGAGGCCGCCAAGACCGGTGCGTCACAGGTCGATACGTCCAAGTCGAAAGCCGCCGCCACTCCGGCTGCGACCGAGCCGGATAGCGGCGAGGCCAACTGATCCAACAGCAGATTCGGGGAACCGCTTCGTTCGCCACACGTTGGCAAAGAGCGATTGCGCACTGTTGCGCATGGAGGATCTTGCGATGTCAGCAACCAAGCACATGACGGTCAGCAAGAAGGAATTGCTAGACCTCGAAAGGGGATTCTGGACCGGCGATGCGGCCTACTATGCGGCCAACGCCGATGCCGAATGCCTCGTGGCCTTTCCGGAGATGGCGCATGCGATCAGCAATGCCGATCTGGCTAAAACCGCCAGCAAGCCACGTCGCTGGCGCGATCTCGACATCGACCTAAAGGGCATGGTCGAACCCGGCAGCGACATTGTCATGCTGACCTACGAGGCGCACGCGACGCGCGAGAATGGCGAAATCTACAACGCGCTGGTCAGCACCGGCTACGTGCATCGCACCAATGGCTGGAAGATGATGTTCCATGCGCAAACGCCGATAGAGGCTTCAGCAAAAGGCTGATCGCTAAGGCCTCATGGCGAGAAGATGGCCTCGCCCTTCAAGGCCTCGGCCAGCATCTTCTCATATTGGCCGCGCGGCACGTCGACGGCGCCGAAGCGCTTGAGGTGCTCGGTGGTGAACTGGGTGTCCAGCAGCGCGAAGCCGCGCGCCTTCAACCGCTCGACCAGGTGATAGAGACAGGTCTTGGACGCGTCCGTTTCCTTGGCGAACATGCTTTCGCCGAAGAACACGCGGCCGAGCGAGACGCCGTAGAGGCCGCCGACCAGCCTTTCCTCGCGCCAGGCCTCGACCGAATGGCAATGGCCGAGCCGATAGAGATCGACATAGGCCTCGCGGATCGGCGCGTTGATCCAGGTCGAGCGGCGTTCCTCTCGCCTTTCGGCGCAGCCGTCGATCGTCGCCACGAAATCGAAATCGTAGCGGATCTCGAACGGGTGCTTGCGGATCGTCTTCTTCAGGCTGCGCGGCGTATGAAAGCCATCGAGGGGAATGATGCCGCGCGTCTCCGGTCGCACCCAGAACACTTCCGGATCGCTGGCGCTTTCGGCCATCGGGAAGACGCCCGACGCATAGGCTTTCAGCAACAGGTCGGTCGGGATGCGATAGCCGGGCGCATAAGGACGGGTCATCGCGGCATTATAACTGCAAGCTCAGCGGCTATTCCTCTTTAGCCAGATATTTTTCCAGCCAGTGAATGTCGTAGTCGCCATTGGCGATGTCGGGGTTGCCGACCAGGTCGCGGAACAGCGGCAGCGTCGTCTTGATGCCGTCGACGACGAATTCGTCCAGCGCCCGGCGCAGCCGCATCATGCATTCGACGCGGTTGCGGCCATGCACGATCAGCTTGCCGATCAGGCTGTCGTAGTAGGGCGGGATCTTGTAGCCGGAATAGACGCCGGAATCGACGCGGATGCCGAGCCCGCCAGGCGTGTGGAAATGGGTGATGGTGCCCGGCGAGGGCGTGAAGGTGCGCGGGTCCTCGGCATTGATGCGGCATTCGATGGCGTGGCCGTTGAACTTGATGTCCTCCTGCCGGACCGAGAGACCGCCGCCGGAGGCGACACGGATCTGCTCGTGCACGAGGTCGATGCCGGTGATCGCCTCCGTCACCGGATGCTCGACCTGCAGGCGGGTGTTCATTTCGATGAAATAGAACTCGCCGTCCTCATAGAGGAATTCGATGGTGCCGGCGCCGGAATAGCCGAGATCGGCGACGGCCTTGGCGCAGATGCCGCCGATGCGCGCGCGTTCCTCGGCGTTGAGCGCGGGCGAATTCGCCTCTTCCCAGACCTTCTGGTGGCGGCGTTGCAACGAGCAGTCGCGCTCGCCGAAATGGACGCCGCGGCCGGCGCCATCGCCGAATACCTGCAATTCGATGTGGCGCGGCTTCTCCAGGTATTTTTCGATATAGACGGCGTCGTCGCCGAAGGCGGCGCCGGCTTCCGACTTTGCCGTCTGCAGGGCGATCTCGAGGTCGGCCTCGCTGCGCGCCACCTTCATGCCGCGCCCGCCGCCGCCGGCCGAAGCCTTGATGATGACGGGGTAGCCGATCTCGGCGGCGACGCGCTTGGCTTCCTTCTCTTCGCTGATCGCGCCATCGGAGCCGGGAACGACCGGAATGCCCAGGCGCTTTGCGGTACGCTTGGCCTCGATCTTGTCGCCCATGATGCGGATATGGTCGCCGGTCGGGCCGATGAAGGTGATATTGTGGGCGGCGAGGATGTCGGCGAACTTGGCGTTCTCCGACAGGAAGCCATAGCCCGGATGCACGGCGTCGGCGCCGGTGATCTCGCAGGCGGCGACGATCTGGTGGATGTTGAGGTAGCTGTCGCGTGACGGCGGCGGACCGATGCACACGCTCTCGTCGGCCAGCCTGACATGCATGGCGTCGGCATCGGCCGTCGAATGCACCACCACGGTCTGGATACCGAGCTCCTTGCAGGCGCGCAGCACCCTGAGGGCGATTTCGCCGCGATTGGCGATGAGGATCTTCTGGAACATTCCCGGCTCTACTCGATGACGACGAGAGGCATGCCGTATTCGACCGGCTGGGCGTCCTCGAACAAGATCGCGGTCACCGTGCCGGCGCGCGGCGAGGGGATCTGGTTCATCGTCTTCATCGCCTCGATGATCAGCAGCGTCTGGCCCTCCTTGACCTTCTGGCCGATCTCGATGAACGGCTTGGCGTCGGGCGAGGGCGCCAGGTAGGCGGTGCCGACCATTGGCGAGGGCACCGCGTTCTTCGACTGGTCGGCGGCCGGCGCCGCGGCGGCCGCCGCCGCGGACTGCGCCGGGGCTGCCGCCGGCGCATAGGCGGCCGCGGGAGCCGCCACCGCGTGCACGGTCTGCGCCTGCCGCGACACGCGCACCTTCAGGTCACCGAGCTCGACCTCGATCTCGGTGAGGTTGGTGTCGTTCAGTATGCCCGCCAGATCGCGGATCAGCTGCTGGTCAACACCGGTCTTCTTTATAGACATTTTCGAGCCTTCTGTTTGTTGGCCGGTCACAGGCGTGCCGCCAGCGCCTGCAGCGCAAGCGTGTAGCCGAGCGGCCCGAACCCGCAGATCATGCCGACGGCGACCGGCGCGACCATGGAGACGTGGCGGAACGGTTCCCGCGCATGGATGTTGGAGAGATGGACTTCGGCGACGGGCAGCGGCGCGACAGCGCGGATGGCGTCGTGAATGGCAATCGAGGTGTGGCTGTAGGCGCCCGGATTGATGACTATGCCCGCAGCCTTGTCGCCGGCTTCGTGGATCCAGTCGACGAGGTCGCCCTCATGGTTCGACTGACGGAAATCGATCTCCAGCCCAAGGTCGGCGCCTGCCTTCTTGCAGTCGTCGGCGATGGCGGCAAGCGTCTTGCCGCCATAGATGCCGGGCTCCCGCTTGCCGAGCGCGTTCAGGTTGGGACCGTTCAGGACGAAAACCGTTTTCAAGAATGCCGACCTTTCCCGGCGCCGGCCCCAAGCCGGCGCACTGGGCCTCTATAATGGGCATAGACGCCCGCGAAAAGAGCGCAAGTGCGTTCTTTCGCTGTCCACAACAGGCGGAAAACCGCCTGCCGCAAGGGCCCGACGGGGGTCAGAGCGCGGCCTTCGCCGCCTCGATCTTTTCGGTCAGGACGTCCTTTCCGAGCGCGCCGAACACCACCTCGTTGCCGACCACATAGGAGGGGGTGCCGGTGATCGACAGCTTGGTGGCAAGATCATAGGTGCGGGCCAGCGCCTCGTTGATGCTGGGATCCTTCATTTTCTCGCGCAGCTTGGCCTCGTCGGCGCCAAGCGAGACCGCGGTCTTGATGGCGATCGACTCGGTGGCGCGGCCCTGGCCGCCGAGCAGCGCGGTGTGGAAAGCGCCATACTTCTCCGGCATCATCAGGTGGAAGGCCATGGAGACGACGCTGGCCTTCTGCGAATCCGGGCTGAGGATCGGGAATTCCTTGAGCACGAAGCGCAGGTCAGGGTCGGCCTTGGTCAGCGCCTGCATGTCCTCGATGGCGCGTTTGCAGAAGCCGCAATTGTAATCGTAGAACTCGACGATGGTGACCTTGCCGTTCGGGTTGCCGACGATGCCGTCGAAGGTGGAGTTGAAGATCTCGTCCTTGGCGTTCTTGATGACGCCGAGGGCGGCAATGCGCTGCTCTTCCTTCTGCTTGGCCTCGAGCGCGTCCTGGACCTCGAGCAGCACTTCCGGGTTCTTCAGCAGATAGTCGCGGATAATGCCTTCCACTTCCTTGCGGTCGATCTTGGTGTCCGGGGACGCCGCCTCGGCGACCTGCGCCGTATCGGCCTTTGCCACCTGCGGATTTCCGGCGGCGAAGCCGACCGCCAGCATGGCGAGGGCCGCCACCGCCCCCGTCGTGCCAAGCAGGATTGCCTTGTTCATGATCCTCGATCCCTTTTTTGCCTGTTGCGGTCCGCTTCAGTCGCCTGGCGCGGCCGGAAGGTTCACTTGGTTTTGCCCGAAGGCGCGTAGTTTATGATATCCTGGGCGCGAAGCCAGCCCGGCTCGCCACGCTTCATCTTCTGCTGCGCGCGCATGGCGAAGATCTTGGCGTTCCTGTAGTCGCCGGAATAGAAATGGCCTTCGGCGGTGGCGAGATCGGCCGCCGGAATCTCGCCGAGCTCACCATAGGCCTGCGCCAGGTAACGGTAGCCGGCGGCGTTTTCCTTGTCGCGTCCGAGACCGTTGCTGATCTGCGCGGCCGCCTTCTTGAGCGATTCCGGGGTGCCGATCGCCATCAATGCCTGGCCAAGCGAGACCGGCAGCAGTCCCGATTTCGCCGGATCGAGGCTGACCGCCTTGGCGTAGGCGTCAGCGGCGTCCTTCGGCTTGTTCGCCTTCATCAGTATGTCGCCGCGCAACTCCTGGAAGTAAGGGTTCTTCGGCTGTTCCTTGATCAAGGCGGCGGTCTTGGCGAGCGCGGCATTGAGGTTGCCGTACAAATAGGCGATCTGCGCATCGCCATAACGCGAGGCGAGGCTGCCCGGGTTCTTGCGCATCAGACGCGAGGCGGCCGCCTGTCCCTGCATGTAGACGGCGATCTTGATGCGCATCATGTCATGCCGCTGCTGCAGCGCCGGCGGATCGAGCTTGTTGACGTAGGGGCTTTGCTTGACCAGCGTTTCGAGGTTGGCGATGCGCTCCTGCGGCATCGGATGGCTGATGCGGTAAGGATCGACCTGGGTGCCGGACAGCGACAAGGCGCTCTGGAAGCGGGAAAAGGTCTTCAACATGCCCATGCCGGACTGGCCGGTGGCGTTGAGATAGGTGATCGCCGAGCGGTCGGCGGTCGTCTCCTCGGTGCGCTGATAGGCGAGGATGCTGCGCTGCGCCATCTCGCCGCCACCCGCCGCGACACCCATGCCGGCGCCGGCGAGGCCCCGGCTGTTGGTGGTGGCGCCGGCCACGATGGCGCCGGCGCCGAGCAGCGTGGCGATGATCGCCATCGTCTTGGCGCGCTCCAGCTGGTCGCGCAGCTTCTGCTGGTGGCCGCCGGCGATATGGCCGGCTTCATGGGCCATGACGCCGATGATCTCGTTGGGCGTTTCCGCCGTCATCAGCGCGCCGGTGTTGATGAACATGCGGCGCCCGGTAACGAAGGCATTGAAGCTCGGATCGTTGACCAGCACGATATCGATGCCGTCATTGGCAAGGCCCGCCGCCTTGAAGATCGGCCGCGCATAGTCGCGAACCAGCGCCTCGATCTCGGCGTCGCGCACGATAGGCACGTTTTGCGCAAACGCGTCGACCGAACCGGAGATCGCGACGGCGGCGGCAAGCAAAAGCGTGACGAAGCCGCGCGCGGTTCCTGCAATGGTCGATCTGGCAGTGGTCGATCTGGGTCGGCTCAACATGACAGGTCCACTGGTAGACGAGCGGGCGAAGGATGAAAAGTCGGCACCGAAAACTTCCTGCGCTTGTGATCCCCACATCAATCGGGCATTTGTGCGGCGCTGCCAGGGCGGATCCTGGCGTGTTGGATTTGAAAATGGTTGTTTCGCTTTCGCGCCGTGGCGAGGTCGAGCCGTTCCACGCCATGGACATCTTGGCCGAGGCCAACCGGCTGAAGGCGACCGGCGTGCCGGTGGTTTCGATGGCGGTCGGCCAGCCGTCTGACCCGGCGCCGGCAGGTGTGCGGCAGGCTGCCGCCGCGGCCTTGAAGGTCGGCCGTATCGGCTACACCGATGCGCTGGGCCTGGCGGACCTGCGCCAGGCGATCGCCAGGCATTATGGCGAACATTACGGCCTCGATGTGCCCGCCAGCCGAATCGCCGTCACCACAGGGTCGTCCGCGGCCTTCAACCTGGCTTTCCTGGCGATGTTCGACCCGGGCGACCGCGTCGCCATCGCCGCGCCCGGCTACCCGGCCTATCGCAACATCATGGCCGCGCTGGGCATCGAGATCGTCGAGGTCGAGCTTGGCGGCGATGCCTATCTTCATGCCGAGCATCTGAGAACCGCGCACCGCGAAAGGCCGCTGAAGGGGGTGCTGTTCGCCAGTCCGGCCAATCCGACCGGCGCCGTAATCCCGGCCGACGAGCTAGCCGCGCTGGTTTCGACGGCGGAAGAACTCGGCATCGCCGTTATTTCCGACGAGATCTACCACCGGCTCGCCTATGCCGCGCCGGACACGACGGCGCTCGCCTACGGTTCGGGCGTGACGGTGATCAATTCCTTCTCGAAATACTATTGCATGACCGGCTGGCGCATCGGCTGGATGGTGCTGCCGGAAGCGCTGGTGCGCCCGGTCGAGCGCGTCGCCCAGAGCCTCTATATATCGCCGCCGGAACTGTCGCAGATCGCCGCGATCGAGGCGTTCAAGGCGACACAGGAGCTGGAAGCGGTGAAGGCACGCTACGCCTGGAACCGCGAGCTGTTGATGAAGCGCCTGCCGGAACTGGGCTTCGCGCTTGCCGCGCCGATGGACGGCGCCTTCTACGCCTTCTGCGACGTCACAAGGCACACCAATGACAGCATGGCCTTCGCGCGTCGCATGCTTGCCGAGGCGCATGTGGCGGCAACGCCCGGCCGCGACTTCGATCCGCTTCAAGGCCATCGCACGATGCGCTTTTCCTATGCCGGCAGCCACGACGACATGGTCGAGTCGATGGCGCGCATCGAGCGCTGGCTGAAATAGCGGGGACGTCATGCCGGAACTCGAACAGGCGCTCGCCGAAGTCGCCGCCGAAATGGCCGAGCGCACGGACCGCGGGGACGTCGCCACCTATATCCCGCAGCTTGGCAAGGTCGACCCGAGGAAGTTCGGCATCGCGGCGGTCACCAATGACGGCCGCGTGCTGCTCGCCGGCGACGCCGAAGAAGCCTTCTCGATCCAGAGCATCTCCAAGGTGTTCACGCTGACGCTTGCGCTCGGCAATGTCGGCGATGCGCTGTGGCAGCGTGTCGGTCGTGAGCCGTCGGGCAATCCGTTCAACTCGATCGTTCAGCTCGAGCATGAGAACGGCATTCCGCGCAATCCGTTCATCAATGCCGGCGCCATCGTCGTCTCGGACATATTGCTGGCCGGCCACCAGCCGCGCGAGGCGATCGGCGAAATCCTGCGCTTCATCCAGTTCCTGGCCGACGACGAGACGATCATCATCGACCGCGAGGTCGCGGCCTCTGAACGCGCCACCGGCTACCGCAACTTCGCACTTGCCAACTACATGAAATCCTTCGGCAATCTCCACCATGCGCCGGAACTGGCGCTGGGCGTCTATTTCCATCACTGCGCCATTGCCATGAGCTGCCGGCAACTGGCGATGGCCGGCCGCTTCCTGGCCAATGGCGGCAAGAACCCGGCAACCGGACATTCGGTGGTGTCGGCCGAGCGGGCGCGCCGCATCGGCGCGATGATGCTGACCTGCGGCCACTATGACGGCTCCGGCGATTTCGCCTTTCGCGTCGGCATCCCCGGCAAGAGCGGCGTCGGCGGCGGCATATTGGGGATCGTGCCGGGCGTCGCTTCGCTCGCCGTCTGGTCGCCGGGCCTCAATGCCAACGGCAATTCCAAGCTTGGCTCGATCGCGCTGGAGAAGCTGGCGAGGATGATGAACTGGTCGATCTTCGCGCCTTAGCGATCTTCGCGGCTTAGCGCCGGCGGATCCTTGCGCCCAGAAGATCCTGGCGCCCAAACAAAAATCCCGCGTCGTGCACGACGCGGGATTTTCTTGTCAGAAAATCAGTCCAAGCAACTGAAAAGCTTAGAAGAAGCCCTTGCGCTGCCACCAGCCGGCGCGCTTCGGCTTGTCCTCGGCCTTGGCTTCGTCGCTGACGCTTGACGAGATCACCGGCACGACGGGAGCATCCACCGCCGCCGGCTTGCGCCGGTTCGAGCGGACCGATGCTTCTTCCTCGGACGCTGCCGGAGCGGTAGCGGCTGGCGCCGGCTCGACCGGTGCCGGGTCCTTGACCGGGGCTTCCGTCACGACCTCTGCCACCGTCTCGGCGGCAACTGCCTCCACGGCCTTCTTCGATCTCGATGCACGCTTTGGCTTCTTTGGCTTCTCGGTGCTTGGCGCGTCGTCATTGGCGGGAGCAGGCACGGGCGGCGCCTCGACGGGTACAACTGCCACGGGTTCGGCTGTGACAGCTTCGTCTTCCGACGCAACGGTCTCGACGCTGTCGGCTTCCTCGCCGGCAGCCGCGTCAACGCCTTCGCCCTCTTCGCGGCGATTGCGCTTGCCGCCGCGCTTGCCGCGCCGGCGCTTCTTGCCCTGACCGTCATCCGCTGCCTCGGCGGCCTCGGCAATGCCGACCGGAGCCTCGTCGCCCGCTTCGATTGCTTCGTCGCTTGCAGTGGCGGGAACGCCATCGGCAGGAGCCGGCGCGGAAACGGCGTCCGCATGGGCGCCATGCTCCCGTTCGCCGTGTTCGCGATCGCGATCCTTGCCGCCGCGCCGCCGGCGGCGCTTGCGGCGCTTGCGGTCACGGCCTTCGCCATCCTCGCCGGACCTCGGCTGCGGTTGCTGCTGCTGGGGATGGCGCGGCTGTTCGGCCTGGGCGGCGGGTGCCTCGTCTTCGTCCTCGATGACGATCTCGTCCTCGGGCTCCTCCGGCTCGACATAGGTCGGCAGGCTGCGCGCTTCGACGAAGCCCTCCGGCTTTTCGGCGATCGCGCCGCGGAAGATCGCATAGTGCTGCGCGCCGACCGTATCGTCGGCCTCGATCGTGATGGTCAGGCCGAAGCGGCTTTCGAGCTCCACCAGCGTGCCGCGCTTGTGGTTGAGCACGTAGAGCGCGGTCGCGGACGGCGTGCGCACCGTGATGTGGCTGCGCGAATCCTTGAGCAGGAATTCCTCGATCGCCCTGACCACCATCAGCGCCACCGAGGAGTCGGAACGCACGTGGCCGGTGCCGCCGCAATGCGGGCAGGGCTTCATGGTCGATTCCAGCACGCTGGCGCGGATGCGCTGGCGCGACATCTCCATCAGGCCGAAATGCGAGATACGGCCGACCTGGATGCGGGCGCGGTCGTTCTTGAGGTGATCCTTCAGCCGCTTCTCGACGGAGCGGTTGTTGCGGTTCTCCTCCATGTCGATGAAGTCGATGACGATCAGGCCGGCAAGGTCGCGCAGCCTGAGTTGCCGGGCGACTTCCTCGGCCGCTTCCAGGTTGGTGTGGAGCGCGGTGTCCTCGATCGAGTGCTCCTTGGTGGAGCGGCCCGAATTGACGTCGATGGAGACCAGCGCCTCGGTCTGGTTGATGATGATGTAGCCGCCGCTCTTCAGCGTCACCTGCGGCTGCAGCATGCGATCGAGCTGCGCCTCGATGCCGTTGCGAACGAAGATCGGCGTCGTGTCGCGATAGGGCTGAACCACCTTGGCGTGGCTCGGCATCAGCATGCGCATGAAGTCCTTGGCCTCGCGATAGCCGTCCTCGCCGGAGACCAGGATCTCGTCGATGTCCTTGTTGTAGAGGTCGCGCACCGAGCGCTTGATCAGGCTGCCTTCCTCATAGACCAGGGCAGGGGCCGTCGACTGGAGCGTCAGGTTGCGGACATTTTCCCAAAGCCTCATCAGATACTCGTAGTCGCGCTTGATCTCGGCCTTGGTGCGGCTCTCGCCGGCGGTGCGCAGGATGACGCCCATGCCCTGCGGCACTTCGAGATCGGCCACGACCTCCTTCAGCCGCTTGCGATCCTGGGCGTTGGTGATCTTGCGCGAAATGCCGCCGCCGCGCGCCGTGTTCGGCATCAGCACCGAATAGCGGCCGGCCAGGGACAGATAGGTGGTGAGCGCGGCGCCCTTGTTGCCGCGCTCTTCCTTGACCACCTGCACCAGAAGGATCTGACGGCGCTTGATCACTTCCTGGATCTTGTACTGGCGGCGCACCGGCTTGCGGCGGTTGCGGACTTCTTCCAGCGCATCCTCGGCGCCGACCGATTCGATCTCGTGGTCGTCGGGATGCGAGGACTGCACCTCTTCCAGCATGCCGCGGTCGTCGTCGCTCGAAGGCGCTTCGCCGTTCTGTTCGGGTTGCGGAACCGCCTCGGAAATCACATCGGCGTCGACGCTGGCGGCGATCGAGGTGGGGCCGCCCTCCGAAGATTCGCCGTTGTCGTCAGAAGCGGCCTCATCGCCATGCCCGGCAGCGCCTTCGTCCTGGCCGCCTTGCTCTGTCTCGGCCTCAGTGCTGACCTCGACGGTCTCGGCGACCGCCTCGACGACGTCTTCGCCGGCAACCGCGGCTTCCTCGCTGCTTGTCGCCTCGCTGCTTGTCGCCTCGCTGCTTTCGCCGTTCTCGTCCGAACCAGCGGCGCTCGCCTCGCGCTTGTGCTCGCCGCGATCGCGGTTCTTGCCGCCGCGCCGGCGGCCGCGCCGGCCGCGATCGCGGGCCTGGTGCTCCTCGCCGTCACCGTCCTCATCGTCGTCGTCCTCGGCCTCCTGCGCTTCCGCGCGCAGCAGCGCCTGACGGTCGGCGACCGGGATCTGGTAGTAGTCGGGATGGATTTCGCTAAAGGCGAGGAACCCGTGACGGTTGCCGCCATATTCGACAAAAGCTGCCTGCAGGGACGGTTCGACGCGCGTTACGCGGGCGAGGTAGATGTTTCCTTTGAGCTGCTTCTTGTCCTGTGATTCAAAGTCGAATTCTTCAATACGATTACCGCGAATGACGACAACGCGTGTTTCCTCCTGGTGGGAGGCGTCTATCAGCATCTTGTTGGGCATTATTTCGTTTCCCCCCGGCAGCCGCCAGCCGCAGCCTGCGGGGCAAAGCCCGCTGCTTCGGTCCTGGGTAAACATGGGTGCCGGACAATTGAACGTCCGCCGGCCGCCGCTTGAGCGCCATGGCGGTGCCGCCCGCAGCCACAATGGCGCGGTTCGTTGCGGACCTTTCCATGATTGCGCTTGAAGCCATCGGCACCAGCAGAACCTTTTGAACCAAAGCCCGGACGAACCGGACCAGCTTGTTTGCTCATACAGAGCCGGCACGGGACAACCCGGCCGTTTTCCTCACGCAGGCGATTCCCCCGCCACGGGCGCACGCCTGCGAAATTCGTCGCGATCACCTGAAGCCTTTTCGCTGGAAGCGAAAGGAGCCGCCTTTCATCTGACCTGTAGCAGGAAGCTGCGGAGGAAGCGGTTCCAGGATTGCAGTGATCCACCATCGCTTTTATGATTTGGCGGCAGGGAAGGCAACCCCGATTTCCGATGCCGGCAAAAAGGAGTTCCCTTAGGGAAGCCCGGCCGTCGGTTCCTTGCGTGAAAAGGCTTGGTTAACCTTCTCTGGATACCAATCGTTAATCGAGTTCGCGGCCTAACCGGCACTTCGATGAAACGACCCGGCGCCTGGCGCCAAACCGGGAGCGACTGGAAAGAGATGGGACTGGCAGGCACCGCAAACAAGGGTCGTTGCGCCGCTTGGCCTATCCTGCATGCCGCCTGCGTGCTTGTGCTGATGGCGGCTTTCCTCGTGTTTTCGGGCGTTTCCCGCGCCGCCGACGCGCCGCTTGGCGCCACCGGCTTCAAGATGGCGGGTGATGCCACCAAGATGCGCATCGTCATGACTTTCGACCGCGAGCCAGACGTCAAATGGTTCCTGCTGCGCGGTCCCAATCGCCTCGTCGTCGACCTGCCGCGCACCAGATTCGCCATTGGCGCCAAGGACGTGAAGGCGCGGGGCCTTGTCCGGGCAGTCCGCTACGGCGATCAGGGCCAGGGATCGCGGCTGATCCTCACCGGCAAGGGGCCGTTTTCGGTCGACAAGCTCGACGTGCTCAAGAACGACGACGGTAGCGGCTATCGCATCGCCATCGACATGTCGGCGGCCTCGGCGCGCGAATTCGATGCCGCCCTCGCCAACCAGGCGTTGACCACCGGCTCGACAGTATCGACCGACAAGGGCGGCAGGGTCGGAACCGGACCGATCTCCAATCCCGGCCATCGCTTCACCGTCGTCATCGACCCCGGTCATGGCGGCGTCGACGGCGGTGCCGAGGGGCTCAACGGCACCATCGAGAAGAACGTCACGCTCGCCTTTGCCACCGAATTGCGCGACAAGCTCGTCGCGGTCGGCAAGTACGATGTGTTCATGACCCGCGAGAAGGACGAGTTCCTGCGGCTGGACGACCGCGTGCGCATCGCCCGCCAGCATGAAGCCGACCTCCTGATCTCGATCCATGCCGACACGATCAGCGTCAAGGGCATTCGCGGCGCGACCGTCTATACCGTTTCAGACAAGGCTTCCGATCCCGAGGCACAGGCGCTTGCCGATCGCGAAAACCTCTCGGATCAGTTCGCCGGCATGGAGATCAAGGACGAAAACAAGGAAGTGACCGACATCCTGATCGACCTGATCCGCCGCGAGACGCACGGCTTCTCGATGAGCTTCGCCCACACCCTGGTCGGGCAGCTTTCGAGCAGCGTCGGCCTTATCAACAACCCGCAGCGCTCCGCCGGGTTCAAGGTGCTGAAGGCGCCGGACGTGCCTTCGGTGCTGGTCGAACTGGGCTATCTGTCAAACGCCAAGGACGAAGCGCAACTGCTCAGCGCCGACTGGCGCGGCAAGGCTGCGCAGAGCATAACCAATGCCGTCGCGCTGTTCGCTTCAGCGAAGGCCGGAACGGGAACCGGGGGCTGACGTTGCTGCCGCCTGCAACCACAGGCGGCGTTGCATGGCGACAACACCCGGCGCTATAATTTCCGCGGAGGGAAGCCGAAAACCCCGTGCTGCCGTATTTTGTCCACATGGTGGCGACATGGGTTTCCCATTGCGGATTGGGACCGTCCCTGAAGCTTGCGCGACAGGCGGCTTCGTTTAGGAAATTCCCGAACCACGGACTGGAGCGGGCATGATTCGTCTCATCGGCTATTTCTTCGGCATCGGCACGACGCTGGCCCTTATCGTGGCCGCCGGCGTGGCGATCTACATCAGCCATCTGGCGAAGGACCTGCCCGACTACGAAGTGCTGGCCAAATACGAGCCGCCGGTCACGACGCGCATCCATGCTTCCGACGGCGCGCTGATGGCCGAATATGCGCGCGAGCGGCGCCTCTATCTGCCGATCCAGGCGGTTCCGGATCGAGTGAAGGCCGCCTTCCTGTCCGCCGAGGACAAGAACTTCTACAACCATCCCGGTATCGATGTGACCGGCCTCGGTCGCGCCATCATCGTCAACCTGCAGAACTTCGGCTCGGGCAGGCGCCAGGTTGGCGCCTCGACGATCACGCAGCAGGTGGCGAAGAACTTCCTGTTGACCTCGGACCAGACCTACGAGCGCAAGATCAAGGAGATGATCCTGGCCTTCCGCATCGAGCAGGCCTATTCGAAGGATCGCATCCTCGAGCTCTATCTCAACGAGATCTTCTTCGGCTTCGGCGCCTATGGCGTGGCGGGCGCGGCGCTGACCTATTTCGACAAGTCGGTCAACGAGCTCACCGTCGCGGAAGCGGCCTACCTTGCTTCGCTGCCGAAGGGCCCCAACAACTACCACCCGTTCAAGCATGCCGACCGCGCGCTGGAGCGCCGCAACTGGGTCATCGACCAGATGGTCGAGAACGGCTACGTGACGCGCGAGGAAGGCGACAAGGCCAAGGCCGAGCCGCTGGGCGTGACGCCGCGCCGCAACGGCTCCTATCTGTTCGCGGGCGAGTATTTCACCGAGGAAGTGCGCCGCCAGATCATCGCGCGCTATGGCGAGAATGCGCTCTACGAGGGTGGTCTTTCGGTGCGCACGACGCTTGACCCGAAGATCCAGCTGATTGCCCGCAAGGCGATGCAGAACGGGTTGCTGAAATACGACACGCTGCGCGGTTATCGCGGACCGGTGACCCACATCGATGTCTCCGGCGACTGGGGCGTGCCGCTCGGCAACGTCAAGGGGCTGGAGGACGTGCCGGAATGGTCGCTCGCCGTCGTCCTCGACAGCTCCGACACCGGCCTCTCTATCGGTCTGCAGCCGGCGCGCCAGGTCTCGGGCGACATCGTCAAGGAGCGCGTCGAAGGCACCGTCAGCAAGGAGGACATGGGTTTTGCCATGCGCCACATCGTCGACGGCAAGAGCGTCAAGGCGAAATCGCCGGCGGATGTGCTGCAGCCCGGCGACGTCATTTTCGTGCAGAAGAACGAAGGCTCGGACAGCGCCTACAGTCTGCGTCAGGTTCCGCAAGTGGAAGGCGGCCTCGTCGCCATGGATCCGCACACCGGCCGCGTTCTGGCCATGGTCGGCGGCTTCTCCTATGCGCAATCGGAGTTCAACCGGGCGACCCAGGCGATGCGCCAGCCGGGCTCGTCGTTCAAGCCGATCGTCTATTCGGCCGCGCTCGACAATGGCTACACGCCGGCCTCGGTGATCATGGACGGCCCGATCACCATCCAGAGCGGCAACACCACCTGGACGCCGAAGAACTACGACGGCACGGCGGCCGGTCCGGCGACGCTGCGCTCCGGTATCGAGAAGTCGCGCAACCTGATGACGGTGCGGCTCGCCAACGACATGGGCATGAAGCTGGTGGTTGAATATGCCGAGCGCTTCGGCGTCTACGACCATCTGGCGCCCTACCTGCCGATGGCGCTCGGCTCAGGCGAGACGACCGTGATGCGCATGGTGTCGGCCTATTCGATCATGGCCAATGGCGGCAAGTCGATCAAACCCTCGCTCATCGACCGCATCCAGGACCGCTACGGCAAGACGGTGTTCAAGCAGGACGAGCGCGGTTGCGAAGGCTGCAACGCCGCCGAATGGAAGAACCAGTCCGAACCGGAACTGGTCGACAATTCCGAGCAGGTGCTCGATCCGATGACGGCCTACCAGATCACCTCGATGATGGAAGGCGTGGTGCAGCGCGGCACCGGCGCCACCATCGCCGAGCTCGGCCGCCATATCGCCGGCAAGACCGGCACGACCAACGACGAGAAGGATGCCTGGTTCATCGGCTATACGCCGAACCTCGTAGTCGGCCTCTATATGGGCTATGACACGCCGAAAGGGCTTGGCAAGGGCGCGACCGGCGGCGGTCTGGCGGCGCCGATCTTCAAGGATTTCATGCGCGTGGCGCTGGACGGCACGCCCAACATCGACTTCCAGGTTCCGGAAGGCATGAAGCTGATCGCCATCAACCGCAAGACCGGCATGAAGGCGGCCGAAGGCGAGGCAGGCACGATCATCGAAGCCTTCAAGCCGGGCACCGGCCCCGCCGACAGCTATTGGGTGATCGGCATGGGGGCCGACGGTTCGAACGGCGCCGGCGGCGCGCTGTCGCCGCAAGCCACGCAAGCCATCCAGGATGGCGGCGGCGGGCTTTACTGACGGGCTCGCATCGAATGAGGCCGGCCGGACCACGATCCGGCCGGCCATTTCGCTTTACAGGCGGCGGTGCCGTCCCTATGTATCGCGCCGACCAAAATCAACTGGACAGAACTGGCAGCCATGCGCGCGGAAACGCTCAACATCGTCGACGAGATCAGGCAGGCCATAACCCTGCTGAGGAGGCATCTTTGACTGGGACCAGGCCATCAAGCGGCTTGAGTACCTGAACGTCCGCGCCGAGGATTCCAGCCTCTGGAACGAGCCGCTGGAAGCGCAGAAGCTGATGCGGGAGCGCCAGGAGCTCGAAGATGGCATCGCCGCCGTCAAGGGCCTGACCCAGGCGCTTGAAGACAATATCGGCCTGATCGAACTGGGCGAGGAAGAGGGCGACGAAGGCGTCGTCGCCGAGGCAGAGGCGGCACTGCGCTCGATGCAGGGCGAGGCCAAGGCCCGCCAGGTCGAGACGCTGCTTTCGGGCGAGGCCGACGCCAACGACACCTATCTCGAAATCCATGCCGGCGCCGGCGGCACCGAGAGCCAGGACTGGGCCTCGATGCTTTTGCGCATGTATACGCGCTGGGCCGAGCGCCGCCGCTTCAAGGTCGAGGTGCTGGAAGTGCACGACGGCGAAGAGGCGGGGATCAAGTCGGCCACGGTGCTGATCAAGGGCCACAACGCCTATGGCTGGCTGAAGACCGAATCGGGTGTCCACCGGCTGGTGCGCATCTCGCCCTACGACAGCAATGCGCGGCGCCACACGTCTTTCGCCAGCGTCTGGGTCTATCCGGTCATCGATGATACGATCGACATCGCCGTCTCGGAATCGGATGTCCGCATCGACACCTACCGCTCGTCGGGTTCGGGCGGCCAGCACGTCAACACCACCGATTCTGCGGTCCGCATCACCCATCTCGCGACCGGCATCGCAGTCGCCTGCCAGGCCGAGCGCTCGCAGCACAAGAACCGGGCCAAGGCTTGGGAGATGCTGCGCTCGCGCCTCTACGAGGAAGAGCTGAAGAAGCGCGAGGCGGTGGCCAACGCCACCGAGGCATCGAAGAGCGACATCGGCTGGGGCCACCAGATCCGCTCCTACGTGCTGCAGCCCTATCAGCTTGTGAAGGACCTGCGCACCGGCGTCGAAAGCACCAGCCCGTCGAGCGTTCTCGACGGAGACCTCGACGAGTTCATGGAAGCCTCGCTGTCGCACCGCATCGAGGGTGGGGCGGGCGAAGCGGTGGCGGATCTCGACTAGGATATGTCCATATTCAGGTGAGGCCGGCCCGACACCTTGAGCACCAGATGAAGGAGGCGCTTGTGACCAAGCCGGACAAGGCAAATACTCACAGGCTTTCCGGAAAGTGCTTTTGCGGCGCCGTCCAGTACGAGGTGGCAGACGAATTCGTCTATGCCTTGAACTGCCACTGCTCGAACTGCCAGCGCGCCACCGGGTCGGCTTTCAAGCCCTTCGCTGGCATCGAGCGGGACAAGCTGCGCCTGACCGCCGGCGACGACAGGCTGCTGGTCTTCGGCGATCCGAGCGGCGCTCACGACAAGCACTGCGGGCAGTGCGGCTCGCTGCTTTATTCGGTGGTGCGGGCGGGCGCCTACGTCCACGTCACCATGGGGACGCTGGTGGATACGCCGAGCATCCGCCCGGCGGCGCATATCTTCGTCGGTTCCAAGGCGAAATGGTTCACAGTCACCGACGACCTGCCGCAGTATGATGAGCATATTCCCGGTTGAACGGCTGGAACCAGCTTCATCCGAATTTCGTTGTCCGGCACCAGACATCCGTCGCTAACGGCTCGTTAACCAAGCCGGCGCACGATTCTGGCTGCAGAGGTTTGGCGTGCGGCGCGGCGTTGCCGATGCGGCCGCTTCTTGCGCCGGCCAAGGAATCAGCCCAGCATTCGGGCTGAGGGGATAGAAGCATTTATGGCCGGACGCGGCGTATCTGCGACCTGACGATCCGGCCAGTGGGAAGACACGTTCCGGGAACGGGCAAGCGAAAGGCTTGGAGCTCGTTTGAAAGGAACGTTCCCATGTTTGCTGCCACAATTCGACAGGCCAAAGCCGTTGAACCGGTTGGCCGCTTCCTGTTTTTCCTGGCCGCGGTGGTCGTGGTGTCGACGGCGCCTGCGCTCGCGCATGACGCCAAGCCTACGGCGGCATTGCCGCAAGGCTGGAGCTATCCGTTCTCGTGCTGCGCCAACTATGATTGCCGCACGACCCACTCCGGCGAAGTCCTGGAGAAGCCGGAGGGCTATGTGATCGCCGGCACGGGCGAGGTGGTTCCCATGACCGACAAGCGCGTCAAGGACAGCCCCGACGGCGAATTCCACTGGTGCGCGCATCAGGCGGGACTCGATGCCGGCAAGACCATCTGCCTGTTCGTGCCGCCGCGCTCCTATTGAGGCGACGGGCATCCGACCTGCGGGTCAAGGGGCATCGGGCTTTCCAGTTTTTGAGAGCGGGCAGGCAAGCCTGCCGACAGGCGGTTGTCAGGAGCGATTCTTTATGTTGCCTTGCCGCGGTGGACGGCGGGCAACGGAGAGGAATTCGTTCATGACCATCAAGGGAAGCTGCCACTGCAAGGCGACGACATTCGAGGTTTCAGAAGCGCCGCAAACAGTGACGCATTGCACATGCTCCTTCTGTTCGAAACGCGGCTCGCTCTGGGCCTATTATGTGCCCGAGCAATTCAAGCTCACCAGCCCGCCCGAAAACGTCTCGTTCTACCGCTGGGGCTCAAAGACCATAAAGCACGGCTTTTGCGCCACCTGCGGCTGCGGCACCTTCACCGAAACGCCCGACTGGTCGACCGGTGAGCCGGACTTCGACAACCCGAAGATCAGCGTGAACTCGCGCCTGTTCGACGATTTCGATCTCGACAAGGTCGAGGTCGTCGTCATCGACGGCAAGAATCTCTGGTAGGGGGCACTGGCCGGAACAGCCGCGCATGGCGACGATGGAAAAGCTCTGATCGGCATTTTGCCGTTCCGCTTTTCGCCGTATTTCATGCTACAAGACCGCCGGAAGGGCTGATATGGCGCGGCTGCAATGGCCGCGGTTTGGAGAGGGACATTCTCATGAAGAAGACTGTGCTCGTCGTCGTGGCGACGGCTGTATTGGTGAGCGCTTGCACCACCACCGATCCGTACACCGGTGAGCAGAAGGTTTCCAACACGGCGGCCGGCGCCGGCCTTGGCGCGATCGCGGGTGCCGGGCTTGGCCTTCTGGCCGGCGGCAACGACCGCCGCAACGCGCTGATCGGCGCCGGTATCGGCGCGCTCGCCGGCGGCGCCATCGGCGCCACGATGGACCAGAACGAGGCCGAGCTGCGCCGTCAGCTCCAGGGTACCGGCGTCAGCGTCACGCGCACCGGCGACCAGATCATCCTCAACATGCCATCCGACATCACCTTCAACATCGACCAGGACGCGGTGAAGCCCGGCTTCTATCCGGTGCTGAATTCGGTGGCGCTGGTGCTGAACAAGTTCCGCCAGACCACGGTCGACGTTTTCGGCCACACCGATTCGACCGGCGGCGACGAACACAATTTCGACCTGTCGCAGCGCCGCGCGCTCGCGGTCGCCAACTATCTCTCCGGGCAAGGTGTCGATTCGCGCCGCTTCGCCGTCACCGGATTCGGCAAGACCCGGCCGATCGCGTCCAACGCGACGACACAGGGCCGCGCGCAGAACCGCCGCGTCGAGATCCAGCTTTCGCCGCTCACCTGAGCCCTTCGGCATCGAAACGTATAGACGGCCCCCACGGGGGCCGTTTTCGTTTGAACCGACATTGGCAGCCTTCAGTTCACCCAGTCGTCCTGAAGAATTAGCTAGTTCTAACGAACTGCTTTTCCGGGATAGTGGAAAGGAATAGCATCGGACCGTTCCAGAGGGACGGGGCGGTACAATCGGCCGCGCAATCAAGAAGTTCGACGCCTCGGTCTTGCACGGCCAGATCAGAAAATCTGGGAGGAATGCATGACGAAAACAGTTCGCTTCGGTGTCCTCGCTCTGACGGGTCTTATCGGCGCCTGGCTTGGCGCGGCCACGGCTCAGGCCGAGGATGCCGGCAAGGCCGACATCGAGGCCTTGAAAAAGTCGCTCGCCAAATACGAGGACTACACCGCCGCCATCCGCGACCTCTATCTGTCGACTGTCGGCTGCGTCTACTACAGCGGCGAAAAGATAGCCGGCACGATGGATTATCCGAAGGGCGCCATGGGCATCCACTTCGTCAATGTTCCCAGCGTCGGGCAGAAACTCGATCCGATGCGCCCCAACGTGCTGATCTATGAGCCGACCAAGAAGGGCCTGAAGCTGGTCGGGGTCGAATGGCTGGTGCCGCTGACACCGGACGTCAAGGAAGCACCTTCGTTATTCGGCCAGAAATTCATGGGGCCGATGGAGGGACACTATCCGCTCATCCCGAAGGAGTTCGTCCACTACGACCTTCACGCCTGGCTCAAGGACAACCCGAACGGCGTGTTCAGCCCGACCAACCCGAACGTGAAATGCAACAAGGCCGAGTTCCCGATGCTGGAGAAGCCGACCAAGATGATGCCCGGCCCGATGTGAGGGCCCGCAAGGCCGTCCAGACAAGAAAAGGCAAGCCGAGTGCTCGGCTTGCCTTTTGTCGAAACGGAACAGAGATCAGACCTTGGCGACGATCCGCATGAAGGCGGGCATGTCGTCGCCAAAACCGACGGTGGCGTCGTCTTCTTCCTGACGGTGGCGGGCAGGGCGGTCGCGCTCCCGCTTCGGCTCGCCGCGCTGGTCGTTGCGATCGCCCCTGCGCTCGCTGTTTTCGGAACGGATCGCTTCCTTGCGCGCGCGCCGCTCGCCGATATCGGCCACCGTTGCCTCGGCCGCGACCGGCTGCTCCTCGCGGGCCGGGGCCGGCGTGTCTTCGCCGTGCCGGGCATGGCGCTCGCGCGGTTTGCGCTCGCCCCTGTCCTTGCGTTCCTCGTCCTTGCGGCCGGCGCGGCGCGGCGCGCCGCGGCCACGGCGGGGCGCTTCGTCCTCGCCTTCGCTGGCGACCACCGTCGACAGGTCGCCGTCGTGCCACTCGATCTTGTTGCCGATCAGCCGCTCGATCGCATCGATGTATTTGGTGTCCGATTTGGTGGCGATGGTGAAGGATTTACCGGCGCGTCCGGCGCGGCCGGTGCGGCCGATGCGGTGGACATAGTCCTCGGCGTGGATCGGCACGTCGTAATTGAAGACGTGGCTGACATCGGGGATGTCGAGGCCGCGTGCGGCGACGTCCGAAGCGACGAGGTAGCGCAACTTGCCGTCGCGGAAATTGGCCAGCATTTGCATGCGCGCGCGCTGGTCCATGTCGCCATGCAGGGCGCCGGCATCGAAATCGTACTTCAGCAGCGAGCGGAACAGTTCCGAGACCTCGACCTTGCGGTTGCAGAAGATGATGGCGTTCTTCAGTTCGGCGTCTTCGGCCTTCATCAGGTTGCGCAGCGTCTCGCGCTTGTCCCAGGGCTTGGAGCCGGACTTGACCAGGCGTTGTGTGATGCTGGTCGCGGTGGAGGCGGCCTTCGAGACCTCGACGCGCACCGGTGCGTGCAGGAACTTTTCCGTCATCTTGGTGATCTCGGGCGGCATCGTCGCCGAGAAGAACAGCGTCTGACGCGTGAACGGGATCATCTCGCAAATGCGCTCGATGTCGGGGATGAAGCCCATGTCGAGCATGCGATCGGCCTCGTCGATGACGAGGATTTCGACGCCGTTGAGCAGCAGCTTGCCGCGCTCGCGGTGATCGAGCAGGCGGCCGGGGGTCGCGATCAGCACATCGGCGCCGCGCTCCAGCTTCTTGTCCTGCTCGTCGAAGGAGACGCCGCCGATCAGCAGCGCGATGTTGAGCTTGTGGTTCTTGCCGTATTTGACGAAGTTTTCCTCGACCTGCGCGGCAAGCTCGCGCGTCGGTTCGAGGATCAGCGTGCGCGGCATGCGGGCGCGGGCGCGGCCTTTCTCGAGACGCGTCAGCATCGGCAGCACGAAGGATGCCGTTTTGCCGGTGCCGGTCTGGGCGATGCCCAGCACATCCTTGCCCAGCAAGGCATGCGGGATGGCGCCGGCCTGGATCGGCGTCGGCTTGGTGTAACCGGCATCGGTGACCGCGGAAAGGACCTTCGGCGAAAGGCCGAGGTCCGCGAATGTCAACGCTTCTTGAGCAGTCTGGGTGTCTGAGGACAAGTTTGGCTGTCTTTGGCTTTTACAGGGGGAAGCGCAACGGTATCCGTCGCGGCAGGCGCCGCGCGCCTGCAAGATCGGCGTTGGAGTTAGGCGCAAGCCCACGATTTGTCAACAGAAACGGCCGGAAATGCTGCGATTGTGAAGACGTAAGCTTAATCGCGATGCTTAATCGAGGCCCTGTCCTGGCGCCGGCTCAGTAGCGGAACTGTTCGGCGAGGATGCGCTCGTTCCACGAATGGTTGGGATCGAACAGCAGCGTGGCCGTCGCGGTCGGTGACTCCCGCACCGTGACCGAGGCCACGGCCTTCACTTCGGTATGGTCGGCGGCCGCGTTCACCGGCCGCTTTTCGGCTTCCAGTATGTCGAAGCGCACCGTCGCCTTGTTGGAAAGCAGGGCGCCGCGCCAGCGGCGCGGACGGAACGGGCTGACCGGCGTCAGCGCCAGCAGCGGCGCGTCGAGTGGCAGGATCGGGCCGTGCGCGGAGAGGTTATAGGCGGTCGAGCCGGCGGGTGTCGCGATCATCACGCCGTCGCAGTTCAGTTCCTCGAGCCGCACCTGCTCGTCCACCGTGATGCGGATCTTGGCCGTCTGGTAGGACTGGCGCCAGAGCGCCACTTCGTTGATCGCCAGCGCAGAGACGGTCTCGCCCTCATGCGTCACGGCCAGCATCTCCAGCGGACGGATGGTCTCGGCGACCGCGGCGGCGATGCGTTCCTCAAGGCCACCGGCGCGGTATTCGTTCATCAGGAAGCCGATGGTGCCACGGTTCATGCCGTAGACCTTCTTTCCGCTGCTCATCGTGTCACGCAGCGTCTGCAGCAGGAAGCCGTCGCCGCCGAGGGCGACGACGATCTCGGCCTCTTCGACCGATGTCTGCCCATAGTGCGACGACAGGCTTTCCAGCGCCGCTTTGGCGTCGGCGGTGTCGGACGAGACGAAGGCGAAATGGCTGGCGGCTTTGCTCATGGCTTCCCGATGACGAGCGGCTGGCGGCGGCCCGTTTCCGGACCGCGCCAGCGCCGGGGTAGCATGGGCCGCCCGCATCTGCAAAGGGCGGCACAGGACGGCAATGAAAGGCAGTTGCTCGCGCATTGTGTCGCCAGATGGCCGAACGTGATGGTTAAGACGAAGCTTAAGCTCTCGTAAAGCCGGATGGGCCATGTTAGCCGGCAGTGGATGGGTTGGCGGGGGCCAGCAAGTCGAGACCTGTCTATTGCCGGTGACACGCATGATTATCGTCTTCCTGATGCTGGGAAGTTTTGCCCTCGTCTTCGCCGAACTGGTACGGCATTCGGAAGATATGAGTTCCCGGCCCCAGCCGACGGCCTCGCGTTGCGGCGACACCGCCGGAATGCCTTGTCCGCAAAGAGCGCTGTAAGATCGCTATCCCACGTGGCCGCGCTTCCGGCTCCTACTGCGTCACGACCTGAAGATTGGCGTTGCCGTAGAAAGTATAGGCAAGGTAGGTCGGGTCACCCGTTTCGTAAAAGCGCTTGCGCACGCCTTGCAGGATTTCGGCGAGGTAGACCGGCCCGTCCTTGAGCCGGGTGGTGATGCCGCCGTAGAAATCGGCAGAGAAGGCGGCCGCGGCGCGGTCGGTCAGCGGCCACATGCCGCCGATGAAACCGGATGCGCCGCTCGCCAGCACCGCCGGTCCCCAGCCCTGCACGAAGCCACCGAACATCTGTGAGCGTCCGCTGTCGCAGGCGTTGAAGAAGTAGAAGGGATTGCCCGTCCCGTGCGCGGCCGCGACCAGCGCGCGCCAGGTGTCGGGATCGAGCGACTGGTCGACGAGGTCGATGGCAAAAACCGGCCGGCCGCTGCCAGGCTGGTTGACCTCGCCATGGCCGGAAAAATGGATGAAGCCGGTCGAGACCTCGCCGACGAGCCTTTCGAAAGAGACGAAATCGCCGTCGAAGCGGCGATAACCGGAAAGCTTGCTGAGCGCCTCTATCTCGATCTGCTGGAACGACAGCGACTGCTTGTCGGCGTAGGAGGGCGCTACCGCCGCAACCCCGGTGAAGACCAGCCGGTCGAGCGGATTGTCGACCTGCGAGGACATGCTTCGCGGCGCCCAGCGCGCCAGCCGATAGCCCATGCCGAGGAAGCCGTCCTGCGTCGCGCCGTCGTCGCTTCGCGGGCGGATCAATTCCCAGGGCAGTGTCGGGCTGTTCGAGGTGATCTGGATCGAGCGCAGTTCGCCCTTAGCACGCAACGACCAGAAAACATGCTTGAACACCTTCGGCACATAGTCGCGATAGAGCACATCGCCGAAGCCTTCGGCGGCGAGCATGACGAAGCGCTTTTGCGCTTCCGGGTCATTGCTTGCGGCAGGCTGCTGCAACGAAACCGCGCCGCGCAGGCTGAGGCCGAGCTGCAGCAGGCGTTGGTATTCGGACTCCAGCCATGCCGCCATCTCCGGCGGCGTCGAGAAACTGTCGGTCACCGGTCCGGCCAGATGCGGCGAATGGATGATGATCTGTCCGGAGCCGAGGCCGCTCGGATCGTCATAGAGGATGGTGACGTCGAGATCGGGCACGTCGCCGGCGCCGTTGAGGTCGATACTGCCGGTCAATGGCTGTCTCGGCGCCGAGGCGAGCAGCATTGTCGGGGCAGGGGTGGCGGTTTCGGCGCCGGGAGCGGGTATCCGCGTTCGCGCTATGGTGACGGGCCGCGATGCCGAGCCGAGGAAACGTCCGGCGCTGTAGATGCGGGCGATGAACTGGCCTGGCTTGCTGTCCTGGCCGATCGGCCGCGCCTTGAGCTCGAAGCGGACGAAATCGCTGTCGCCTTTGCGATAGAGCGTGGCTGGCCGGCTCCATTTGCCGCCATCGGCGAGATCGAAGCCCGAGGCGAAAAGATCGATGTCGATCGGCCATTGCTCCGTGCCGGCAGGCATCGCCATGCGCAGTGCGCCGTCCTCGGTCACTGTCGTGCCGGGTGCGGCTTTCACCTTGACCTCTGGCGTCAATTGCTCCTCGGTCAACGCGATCGATACTGTCACGACGTCACCCGCCACCACCTCGTCCGGCGCATCGATGGCCGGGTGCCGGACGACCTGCTCCGTGGCCGGCTCCGGAGCGGGCGGCGGGGGTGGAAGGTTGCCATCGTCGGGATCGACCTCCGCGCCGCCGGCAGGAACCAAGACCGGCCCGGTCGAGGGCTGGTCCTGGGCTGAGGCCGGTGCCGGATCAGGGGGCAGGGGCGGAACACCGTCACCGGGATCGATCTCGGTGTTGCCGGCGGGCGGGGGGCCAGCGCTCGTCGACGGCTGGTCCGGGGCCGAGGCCTTGGCGGTTTCCGCGGCGCGCTCCATTTCGGCCCTGAGCGCCTCAGCCTGTGCCCGCAGTTGTTGCTCATAGGCCTCGCGCTGGGCCTGCTCGCGCTTGTATGCCTCGTAGGCTGCGGCTTCCTCGGCCTCGCTCGTCTCCGGAGCGACGTCCATCGGATAAGGCTCCTGGCCGCTGTCCCAACCGCCGCCGCCGCTGCCCGAACTGCCGCCGGCGGCCAAACCGACGCCACCCGAACCACCGCCGCTGCCGCCGCTGCCCGAGCCGCCATTTCCAAGACCGGCCTGTGGGCTGTCGTAGCCGCCGTCGTTCGCCTCGTTCTCCGTCGGCGTCGCGGTGACGGGCGCATTGGCCATCGGTGCCATTGCACTCCGCTGGTCGGCCAGCCAGCTGTTGGCGAAAACTACCGCAAGCACGCCCAACATGCCGGCGAGAACAATCAGGATGACAGTTTTGGCGCGCATATGCCCAAGCCCTGTGGTGCGGAATTCGTCTCCGTTGGCATCAGCTCCTGCAGGCTTAGCCTGACGGACTGCAGGCCGGTTCGGCGCTCGCCGTCATCCAGCAACTGGACAGTAAAGCCCATCAGCCGCAAGCTTGCCGCGATCCGATCGACTTTGGCGAGGGTGGGTGCGCCGTCATGAGCCGGAGCGGCGACGGTCAAGGCGATACGCTCTCCGCCGCGCACGGCGGAGACGAGCCCCATGATCATCAGCAGCACGGTCGCCCAAAAAAGGCGCATGACCCCGACCTAACCCTGCAAGCCGCGGCAGTTCACGCCAAGCTTGCCCCAATCCATCAATGCCCTCGTCCTTGACGATACCATGAGACGTTTGCCGGCGCATCGGCGCATTGGTCCGGGTTTCCGACGGCTGCGAGACGTCGCCGGCGCGCACTTTGCCGTGCCAATCAGTGATTGCGCCTGCGGCAGTCCAACCGGGATCGCGGCGTTAAAAAGATATTGACTGTATATTTAGTCATAGTTACTGCTAACATTGACGATCGAGTTGGACAGCCGGCTCCGCCGGTGAATGGCCACGCATGAGAGGAACTATTTTCGTCGGACCCGAGGCCGCTCTTGCGGCCGGTCCCAACAATGGGAGAACAGCATGAACTGGAAATCGATCGCGACTGTCGCCGGGCTGTCGCTGATGGCCGCGACAGGCGCAGCCCGCGCCGACGGCGAGCTCAACATCTACAATTGGGGCAACTACACCAATCCCGACCTCATCAAGAAGTTCGAGGAGACCTACAAGGTCAAGGTCACCGTCACCGACTATGACTCCAACGACACGGCGCTGGCCAAGGTGCGCCAGGGCGCTTCGGGCTACGACATCGTCGTGCCGTCGGCCAGTGTCATGCCGGTCTGGATCAGCGAAGGCCTGCTGCTGGAGACCGATCCCAACAAAATGGAGAACTTCAAGAACGTCGATCCGAAATGGGTCGACGTGCCGTTCGATCCGGGCCGCAAATACACCGTTCCCTGGCAATGGGGCACGACCGGCGTCTCGGTGAACAAGTCGGTCTATTCCGGCGACCCGAACACGTCGGCCGTTTTCCTCGATCCGCCCGCCGAACTCGTCGGCAAGATCAACGTCGTGCCGGAGATGGGCGACATTTTTTTCCTCACCATCTCCTATTTCGGCGGCGAATACTGCACCGACGACAAGCAGGTGCTGAAGAAGGTGCGCGACAAGCTGGTCGAGGCCAAGGCGAAATGGTTGTCGTTCGACTATGCGGCCGTCGACGGCCTCGGCAGGGGCGATATCGCGGCCGGCGTGAACTGGAACGGCATATCGCTGCGCGAGCGGATGGAGAACGACAAGATCGTCTACGGCTATCC
The DNA here is from genome assembly GCF_004792275.1 of Mesorhizobium sp. M4B.F.Ca.ET.143.01.1.1. Classification (NCBI taxonomy): domain Bacteria; kingdom Pseudomonadati; phylum Pseudomonadota; class Alphaproteobacteria; order Hyphomicrobiales; family Phyllobacteriaceae; genus Mesorhizobium; species Mesorhizobium sp. M4B.F.Ca.ET.143.01.1.1. Next base: position 197,311 of record NZ_SRSR01000011.1, read on the forward strand.
GAAGGAAGGCTATCCGATCTGGATGGACAATGTCGCGGTTCTCAAGGACGCAAAGAATGTCGAGAACGCCAAGCTGTTCCAGAACTTCATCATGGACCCGCAGAACGCGGCGATGATCTCGGCGTTTGCGCACTACGCGAACGGCATCAAGGGCTCCGAGCCGTTCATGCCGGACGAGATGAAGGGTGCGCCGGAGGTCGAGGTTCCGGCTGAATTCGCCGCCAAGGGCAAGTTCATGCCGACCTGTCCGCCGGACGTGCAGGCGCTCTATACGAGGATCTGGACCGATCTCCAGAAATAGCCGCGCCGAAGTCTGTCCGGCCACAGTCGCCGGACCGCGACGCGCGGTCCGGTGTGTCCCTTCGCACCAAGCGCGGTTCCGCCGACCGCAGGAGACTGCCCATGACCGATCTCGATCTCTGCTACATGCCGGCCAGCGAGGCGCTGCGGCTGTTCAAGGCAAAGAAGCTCTCGCCGGTGGAACTGATGCGGGCCGTCATCGACCGCGCCGAGGCCACGAAGGAGACGATCAACTGCTTCACCTTCACGCATTTCGAGGAGGCCATCGGTCTGGCCAGGAAGGCAGAGGCGAAATACGCCAGGGGCGCAAGGACCGGGGCTCTCGAGGGCCTGCCGATCGGCATCAAGGACGAGAGCTACATCAAGGGCAAGCCGACATCGCATGGCTCGCTGCTGACCAGGGATGCCGTATGCGGCCATACCTCGACGATGAACGAGCGCATCATCAAGGCCGGCGGCATCGTGCATGCGCGCACGGCGACGCCCGAATTCAGCTGCGCCGGCTACACCTGGTCGAGGCGATGGGGGGTCACCCGCAACCCGTGGAATCCGGATTTCACGCCGGGCGGTTCGTCCGGGGGGGCGGCTGCGACGCTGACCTCGGGCACGTCGTCGATAGCGACCGGTTCGGACATCGCCGGATCGATCCGCATCCCGGCATCTGCGTGCGGCCTTGTCGGCTTCAAGCCGCCTTACGGCCGCAATCCCGACGAGCCGCCTTTCAACCTGGACTTCTATTGCCACACCGGACCGCTGGCGCGAAACGTCAAGGACGCGATCCTGCTGCAAAACGTCATGGCTGGACCGAGCCCGCTGGATATCGCCACGCTGCGCCCGAAGCTGCGCCTGCCGCTCGACTACAAGCCGATCAAGGGCTGGAAGATCGCCTTCTCGATGGACCTCGGTTCCTTCGAAGTGGATGCCGATGTGCGCAGGAACACGCTTGCCGCATGCGATGTCTTCCGCTCGCTCGGCGCCACGGTCGAGGAAGTCGACCTGGGCTGGGGCGATGAGGTGCTCAAGGCCGGCATGACCTATCTGGAGCATCTCTTCGGCGCCTCGCTGTCGCAACTGCTCGAGGAGCATGGCGAGGACATGACCAGCTATGCGCGGCGGTTCGCCGAGGATGGGCGCAAATCGAAGGCCACGGACTTTGTCGGAACCCTGGAAGTGGCGGCCCGGATGTATCAGACACTGGGTCCGTTGCTCGAAAAATACGATGTGCTGATCTGCCCGACGAACGCACTTCCCGCGGTGTCGGCCGAGTTCGATCAGACCACGGACACTGTCGAGATCAACGGAAAGCAGGTGAACCCGTCGCTCGGCTGGGTGATGACGACCCCGTTCAACATGATGAGCCGCTGTCCGGTCCTTTCCATGCCGTCGGGGAGGGCGGCGAGCGGCGTGCCGACAGGCATCCAGATCGTCGGTCGCACCTATCGCGACGCCGATGTATTTCGCGCGGCGATGGCTTATGAGACGGCCCGGGGCCAATGGTATGGCAGTGCCGCGACCCGCCCTTCGCTTTGAGCGATCCCGGGCTCTCTTGCGTGGGTTCTGGCGGGCGGACGCCCGATGTCGCAAAATGGCGGTGGGACCGGAGGTTCCGCCGCAGGTTAGAAAAGGCCGATGAAAATGGCGCAGCGCAAGGCAACCGCAACTGCCGGAAAGCGGCCCACGATGGCTGAGGGCAGGGGGTCGGCGAATGATGCCGCGCCACCCAAGGACCGTCGGCGCGAGCGCGGCGAGGCGAGCGTCCAGCGCATCATCGATGCCACGATCGACCTCATCGCCGAGGAAGGGCTGGCGAGCGTCACCATGCAGCGCATCGCCGAGCAGGTCGGCTCGTCCAACGCGCTCGTCGTTTTTCATTTCCGCAGCAAGGAGAACCTGTTCCGGGCCGTCCTGCAATATCTCAGCGATCGATATGATGAGCTGTGGGCCACCCTGGTGCGGGCGCCCGGCCTGTCGCCGGTCGACAGGCTGCTGGGCGCCGTCGACTGCGCGCAACGCTTCGCCCGCCAGCATCCGAAATGGGTTTCCGTCTTCGTCGTGTTCTCCAGCGACCGCAAGAGCATGCAGATTTACAATGAAATCGGCTTGCCGAGCGACCTTGCCTACACCGCCGAAGCGCGCGAATTGCTGATCGAGATCTCGCGCAGCGGCGGCTATGCCGGCGTCGACATAAACACCCTGTCGGAGAGCCTGAACTATCTGGTGCACGGCGCATGGTACTGGGATCACCTGAACCCCTCCGGCCGTGACACCAATGTGCTGCGCAAGACCATGCTGCTGCTGCTGCATCAGGCATTTCCCCGGCACTTTGACTTGATGCGCTAGTGCTCGCTCAGGCGGGCTGCCGCAGATGGCAGCCGGCTTGGCGTTTGCGCGCCAGATACTCGTCGATGAGTTGGCGGTAGCGCACCTTGCCGAAGCTCGGGAAATGGCCGCCATGCACGACCGAAACGTCGAGGTCGCGCATGGAAAGCAGCGTCGCGACATAGTCGTCGACCAGCGAATGGTAGACGTCGTCGATCAGCGGCCCGTCATAGACGATGTCGCCCGACAGCAGGATGCCGGTCTTTTTTTCGAAGAGCGCGATGCCGCCCGGCGAATGGCCGGGCGTGTGGATGACCTCGAAGGCGCGGTCGCCGAGATCGACGACATCGCCGCCCTCCAGCATGCGACCCGCCGGCGCCGGCGGGATCTTGTAGCGCGCCGTGTCCCAATCTTGCGGCATGCCATCGAACATCGCGTCGGTGGCATAGCGGTCGGCAACGGTCCATTCGTTGCGCGGGTCGGCGAGGATCGCTGCCTCGGCGGAATGCACGCAGCGGTCGGGGAATTCGTGGTGGCAGCCGATATGGTCGAAATGGGTGTGGCTGGCGACGCAGACGAGCTTGCGTTCAGTGACCAGAGGCACGTGGCGCCGAAGGCTGAAATGACCGAGGCCGGTATCGAAGAGCAGATCGCGGTCGCGGCCGCGCACGTGCCAGATGTTGCAGCGGTAGAACGGCTTTATCCACGGCTCATGGATCAGCGTCACGCCGTCGCCCATGCGAATGGTTTCGTACCAGTCCGGGGCCTCGATGACCGGAAGCATGTTCGCCGCTCAGTTCGCCAGCAGGATGATGTCGGCAGCCTTGCATGAAACCGCCACCGTGTCGCCGGGCTTGACGGTCGCCGAGGCGGGCGCCTTGGCGATGAACTGCAGGGCGGGATCGAAAGTCGAGGTGGCGAGCACGCGTTTGAAGCTGCCTTGGAAGACGACGTCGCTCACCTTGGCGGCGCCGAGCGACACGTGTCCTTCCGCTTCGCCGAGGACAAGATGCTCCGGCCTAACGGCAAGGGCGACTTTCGCACCTGCCGCCGCGCTGCCGGGCAGCGAAATCGCGCCGGCCGGCGTCGCGATAGTAACTGACCCGTCCTTCGCCTCCGTCACGGTTCCGGTAAGAATTGTGCTTTCGCCCATGAAGGTGGCGGAAAAGCGCGTCGCCGGCCGCGCATAGACTAGCTCGGGCGCGCCTTCATCCTCGATGCGGCCGTCATTCATCACCACGCAATGGTCGGCCAGCGCCATCGCCTCTTCCTGGTCGTGGGTGACATGGACGAAGGCGGTGCCGACCCGCTTCTGGATCGCCTTCAATTCGTCCTGCATCTGCCGACGCAGCTTCAAATCGAGCGCGCCGAGCGGCTCGTCGAGCAAAAGCACGGCCGGCTCGATGACCAGGGCGCGGGCAAGCGCTACGCGCTGCCGCTGGCCGCCGGAGAGCTGATGCGGCTTCTTGTCGAAGGCGGCGGCCAGCCCGACCAGCGCCAGCGCCTCGCGCGCCTTCGCGGTGCGCGTTGCGGCGTCGACGCCCTGCATGCGCAGGCCAAAGCCAACGTTGCTGCCGACGCTCATGTGCGGAAACAGCGCATAGTCCTGGAACACCGTGGTGGTCGGGCGCTTGGCCGGCGGCACGGACGTGCAGTCCTCGCCGCGAATGAACACCTTGCCTTCGCTGGGCGTGACGAAGCCGCCGAGGATGGAGAGCAACGTCGTCTTGCCGGAGCCGGACGGCCCAAGCAGGATGGTGTAGCTGCCGGGCTCGATGGTCAGCGAGACGTTCTTCAACACCGCTTGCTGGCCGAAGCGATGCGAGACGTTGCGGATGTCGACCAGGGATGTGCTCATGCCGGCTTTCTCCGCAGCAGCGTCAGCTCGAAAAACACCACCAGGACGATGGAGACGGCGAAGACCAGCGAGCCGACGGCATTGGTCTTGGGATTGAGGCCGGAGCGCAGCAGGTTCCAGATCTCAACCGGCAGCGTGGTGTCGAAACGGGTGAGCAGGAAGGAGATGACGAACTCGTCCCAGGAGAAGGTCATCGACAGGAAGAAGCCGGCAAAGATCGCCGGCGCCATCACCGGCACCGTGATCAGCAAAAGCACCTTCCATTCCGGCGCGCCGAGGTCGCGCGCGGCGCGCTCAATGTTGATCTGGTGGTCGCCCATCTGGCTGTAGATGATGGCAAAGCAGAGCGGCAGGTTGATCACGACATGACCGATGCCGGCGGCGAGCAGCGATTTCGGCACTCCGGCCCAGTTGAACAGCACCAGAAGCCCCATGCCGATGATGAGGTAGCTGACCGTGAGCGGCAGCGTGATCAGCCCGCGCAGCAGGGCCGAGCCGGGCAGCGTGAAGCGCGCAAAACCCCAGGCCGAGAGGAAGCCGAGCGTGACGGAGGCAGCCGAGGAGAGGATCGCCACCAGCAGCGAATTGACCAGCGCCGAAGTCAGCCGCGTGTCGGAAAGCACCGCCTGATACCAGCGCAGCGACGGTCCGGTGAAGGGCGGGATCGGGAAGGACGTCGCCTGCAGCGAAAACAGCACCAGCACGATCACCGGCAGGAAGATGAAGCCGTAGATGGCGATCGCGTAGAGCCAGGCAGCGGTGCGGACGATTGCGCGCATGGTCAGGCCCGCTCGATCTTCAGCCAGCGGGCGCAGGCGAGGTAGGCGACGGTTACGACCGCCATCAGGATGATCGACAGCGCCGAGGCGAGGGGGAAATCGCCACGCCTTCCGATCTGCATCATGACGAGCTGCGGCATGACCAGCTCATTGTTGCCGCCGAGGATCTGCGGCGTGATGTAGTCGCCGATGCAGAGCACGAAGGTGAGGAAGGCGCCGACCATGATGCCGGGCAAGGTCAGCGGCAGCACGACATGCAGGAAGGTGCGCACTGGCCCGGCGCCGAGGTCGGCGGCCGCCTTGCGATAGCTAGGGCTGAGCTGCTTGAGGTTGGCAAAGATGGTGAGCGTCAACAGCATGACGAAGAAGTGCACGAAGCCGGTGACGGTGGCGAAACGCGTGTTGGCAAGCTGCAGCGGCTCGGCAATGAGGCCAAGGCCTATGAGCGTCCGGTTGATGACGCCGTTCTGTGCCAGCACCAGCAGCCACGAATAGGAGCGCACGACATAGGAGGTCCAGAACGGCAGCACGGCCAGCATCAGCGCCAGCCGCTGCCAGCGTTCCGGCACCTGTTCGGCGAGGATCCAGGCGAAGGGATAGGCGAGCAGGATCGAGATGACGGTGACGATCGCCGTCACTTCCAGCGAGTTCACCATCGCCCGCCAGTAGGATGGATCGGTGAAGAACTGGCTGTAGTTGGCTAAAGTGACGCCGCCGCCTTCATGCGCCGTGAGGCTGGAAAGCCCCATGGCGATGAAGGGCAGCACGAAGAACGCCAGCGTCCAGCCGAGCGCCGGCGTGACCAGCGCCCAGGGCAGGGCACGGCCCCCCCGGGGCAGGGGGCGCGACTTGTTTTCCGCAACGCTCATCGGCCGCTTACTGCGCCTGCAGCATTTCGGTCCAGACGTCCTGCATCTTCTTGTCGAGGTCGGGGTTCGGCGCCGGATAGGCCTGGGCGCGGGCGAGGAAGCCGGGCTGCTCGTCGAAGCGCAGGATCTTCTTCTGCTCGTCGCTCAGCGCCGCCTTGCTGTTGGCGGGCATGCCCCAGTAGCAGGAGGAGGTGGCAAGCCGCGCCTGGCCTTCCGGGCTCATGATGTACTCAATGAATTTCAGCGCCATGTCCTTGTTCTTGGAATCCTTGAACATGGCGAGTGACTGCGACCACAGCACCGCTCCTTCCTTCGGGATGGAGAAGTCCAGCGCCGGGTTCTCCTTGGCGAGACCGGCTGTCACCCATTCGCCGCCGCCGGCCAGGATGTCGACCTCGCCGGTGGCCAAAGCGGTCTGGCTGGCGGTGACCTCGCCAACCAGCTTGGCGTTGGCCTTCATCTTGAGCAGCTCGGCCTTGATGGCGGGAAGGTCGGCCTCGGTGAGATCCGCCGTCTTCTTGCCGATGGCAAGAGCCGCCATGCCGATGACCGGAAGATAATAGTCGTAAATGGCGACCTTGCCCTTGTACTTGTCGCTGGTGAGTGCCGCCAGCGACTGCATGTCGGCCGGGTCGACCTTGGTCTTGTTGAAGCCGATTGTGTTGTAGCCGAATTTTTCGGTGATGCCGTAGCGCTTGCCGCCGACGACCGTAGAGCCGTCCATCTTTACTTCGGGGAAGAGGTCGGTGAGGGGCAGTTTGTCTTCCGGCAGCGGCTCGAACAGGCCTTTTTCGACGCCGCGCGGCACATCGATGGAATCGATCACCATCACGTCCCAGTCGCCCGGCTGCGACTGCTCGACGATGGCGAGCCCTGCGCCGGTGCCTTCGAATTCCTTGACGTTGACCTTGACGTTGTTGGCCGTCTCAAAGGGTTCGAGCAGTGCCGGATCGGCATGGTCGCACCAGATCAGCGCGTTGAGGTCGGCGGCCTGAGCGGCGCCCGCCGCGAACAGCAGCGCCGTGGCCGCGCAGGCGGCGGCAAGCTGCGACTTCAGAGCGGAAAGCGGATTGGTGGTTTTCAGTGACATTCGAGTGTTCTCCCTGCCTTGCTGGCTTGTTAATGAAAAATTGAACCAATTCTAAAATTGAGTCAATTCTGTTTTTGTGGCAAGGAAGCGATATGAGCGGATTGCGAGCAAGGCAGAAGGCGGATCGGCACCGGCGCATTATCGAGGCGGCGGCCGCACTTTTCCGCGAGGCCGGCTATGAGGGCGCCAAAATCGAAACGATCGCCGCCCAAGCCGAGGTGTCGATCGGTACGATCTACAATTACTACCAGAACAAGGGTGACATACTCGGCGCCATCGTCTCGATGGAGGTCAACGAGGTGCTGAATGCCGGACGAGGCGTGGTCGCCAGCCCGCCGGCCAATGTCGGCGATGCGCTGGACACGCTGCTCGGCATCTACATCGAGCATTCGCTGCATTATCTGAGCAAGGAGATGTGGCGGCAGGCGATGGCGATCTCGACGCAACAGCCCGACAGCCCGTTCGGCCAGGCCTACACCGGGCTGGACCGGGAATTGACCGAGCAGATCCGCGCGCTGATAGCCCGCCTGCAGGAGATCGGCCTGGTGCGCGCCGACATCGACGGGGCGGCGTTGGGCGAACTGATCTTCAACAACATGAACATGATGTTCATCGAGTTCGTGAAGCGGGAGGAGGCGAGAATACCGGAGCTGCGCGCGGCGATACGACGGCAGAACCGGATTTTGGTGGCGGCGATCGTCTCAGCGACAAAAACCGGGGAGGCGGCGAATTGATCACGATCCTAAGGTTGGCGCTGCTGTTGGAATCGATCTCTTCCACGAGAGACTCTCTGGAATCTGTGATTTCGGGATCGTGCGGAGCAATTCATACCTTGTGCGGTTTTCGAGCTACCAGAAGATAGTTCAGCGCGAACGTTGATGGGGTAGCGCCGCCTAAATACGCAAACCGCACATAGTATGCGAACAGCGAACGCATTACCTTCTTAATCGGAAGCGCGATCTTGGATTTCAACGTTACGGGAGATTCCTTAGGCGCGCGAAGCTCTTCGATCACAAAGCCAGCCGAACGCATCAATTCACGTATGATGCCAGAACCGAGGGCATGCACATGCGTTACGTCTGCATTCTGGATCGGAAGGGAGAATGGACTATCGCCGTTAGGGAACCTGGCTATCAAATAGCCACCCGGTTTCAGAGCAAAGAAGGCAAATTTACATGTTTTCAGTAGCTCCGTGTAAGGGATATGCTCGAAAACATCGAATGCCACCACAGCGCTTAACGAACTCGCCGGCATATTTTCAATGCCATCTTTCACTATGAAGCCCATATCCAGAGCGCGGCCAATCAGCTCTGGCTGAAGCTCTGATCCAAATACGTCATATTGTTTCTCGCGTGCCCAGCCGAGAAACGACCCATTGCCGAATCCAATTTCAAAGATCGACGACACGCTTTCGCTAGGGCTCGGAAGCAGCGTCGCCACCTCAAGGTCATAAAAAAGATCCTCTCCTTTGTCGTATCTGCCGAATTGATCTTTGTCCCATCCTTTCCACTCGTGGTAACCTTCGTAGGACATAAATCACCCAAATCATCCGCGCGGCAGGCCTTGGGTCACGTGCAGGTCGTCAGAACATCTTTATGGCCAACGCCCTGGGCTTACAAACGCACTTATACAACTTTGCTAAAATACCTGGAAGCGGATCGCCTTGCCTGGCTTGAAGCGCGGTCAGGAGTAGCGAGCCTAACGCCAGTGAGCGGCTGAAGTTCATTGAGACGGAACTGGAGCGGTTCGATGATCCGCCAACGGACGGCGACTTGTCGCATGACATCAAGTTCGACGGCTACCGAAGCTGCTCGCACAAATGGCCATCGTGCGGAGGGCAACACCGGAATTGGTTGAATGGCGAAATGCCGCTCGGCGAGCGCCTTAGAGAACTTCCCCCTTGAGATGTGATTGAAATCTGATGCACTTTATTGGTGCATCAGGGGGGGTATGAAATGCAGTTTTCCATTTGGCATTGGGCAATAGTGCTGCTGCTGATCGGCGTGCCTGTCTTCTTCGCTGTCCAGTCTGCAAGAAAACCTTCACAGAGCCCGGCGGACCTGGTGGGGTTTGGAGGCTGGTTGATGCTGCTGGCGATAGGTCAGGCACTGGCACCACTGCGCACACTCGCCGGCCTGGGCAATTCGGCCGAAGGCTTCCAACAACTCATGACTCTGCCAAACGGACCCCTGGCGGTTTATGGCGAGGTTGCTCTCAATCTCGCATTTCTGGCGCTTCAGCTGGTTGTGCTCGTTTCGATGCTGCGGCGAAGCCACCGCTTCCCGCAATTGTTTCTAGTCCAGTGGTTTGCGATTCCTGCCGCTTTCATTTTGGATACGGCGTGGATTTCAACTGTGCTTGCTGTCCCGGTCAACCAGGTACTTGCCGGAGATGCGCTGGCAACGCCCCTGGCTTCGTTCGTCTTTACCGGGATTTGGGCCGCCTATGTCTACAGATCGGTCAGGGTAAGCAACACATTCACCAGGACAAGCGCACCTCGCCAAGTCGCGAGTGCTTCGTAGAGGAACGTCGCGCGCGTAGTCGAGCCGGAAGGCCTTAGGTAAGCAGCAAAACCGAACAACACTAGCCGCGAAATTCGCAACGAACCGCCCCCAATGAGCCACTGCAACCGTGGGACGGCCGTTTTGCGTCTTCCGAGGCGTGCTTACTTCTGAAGAACCAGCCCGCTTGCCTGAAGCAGTTCATTGAAGGTGCCGGTCTGGCACAACGTCCGAACGCCGGCGTCTCCGGTCTGCGATGCGACGACCGAGCGGCCGGTCAACTCCCTAAAGGCCTCGGCGATCTGCGACTTATCTAGGTCCGAGTAGCACAGTGTCATCTTTTGCGAAGGATCCAGAACAAGCCGCTCAGCACCAGGAGATTTCCTCCGCGCGGAGACCACTTGGCTCGCCGACACGACGGTGGGGTAGCATTTCCAGAACAGGACCTCGCCAGCCTCCCCCTCCCAAAGCGCACACCCGCCTGAACCACAGTCGAGGACCCAATGTTCAGTTTCACATACAGACATTTTCCCACTCCATCACGCTGAGAGCACCCGCTCACGGCGCAATTCCTATCAGTGGGCCATCGGGAGTCAGGGTTCGACAATTCGCCAAGAGGCCGCACTGCAAGCTGCCGACTGATGGAGAGCAGCAAGCATTCAGACAGGCGCTGCAACGTGAGCGAGGAAAGCGGAGTGCGAGATTCCAATGTGGCCACCCCACGGGGTAACCGTGTGGGTAATTTCATCGCCTCCTTCAAAGCTATGGAAACAGCGGCGAGATGCCGGAACGCGGCACTCCCGAACGCGCCCGTTACCCCTCTTGATCTGCGGCATCAGACTGGAAGTTGATCAGACAGCTGGTGCCCCCGGACGGGATCGAACCGCCGACCTTCGGTTTACAAAACCGCTGCTCTACCAGCTGAGCTACAAGGGCATGGCGCTCCGGTAGCATATTCCGTGCGCCAGTAAAGACAAAACTCCGTTCGCGGCGGCTATTGGACCCTGCGAGGGTGGCCGGGTGGCATGCTGAAAATGGCCGGCCGGCTTCCTATATCCTGGAGAGATGCAATTACCTGGTCGAGGGTTTTCGCATGATCCGGCTCATCATCATCTTCCCGCTTGTCGTGGTGGCCTGGCTTCTCGTGGTCAAGCTCGTCAGCGATCTGAAGAAGGCCAGCATCGACTGGACCGGCGTCACCACCATCATCGGCTTCATCGCGCTCGCCTTCTGGCTCCGCCACATCACCGGCCGGGGCGGTTGACCTCCAAAGAGATCTGCAGGTCGATGACAGAGGCTGTCGGCGGGCATCGTCGACTTTGACGGACGCAAAGTCCACGCGCCGAACGGACTATTTTCCGCCGCTCGAAAAAATTTCAAAAAACTTCGAACCTTTTTCCAAGCCGCGACGACTGATGATCAAGAGGCGGATGTCGCCTCTCCATGAAACAGGAGATCGTCATGTTCAAGCGCACCATTGTTTCCGGCCTCATCGCCACCTCCGTCGCCGCCGGCTCGCTCGTCGGCACCGTGCAGCCCTCGGCCGCCCACAGCCACCATCACAACCGCGAAATCGGCATAGGCATCGCTGCCGGCGTCGGCGGGTTCGTGCTCGGCAGCCTGCTCTCCCAGCAGCAGCCGCAGCCCGTCTATGTCGACGAATATGGCGGCGGTTCCTCGCACGTCCGCCGCTGCCTCGCCCGCTACGCCAGCTACGACCCGTACTCCGACACCTATGCCGGCTACGACGGCTATCGTCATTACTGCCAGCTCTGAGAGGAGGTGAACCGCCTCAGGCAACCGGAAGAAGGGGCTTCTCCGTGGCCCCTTCTTCTGCCGTCGGGGGGCTGGCCCTGTTGCGTTGACAAGGCTTTCAAGTTGAAAAGCCTCCGCCCTCGGCGGTGTACAGCGATTTTCCGAGCGTCTAATCTCGCCCCAACGGCCAAACCGAGGAGGGACGCTTGGACGAACAGGATCCGAAGCAAGACTTGATCGAGCCCGTTTTCCGCAACGGCACGGTCACCACCGTCGGCATCCTGCTGGCATTTTCGCTGGGCTTCATCACCCATTGGGCCGCCAACCCGATCCCATGGCAAACCTACCATCTGCTGGCGGTGCTGCCGATCCTGATCGGCATCGCGCTGCAGATGCGGGCGCTGTCCTTGCTGCTCGACGTAAGCTCGCTGCAAAAGCCGATCTACGAGCGGGCCAACCGCATCTTCATCACCGGCCTGATCTTCACTGCAAGCGGCGTCGGCCTGGCGATCCTGCTCGACTTCTTCGAGATCGCGGGCAAGAGCGCGCTGCCAAACGGGTAGCTACTGGCAGATGTCGCACCATTCGGCGCTGACCAGGCCCGCCATGCGATCGACGCCGATCCTGACCGCGGCATTGGTGGTGCCGGCGGCCGGCACGACCTCGTCAAAGGCGCGCAGCGACACATCGCAGTAGATCGGCAGGGGCGAGGCGAGGCCGAAGGGGCAGACGCCGCCGACCGGATGGCCGGTGATCTCGGCCACCTGTTCGGCATCGAGCATGCGCGGCTTGCCACCGAAGGCGTCGCGCGATTTGCGGTTGTCGATGCGCGCGTCGCCGCGGGCGACCACCAGCAGCACCCGCTCGCCGACCCGCATGCAGATCGTCTTGGCGATCTGTCCCGGCTCGACGCCATGCGCTTCGGCCGCGAGCGCCACGGTCGCCGAGCTTGTCGGCGTTTCGATCACCGCGATGTCGGGGGCATGCTCGGCGAAGAAGGCTTTGACGGACTGGAGGCTCATGCGTTTCCGGGCGGGAATGGATCGGAGGCGCAGACTTCGGCCGTTGCCGGACCGGTGTCAAGTCGGGCCAGAGTCAAGGCAAGCGCGTGGCGCTGACCTCGAACAGCGATGCCTCGGCAGCGCCTTGTGAAGAATGCCCGCCGATCATCCTGGTTATCTCGGTCGCCGCTTCGCGCACCAGCGGACCGATCTCGGCCAGACGCTCCGGCGTCACCCGAACGGTGGGCCCGGACACCGAAACGCCGCCGATCGGCTCGCCGAACTCGTTGAAGATGGCGGCGGCCACGCAGCGCATTCCCGGGTGCCGCTCCTCGTCGTCGACCGACCAGCCGCGATGCTTGATCGCGACAAGGTCGCGGGCCAGCGCCGAGATGTCGGAAAGCGTCTTGTCGGTGAAGCGCTCGAGCCCGGCGCGACGCAGGATGGCGGCGACACGCTCGGGATCGAGATGCGCCAGCACCGCCTTGCCGATGCCGGAGGCATGGAAGGAGCTGCGCGTGCCCGGCCGGAAGAAGGCGCGGATCGCCTGGTGCGTCTCGACCTGGCTGACGAAGACGACGCAGTCGTCCTCGGCGACGCCGAGGTTGGAGGTCTCGCCGGTCTTTTCCATCAGTTCCTGCATGACGATGCGGGCGCGATCGACCAGTTTGCGGCGGCGCAGAAACGCGGCGCCCATGCGGTAGGTCTCGACGCCGATCGACCACAGCTGGTCGGTGCCGTCGAATTCGACCATGCCGTGGTTCTCCAGCGTCGTCAGCATGCGGTAGGCGGTGGAGGCGGCAAGGCCGCTTTGCGCCGATATCTCGCTCAGCGACAGGCCGCTGCCTTCGGCGACGATGGCAAGGATGCGCAAGGCGCGGTCGAGCGACTGCACGGAGGCGGCTTCGGACGGGCCGTTGAAGGAGCGCGGACGGCCGCGCTGCCGTTTTTCGCTGGTTTCCATGGTGGGCATTCTCGCCGATTTCGCCGATTTGGCAATGAAAAAGTTTTTCACCGCTCCACGAGGCTGAATTCTTGGAAAACGGGAAACGTAGTGAAATCATAGCGTAAAAGCTAATTTCTAGAAATGAAAAAATATTCTGAAAAAATTGAAAAATAGCGAGCGTACTGGCATTCTCAGCCACCAACAAATTCGTGGAGGCTTTGCAAATGGCCAGGATGCGCGCTGTCGACGCTGCCGTTCTCGTTCTCGAAAAGGAGGGCATTTCGTGCGCCTTCGGCGTGCCGGGCGCGGCGATCAACCCGCTTTACTCGGCGCTGAAGGCAAGGGGCACCATCCGCCACGTTCTCGCGCGCCATGTTGAAGGCGCCTCGCATATGGCCGAAGGCTATACGCGGGCCAAGGCCGGCAATATCGGCCTCTGCATCGGTACCTCCGGCCCGGCCGGCACCGACATGATCACCGGGCTCTATTCGGCGGCGGCCGATTCCATTCCGATCCTGTGCATAACGGGCCAAGCTCCCCGCGCGCGCCTCAACAAGGAGGATTTCCAGGCCGTCGACATCGCCGCGATCGCCTCGCCGGTCGCCAAATGGGCGGTCACCGTCATGGAACCCTATCTGGTGCCGATGGCGCTGCAGAAGGCCTTTCATCTGATGCGCTCGTCGCGGCCGGGTCCGGTCCTCATCGACCTGCCGGTCGATGTGCAGATGGCCGAGATCGAATTCGACATCGACGCCTACGAGCCGCTCGCCCCGTTCAAGCCGGCGATGACGCGCGGCCAGGCCGAGAAGGCGCTGGCGATGCTCAATCAGGCGGAAAAGCCGCTGCTCGTCGCCGGCGGCGGCATCATCAATGCCGACGCGTCCGACCTGCTGATCGAGTTCGCCGAGGTCACCGGCGTGCCGGTCATTCCGACGCTTATGGGCTGGGGCACGATCCCCGACGACCATCGGCTGATGGCCGGCATGTGCGGCCTGCAGACCTCGCATCGCTATGGCAATGCGACGATGCTGGAAGCCGACTTCGTCTTCGGCATCGGCAACCGCTGGGCCAACCGTCACACCGGCTCGGTCGACGTCTACACCAAGGGCAAGAAATTCATCCATGTCGATATCGAGCCTACCCAGATCGGCCGCGTCTTCGCACCGGACCTCGGCGTCGTCTCGGATGCCGGTGCGGCGCTGAAGATGCTGCTCGACGTCGCCACCGAATGGCGGACGGCGGGCAAGCTGCGCGACTGGTCGGGCTGGGCGAAGGAATGCCAGCAGCGCAAGAAGACGATGAAGCGCAAGACGCATTTCGAGCAGGTGCCGCTGAAGCCGCAGCGCGTCTATGAGGAGATGAACAAGGCTTTCGGCCGCGACACCACCTATGTCACCACGATCGGCCTGTCGCAGATCGCCGGCGCGCAGTTCCTGCATGTCTACAAGCCGCGCAACTGGATCAATTGCGGCCAGGCGGGCCCGCTCGGCTGGACGCTGCCGGCCGCCCTCGGCGTGCGAGCGGCCGATCCGGACCGCGATATCGTCGCGCTCTCCGGCGACTACGATTTCCAGTTCATGATCGAGGAACTGGCGGTCGGGGCGCAGCACAAATTGCCCTATATCCACGTCGTCGTGAACAACGCCTATCTCGGGCTGATCCGCCAGGCGCAGCGCGGGTTCTCGATGGACTACGAGGTCAGCCTTGCCTTCGAGAACGTCAACCGGGCGAACGATCCGGAAGCGGGCTACGGCGTCGACCATGTCGCGGTCGCAGAGGCGATGGGCTGCAAGGCGGTCAGGGTGCGTAAGCCGGAAGAGTTCGCCGGCGCCTTCAAGCAGGCGCAGCGGCTGATGAAGGAGCACCAGGTTCCGGTCGTGCTCGAATTCATCCTCGAGCGCGTCACCAACATTTCCATGGGCACGGAAATCGACAAGATCACCGAGTTCGAGGAATTGGCCGAACGCAATGAGGATGCGCCGACGGCGATCATGATGTTGGATTGAGCCCGGCGGGGAGAAGGAGAAAAAGAATGCCGCGTTTTTCAGCCAACCTGTCGATGCTCTTCGGCGAGCACGAGTTCCTCGACCGCTTCGATGCCGCTGCCCGCGCCGGCTTCAAGGGCGTCGAATATATCGGCCCTTACGATCATGCGCCGGACGTCGTCGCCGCGCGCCTGAAGAAGAACGGGCTGACGCAGGTTCTGTTCAACTTGCCGCCGGGCGACTGGGCAAAGGGCGAGCGCGGCATTGCCGTGCTTCCCGATCGGGTACCGGAATTCCGGCAAGGGGTGGCCAAGGCCATCACCTATGCGCATGCGCTCGGCTGCGAGCAGATCAACTGCCTTGCCGGCATCGCCCCACAGGGAGCCGATCGCGCGGTGCTGGAGAACGTCTTTGCCGAGAATCTGGCTTTCGCGGCCGAGAAGCTGGAGCAGGCCGGCATCCGGCTTTTGATCGAGCCGATCAACACGCGCGACATTCCCGGCTTCTTCCTGAACTATTCGGACCAGGCGCTGGCGCTGATCGACCGCATAGGCTCGAAGAACCTGTTCCTGCAATACGACATCTACCACATGCAGATCATGGAGGGGGATCTCGCCCGTACCATCGAGGCAAACCTCGGCCGCATCGCGCATATCCAGCTTGCGGACAATCCCGGCCGTCACGAGCCGGGGACGGGCGAGATCAACTATCCCTTCCTCTACGAGCACATCGACCGGCTCGGCTATGCCGGCTGGATTGGCGCCGAATACAAGCCGAAGGCCGGCACGGACGCAGGGCTGGGCTGGTTCAAGGCATTGGCCGGCCAGGGCAGCGCGGCCGCCTAAAGTCTTCCTTCTCCCCGTCACTATACGGGGAGAAGGTGCCGGCAGGCGGATGAGGGGCAGCGCCGTACCTTCGGCTAGTTGCAGTTACGAATTTCAGGAGCGAACAAATGGAAACCATCGGCTTTATCGGCCTCGGCATCATGGGCGCGCCGATGGCGGGGCATCTGCTCGATGCCGGCTACCCCGTAGTCGCCAGCGACCATCGCTCCAAACCGCCGGCTGACCTGATCGGCAAGGGGCTGAAGACCGTCACCGGCCATGCCGCCGTGGCGAAGGCGGCTGATATCATCATCACGATGGTGCCTGATACGCCTCAAGTCGCCGACGTCCTGTTCGGCGAGCACGGCGTCGCCTCCGGCCTGTCCAAGGGCAAGCTCGTCATCGACATGAGCTCGATCTCACCTATCGCCACCAAGGAATTCGCGAAAAAGATCAACGATCTCGGCTGCAACTATCTCGACGCGCCGGTATCGGGCGGCGAGGTCGGCGCCAAGGCCGCCTCGCTCACCATCATGGTCGGCGGCGAGGAACAAGCCTTCGAGCGTGCAAAGCCGGTGTTCGAGAAGATGGGAAAAAACATCACGCTCGTCGGCCCGAACGGCGTCGGCCAGACGACCAAGGTCGCCAACCAGATCGTCGTTGCCCTCACGATCGAGGCGGTCGGCGAAGCCCTCGTCTTCGCCTCGAAGGCGGGCGCCGATCCGGCCAAGGTTCGCCAAGCGCTGATGGGCGGGCTCGCCGCCTCGCGCATCCTCGAAGTGCATGGCGAGCGCATGATCAAGCGAACCTTCGCGCCGGGCTTCCGCATCGAACTGCACCAGAAGGACCTCAACCTGGCGCTGGAGGGCGCCAAGGCGCTTGGCGTCTCGCTGCCCAACACCTCGACCACACAGCAGCTGTTCAATTCCTGCGCTGCCAATGGCGGTGCGAAGGAGGATCACTCGGCGCTGGTCAGGGCGCTGGAGCGAATGGCGAATTTCGAGGTCGGCGGCGACGCGGCGGAAACCAAAGGCAAGGCAGCATAGGATCAGGAGAGGGCGGCGCAACGTTCCCAAGCCGCCTGCTCCTTTCCTGTCCGAGAACGGCTTCCAGCGTTGTTGCTGGGATCCGTTTCTCGTTCTTGATCTTTCCGGTTAAGGCGGACTGCCGCTTCGGTCTCAGCCGCGCTTCAGGAATGCGCGCGCCGCATAAAGGCTCACCGCCGCCGCGTTGGAAACGTTCAACGAGCGGATTGCACCCGGCATGTCGAGGCGGGCCAGCGCCGTTACCGTCTCGCGCGTCTTCTGACGCAGGCCTTTGCCTTCGGCGCCCAGCACCAGGGCGATCTTGTCGCCGGCGAATGTTTTCTCCAGCTCGGCCGGTCCGTCGGAATCGAGCCCGATGGTCTGGAAGCCGGCCTCGTGCAGTTGTCCCAGTGCGTCGGCGAGGTTCTTCACCTCGATCTGGTCGATATGTTCGAGCGCGCCGGAGGCGGATTTCGCCAGCACGCCCGATTCCTGCGGGCTGTGGCGGGCCGTGGTGATCAGCGCGCCGGCGCCGAAGGCGACCGCGGAGCGCAGGATCGCGCCGACATTGTGCGGATCGGTGACCTGGTCGAGCACGAGCACCAGCCTTGTGTCGCCGAGCGCGTCAAGGCGCTTCGGCTTCAGCGGCTCGGCCTCGACCAGCACGCCCTGATGCACGGCATCCGACCCGGTGATCCTGTCGATGTCCTTTGGCTCGACCAGCTCGGCCTTGAAGGGCAGGGCAGCAAGGTCGGCGATTGAAAGCCGTTCGGCGGCGTTGCGCGTCACCAGCATCTTCCTGATCTTGCGCCGGGAATTGTCGAGCGCGGCTCGCACCGTGTGCAGGCCATAGAGCCGCACCAAGCCGTCGCCGGGGGATTCGCCCGGCGGCAGCGGCTGGCGCGGCCGGAATGCGGGTGCACCGCCGGCCTTCTGGTCGCGGTGGGCGCGACGCAGCTTGGCGTAGTGAGTGTCTTTGGGTGTTCCGGGCTTGTTGACTTTGCTCATGGCGGGCTTCTATAGCCGTGTCGTCGGGCCATGGATACTGGCAGAAGCCGGCTTGCCGAGGATGCTGTCAAATTCAGCGCATTTTGCCGGGACGTGCGGTTGACACCCACCAGCCTTGCCGCCATAAGGCGCTTCGCTGATTTCGGAGAAGACTTCTACTCGGGCTCCGGATCGGCAATGCCTCGTTGCATGGCTCCGGCGGCAGACTGGAGAGGTGCCCGAGTGGTTAAAGGGGACGGACTGTAAATCCGTTGGCTTAGCCTACGTTGGTTCGAATCCAACCCTCTCCACCACTGCCGGCCCGGAAGCCCTGAAACGAAAAAGTCTCGGACCGAAAAGCGCATGGCGCTTTTTGGGTGAATCCGGTACTTCAGTGTAAGGCGCGGGTATAGCTCAGTGGTAGAGCAGCAGCCTTCCAAGCTGAATATGCGGGTTCGATTCCCGCTACCCGCTCCAGATTTCCCGAATGAAAGTCACGGAAGTGCCGCCCAGAAATCCTGGGAGTCAAACGCTTGGCTGCCTGGCCTAGGCAACCGGTATCAGCCGGCGCCTTCTTTCGTCCAGCGACACGATGGCAAGGCCGCTGGCCACCACCAGCAGGATGCCGCAGACGGCGAGCGCGTTCGGAAACTGGCCGAACACCAGCAGGCCCGAGATGACCGCCCACACGGTGAAGCAATAATAGAACGGCGCCACCGCGCTCGTCGGTCCGACGCGATAGGCCATGAAGATGAAGAAATGGCCGAAGATCAGGAACAGTCCGGCGCCGGCGATGAGCAAGAGGTGGCGGGGCTCCGGCATGACCCAGGGCTCGGAAACGAGATGCGCGACGCCGGAGCCGACCAGCACGACCACGACCGCGGAAATGGCGACGATCATGCCCGGCACCTCGGCGCCGACCTTGCGGCCGGCAAGATCTCGCGCGGCCGACAGGACCGCGTTGCCGAGCGCCAGCAAGGCATAGACCGAAATCCCTTGCATCGTCGGCTGCGCCACCATCAGCGCGCCGATGAAGCCGACCCCGATCAGCGCCATGCGCGCGCCGCCGATACGCTCGCCGAACAGCACCGAGGCGCCGACCAGCATCAGCAGCGGTGTGATCTGCCCGAGCGCCGTTGAATCGGCGATCTGCATGTTGGCGAGCGCCACGACGTAGCAAAGGATCGCCGCCAGTTCGAGCAGGTTGCGGCGCAGCACCTTCCTTTCGAAGATCAAAGGGACCTGCCTGGCATAGCCGAGCAGGACAAGCAGCGGAATTCCCCAGAGCGCCGCCGCGACGCCGCGCAGGAACAGCACCTCGTAAGGCGGCAGGCCGGTGGTCGCGAGCTTCATCATCGTATCGTTGACCAGGTAGGACCCGGTCGAGACGACCATAAACAGCGGGCCGCGGATGTTCGTCGGGATGAACTGCATGCGGCGAAGAAAATCAGACCGACGCCACAGCGGCAATGGGCCAGCGGCCGGGGCGGCTTTCGCCCATTTCATTTTCCACCGGGCGACCCTATATCCACGCCACATCCCCCCGAAATCGGATCATGGGTTCGGACCGGGCGAGGGCGCTCAGCCACAAGGCACTTGTGTTTTTCAGCCGTTGTCGCTAATCGCCCCGCATTCGACTGAACTGAATGTCCAGGCCGTCCAAGGAAAGAGACTATGGCAAAAGGTAAATTCGAGCGCACCAAGCCGCATGTGAACATTGGCACGATCGGCCACGTCGATCATGGCAAGACGTCGCTGACGGCGGCGATCACGAAGTATTTTGGCGAATACAAGCGCTATGACCAGATCGACGCGGCGCCGGAAGAGAAGGCGCGCGGCATCACGATTTCGACGGCGCACGTCGAATACGAGACGGCCAACCGCCACTATGCCCACGTCGACTGCCCCGGCCACGCCGACTATGTGAAGAACATGATCACCGGCGCCGCGCAGATGGACGGCGCGATCCTGGTCGTGTCGGCCGCCG
This sequence comes from Mesorhizobium sp. M4B.F.Ca.ET.143.01.1.1, assembly GCF_004792275.1. Taxonomy (NCBI): domain Bacteria; kingdom Pseudomonadati; phylum Pseudomonadota; class Alphaproteobacteria; order Hyphomicrobiales; family Phyllobacteriaceae; genus Mesorhizobium; species Mesorhizobium sp. M4B.F.Ca.ET.143.01.1.1. The sequence continues at coordinate 217,537 of NZ_SRSR01000011.1, forward strand.
ACGGCCCGATGCCGCAGACGCGCGAGCACATCCTGCTCGCCCGCCAGGTCGGCGTGCCGTCGATCGTGGTGTTCCTGAACAAGGTCGACCAGGTCGACGACGCCGAGCTGCTCGAGCTGGTCGAGCTCGAGGTTCGCGAGCTCTTGACCAAGAACGAGTTCCCCGGCGACGACATTCCGATCGTCAAGGGCTCGGCGCTTGCCGCGCTGGAAGACTCCAACAAGACCATCGGCGAGGACGCGATCCGCGAGCTGATGGCGCAGGTCGACGCCTACATCCCGACGCCGGTGCGTCCGCTGGACAAGCCGTTCCTGATGCCGATCGAGGACGTGTTCTCGATCTCGG
>NZ_SRSR01000119.1:0-400 GCF_004792275.1 Mesorhizobium sp. M4B.F.Ca.ET.143.01.1.1
GCCTACACCACGCTGGTGCACGCCACGACGAACCAGACCGTCGACGTGATCCTGGCCTTCCTGTTGATGGCCGGCGGTGTCGCCGGGGCGCAATATGGCGCCAAGGCCGGCCAGCGGCTGCGCGGCGAACAGTTGCGCGCGCTGCTGGCTATGCTCGTGCTGGCCGTCGCCATACGCCTTGCCGTCGATCTTTTTGTGACGCCGCCCAATCTCTATTCGCTCTCCGCCGCGGGCCTCAACTGATGGCGGGAATGAGAGCGTTTGCAGCCGCCATCCCGTTGTCGATGCTCTTCGCCATTTCCCCGGCGACGGCACAGACGCCGCCCACCGAAAGCATCCAGATCGGCCTGTCGACCGACGCCATTTCGATCACGGCGGGTTTCTCCGGCGCCGATCTGAC
>NZ_SRSR01000120.1:0-400 GCF_004792275.1 Mesorhizobium sp. M4B.F.Ca.ET.143.01.1.1
GGTGAAGCTGAGGTGGCGCGCGGCAGCTTCGAAGGCGCGCAGCCAAATGAGAGGTGGCAGATCGAGCTGCTGAGTCATCTCCAACCTATGCATAACAGAAACATGGTCATTGTCTGCGAAACGGTTGTTTGACGCAACACGCGTTGCCGAGACATTCAAGGCCATCTGCGCCGGGCGGGCTGAAGGAAGCCCACTTCCGAAGCTCAGAGCCGTCTCCGATGAGGAAGGCAGCAGGTACCGCCGATAATGCCGCCCGAGGGATCCAATGTTCTCGTTCTTCCCAACTGCCCGCGTCCGTCCATCGCCCTTCTTTGAAGCCGTCGTCGCGGAAGGGATGGTGGCTGCGAATGTCTACAACCGCATGATCATGCCGACATCGTTCGGCGACCCGGAGGGAGAG
>NZ_SRSR01000121.1:0-400 GCF_004792275.1 Mesorhizobium sp. M4B.F.Ca.ET.143.01.1.1
GCGTGCTGTGCTGTGGTCCGAGCTTAACAGGCATCAGCTTTTGTAGCCGTGCGACCCCGGACATGTGGTAAGTAGCACGGTCAGCTATTTGCAGGCGCCAAGGGTCTGGAAATTCATTTCAAGGAACCGTTACACGACTGAATTGTGGGTTTCTCGGTGATGTTGCGGCACAGCAGGGCAAGGCCCGTGAGCCTGAGCTCGGCCTGAAACTGGGACCCTCAATTCCGTCGCGTCTTTCGGAGCTCCCCTCTTCGGGGGCAACCCCTACACCACGTTTCTGTGCGATGGATCGCGATAGAGCGCATAGCTGACAGAGCGCTTGGCGATGATGTGCTTCACATGCTTCTGACCGTTGCGCGGTGGTCGGTATAAGGATGCGGTCGCACAATCTTCTTGGACC
>NZ_SRSR01000122.1:0-399 GCF_004792275.1 Mesorhizobium sp. M4B.F.Ca.ET.143.01.1.1
GCCCAGCCGGTCGCGCCGAGCGGAAGAGCGCTCATGGCATGAACGTCGCGCGCGAGCGACGCCGTGAGCCAATCCTTGCCCACCATACCCAGCAGGGTCACGCTCATCGGCAGCCCATCGTCGCGCTTGCCGGTCGGCACGGCGATGCCGCACATATCGAGCAGATTGACGAAATTTGTATAGGTACCGTGCCGACTGTTGGTGGTGATCGGATCGGCAAGCACCGCCTGGAGAGCGTAATGCGTTGGTGCCGTCGGCACACAGAAAAGGTCGACAGAGGCGATGATCGGGGCGAGCTTGGCCTTGTAGGCCTGAAGCGCATAGAGGCCGTTGAAGGCATCGGCCGCTGACAGGCCGCGCGCGCCGCCAATGATTTTGCGCGTTACCGGATGCATTGCG
>NZ_SRSR01000123.1:0-396 GCF_004792275.1 Mesorhizobium sp. M4B.F.Ca.ET.143.01.1.1
CTGGCATAAAAAACGCGGTCGAGTTCTTCCAGTCCCGCCGGGTCGGGCACCGGGCAGCGGTCATAGCGGCTGTCGAGCCCCGCGATCCATGGATCGGCAGCCTCCTCGCGCAGCAAGGTCAGCGGCGCGCCAGCAGGCGCCTGGGAAGAGCTGATGCGCAAATCGCAGCGGCTGAGGGTCTCGTCAGGAAACAGGCTGACGGAGGACGTGTCGGCGACCGGCAGGCTCAAATGAAACGGTGAAGCCCTTGCGACCGTGGTGGATCGGCCGGACGCGCGGATCGCGAGCGGGCCGTCACAGGAGCCGCCGATGTCGACAGGCTGCTGCCCGGCTTGGCGCAGCACGATCTGGACCGAACGCGCCTGCAGGCCGGAGAAGCTGAAGGTCTTGGGCGCC
>NZ_SRSR01000124.1:0-394 GCF_004792275.1 Mesorhizobium sp. M4B.F.Ca.ET.143.01.1.1
ATTCGTCGAGCGTCATGCCACGGCCTCGCGAGTGAGGAACATGCCGGTGTTCTCGAGCTCGAAGACAGATTCGCCGCGCTGATTGAAAAGCTCGCTGCGCATCGTGACGAGGCCAAGCTGCGGTCTCGATTTCGACTGACGCTTGGCGAGGATGGTGAGCTTGCCGGTGAGACGATCGCCGGCCAGAACCGGCTTCTTCCATTTCACATGCTCGATGCTTGGCGAGCCCTGCGAGGTCGAGTCCAGCAGGAAGGCGTCGCACAGCATGCGCATGAACATCGCGCAAGTGTGCCAGCCCGAAGCCGAAAGCCCGCCAAGGATGCTCGCCTTGCCGGCCTCCTCGTCGAGATGCATCGGCTGCGGATCGAACTCGCCAGCGAATTCGATGATTTCG
>NZ_SRSR01000125.1:0-391 GCF_004792275.1 Mesorhizobium sp. M4B.F.Ca.ET.143.01.1.1
GCTGGTCGAGCGCGCCCTGGCGCGCCCCGATCCGCTGCGCCTCGGCCTCGACGTCACCGCCGGATGCGAGCTGATCGCGGCCGACGGCACGGTGTCGTCGAAGCTCCTCGCCGTCGGCCCGCTGACGCGCGGCACCTTCTTCGAGATCGACGCCATTCCGGACATCCGCGTCCAGTGCGCGAAGCTGAGCAAGCTGTTGCTGGGTTAAAGGCATGTCTCCCGAAAGTGGGAACCGGTTTCGGGACGAAGACATGCCCAAATCAAAAAGCTAAAGCGCATGGAGCGAATCTGAAAGATCGCGACGCGCTTTAAGCGCCTCCGGCCCGTATCGGGCCTTGCATCGGCAGGCACTTCGCCGATGCGACAAACGGAAGCCGTCTTTCCACATTCC
>NZ_SRSR01000126.1:0-391 GCF_004792275.1 Mesorhizobium sp. M4B.F.Ca.ET.143.01.1.1
GATCGGGTTGGCGATCTTTTCCTCGATAACCTTGCGCGCAGCCGCCAGATCGAGACCGAGATCGCCACCGATCGACCATCATCCGCTCGCAGGTTGCTAAGGCGAACGCGCATCTCGACCATGACGGCGTGCGGCAGGAAAAGCGCGACATCGAGGTCAAGATCGACGTGCGCTACCTCGGCCAGAGCTACGACCTGCCGATCCTCGTCGACATAACCGATAAGCATTTCTGGGACAAGCTTCCGGACAACTTCCACGCCGCCCACGCTGCACGCTTCGGCCATGCGGATCCCTCGAACCCGATCGAAATCGTGGGTATCGGCGTGACCGGCATCGGCCGGATCGACACGCCGGTCTTGCCGAAGCTCGCCGAGGGAATGTCGCTACCGCC
>NZ_SRSR01000127.1:0-389 GCF_004792275.1 Mesorhizobium sp. M4B.F.Ca.ET.143.01.1.1
TTCGCCAGCTCGGCAATGACGGGTTCGCCGCCGATCGTCTTGCCAAGGCAAAGCGCCAGCTTGCAGCTGGTCTTGCGGAAGCCCTGCGATTCGATCAGTTCGCGGAAATAGACGGTTTCACGGGTCTCGTTCGGCAACTCGATGCCGATGACATTGCGGCCGGGCACCACGGCGACGCGCGCCGAGACCGCCGACATGGAGCGGGCGATGTCGTCGGCGAGACCAATGACGCGCGAGGATTTGACGCCAGGTGCCGGCTCGAATTCGTAGAGGGTGACGACCGGACCGGGGCGTACGTGGATGATCTCGCCGCGCACGCCGAAATCCTCCAGCACGCTTTCCAGGAGATCGGCATTCTGCTCCAGCCGCTCCTGCGACATGTAGAAGCC
>NZ_SRSR01000128.1:0-389 GCF_004792275.1 Mesorhizobium sp. M4B.F.Ca.ET.143.01.1.1
GAATGCGATAGGCCGCGTCCTCGTCCGTGACATCGGCCGCAATGGTGGCGACCCCAAGCCGCGCACCAACCGCTTCCAGCGCCTCGGCGCCCCGCGCGACAACAGTCACCTCGGCGCCTTGCCCGACCAGCGCTTCGACCAGGCCGAGGCCAAGCCCCCGGCTGCCGCCGGTGACCACGATTTTCCTGTCCTTGAGGCTCATTGGACCCTGCTCCAGTGTTTCACTGTAGCTAAGACGTTTGAGGGGCGGGAAAAGAGTCCGCGGTGCGCGAGATTTGGTGATGGCGTCTGGATATGACGCCGCCAATATGCGCCGAGAGCGGACTGTCTGATCTTGGCGCGGTGGGCGAATATCAGCCACTGTCAATCGCGAGATAGCCGTCGACGAT
>NZ_SRSR01000012.1:0-205849 GCF_004792275.1 Mesorhizobium sp. M4B.F.Ca.ET.143.01.1.1
AGGCGTATGACGCTTGTCCGCTGCAGCGCCGCGCCAACCAATCCGCTTGGCGCTGCAGCGGACTCATAGGGGGAGAACTGTTACCTATGTATCCGGTCCATTCTGTTACCCATCTATCGGCTGGACACCGGCAGGCAGGTGAGGGGCAGCACCGACGTCAGCAATTGCCCTCCGCCGACTGCGACGGCAACCGTCACTTCCCCTCCCCGTCCCCACGGCCCGCAAAGCCAGCGCCCCGCTTGCCCCTCAACCCCGCCCCTGCTAAAGCGCGCCGCATGACGACGCCCCTCGACCACATCCGCAATTTCTCCATCGTCGCCCATATCGACCATGGCAAATCCACGCTTGCCGACCGGCTGATCCAGCTCACCGGCGGGCTGGAGGCGCGTGACATGAAGGAGCAGGTGCTGGACTCGATGGACATCGAGCGCGAGCGCGGCATCACCATCAAGGCGCAGACGGTCAGGCTGAAATACCGCGCCGACAATGGCGAGGACTACATCCTCAACCTCATCGACACGCCCGGCCATGTCGACTTCGCCTATGAGGTGTCGCGTTCGCTGGCCGCCTGCGAGGGCTCGCTGCTGGTCGTCGACGCCAGCCAAGGCGTCGAGGCGCAGACGCTGGCCAATGTCTATCAGGCCATCGACAACAACCACGAGATCGTCGTGGTGCTGAACAAGGTCGACCTGCCGGCGGCCGAGCCCGAGCGCATCCGCGAGCAGGTCGAGGAGGTGATCGGCATCGACGCCTCCAACGCCGTGCTGATCTCGGCCAAGACCGGCCTCGGCATTCCCGACGTGCTGGAAGCCATCGTCCATCAGCTGCCGCCGCCGCGTGAGGGCGATCTATCGGCCCCGCTGAAGGCGATGCTGGTCGATAGCTGGTACGACGCCTATCTCGGCGTCATCGTGCTGGTCCGCGTCATCGACGGCGTCTTGAAGAAGGGCCAGACCATCCGCATGATGGGCACCGGCGCCAAATATTTGGTCGAGCGCACCGGCGTCTTCACGCCCGCCCGCATCAATGTCGACGAGCTTGGCCCCGGCGAGTTCGGCTTCTTCACCGGCTCGATCAAGGAAGTGGCCGACACCCGCGTCGGCGACACCATCACCGAGGACCGCCGCCCGACGCAAAAGGCGCTGCCCGGCTTCAAGCCGGCGCAGCCGGTGGTGTTCTGCGGCCTGTTCCCGGTCGACGCCGCCGATTTCGAGGATCTGCGCGCCGCCGTCGGCAAGCTGCGCCTCAACGACGCCTCCTTCTCCTATGAAATGGAGACCTCCGCCGCGCTCGGCTTCGGCTTCCGTTGCGGCTTCCTCGGCCTGCTGCATCTGGAGATCATCCAGGAGCGGCTGGAGCGCGAGTTCAACCTCGACCTCATCGCCACAGCGCCGTCCGTCGTCTACCGCATGAACCTCAATGACGGCACGCTGAAGGAACTGCACAACCCGGCCGACATGCCCGACGTGGTCAAGATCGCCTCGATCGAGGAGCCGTGGATCCGCGCCACGATTCTTACGCCCGACGACTATCTCGGCGGCATCCTGAAGCTCTGCCAGGACAGGCGCGGCATCCAGGCCGATCTCTCCTATGTCGGCAAGCGCGCCATGCTGACCTACGACCTGCCGCTCAACGAGGTCGTCTTCGATTTCTACGACCGGCTGAAGTCGATCTCCAAGGGCTACGCCTCCTTCGACTATCATCTGACCGACTATCGCGAGGGCGACCTGGTGAAAATGTCGATCCTGGTCAATGACGAGCCGGTCGACGCGCTCTCCATGCTGGTGCACCGCACGGCGGCGGAAAAGCGCGGCCGGCAGATGTGCGAGAAGCTGAAGGAGCTGATCCCGCAGCACCTGTTCAAGATCCCGATCCAGGCCGCAATAGGCGGCCGCATCATCGCCCGCGAGACCGTCTCGGCGCTGCGCAAGGACGTCACCGCCAAATGCTACGGCGGCGACGTCTCGCGCAAGCGCAAGCTGCTCGACAAGCAGAAAGAGGGCAAGAAGCGGATGCGCCAGTTCGGCAAGGTGGATATCCCGCAGGAGGCGTTTATCCAGGCGCTGAAGATGGGGGATTGAGAAGGGTACCATATCAGCGCCGCAAGTATTAGTGTAAGATACAAACAATAATCTTATCCGACGGCGGGGAAACGTTGGAATTGGCCTTTGCGGACAAGAACTTGCGGTCAATTTGTGAAAGCGAATCAGCCGCTATTCAATCCCTTGGTGCGGCTGTTGCGGCTCTACTAAAGCACCGGCTGGCTGACTTGTCAGCGGCGTCTTCTACTGTCGATTTAATCGCCGGAGATCCTCAGGAAATTGACGGAACTGATAGCGGTCTGTTCGCCATTCAGCTCGCGAACAGCGTTCGCATGCTGTTCACTGCGAACCATCAGAGAACACCAAGGTTGAATACCGGCATGGTCGATTGGTCAGCAGTTCGACGGATCAAAATAATCTCAATCGGGCCATGAGATGGTAAGAACAGAAGAATTGAATTTCGATTGGTTCTCGGCGCCTGCCGCGACAGTGTTTGACGTTCTTCGGGAGAGAGGGATATCAGTTCCGGATTTTGTCTCAAGAACGGGCCTCCCCACCCCCCAGGTTGAAGCAGTATTGTTTCAAGATCAACGGTTTGATGAACGCTTCGCGGAGCGTCTCTCGGCAGTGCTAGGAGCTTCGTCGGCTTTTTGGATGAGTCGACAGCAGCAATTTCAGGAGGCCATAGCCAGCGTAGAGAATACGCCTAGTTCGCAAACAAAAGAATGGTTGGCGAGTGTCCCGGTCAAAGATCTGCAGAAATTTGGTTGGATTCGCGCCGAAGGCAACACCTTCATATCGTGCTTGAAATTCTTCGATGTATCAAACATTCAGGCATGGAAATCGAAATACAACTCGGAGCTATCTGCCGTTAAGTTCCGCACCTCCCAGAGACTTAGCTCGAATCCAGTTGCAACCCTTGCTTGGCTACAGCGCGGTAGAATCTTAAGCCGTGAAATTCCCTGCGAAAAATGGAGCAGAGACAAGCTTCGCGAATCCATCCCACGTATGAGAGAGCTGACTAAGGAGAGGGACCCAAGACGGTTTCTTCCGGCGCTTCAAGCTATTTGCGCAGAAGGCGGCGTTGCAGTGGTCGTGGCGCGAACCCCGCAGGGTTGTAGGGCGAGTGGGGCGACGCGTTTCCTTGACGCAAATAAAGCGATGATGTTGTTGAGCTTTCGATTTTTGTCGGACGATCAATTTTGGTTCTCTTTTTTTCATGAACTCGGCCATATCATCCTCCACGGCATGGACGCGCTTTTCCTCGAAGTTGAGTCTGACGCGACGACAGACGAAGAACTCGAGGCTAATCAATTTGCAGAGGATGTGCTCGTTCCAAGCTCACATCGAGGTGAGCTCGACAGGCTGAAGCTTGGCAAATTTGATATCGTCCGTTTTGCGAGGATTGTTGGGGTATCGCCAGGAATCGTTGTCGGTCAGTTGCAGCACATGGGTCGCCTGCCGCCTAGCAGAATGAACTGGCTGAAGCGGCGATATACCTGGGCGGATAGTTGACTATCTGAAGGGCACAAAAGACGTCGGACTCTTTTGCCAATTGCATAAAGCGTCCTCCAGTACCTGTTGTCCGACGTTGAGGAGCTTATCAAGCTCCACCAATCGACCCTCTAGTTCCCTTGGCGATATTTTGGCATTTCGCGCTCCGCCAAACAGCAGTCGAGCACCTTTTTTAGGCCCAGTGGCGGCGGCCAAGTATGCAGTAGGTGGTCGGATCGTTGCCAATCCAACTTTTGCAATCATTGTAAGATAGTCGAAAGTCGCCAAACGGCCGAAGCGCGCTACGCCAGCCATCGACTTGTAAAGAAAGTCAAAAATGGCACCGGGGTCATGTCCTACCTGTTGCTGGGCATTTTGAACGACGGCGGCGTGGGTTCGAGGTGGCCCCACCCATGCTATGTATGACTCGACGACCGAGGGCGTTCCTGATTCAGACACCGCACTTAGGCTCTCGTATTTCCTGTGGTTGCCAAATCGCCATTGTGCCAATTGATTACCGTTGGCGCCCATCCATTGTCTGAACGCAGCGGGATTTGCAACGACTGACGCCCATGTCCATATGGGTAGCGCTCCCAAACGCCCATAAACGTTCCTGACCAATTCCCAGCCGTCGTCTGAATGCTTTCCAAAGTGGATGGCCAAGAATATCAGCCAATAGGCTTCGTCCATCTCACCGTTGAGCATCTTCAGAATTGCTGCGCGGATGGGATCAAATATCGGGCTATGCGGGTTCTCTCGCTCCGGGCTGATACCGCGCTCAGCGACGCGGGTCACAAAATCAATCCGCCGGCAGCTTTCGACGAGTTGCTCAACTAGGACAGAGCGGGCTTCGGCGTTGGCTATGCCGGGGAGTGGAGTATTGGCCGCAAAGTCAACTAAGCCAGCGTCAAGTTCTGCCGCTCGCGCGACTTCATTTCCTCGCATTTCGATCTCGTTTCCTGGGGGGGTTCACGGGGTTCTGCGGCCAATCCAAGCCCAAGTCACCTTGGTCACTGGCGATTGCAGAGCCGGCTTGCATGCGGCCGTCTATATACATCTGGTATACGTCAGAATGCATTTCAGCCTTGATACGCTTCATCTCTATCGCATCCTTTCGCTCCCCATGAGAGGCCGCAAAAAACTGCAATAGCCTAGCGATATCAGCCCAATAGGGCTTAAGATGCAATTCCGCTAGATTGACTTGGTGTCCCTCCCTAAGGGCCTTTTCGATTTCAAGAAGGCCCGCTATCGGCTTCCATGGGTCCCCCCTTGGCATTGCCGGCATTGGTGCCGTTGTCGGTTGGAGGCCTTCATTTATGTATCCTTGGGCTGAATCCAAATCCGGCTCGTATAGGTGCAAGCTACCAACGAAATGCTTGTACGTACCAAGGCCGCAGTCCAGCGTTTTTGCCACTATCTCTTGCAGCATTGTAAATGCGAATATATCGTGCGGCAAACCTATATAAGAATCGTTCGACCTCATCGTTGTGTACATGTTCAAAAGATTGTCACGCAATAAGAATTGAATTGTACAAGTGCACGGAATTTCCTTTCGAGATTTGGCTATGTCTGAAGCATCGAAGAGCTGTATGACAGCTCGTCGCGATGTCGGTTTCTGCCTCAAAAGATTAATAATATTATCAATTTGGTTATGCCCCCGTGCGTCAAAAAGCCGTGTGCCATAGCCACCATATATGGTGGCACCATCTTCACTGTCTTCCTCGTAACGTCTCAAATAATATTTTATGAAATGAAGCGAGTTAGATCGAGAAAGGTACCAAAAAAGCTCGCCAAGGCCGCTAAATATCTTCCCTTTAACCTCTGAGCGACTTAAGCGCGCTCGTGGCGATCCTAATTCGAGCAAAACTCCAGCGAGTTCCCGCGTGATTCCTCGGGAAGTTCGAATCTGAATTTTACTCCGAATCAGTTCAGTAAAAACCTCAAAAAGTAAATCGTCCAGAGTGTTAGCGCGGATGTACATAATATCTTTTTACCCAATCCCCGAGCGATGATATTCATCTAACAACCAGAAATGCAAGGCGGAGTATTCGCGGGAAGAGTTGCGATGCGTGGCGAATGAGTCGGTGCTGCCCAGCAGAGGTGCCTAGTCGACCTTTTAGATTGCTCCACCCCGTTGTATCCTCTCCTCCGCTTGGGGAGACATCACATGCGCTCCACCTCGGACACCATCGCCTCAACCGGCCTCGCCATCGGCGGCGCGCTGGGCATGGCGGGCACTTTCGTTGCCAGCGACGCGCTGCGCGAGACGCTGTGGACCATCGACGGCGTGGCAGTCGTCGTGGCAGTTGCACTGCTCACCCTGAAATACCAGCGGCTCGGCAATGACCTCGTCGCGGCCGGCTTCCTGACCTTCCTCGCCGGCGAGAGCCTGCTTCTGGCCGGCAATGCGGCGGGCCTGCAGGCCAGCGTGCCGTCCTATGTCGGCGGCATTGCGCTGTGGGCGGCGGGGCTGGTCATGGTCAGCGCGCAAAGCACCTTCGCGCTGTGGATACGGCTCGCCGGGCTCGTTGCCGCTTTGCTGTTCACCGTCTCGGCCTTCATGATCCTGTGGGGCGCGGCGCTGCTGCCCACCTCGGCGCCGCTGCCGGCGATCGGCTATCCGTTCCTGGTCCTCACCTTCATCGGCTGGATCTGGACGCTGCTGAAACCCGAGCGGTGAGGGGCGGAAAAATGACCGCGCCGCTCGAACTCCACAACAGCGCAACGGGAAAAATCCTGCCGGCGATCGGGCCGCTGCTGATCGGCGCGATCTTCGCTTTCGGCGTGGTGCAAGGCATCGCGGCCGGGGCGAACGGCGGCCATGTGCTGGTCATCGCGCTGCTCAGCGCGGGCTGCCTGGCGCTCGGCTTCTTCCTCGCGCGCGGCGCCTTCGACACTTCGGTCAAGGTCGTGCTCGACAGCCAGGGTTTTCGGGACCGCCGCGCCGGCGACGTGCTGGTGCCGTGGAGGAAGGTGAGGAGCGTGCGCCTCACCTCCGGCAAGGGCTCGGCGATGCTCAATTTCGAGCTCACCGAGGAGCCGCCCGACGAAATCAAATACGCGCCGGCCAATGTGGTGAACCTGATCCTGCCCTTCGGCAAGACCATCGTGCACATGGAGGTCTCCTCGCTCGACGCGCGCGGCGACGACATGCTCGACGCGATCCGCAAATTCGCGCCGCATGTGGTGGTGAACAGGTAAAGCTCCCCCTTCCCCCCCCTCGCGGGGGAAGGTGGCCGAGCGAAGCTCGGTCGGGGTGTCGGAAGGAACGAAACGCTGGCGATCTGTCGCCAACCGCCCTTTTGTGGATGACGCGTCTTTGCCAAGCTGGAACCATCCGTCTCGGCGCTACGCGAGGCCACCGCCCGGCCCTTCGCAGGCTCAGGGCGTTCGAAGCTCGAAAAGCCAAGCAATTGGCTTTTCGTCCGCTAACGCGGACCTCTTCTCACCCCACAGGGGGAGAAGGAAGAACCGCCGCAGCCCCGCCCGCCGATGCTCTACACTCCCACCTCGAAAGCCACCGCCATGTCCATCGAACTCCGCAACAGTCCCACCAACAAGTTCTCTTCCGTCGCCGGCTCGTTGCTGATGGCGGCGATCTTTGGCTTCTATACGCTGAAGGGGCTGGTCAACGGCGCCGATGGCGGGCGGGTGTTCTTCGTGGCGCTGCTGGCGCTGGGCTTCCTCGGGTTCGGCGGCTACTTCGCGCGCGGCGCCTTCGACACCTCGGTCAAGGTCACCCTGGATCAGCGCGGCTTCCGCGATGCTCGCCGCGGCGACGTGCTGGTGCCCTGGGACAAGGTGCAAAGCGTGCGCCTCTCCTCCCCCGGCAAGGGCTCGGGCATGGTCAGTTTCGAGCTCAACGGGGCGCCGCCAGACGGGCTGGCCAATGCGCTGTTTGGCGGCAATACCGTGCGCATGGAGATCAACTCGCTCGACATGAGCGGTCCGGACATTGTCGCGGAGATCGAGCGGCTGGCGCCGCATGTGGTGGTGGGTCGCTGATCTCCCCCCTCGAGGGAGAGATGTCGCCAAAGGCGACAGACGTCGCGCGTGGAAAGCCTGCGCCCCCTTTCGTCACGACAAGGCTCGGAGCTTCACGCGGGGCGACCCCCTCTGGCCTGCCGGCCATCTCCCCCTCGAGCGGGGAGATTACGCGCTTCGCCCGGCCATGCTCTACTCTCCACTCTCCAGGACCCGCCGCTATGATTCGCCTCGCCCTTGCCGCCCTGCTCATCGCCGGCCCAGCCCTCGCCGACGACATGTCGGTGTTCGTCCGCAACAAGCGCTCGGACGGCGTCGCGGTCGAACTGTTCAGCCGCGACCGCGATACGGTCTGGCCGGGCGACAACAAGGTCTTCCTGATCCGCCCCGGCGCGCGCAAATCGGTGCCGATCTCCTGCAATCCCGGCGAGAACATCTGCTGGGGCGCCTGGGTCAACGGCGACGACCAGGTCTCCGCCGGCGTCGGCCCCGACAACGACCAGCCCTGCGATACCTGCTGCTTCATCTGCGTGGAGCATTCGACCGAGACGATCGACCTGGCGGAGTAGGGGAAAGCGCCAACCAATCCTTCCCCGCTCCAGCCTCGCATGGCATGGTCGAACTCTCGGCCGAGGGGCCGATTCTTTCGGGGGACTGCCATGACTTTCTTCACCGCCCGCCGCATCGCCGCGGCGTTCTTCATCGCCACGCTGGCCGCGCCGGCGGCGCATGCCGGCGACGTCACGTTCGAGATCAGGAACGGCCATCCCAACGCCATGCGGCTCGAACTCTACAGCCAGGACCGCGACTATGTCTGGCCGGGCAATGACAAGGATTTCTACCTCGACGACGGCGAGACCAAGCAACTGCCGATCTCCTGCGAGGAGGGCGAATCGATCTGCTACGGCGCCTGGGTCGACGGCGACGAAGGCACCTATTGGGGCGTCGGCCCCGGCAACAAGGAAAAATGCGAAGACTGCTGCTACACCTGCAGCGGCGGCGAGACCGAGGAAATCAACCTGGTGGAGTGAGCGATAATCTCCCCCCTCGTGGGGGAGATGTCGCCGAAGGCGACAGAGGGGGTCGCTTCGCGTAAAACGCCAGCGCCCCTTCCTGCGAGAGCCAAGGTCGGCGCTTCACGCGCAACGACCCCCTCTGGCCGCTTCGCGGCCATCTCCCCCTCAAGGGGGGAGACTTGGCGTTCCAGCCAACTTGACGCCCCTCCCACCCTCGCCCTAGCCTGTCTCCACCCAAGAGGAGGCCCCACCCATGGCAGGCACGGTCGAAGGCGAGAAGGTCGACGTCTCCTTTTCCGGCAAGCGCTGCATCCATTCGCGCAACTGCGTGCTCGGCGATCCGCACGTCTTCGTGCCCAACGCCAAGGGCGAGTGGATCCACCCCGAGGCGGCCAGCGTCGAGAAGGTCGTGGCGCTGGCGGAGAACTGCCCGTCCGGCGCCATCACCTATCACCGCAAGGATGGCGGCCCGCAGGAGAAGCCGCCGGTGGTCAATACCGTGCGGCTGCGCGAAAACGGCCCGCTGGCGGTGCATGCCGAGATCGTTCTCGGCGACGAGACCTTTTATCGCGCCACGCTCTGCCGCTGTGGCTTGTCGCAGAATAAGCCGTTCTGCGACAACGCCCATATCAAGGCCGGCTTCACCGCCACCGGCGAGCCGCCGCTGAAGGACGCGCCGGCGCTCGAGGCCCGCGACGGCCCGCTGAAGATAACGCCGACCGTCAACGGCCCGCTCAAGCTCGAAGGCAATGCCGAGATCGTCACCGGCACCGGCCACACGATCGACCGCACCACGCGGGTCTTCCTCTGCCGCTGCGGCCATTCGGCCAACAAGCCGTTCTGCGACAATTCGCACAAAAGGGTGGGGTTCGTGGGGTAGGCGGTGGAAGCTGCCAATCTCCCCCCTCGTGGGGGAGATGTCCGGCAGGACAGAGGGGGGCGCCGTAGAGTGCCAACCTCAATAGCCAACGAGCATTGACAATGCCTCACACGCCATTGCCTTCAAAACATCGCGCAAACGCCAAGTCGATGCGCAAGATCATGACATCAGCCGAACTGAAGCTCTGGAACGAGCTTCGCGCGCACCGGCTGATGGGGCTAGGCTTTCGCCGACAATTTCCGATCGCCGGTTACATCGTCGATTTCGCTTGCCCACAAAAGAAGCTCGTCGTCGAGGTCGACGGCTCCCAGCATACGGAAGCCGATGCTGTTGTCAGTGACGAAGCAAGGACAGCGCGTCTGGAGCAGGACGGCTGGACCGTCCTGCGCTTTTGGAACGATGACGTCAGTCGCGACATCGACAATGTCTGTCAGCATATTGTGATTGCGGCGGGTCTTGGCGGCGCGTCCTGAACGAATTGGCCGGCGACGGGCGCAATTACGGCAAGGTCGGCGGGACAGCGCCCCCCTCTGGCCTGCCGGCCATCTCCCCCACGAGGGGGGAGATCACGCTCTCCACCTCCCTTGGCCCATCTCTCCCGGCTTTATCCGCAACGCCATATCGGCTAAGGGCAGGCACCAATCCTTTTGCCCGGACTGCCTGCAAAAATGACCGCCAAGCCAATACCGCTCTTCCTCGGCATCGACACCGGCGGCACCTACACCGACGCCGTGCTGTGGGCGGAGGAGGGCGGGCCGAAGGGCAAGGTGCTGGCCAAGGCCAAGGCGCTGACCACCAGGCACGACCTCGCTGTCGGCATCTCCGGCGCGGTCGACGCGGTGCTGGAGAAATCCGGCACCGATCCGACGGCGATCAAGCTGGTGTCGATGTCGACCACATTGGCGACCAACGCGCTGGTCGAAGGCCAGGGCGGCCGCGTGGCGCTGGTCATGATCGGCTTTTCCGAGGCCGACCTTGCCCGCGACGGGCTGAAGACCGCGCTCGGCACCGATCCGGTGGTGTTCTGCCCTGGCGGCCATGACGTGCACGGCAATGCGGCCAAGCTCGACCTCTCCGGCCTCGAGGCCGCACTGCCGGAGCTTGGGCGTTCGGTGTCGGGCTTTGCCGTCTGCGCCTACTTTGCCACCCGCAACCCGGCGCACGAGGTCACCGCCCGCGACCTGATCCGCGAGAAGACCGGCCTGCCGGTCACCGCCAGCCACGAACTGTCGGCCAAGCTCGGCGGTCCGCGCCGGGCGCTGACCACGCTGCTCAACGCCAGGCTGATCTCGATGATCGACCGGCTGGTGGCGGCGACCGAAGGGTTTCTGGACGCGCGCGGCATCGCCGCACCCTTGATGGTGGTGCGCGGCGACGGCGCGCTGGTGTCCGCGGCCTTCGCCCGCCAGCGGCCGATCGAGACCATTTTGTCGGGTCCGGCCGCCAGCCTCGTCGGCGCCCGCCACATGACCGGCCTCGACGATGCCGTCGTCTCCGACATCGGCGGCACCACCACCGACGTCGCCGTGCTCGACAGCGGCCGCCCGCGGCTCGATCCGGAAGGCGCCACCGTCGGCGGCTTCCGCACCATGGTCGAGGCGGTCGCCATGCGCACCTTCGGCCTCGGCGGCGATTCCGAAGTGGCGCTGGAGGACGGCGCGCTCAACCCGAAGATCCTGCTCGGGCCGCGCCGCCTGGTGCCGTTGGCGCTGGCCGGCATGGCGCACGGCGAGGCCGTGACGTCGGAGCTGGAGCGGCAGCTGCGGGCGCCGAACCCCGGCCGCATGGATGGCCGCTTCGCCGTGCGCACCGGCGTGCCGGACAGGCTTGCCGCCGGCCTGACGGCGCCGGAGGCAAAACTCTACGAGGCGATCGGCGCCACGCCGCTGGCGCTCGACCGGCTGCTCTCTTCCAACGCCCAGAACGCCACGCTGAACCGGCTGGTGGCGCGCGGCCTCGTGCATATCTGCGGCTTCACGCCGTCGGACGCTGCCCATGTGCTCGGCAAGCAGGCCAACTGGCATGCCGCCACCGCCCGCCTCGGCGCCGAGCTGTTCGCCCGCAAGCGCGACGGCCGCGGCCAGTCGATCGCCGCGACGCCGGAAGCGCTCGCCGAACGCGTGCTGGTGACGCTGACGCGCTGGTCGGCCGAATACATCCTCGAAACCGCCTTCACCGAGGACGGGCTGGATGGCGCCGCCGCGGTCGCGCATGCGCTGGTGCAGCGCGCCGTCGACGCCCATCCCGGCATTGCCCGCCTCAGCGTCGCGCTCGACCGCCCGGTCATCGGCCTCGGCGCCTCGGCGCCGCTGCATTATGCCGGCCTGCCGCGGCTGGTCGGCAATGGCTGCGTCGTGCCGGACGATACCGACGTCGCCAACGCGCTCGGCGCCGTCGTCGGCCAGGTCCGAGTCTCGGCCGAAGCCCGCATCAGCCAGCCGAAGGAAGGCCTGTTCCGCCTCGCCTCGGGCCAAACCGTGCGCGACTTCACCGACGAGGCCAAGGCGATCGCCGCCGCCGAGGCCGATGTCAGGGCGATCGTCGCCGAGCGGGCCAAGGAAGCCGGCACCGACAACGCCGAGATCGACGTCGCCACCGAGCTCAAGGTCTCAACCGTCGAGAGCCAGCGCATGTTCATCGAGGCGCACGTGGTGGCGGTGGCGTCAGGACGGCCGCGGATTGCGGTGTGAGGCGCCCTTTCCTTCTCCCCGTTTCACGGGGAGAAGGTGCCCGAAGGGCGGATGAGGGGCGGCGCCGACCAACGTGATTTCGCAGCACCGCCTACTTTGCGTAACGTCGCGCCGCCTCTCATCCGGCTGCCGCCACCTTCTCCCCGTGAACGGGGAGAAGGACGCCTTCACCCTAAGCCGAATTGACCCCGTAACCCCAAACATGCCAAAGGCCCGGCAAAGCCTACAGCTGGAGACGTGCTGATGACCGACCGCATCGAGACCGCCGGGTTGCAGATCGCCCGCGAGCTGCATGACTTCGTGGCGGCCGAGGCAGCACCCGGCACCGGCATCGAGCCGGAACAATTCTGGAACGGCTTTTCCGCCATCGTCCACGAGCTGGCGCCGAAGAACCGGGCGCTGCTGGCAAAACGCGACGCCCTGCAGGAAAAGCTCGACGGCTGGTATCGCGAAAACGGCGCGCCGATTGACATGGAGGGCTACAAGAGCTTTCTGAAGGAGATCGGCTATCTGGTGCCGGAAGGCCCGGCCTTCAGCGTCTCGACGCAGAATGTCGATCCGGAGATCGCCGTCGTTGCCGGGCCGCAGCTGGTCGTGCCGGTGATGAACGCGCGCTATGCGCTCAACGCCGCCAACGCCCGCTGGGGCTCGCTCTACGACGCCCTCTACGGCACCGACGCCATCCCCGAGACCGGCGGCGCCGAGAAGGGCAAGGGGTTCAATCCGGCGCGCGGCGCGAAAGTCATCGCCTGGGCCAAGGATTTCCTCGACCAGTCGGCGCCGCTGACGTCAGGCAAATGGGCCGGCGTCAACGGACTTTCGTTCACCAACGGCATGCTGCGGCTGGGCGAGGGCGCCGGCTCCACCACGCTTGCCGATCCAAGACAGTTCGTCGGCTATCGCGGCGATGCCGCCAACCCGGAGGCGGTGCTGCTGGTCAGGAACGGCCTGCATATCGAGATCCGCATCGACCGCGCCAACCAGATCGGCCGCACCGATCCGGCGGGGATCGCCGATGTCATCCTGGAATCGGCGCTGACCACCATCCAGGACTGCGAGGATTCGGTCGCCGCCGTCGATGCGCAGGACAAGGTCGTCGTCTACCGCAATTGGCTCGGCCTGATGAAGGGCGATCTCGCCGAAGAGATCAGCAAGGGCGGCAAGAGCTTTGTCCGCAAGCTCAACCCCGACCGCGCCTACGCCGCGCCCTCCGGCGGCGCGCTGACCCTGCCCGGCCGCTCGCTGATGCTGGTCAGGAATGTCGGCCACCTGATGACCAACCCGGCGATTTTGGATCGCGACGGCAACGAGGTGCCGGAAGGCATCATGGACGCTGCGCTGACGGCGCTGATTTCGCTGCACGATGTCGGATCGAACGGGCGCCGCGCCAATTCCCGCGCCGGCTCGATGTATGTGGTGAAGCCGAAGATGCACGGGCCGGAGGAGGTCGCCTTCGCGGTGGAAATCTTCGACCGCGTCGAGGCCCTGCTCGGCATGGCCAAAAACACCATCAAGATGGGCATCATGGACGAGGAGCGGCGCACCACCGTCAACCTCAAGGAGGCGATCCGCGCCGCGCGCGAGCGCGTGGTGTTCATCAACACCGGCTTCCTCGACCGCACCGGTGACGAGATCCACACCTCGATGGAAGCCGGCCCGATGATCCGCAAGGGCGACATGAAGCAGGCCGCGTGGATTTCCGCCTACGAGGCCTGGAACGTCGACACCGGGCTGGAATGCGGGCTGGCCGGCCATGCCCAGATCGGCAAGGGCATGTGGGCGATGCCCGACCTGATGGCGGCGATGCTGGAGCAAAAAATCGCCCATCCGAAGGCCGGCGCCAACACCGCCTGGGTGCCGTCGCCGACGGCGGCGACGCTGCATGCCACGCATTACCACAAGGTCGACGTGCATGCCGTCCAAGCGGCGCTGAAGAGCCGGCCGAAGGCGAGGCTCGACGACATATTGTCGGTGCCGGTGGCGGTGCGGCCGAACTGGACGCCGGACGAAATCCAGCGCGAGCTCGACAACAATTCGCAAGGCATTCTGGGCTACGTCGTGCGCTGGATCGACCAGGGCGTCGGCTGCTCGAAAGTCCCTGATATCAACGATGTCGGCCTGATGGAGGACCGCGCCACGCTGCGCATCTCCTCGCAGCACATCGCCAACTGGCTGCGCCACAAGGTGTGCTCGGAAATCCAGGTCAGGGATTCGCTGCAGCGCATGGCCGCCATCGTCGACCGCCAGAATGTCGGCGATCCGCTCTACCGGCCGATGGCGCCGGATTTCGACAATTCAATTGCCTTCCAGGCCGCCTGCGACCTGGTGTTCAAGGGAACGGTCCAGCCGAACGGATATACGGAGCCGGTGCTGCACGCGCGGCGGCTGGAGCTGAAGGCGCGGAACAAGGCCGAGTAGGGTGGCGGCCGTTTCGGTTCACGCCGCCGGCTCGGGTGGCACGCGCCTGCGGCCTTGATGATTGGCGAAACCACTGGCGAGAGCGTCCTTCTCCCCGTTAACGGGGAGAAGATGGCGGCAGCCAGATGAGGGGCGGCGCGACGGCCATCGGATTCCGCGCCACTCTACATGCCCTTTGCGACCCCAAATGAAGACGGGCGGCTGCACCGGGGCTGGATGAGCGCCGGCGCTGCCCCTCATCCCCCTGCCGGGACCTTCTCCCCGTAAACGAGGAGAAGGACTAGACTACGCCGCCTGCGCCATGCGCTCCGCGCTCATCCGGTAGGAAATCGCTTCCGCGAGATGGATCCGCCCGACCGTCTCGCTGGCGTCGAGATCGGCGAGCGTGCGCGCCACTTTCAGCACGCGGTGATAGGCGCGCGCCGAAAAGCCGAGCTTTTCGCTGGCGTCCTTGAGCAGAGTCAGGCCGGCGCTGTCGGGTCTCGCGATCTCCTCGATGATCGAAGGCGCGCAATGCGCGTTGGTGGTCATAGTCGCGCCAAGCCGTTCGAGCCGCTCGCGCTGAATGTTGCGGGCGCGCGCCACGCGCTGCGCCACCGAAGCGCTGGTCTCGGCCTTGTCGGGCCGGATCAGGTCGCTGGCCGAGACCGCCGGCACCTCGATCCTGAGGTCGATGCGGTCGAGCAGCGGGCCCGAGATGCGCGCCTGGTAGTCGGTGCGGCAGCGCTCGCCGCGCAGGCAGCGATAGCCGGGCTCGCCCGACATGCCGCAGCGGCACGGGTTCATCGCCGCGATGAGCTGGATGCGCGCCGGATAGGTGACGCGGTGGTTGGCACGCGCGATCACGCAGTCGCCGGTCTCCAGCGGCTGGCGCAGCGCATCGAGCGTCTGCGGCGTGAATTCCGGCAATTCGTCGAGGAACAAGACGCCGTGATGGGCGAGCGAGACCTCGCCGGGCCGCGCCCGCAAGCCGCCGCCCACCATCGCCGCCATCGAGGCCGAATGATGCGGGGCGCGGAACGGCCGCCGGTCGGTGAGCTTGCCTTCGCCGAGTTCGCCCGCCACCGAGGCGATCATCGAGACTTCCAAAAGTTCCTTCGGCGCCAGCGGCGGCAGGATCGACGGCAGCCGCTGCGCCAGCATCGACTTTCCAGAACCTGGAGGCCCGACCATCAGGAGGTTGTGACCGCCCGCGGCCGCCACCTCCAGCGCCCGCCTGGCGCTCTCCTGGCCCTTGATGTCGGCAAGGTCCGGCAGGTCGCGCGCCGCGAGCTGGATGCCGGCCTCGGGCCGCGACAGCACCTGCGTGCCGCGGAAGTGGTTGGCGATCGCGATCAGGCTGCGCGGCGCCAGGATGTCGAAATCCTTGCCGGCCCAGGCGGCCTCCGGCCCGCAGCCGAACGGGCAGATCAGGCCCTTGTTCTCGGCATTGGCGCCGATCGCCGCCGGCAGCGCTCCGGCCACCGCCGCGATGGTGCCGTCGAGCGACAATTCACCGAGCACGACATAGCCGGCCAGCATGTCGCCCGGAATGGCGCCGAGCGCCGCCATCAGGCCGAGCGCGATCGGCAAATCGTAATGGCTGCCTTCCTTGGGCAGGTCGGCCGGCGCGAGGTTGACGGTGACCTTCTTCGACGGCATCGACAGGCCCGAGGCATGCAAAGCCGCCTGCACCCGCTCGCGGCTCTCCGCCACCGCCTTGTCCGGCAGGCCGACAATATGGATCATGAGGTGGATTAATTACCCCTCGGGATCATACCGACACCCCTAGCCCCTACACCATAGCTAATAGAACGGCGGGTTCACCTCTTTCAGGATCGGCTCATCCCGAGGGGTCACTTTGAGCTGACACGACTAAGATCGGCCGCAAGCTTCGGTCAGCCGCGCCCGTTCGAATATCCAGGTTCCATGCTCTTCTCCCAATGTCGCCATACCGCAAGTGCGTTCTGATTTGCCAGTAGGGCCTCATGCACAAGGTTTTTCGCTATGTCGTACCGGCCATCAGTATACTTGAGGCTGGCGTACTTTTCCAGCGGCTTCTTCACAGTAGGGAGTTTTTCAAAAGCAACGGGAAACAGGATCGGATGAACGGTGAACGGGTCTCCAGCTTCTATGTTGTCCACCGCAAGTGAAACTCCAAGCATGGCGCCGTCCCTCTTTCCTCTTAGGATAAATATCGATCCCCATCCTTCCGATTCACGTTTTAGAAATATCCTATGTTCTTCCTTCGGTCTAAATACTACAAACCTTGATATTTGTCCATTTATTTCCATTATTTCAATTTCCGCTCTTAATAGATCTTCGTACCAGGTGAACCTGGCGCCGAACATCTCAATTTCACCCGCAACTGCGCTATTAGGCCTATATAAACGATAGTCGCCAATATGTCTTTCAATATCACCCTGCTGATAGCCGCCAACATCGATTTGCACGTGCTCCGGCAAACCTGATGCGAAACCATCGATGTACTTCTTGAGCTTATCATAGGTGGCCTGGCTCATAATGCCGTCGAACGCGTCGGAAATAGTCCCCCGTGGCAGGTTCGTGGCACTGGCAATTTCGCTTCGGTTCGGCATCCGCCGATCGCACATGTGCTGCCAGAGACGACTCTTCAGGTTCTCTTTCTCGATAAGCGACGGCCCGCCCATGTTGTGTACCTTGTCTCAAATGGGAGGCGGCAGAGCCGCCGGCGGGATCGACGCCTTTACGTGCAGTCGACTCGGACAATGACGGGCCGTTCCGTCGCTGTCCACTTTAAACCAAATCCTGGTCAGAGATTCTCACTGGCTGACGGAACTGCCCCAACGCACGATCCACGTGGGTTCAGCGGACGTATCTGCCTCGCGGGATCCTCCGTCCTTCGCATCAACCCTAACGGAGAACCAGGATATGAAGACGTTCAAGATCGCACCCGCAGTTCTGCTGGGCTTGGTTGCCATCGCCAGTCCCGCCAGCGCGGCGGAAATAAGCTGCCGCCCCCCCAAAGCTGAACCCGTGCAGGGCGCCGTCCGGCGCACGGTTAAGTTCGAGGTGCCGATTACGAAGGACACAGCCTCACCGGCACCGTGCAGGGGACCTTGGAGCAGCCGAGCAACCCGAGCACTACTGGCGGGACGGTCGGTTTGAGGACCAAGTTCGACTGACGCGCACGCCGGAGGGTCGTTCAAGGGGGCGGTCCTCCGGTCTTTGGCAACGACGCCGACACCACAGAGAGAGGAGAAATCGAAATGACCCGTTATCTGAAGAAGTGTGCTGCCGCTGGGTTGATCGTGCTGAGCATGACAAGCTTCCTGTCCGATGCCCACGCCGGAGACTGGTGGAGCAGGAATGTCGCTCCCATCGGCAAGGGGATCAACAAAACGTTCAACTCGATTGTGAAGAACCCGGTGGAGGTTCTTCCCGTCTGCTGGGGGCACCCACAGGATTGCCGACCCGAAAACATGCCAGGAGACGCCAAGACCACGCCAGCCAAGACTTCGGACAGCGCGACCTCGATCTGCGTGCAGCCCGATGGGCAGGGCGGCGCCATCGCCTGGTTCTACCCGTTCCGTCCCGAGCAGTATCAGCAGAACGGTGTCCTCACGGTGACCAATCTGCAGCAGTGCGAAGAGCGCACGATCTCTGGTCCCGTCTTGCCTGCCAACAAGCTCACCATTGCTCCGACGGGCTGGACGGAGACGGTTTTCCCCAACGGAACGAAATTGTGGACGATGCGCGGGCGCATCCTCTGACCAGTTGTGGACCCCTCTGGCTCGCACAGATCGCGAGCCAAGGGCAAGACTGTCCTTTCCCACCAAGAAACCGATCAGGAAAACACAATGCGCTATTTCATCCTAGCCGTCGGCGTCATCATTGGATTCCCCGTCATCCCAGCGATGGCGCAGAACCACACCGACAATCCCCCGGTTCGTGGGCAATACATTTCGCCCTGCCACGACGGCAACACCTGCAACACGATGAATGTTGGTACGCTTGGCGGTACGCCGGGGCTGAACCCCGTGCCGGGCGGCTACCCTGGCGTGCCGTCCACTGTCGCTCCCCAGCCGCCTCCTTCGCAGCATTGACCGTCCCTGATGCCCCGGCCCTGCCGTGTGATTGCGGCAAGGCTGGCCCCGTTCAATCCATTCATGGAATCTTGTTATGTCCCGCGCGCCTACTTTCAAACGCGATACGTCCGCGGCTTAAGACTCTGCTTGATGCCTCGAGTCTTCCGCGCGAGGAAGCATGGGAGGGGCTGTCAGGGCAGAATGGCAGCGGAGTTAGCGGCGCCATTCGATAAGTCCAAAGCGACTGCCAAGATGATGGAGTCGTAGGCGAGCCAGTGCATCACTCTGCGCTGACGAGCTCGTTATCCTTTCTTTCGGCTGCCGCCGGCCCAATCACAGCCGGAATGACTGGCCCAGGCCAAAGTGAAATTGCTGTCGCGAACATGGCCTCCGCTCGCCTCAAGATCGCGTCCTCATCCCACCGCCCTTGTTCGAGAACGAAACGGTTGAGCTCGATGTGAGTGTTTGCGAGCTTTGCCTTCTTTTCTCGGAACGGCAGATTGCCCAGTTCGGTGTTGTAGCCAGTCAGTGATAAATTGCCGAAAGTGTCCTTCAGCCGCGCGTGCACCGAGTCTGCGTGTGGACCAACTTCGTTCTCCCACTCTGCGGTCATGGTCTGCGGCATGAGATGCTCAATCGTCGCATTGCTTAAATCGACACGCTCCTTATGCCCGAAGGCTTCCTCAAGCCGGAGCAATATGTAGCGGGTATATCCGCGCCCATACTGCGCGAGCTTTTTGAAGTTCTCACCGAAATCAGCATCGTTCGGGAAGCGTCGTCCACCTGCACCTGCGGACATCGATGTATGCAGCCAATCGACGTGATTCTCTTGCGGAAATTGACGCGCCCACTGTAAAAAGAGCTTGTTCAGCGCATTGGTGGGGACGACAGAGACAGCCCTGCGCACTACGAACGATTCTATGAGAGCAAGGCATCTTTCGAGATCATCAATGCTGATCTTGTCGGAATGTCGCGCCTCGAAAAGCCGAAGAAGTAGAGGATAAGAGGTTCCCACGTCCAGGGTTTTCAGACTTGTGAGACGCTTTCGAATAGATGGCGTCTGTTCCAAGGACGGATTTAGTATACTCGCGTAGATGACGGAGAAATTAGTCATCCGGATCAATTCAGCCTCAACTTCGGCCGGTGCGGACATCCCTTTGAGCAGGCCCTTCGTCGCGACGTAAATACCGCGTTGATAGACGTTATCCCCGCCCTTCATCGCGTAGTGACGGAGGAATTCAGTAATGTTTTCCCCGAGGCGCTGCTCCATTGGAGCCCAATATCTGGTGTAGATTCGTTCTTGCTCGCCGCCCGCCGACATCGAATGACGGAACCTCATCAGGATGTAATTGCGGACCAGGTCGGCTTGGGTGAGTGGCTCACCCTTGAAGTTGAGGCTCTCGAAGATGAGGTACGGATCGTCGTCGTCGCCCAGGTTGATCATAACCACTTGCAACGCCCGCTCGACAGTCGTGAGTATCTTAGCGCAGTCGATCGGGTCGCCGTTCGGATCAATGCCTCGGAGCAGCTGGTTCTTGAAGTAAGCGTATGCCTCCGACATGAGGCTTTGATCGTCAGAGACGGTGCGATCCAGGATCATCGCGCGATATCGATCACGGTCGATTTGGGTCGGCACGAACTTCAATGTATCTTCGGGATCGCGGAACCGGTTCGTAAGATAGACCTCCTGAATCCGATCGGAGGAGTTCTTGTCGAGCGTGTCGCGGAGAGCGGCGAGGAGAATGGAAATTGTGGTGAGGCGCTGTTGCCCGTCGATGATCAGATATTTGCTGACGCCGACGGGGACGCTGCGTGCAGGAACGGATACGATGGTGCCCATGAAATGGGCGGACTTGTCGTCGGAGTCGTATTGGACCAACACGTCATCCCATAGGGTTTTCCAGTTCGGCAAACGCCACGAGTACGGCCGTTGGAATAGCGGAATAAGGTTTTGCTTCTCGCCGTTAAAATACTGAATAACCTGCGCAGGTGAAGCTTCCACGATTTCCCCCAAATTCGATCTCTGTGACGTCTATCAGAGATTGAGGCTGCTGCAATAGCCTGGGCCGGTGAACTACCCACTGCTGACATCGTGCCAATTAGACTGTCTGGCAATGATCGAACTGGGGAATGCCTTTAAGAGTAAATCGCGGTAAGTTAGCCAGTGCTAACGCACGCATCATAGTCGCCGCTGCGACAGCGTCGACAAGGCGGACGCATTGGCCATACAGTTGAGTGGCATTTATTCACTGGATGGATACGCAGAAGCTGGACGACCATATGCGCGCATCACTGATACTGTGTACTGTTTCGGTGCTTTTCGTTCCACAGGCTTACGCTGGTGGCCCACTTGCCGAGAAGATACGAGAGAATCCGACCTGCCCGCAATTCAACGACGGATGCAGCATCTGCGAAATCAGCCAGGGCGTCGCGTCATGCTCAAGTCCCGCGATCGCCTGCACCGAAACCGAATGGCATTGCGCCCTCGATCCTTCGAAAACGGGGCAGTCATCAGAAGGTGGACAGCTTACTTCTCATTGATCGGAATCCGCGTACCGGCGCTCGTGAGCCGTCGCTAGGGTCTGGCGAGGCTTACCTTCTTTCCAACATGATCGCGCCATAGCCCGAGCCGTTTTATTCGATATTCAACAAGTTCCGGTGAGGTCCCGAAGAAGGACGCGATTTCGGGAGCACTCTTTCCATCTGAGACCATACGCCGGATCGCATCTCTTGGAAGCAAAGTGGCCGATGCGAGAAAATAGGCGTCGTGCTCTTCAGCGCTGTCATATGTCCGGCCGAAGGACCCAGCGATCTTGGCTATTTTAGTTAGCTTGTGCCCAGAAAGAATGTGCCAATATTCCTCAAGAAGCGTTACTCTTTGCCTCTCAACAGTGTGGTAGTCGTTTAGGAAGACAACCCAGCTATCCTCATCAGCACTTAAGGGAACGCTCATCGCAGACCACTCGTTGTGCGAAGGTCCCGCAAGGACACGTTTTGTCCTTTCCGGAATACAAGATGAGTCCTGCAGTCGCTCTACCGTGACGGAATCAACGTCCAAATAGAATGGATCCAGTGGATCGTTCTTCTTCAATCCGAGATCCCTTCGGAAATCTTCGGCCGTCTGCTCCAGTTCCTCCTTAGACATTGCGATAACGTCCGCATCTGTCGGCCCGCTGCTAGGTTCGGTTATGTCACCCTTCGCGTAGTGCTGACGAAGGCACACGGCTGCCTGCAGGAGGGTTTGCACGGTCCCGGAGGATGCGTTCTTTCCAGCACGGAAGTGGACAAATGCCACCCGGTCAAAGCCAAGCTCATGCCCATCTGCGTCCGGGCCGAGCCACTCGAGCAGCCTAATTTTTGAATTGTTGTCGGGCGATCCGTCGCCCCGCTCGATTCGGGCCAAGGTGGAGAAGCTGATCCCCACAATTCCCGACAATGCTCTTATGCTGAGACCTTCGCGCTCTCGCTTCTCGCGGACCGCTCCAACGAGTTTTTTTTCGAATTCGTCCATGTTCACCAATTGTGCAATCAGCACACCTTGACACACTTCGCCCCGTTATGCATCCTGTGCTGGTGACACAGACTCGCACATCGGCAAGCAAAATGGAAGTGTTGTTGACCGACGATGCTCGGGCTGAGTTGCAGCGGATTGGCGACGGTTTGGACGCGCGCCAGCCCGTGGCGGTGAGGGACGAGGGTATCGTAGTTCTCGGCCCACAGCCCACCTCAATGCCGGTCCAGGAGAAAAGCAATGAACAACAGCAAGGAACGCCAGGACCCGCAGCCCGACCACGGCAAGGGCCCGCCCGACGGCAAAGGTCGTCCGATCGATCACGGCCGCCCCGTGCCGGATCACGGATCGTCGGCCTCGCCGGCAACTACACCGGGCAGCTAGAGAATGTGCAACGGGCATACCCCGGCGCAACTCTCCTCCCCGATGATCACGGAGTATGGCTTCTCGCTCGCAGCCAAGTGATAGAGGGCTCAGCGCGAGAAGCCAAATTCCTCATTGCGTTACCAGAAACGCCAGCGGTGGAGCCGCGTGGATGGGCGTTCTGGCAGCAAGATGGGCAGGTTGAATGGATCGGCCCGCGACACACCAATTTCCCTGATGGCTCGGTGTGCGCTTATCACCCCATGCTCGACAAAGCTTGGTCGCCTGGCGGTGATTTGTGCACGTTGCTCGATCTTTATAGCGTATGGGCGCTTCGCCACCTTCATTTGCTGGTGTTTGATCGGTGGCCGGGACGCCAGTATGCGATGCCTGACGAACTGGGCCAATCTGATCCCTATTATCGGCTAACGCAGTTTAAGGGGGCCGAGCTTTGCAGCTGTGGATCAAATCGGCGCTATGGCGAATGCTGCAGGCTGCATGACCTGAATCGGCCCTTCCTGTCGATTCTGCAGACCTTCAAAATGCGTAATCTCGGTCTCAGCATCCATGATCGAGCGCCCCCAGCCGAAATTGCAGCGTTGATCGCCCAAGAAGGGCAAAATCCCCCACCTCCCATCTTGGAGGTTCACTCTACTCTACGAGCACATGTCGCAGACCTCAGCAGGCAATCTTAGTCTCGCACGACTTAAGCGGCGCTAGTTGTAGTGACGGCATCCGGGACGATCCCCGCTTTTCAACTGTCAACGAGGCAGACGATCAGGTTTTAGGGGTCTCTGAAAATTCAAGGCAAGCAGTCACTGAGCGACAATGCGCAGCGCGTTTAACGTTTCGGGCGTAATCGTTCCTGTGACCTTGAGGTTGTAGTCTGACTGTAGCTTCATCAGGCCCGACCTCATTTCGGGGTTCATCGCACCGTCCAGCTCCCCCGTGTAGTAGCCGTAAGCTAGCATCGCGAACTGAACCTGAAGAACGATTTCCTTGAACTTGTTGGCGTTGCCGGGAAGCGTCGTCAGAGGTGCCGACACAGGCGGTCTAGTTGCGGGTGGTTGATACGCAGGTGCCTGTGGCTGATAGGTTGGCGCGGAATATACGGGCGCCCTAGGCAGATAAATTGTGCCTCCTGATGATGATCGGTGGCTGCTGTGCGAACGATGGCTGCTATGCGATCTATGGCCGGCCAATGTGAATTTGTGATCGAGCTTGAAAATGTCGAATAGCGACTTTGACTTACCTCCTTCACCGGGCGGTACAAGCGGCATCGCGATGCTTTCAACCGGCATGAACCCGGCTGCGATCAAGGAGGGGATCGTGAAAATTCGTCTCTTCATGCGACACCGAACCTTCCATACCCGTGCGCTTTTGGATGCCATTCGAAGAAACCGCCGCACTCGTTGCGAAGACTGCAATCGGCGCAATCTTCTGCGTAGGCTCGTTTCCAGTCTGAGATCGTGGACGGTGCGAAAGTTCGATATTCAGCTGGAACGGTGCACAGCGGAAAATTGTACAGTCTAGTGTTGATGCCACGGCTGATGGAAAAATCCAGAGCCCTGCCCACCAAATCGAAGCCCACAGAACTATCGAAAAACAACAAACCCCAGTTTTGTCGGCCATAGCCGATATTTTCGAGCTGCATGATTGCCCATGTATCGATGAATGGTAGGGCAACCGCCACGAACTTTGCCAAGTCCAGCAGCACGGGTGCGTTGGGTTTCACCAGCACTGTCCGCAGCTCAATTTTTGCCCCAGCTTCGCAGAGGACGGAAAGGTTCTTTCTGACCTGATCGAAGGCTCCCGGCTTGCCCACAATCTGATCGTGGATGGTGCTATCGCTCGAGTAAATCGGGATGCCCCAAAGGATTCGGCTCAAATCCAGATCGCGAAGCCGCGGGATATCGGCACGATCAAAATGCTGGGCGTTGGTCAGGACGTGAAAGTCAATGTCGCGCCGCCGCTCCATGGTCTCCCGCAAGAATTCGAACAGCTCCGACTTGAAAAGCGTAGGCTCTCCACCTGACAGGCCTATTGTTGAATTCTCCGGGGCCAGAAACACGGCCGTCTCGAAAAACGGAAACATGTCGACGTGATGCTTTTTCGGCGGCTGCGAGCACATTACGCATAGTTGGTCGCAACGTTCAGTGATCAAAAGCGTGTTGTGCTGGGAATTCGCCCGAATTAGCCGATGTGCTGTTTTTCGCGATGGCACGACGAACACGATATCGCCGTCAACTTCGGATGGATCGACCCCAAACACGCGAAGATTGCCAGTCGCCCCGGTAAAGAGCGCGTTTTCTCCGTCGGCAGTTTCCAATGCTGCATCGAGATAATCGAAATTCCCTGGTGGTCCAGGCATTCCTTCGAACGACCGCAACCGAACCACATATGGATCAACAGCGTCAGCATCGACTTTTAGCCGGAGCGGGATCATGCATGCACCGGGATCATGTGATCCCCCCAAGAGGGTACTCGAGCCCATTTGGCTACCGACTTTAGCGCAGGCTCATCGCGTCGACGGATGACTTCAACGATCTTGTCGAAGAGGGACATGTGTCGCTGGCAGAACCAAGTATCGGTACGAGCTAGGTCAATTCGCCCATCCCTCGATAGGTCATCGACAACGTCTGTCCCGCAGAACGGTTGATAGACGCAATGGATGCAGTCTGGGGTCGAAGTTGTTGAGCGAGGCGTGGTTAAGCAACTGCACCTTGGCCTGGTCTATGCCGGTCGTCACCGTGCCGACCGACAAATCGACGCGCCCTATGCGCGACAGCATCCGGGCTTCGTCCGTCGGGTAAAGCTGCCCGTCGTGATCGATAACGATATAGTCTGACGCGAAGAAATTGGGATTGCGTAGGTCGACATGGTCGTCCGCTCCTGATCTCAGGAACCGTCTTAGGCATTGGCTAAAATAGTATTCCTCGACATAGCGTCCCGTGCGGTGGTTCCGACCAATCAGGTAGTCGATGAAGCTGGAATGAAGCGTGTTCCACTTGGATATCGAACGCGGATCGCTTCTTCGGCGACGGGCAAACCCTTGGTGGTTGATAGGCCTCAAATAGATGGTTTGCATCCCGAAGCTCTCGAAATTGCTGACCAGCTCCTCGAAGTCTGGCGGCTCATCAACGTCGAGTGTCGGCAGTGCCGTTACCTTGCCCGGTCCAAGGCGCTGCACAGCCTCGGTTAGGTTTCTAAAGAACGCGTCGGTTGCCAGATCATCATGGGTGCGCTGGCGTTGATGGGTGCCTCGATCTCCATCTAACGATGTACTGACAAAGGTGTCCTCTTGGTCCAGGAAGGCCCATTCTCGATCACCCAAGCGTTGTAAATTCGTGCAGACGACAAATTGGCTGCCTGGAAACCTCGTGCGGACGAACGAGCGAACCTGTTCAAGCAGATCAATCCGCAGCAAAGGCTCGCCGCCCTGAAACTCGACCTTGATCTGCGAACCCTTCATCGCTCCGATGAAGCTGAGCGTCGCAGTCAGCGATTCGTCGGTCCAGTCGAAACCTGTTGCTGTTTCAGGCGCTCGTGAAACCTGACAATAGCCACACGTCAAATTGCAGCGCAGTGTTGGAACAAGAATGACGTACGAAAGCTCCTTTTGCGTTGCCTGCCGTTGTGTCCATCGATAGGTAAACGCTGTCCAGTCGGGATCGCCTTCCCGTTCGAAAGCATGACCGTTTCCACGAAGAAAGGACTGATCAGCAGGCGACAATTCTCCGTTGGCATACCGTTCGAGAAATGACCGATCGCTGAAGAAGAACCCGCCGGCATCGTCAGCGAACAAAAATTCTCCGTCGCCAGACTCGCGAAACTTAAGCGGCCAAACCGTCATTTCGCAGTCACCGCATCGATCAGGGCTCGCCGAAGCGGCAGTGTCTCAGCGTAGATTTTCTCTCGATAAACCGTATGGAGCACGTTCTTCCGTAGGTCGTCTAAATCGTCGAGGGTAACAGAGGCGATCTCGATGCCAGCGGCAGTAGCCCTGAAGCGGAGAGCCGGATACTGAGTTTGAACGCGAAGCAGTGCGCCTTCCACGAAACTTCGAAAGCTCTGTGGAATGTCGATTGTAGCTTGCTCGAGAACGCGATCATCCACCCCTTGGAACCCTCTCCCGACCCGACGGCCAATATACTGGAAATTTTCGCCTTGAACATCGGACCGTGTTTCACTGTTCCCAACGTAGAAGGTTGAGTCCAACCAGCGGAGGACCGAAGCTGGACAAATATGGGCCGCCCTCTGCGCTTGGCAGCTAACGGATAACCAATGCCGCCCCTGTTGTGCTGGTCATTCTACTCCTTCACCAAAAACCTC
This sequence comes from Mesorhizobium sp. M4B.F.Ca.ET.143.01.1.1, assembly GCF_004792275.1. Taxonomy (NCBI): domain Bacteria; kingdom Pseudomonadati; phylum Pseudomonadota; class Alphaproteobacteria; order Hyphomicrobiales; family Phyllobacteriaceae; genus Mesorhizobium; species Mesorhizobium sp. M4B.F.Ca.ET.143.01.1.1. The sequence continues at coordinate 26,777 of NZ_SRSR01000012.1, forward strand.
ACGCGCGCCTTGCATCTGCACACCAACAGTGTTTTTGTTGGCCAGCATTACCTGGGAGGGCGATATGAGAACAGCAATTTTGGCCGCATTGACGTTTTTGGCTATGGTTCTTTCGATCAATGCTTATGCGCACAGCGGCGGCACCGACGCCAACGGGTGCCATACGAATCACAAGACCGGCGAGTACCATTGCCACTAGGCAAGCAGATGCCGTGGTGTCGAGGCGGATGGGGAAAATCAAGCAAGCGTGCCTGAGGCCTTACCTCGCAGCGGGTGCAGATGAGAATCCGAGCGATGGCTCGCTTGGCGGCCGTGACGCTTACGGTGGCGTTCGGCACTCCGTGCCTTGCGCAGCAGACCTTTGGGGGAAATGCCTGCACCGAGGATTGTTCTGGCCACAAGGCGGGCTACGACTGGGCCCAGCAAAACCAGATTACCGACGACAGTGATTGCAGTTCAAATAGCCAATCGTTCAATGAGGGCTGTCAGACGTACGTGGAAGATCCTTCTCGGGGTTCGGACGAGGACGATCAAGGCGAAGAGATTGACGACTGAGTTGTCACTGGCCGGAGGCTAACCCAGCGGCCGCATGGCGTCACCGTGTTCACGCGGGTGTGCCAGGGGCAAATTCGTAAAACTCAATCTTCGCAACGATTTCCGTCATCGCGTAGTGGACAAACTGCTGCCCAAGATCTGTCAGCTGATAGGGTTCAACCTCGTCAAATGCCGACTTTGCAGTGCGCGGCGCCTGTCCCGGCCTTGATTTGTTGGCTGGAGGTTTCCGTAGAAAATTCCCTGCATAATCCGTCTGTCGAACCTGCCGGATAACCCCGCCTGTACTTAGGTCGCGAACCAGCATCTTGAACAAATCTGCTTCCGCGGAATCTTCCCTGACTTCAGGCTTCGATAGGTTGTCCCAAATTCCACCGCGTGTGATGCCCGGATTACGGTAGATTTCCCCGATCACTTCGAAATGGAAATCTGAATACAAATTGATCCAATCGATAAACAGACGGACGACATCGTCGGATGTTGTCTTAGCCGCTGCGGCGTTGGCAAGGATATTCCGGATCCTCTGCCGCTTGTATTCAGTGTCGATCGACGACCAATTGCGGAACGCCTTTTTCATGAGAGCCTGGTATTCCGGGGACTCTATGCGCTCCTTTACCTTCTCGTCATTCATATCGAGACGCGCGACGATCTCCGCTATCGTTTTTCCCTTCTCGCGAAGTTCGTCCTCGAGCATCTGCAGCCATTGCCGCAGAATGTTGGTGACCTCCTCTTGTTCGTTTTCGGACCAGTAGCCGACGCCCGCCGAGATCAGGCCCCCTACAAATGGAATGGCTCCGGCGATTGCATTGATGGCCGCACGCGCAGCCTTCTTCTTGCTGTCTGGATCCAGCTCCTCTTTGTCGATTTTGTTTATTTCCACCATCGGAGCAACGCCAAATCAGCGCTATGCGCGAGTCGAACTGCCGGACAAACTCGATTGTCCTGGCTCCTCGAATTTTTTCAACGCCACGAATGCGAATGTTTCTTGATGCCGTCGTGCTCCGTCAAACCATTCGCAAATGGCCTCTCCAGTCATGCCTTTGCCCGTGTAGATCATTTTCTTTCCACCCGTGCGGTGCGCGACTTCGTCGCCGACGGTGAAATCGTCCTCAGTCATCTTAGCCTCCACGTGTCGAATCGCTGCGTCAGCCTGCGCTCACGCTGCATACCTCGCTACCGAATATGAAAGGTCTCCCCGCAATTCACAGTCTTAATCACAGGAGCACGGGCACCATGAGCCCGGTTGCAGTCATCGTGTCAAATTTTTCCGAGAAGCGTTTGCAACGGATTCCGGACACGCGAGGCAGGGCTTTTGAATTTCTTGAATGCCGCGGCATAAAATGCGTCCATGCCGTTAAGCGGGTCGGCTCCGCGGTCGGCGCGTAACGCCAACTCCTGGAGAATGGCGAGGTTGACACGCGGCTGGATCTTTCGGGTGTCGATCCAATCGTCATCTGGCAGCGTGTAATCGATGTGCATGTGACCGTCCAACCAACGCCTTAAGCCGGCGAAATTTGGATTGTTTGCATAGCGAATGGCGTCAACGCTGAGACCGGCAATTACATCAGCAATCTGAAGCGTGGGATTGTCGATCGAAGTGCCGAATCGGATCGGCTGCGCAAGGTTGGCCTTTAGTGTCCTCGGGTTTTGGCCATCATTGATCGGAATTGCTTCTGTTCTGCCGACAAAGCCATTAAATGAGTCAACCATAGCTCCAAGGGGCTTTGACTCGTCGCATAAGACGTCCAGCCTAGCGTGGCGATGCCCCCAGCCGGTCAATAGCAAGCTCCACAAAGCTGTGGCCGTGAGGTCGAGGGTCCACTTACCAACAGGGTTCTCATCCTCCTGAAGGTGGGTAGACTCCTCCGCAATTTTCGCAGCAAAACCCTTCGCAAACCGCAGCACACAGTTCACAACGATGTGCGCATGATTTCCTTGGTGACTGCCGTCGAAAAGTGCAGGTGCGTCTTCCGGTTTGAAGCTGCGCATAAAGGTTTGGAGCTCGGTCGCAATTTGATGCACCGGCTGCCCGTTTGTGTACATTATCCGGTGGAGCGCGTTCATGACGAAGCGGTGAAGATTGTAGCGGTAAAAAAGGGCGCTGTTTTCCGCGAGAACAGGCTCGAAAATATATTCGTAAGCCTTTCCGCCGAGATTGAGCCGCTTGTCGCAGATCATCACCATGGCACGCCCTCTAAGCCGCGTTGCCAAGCCCTGAGCAATTTCGATCCAGTTCTTTCGTTTGCGCAAAAGCCCGGCTTTTAGCTCGGGTGACTGGACTTTGTATTTTGCTCGCATCTCTTCAACAATCACCTTGCCCTCGTCAGCCGTGAGGTCGATCGCCGCATATGCGAAAATGGTTTGGTCTTCATCCAGCAATTTTGGTCCGGTAAAGCCGGCTTCGTCGCAAGAGATCAGAGCTGGGGGCTTTAGCAAGGAGGCCGACTCATCGTTAGGTTGTTCCGCCGCTTAAGCGGCATTCGAAAGCGCTTGTCGGACCTCTTCCGGAACGAGGCCAAATTCGGAAAAGAAGCTTTGATTTTTTAGCTCGGCATCCCGAAAAACCTTCTGATAGCTCAAAACTCTGATCGAAGCGCGATGTTTTGGCGAGGAACCGCAACACCCTATGCCGTCCCGGCAGTTGGTGTTTGGGCGACGCTGCGTTCAAAGCTCTTCCTTGAGCCAGCACTCAGATTGTATGCAACGATGCATCCGACCGGTGTCTGACTGTCAATTGCCGAGACAATTTCATCTTCAATATCTTGCCGCACTCGCTGATGCAGTTCTTGTTTGTTTACGTTAGGCCTCGTTTGGATCTGTATTTGGATACAGCGGGCGATGCCGTTCCTCTGGGGTCTTCCAAGATCGAAAGAATTCAAGTGGATCTTGAGTACCCAAGAAGTCTCGCGCAAGCTTCAGCCGTTCCAGTACGGCACCTCTATCATCATCGGGTAACTCGTGGGCGCGCTGCTCCACTCCCACAAGGAAGCGCTCGACGCTCATTAAGTGCGACCATTGCTGGATGACCTTGCCCAAGTAGTCTTTGCTGTCCTGAATTGACTGGTCAACGCGACGACGATCCTCCTCCCTGCGCCGCCGTTCTTCAGCTGCCTCTCTTTCGATGCGCTCGATTTCCGCCTGTCGATCGGCTTCCTCCAGCTTTGCAACCATATCGACAGCCGCCCCCTCAACTGACTGCACAATCGACTTCACCGACGGGCGAAGTGATTTCTGCTTTGTCTCCTGCCAGTCTGAGGACCATGTAACCCGCCAATAGGGAGAGTACGCTATCAGCCTCAACCTGCCTGTGGGCAGTGTTCTGGTAGTGGTCCACGTATAGTCGCGTGAACGCACCGGCGGGACATAATCGGCATCCCGAATGTATTTGCCATTGACGTGGCGCATCAGGACATCCTCGGACATCTCAACGACCGAAAGACCGATGGCCACGCTGCCAATGTAGACGACCGTCGGTCTGTTCGGGGACCAGAAACCGCTATGGTAGTAAAGATTGCGGTCCTTGCTGCGAACCTCGCGTTCGTCAGGAGTCGTTCCGTGCAAATGCTCGTCAGGTGGGGCAATGACGACCCTGTGTCCGACGGATTCGAAGGCATTGAAAAGGTCACTGGCGAAATCGAGCACCTTATCGAGACAAGGTTTGGATGTCGTGACGTCAACCAGAAGCTTCTTGAACGGCCTTAGATACGCTCCCTCGTCCACAGGCCTGCTGTTCTCGAAATGCTCCTTGGCCCCACGGACCAAGCCATGAACATTGGTCCTAGGAATGCGTACCGCGGTGTCCGATCGGCGCCGAGGCGGTAGCCGCGGCTTTGGTGGCATCGGTAGCTCGCCATCCTTCAACCAAGATGTCTGGTCTCCGGGTCGAGCTTCCGGCAATGGGTCTGCCTTGGAAGCTCTCCCGACAGCGAGCTTGGACCAATAACCACGTTCAGGTCGAGGAACGTTCAGAACGGTGCAGACGCGAGCTAAATAGCTGCTTGAAACCTCGAACCGCTCAGCGACCTTCGTCATGGGTTCGGACCAGACCAGCCGGTACAGCTCTTCTCTCGATATCACGTCAGCTTCTCCTCCTGGGACTCAGGCGCCGTTGTCTCGGACCGCATTTATGGAGGAGCCCTTAAAACATAAACCAGCGTTTATGTTTGACGAGGCTCATGAAATACGTCGGCTATTATCGGGTTTCGACCAAAAAACAGGCTCGATCCGGCCTCGGGTTAGAGGCTCAACAGCAGATGGTTCGGCAATTTGCTGATGCCCATGGGGAGCTGGTCGGAGAGTTCGTCGAGGTGGAATCTGGCAGGAACGATCGACGAGTTGAACTGGCAAAAGCGATAAACGCGGCGAAAAAAGCCGGAGCTTCCCTGTTGATCGCCCGTTTGGATCGCTTTTCCAGGCGTGTCAGCTTCATTTCGGCGATGATGGAGAAGGGAGTTCGTCTCGTTATCGTCGAGATGCCTAATGCCACGGACTTTCAGCTACATATTTTCGCAGCTCTGGCTCAGGAGGAGCGAAGGCTGATTTCAGAACGGACGAAAGCTGCATTGGTCCAAGCTAAGCGTAGAGGAGCCGTGCTTGGAAAAAATGGAAGCGTCTTGGCAGCAGCAAATAGCGCGAGGGCAGTGAGGTTTGCGAACCAAATTCGCGGTTCCCTTCCCGCCACGTGGCCATCGATGTCATATTCAGAGCTGGCTCGCCACTTGAACGAGGCGGGTCTCGTCACGGTAAACGGCAACCGCTTTTATCCTCAGACAGCCAAGAACTTGATTACCGTCCTCTTGTCTCCGCTATAGGCGCTCCAACCATTAAAGACCGTCTTCGTCTTCGTCTTCGGGCAAGCTCCATGTCTCCTCAGCATGCTCGACGGCTTCGACGGAAGTTGGCACTTTCTTGGACTTTTTGCTCTGAGTGGCTCCTGGCGCTGCGTTCTTGGCCGGAGGTGTAACTGGCATCGGCGGAGTTCGGACTCCATCAGTGTGTTCATGCAAATGTGCGTGAACGGCTTGTCCCAAGGGATCCAGAATGATGTCTATCCCTTCTCGACGGGCCAACTTGGCTGCGGGAACGAAATCGCTGTCTCCAACGACAAGGACGATTTGGTCAACAAGACGCTTGTAGGAGAGCGCCGCGACATCGAGGCCGAGCCTCATGTCGACTCCTTTCTGGATGGTGTCCAGCTCGAAATCCTCGTCTCCAAGCTCGGTATTTTCGTCCTTTAGTACCGCAGCTAGCGTGGATGCCTTCAAACGCCATGATGAAGTGTCAAGTAGATGCCCCATCCTCAAGGCAACTTTTCGCTTCTTGCGCAGCTCGTCATGTAGCGTGTTTCTGAAAACAGCTTGTTCGCTTTTCGCGAAATCAATCGCTTTTTTCGTGACCGGATAGTGCATCTTCTTTGAGAATGGTGGGCAGTCGTAATAAAAAATTCGATATAATTCAAAGCTCTCGAAAATGTGCCGGCCGCTCTCGTCGCGACCAGTTTTTTGATAGCGATGCCGTATGGCATGCGCATGAATGAGGCGGGCGACTACCTTAGGATTGGTGTGATCGATGCCTGGAAATTGATGCTTGAGCCGCCTTAGAAAAAAGCCGCCATCAATTAAGACTGCTAACCGGTTCCGGTGCATCGAGGGGCTCATATATGCGAAGCCCCTGGGCTCGGCTTCCCATCTATGATCAGCTCTCGCTGAGGGGGAAACGTACTGCCAGGGGCGTTTCGGCGGTAGAGCTACCGCAACCGTTTTAACTCGTCAAGGGAGAGGATTGTTCCCGCGCGACAGCGCTAACAGAAACACAAAAATGGTAAATAAGGTCCCTCTTTTCAAGCCGACTCGGGTACAAAAATGCCACGTGATCGCGTGGCGCAAAGCTTCAACACAACGTCTCGCACGCTACCCCGTCGCCGTCGCGATCGAGCTTGCTGCCCCATGAGCAGTTGTGCAGATACCATTGGGCTTGGTCACACGAGCTGATTTGCGAGCAGTACCGTCGCGGCTCACACGAATAGCCGCTCTGCGCGACCAGCTCACTGCTGACGATGCCGAGCGGCTGGCTCGATGGTGCCGCGCCGTCGGCGTGTGAAGCACGCCAGTCCCAAGGCGGTTCGAAGTTGCCGACCCACAGACCGACCTTAGCCGCTTCCGCCTTGGCCTGCAGTGGCGCATGGGCGCCGTGGCTGTACCGGGGCCAATCGAGCGCCTGGCCGTGCTCGACCATCCACGCCGCCACGCTGGCGCCGTCGGCGCGCCGGCAGTCGCCGACGAAGCGGTGATAGCGGTCCCACTCGACGAACGTGCATTGCACCGGTCGCGAAGCCGCCAAGAAGCCGTCGAGCGCTTCCGCCGATCGCCGGCCACAGGGATATTCGAAGCCCTTTGCATCATCGCAATACTGCTTGCTCTCCGGTGCGTCGATGCCGTTGAAGCGGATTCGCTGCCCGTGGACTTCGATCGTATCGCCGTCGATGACGGAGGCGACGCCTGTGATCGGCTCCGGTTGCTTAGGCCTGATCAAGCTCTGCAGACTGAACTCATCCAAGCTGTCGGCGTGCTTCATGGCGGTCAGCGCGGCTAAAGCAGCGGCCGCGCCGACGGTCACGAAGACCAGCCGTCGCGGTACGCTAGCCCACCGGAGGGCGCGTGAGCGTCTCGCGCCAGTGCGCTTGCGCCATTGGTCAGATCGATTGTCGTGACGTGATCTATCCAAGCCCTTCTCCCCTGCCTGAGAATGCTCCCAAATGCGGCGCGGGTCTAGAGAAGTCTTACTTGCAGTCAATACTCTCCGCAGCAACGAGCTGGAAGAAGACAGGGCATCATCTACCAGGGCCGTGCTTGACGCCATCATTCACCGGCTTGGCGGCAGGCCAGAATAGCTATCCACTCAAACCCTGCCGCAAGTTCCTCACCTGGGGGGGGCAATGGCCCCTGGAACAATGTCGGTGTTCTGGGCCACCTTTATCCGCCAGCCCGACTGTTCTTCTTTCACAATCAGAAGGAGGATGCCCTTCCGTGGTCCGGCCGGTGAGCCGTCCGGAGCGGATGCACCGGTCAGGGTCCATATATAGTGCAGCGCTGCAAGGCCGGGAGACAGTCCGACCACTGACGAGACAACGCCTTCCAATCGGCTCTCACGAAACATGCTCCCGTGGGTTGCGCGGTGCGCTGCTTCGATCTCGCTGCGGTTCTTCCACCACATGCCCACGACATTGACGAAATTGGCGTCCTCGCAGAACAAAGCTCCAAAGTCGTCCATATCGTGCCTATTCCAAGCGTCGGCAAAGGCGATGGCGGCATCTTCAGGTTTGCTAACCGCGATTGTCATGAAAAGTCTCCTTTGCGCTCCGCTGGGCCATGCGATCGGAATGGTAGCGGCGCCGGCGGGCGCTGTCACCGGAACGGCTCTTGGGAGGTAGCGGCTTAGGTTCTGGTGCGTTTGGAAAGCGCGCGCCACAAATCGGGTTCGTTGGTAGATCCGTTGTCAAAAACTTCGAAGATTTGAGAGGCAAGATATTCCCTCTGGTCCTTGTCCTTGAGCGCCAGCCGGCGTTCTTTGCACAGTCGGTCAAAGACCCGCTGGAGCAAGTCCAAATCAGCGGGTTCGTACACACCTCTGTTGCGCGACAATGACATCGTTGCCGCCCTAAAACCCTGGTCGGAATTATCTCACACTGCAGGGCTGGCGCGAAGAAGAATCAGCGGGTTTGTCGGCGGTGGATAGCGTCTCAGTCGAAAATTTCAGGGAACAGTTTCAGGTCTGGCGGATTTCTATCTCGAGCGGCCAGTCCCCTCCGCCGCTCCCCAAGCAAAAGCCCGTCGTTCTCTCCCCGAGACGGCGGGCTTCGCGTTTCCTGCAGGTATCGCGCCACGTCGATGCTCGCCTACGGCAGGGATTGAGGCGCTTGTCGCGTCATGATCTGGGGCCGCTGTAGACATGGTGGTCGGCCCGGTGCTCAGGCCAAGGCGGCTCGCCTCATTTCTGGGAATTTCTCGTCATCGTCCTGGCAATGCCTTGGCAGCCTTGGTCAGGGTTGCGCGATCATTGCCGTGCTTGCGGATGAGTTCTCGAACTTGAGCCGGTGTGATGTTGTTCTGCAGGGCGAATAAATTCACCTCATACTCATCGTCAAGCGAGATTTGGCCTGCGGCGCGGAGGTAGGCTCTGCTTTTGTCCTTTGCCAATTGGGGCCTCCTTCCGCCAGAATCTCCTTCGAGGAGTTTCCTCTATTCCGACGCGCGATGTGTCTGCCGACGGCGCCACGATCTGTTGCCGGTGTGGCGACCACCAGTGTTGCCTCGACTGTGTTAAGGCGCTGGTCGAGGCGGGCGCCGATGTCAACGCCGTATGGGTTCAAGGCGATCCCAATCACCTGCCGGGCATCATCACAGCCTACCATCTCGCAAAGCATGACGACCACGCGGATATCGCCGTCTACCTTTTAGCGCATGGAGTTGTCATCCTGAAGCCGGAGCCGATTTCCACCCGATCGTCGAAGGGCGACCCCGCCAAGGGGGCGGCTTTCTTTGCCTCAACCTGTGCGGTCTGCCATGCCGTACGGGCTAACGAAATCTCGACCAACAACGGGCCGACCCTTTGGAACGTCGTCGGGCGCGACAAGGCATCGGCGAAGTTTGAAGGCTACTCTAAGACCTTGCTGGCCTGGGACGGGACATGGACATATGAGGACCTCAACGTCTTCCTTGCCGGCCCAACGCTGACGACCCCCGGTGTCAACATGGAACTTCGCGGAGTGTCCGAAGAGGCCGACCGTCTGAGCGTAATCGCCTATCTTAGAACCCTCGCCGACACACCAATGCCACTGCCCTAGCTAGGGCCCAGACTCAATCAGCTTAGCTGCTGCCTTGTCCCGGTTTGGTCGGATGAGGGTGGTCAGTTTCAGGGCAGCGGGCTCGGCTTGTCGCTGAGAGTACGCAAGTAGGCGATCACGTTGACCCTTTCAGCCTCGTCCGGAACCCCAGGCATCTCCATGTAAACGCCTGGGGTGGTGACCATGGGCTCAAGCAGATATTTATTCAGGTCCTCGTAAGTCCAAGCACCTTCCCAGCCCATCAAGGTGGCGGAGTAACGCGCATTTGGCACTGATGCCTTGTCGCGGCTAACGACGCCCCACAAGTTCGGTCCCGTCTTGTTTGCGCCCTGCGGCTCCGCGCTGTGGCAACCGGCACATAGGTGGGTGAAGGAGGTATGGCCTTTCTCGACATCGGCAGTAGCCAACTTCATCGCGATCCGAGCCGGCGTTGGCAAGACGACGCCGTGCGACATGAGGTAGTCAGCGATTTCGCGTAGCCCCTTGAATTTCGCCAGATGGATCGGCGTCTTGCCGTCCTTTGTCTTCACGTTGACGTCCGCGCCGGCCTCGACCAGTGCCTCAACGCAATCGAGGCAATCGAGATTGACTGCGATGTGGATAGCGCTTTCGCGGCTGCGCTTCGAATTTGGATTTGCGCCTCCGTCCAGCAACAGTTTGATCAAGTCGATCCTGCGTTTAGCCAAAGCCGGCATCAGGGCAGGACCCAAAAGCGTCGGGGCGGCGTTGACGTCAGCGCCGCGTTCGAGGAGCAGTTTTGCCGCCGCAAGATGCCCACCCTTGACCGCAAGATAGAGCGGCGTTGCTTTCCCATCGCTCTCATCGACGTCAGAACCTGCGTCGAGCGCAGCCGTGATCCCCGCCACGTCGCCCTTCGTGGCGGCGTCGTGGATGGCGGCGGCATGGGATGCAGTCGAAATCTGTGCAAAAAGCAATGGGACTAAAACCAAGAACCCGCGCATTGGCATCTCCGAAGGCAAGCAAGTCGGAGCCCCCCGTTCATCGGATAATCCCCAACGGCAAGCCCGATGACGTCAGTCTTATACTCCATTCGTGAATGCTAATATACAAGTGATCATAGCCGAGTTGGGATTAAATGTTGGGCGCCCTGCGAAGCTCTTTAACGGTCCCGCGCAAAGACCGCCGACCCGAACACCCACGCTCATCTGGTTCCGGGCCAGAAATCCCTTTAAAATGCCGCGATGAAGCGCAGCAGCACGATCTATGCCGTCTATCACCCGCCCGTGTTCGGGCTTCCATTCCTCGCCGTGGTTCTAAAGCCGGACGGCACGATAACGTCTCGGCAGTTTGAGACTGTTGATGAGGCGCGCGCCTTCAACAAGTTCAGGCGGATCAATCAAGCGGCAAGACGCAGCATTAAAGGAAAAGCCCCAGCGCTGAAGGGGTGTTCGGCGCCGGGGCTTTGTTTGGGCATGTACGCAATACCCTGCATGTCCACGTATGAGCTTGCGTTAATATCGTGAACGAAGGGTGAAGCGTCACCGTGACCCGCTGGTGCCACCACCCACCCGAAGCGGAGCCCTCAAGCAGATGCTAATATTTGCGTTCGGACATGGAACGGAAGGTCGCGATTGCTGATTGTAGCTGGCAGCGGTCATGTCCGCTTCTGGGTCGAGAGCCCGTCGCCCTTTTCTCTCCTCCGGCGACGGGCTTCCTTGCTTAGGCCATGTGACCGTCGCAGAGTGCACATGCCCCCGGAACGCCAACCGGTCTCTTGGGGACACGGCCCGGCTCGCGAAATCCTGTGTCACCTAGATAAGCGAGCCGGGCTGTGGGTGTTCCAAAATCGCTATTGGCAAGCGATCGGCGATGAGGAATATAATCCTCCCCGGTGCGGCGACCTCATTTTCGGAGATCGCCATGACAATGAAATTCCCGTTTCTAGAAGACACGCTCGGCAAGAAGCTGGAGGCTGGCAGCGGACTTTCCGTCGACTGCCTCACCTGCAAACGCCATGTCGTGCTTGATGTCGCTGCGCTTGTGCAGCGTCTCGGCCCCGACCAGCCGTGCCTTCATTGGGATCTGGTAAAGGTGATCTTTTCCCACGAGTGCCGCCGCGCCGGCCGAGATGACCGGAACCTTCAATTTACCAACCACGCGGCTACGCCGGACAAGCGCAAAGGCTGGAGTTTATGAAACGGGAGCGGCCCGGCAGGCTGGCGTGGGTAGGCCAGCAAACGCCGGGCCTAACCGGCGCTGGGTTGGGGGGGCGAACGCGGCGCCGGCTGCCGAAACAATACGCTCCTGCCGAAATAGCAGGCACGTATCCATAAGGACGAACGGGGGAGTAGCCCAACGTTTCAGTGTTTCACCTCGGGACCGAATTGCTGGCATCAATTTTGCGTCAGACGAACTGCTGGTACAGCAAGGGATTTTTTCACATTGCGACTGTCTGCTCAGCCTGCGCGAAGGCCAGGATCGCCGAAGTGCATATACTCAGCGCCGCTGCAGATCGAGGATGTGCAGGTCGACGAGAATGGCGATGTGACCGTCTCGATTATTGCTGACGACATCTACTCGAAGAATTCCACACAGCGCTATCAGATCACGTTGACTGAAGCCGAAATCAGCATTCTCGCCCACGGCGTCAGGCCCCACAAAGCATTGACCGCCGGCTAGGCGGAGGGCTGGACGCTGTGGTCATAGCCGGCCCTCAAATTTGAATGCCGCCACAGTTGCTTTGTCTCACAGTGGCCGAATGTCGAAATACCTCTTCGAGGTTGTGAGAAATGGACATGCCCTTGGCGATGCCTGGGTCGATCTCGATAGCCTGAGCGAAATGCGACGAGAGGCGCTCAAGGCTCTGCAAGACATTGCAGTCGACGAAATGGCCTCAAGCGATTTGGATGAATCCATGACCGTCTCCGTCTGTGACGAAGCCGGGAGACTGATCTATTCTGCTATCATCAGCGTCTCTCAGTCGTTTCCGGTTTCGCAGGAGCCCCACTAAGCGGGGAACATCCCTGGGGCGGTAAGTTGGTGAGGCAAGGCCCGCTGCTGTCCCCCGGCAGCGGGTTTCGCTTTAGCGCAACAGCAAGTACGCGCCCATGCCGGCCATTAATGAAGGTCGAAAAGTCAAACATACCGACAGATATGATCTTTCCGGGGCGATTGGATGGCGGGCCCTTTTTCGCATTGACAACGGAAGGCCGCATGGCGATGACAGCATCGATTCAAACACGGGGAGCTGCATGACAAAGAAACCATATGTGAAGCCTTCACTAGCGAAGAAAGCGAAGCTGTCGACCGTGGTCGCATTCAGCCTGTCCGGGCCGCTTCCACCGCAAGAGATTCCCGAGACCTGAGACATCAGGTGGACCGGCCCGCTGGCTCCGGCCGGGGGGTTTGCTCAGCTGGCCTTTTGCGGCAAAGGGCTCGGCGCTCCGATGCTCGACTTAATGCTCGGAGAAGGCGGCTTCATTCTCGCATCCTCCCTCCACTGCTTGAAGCGAACAAAGGCTTCTGCTGCGGCATCGCATTGGATACGCGATGGCCCATTTGAGTGCAGGATTACTTGCGCTGCGCGCCTGGAGAGGCCGTGCTTTTCCATAAACAAATCGAGGTCGTAAGGGCAGTTGTCGGAGACTGGGTCACTGCTGACCTGATATTTGCCCACTCGATCCTCCTATTCCCTCACGGCAACGCGCGAAGTCGGCGAGCAGTCTGCGATGGAATCGGCGTCGACTGTGACCAAGCCACCGCCGTCAATCCGAACGGTTATCTTGCCGTCGGTGCTATCGACGCGTGTCGCAAAGCCGCTGATTGGGACTTTTTCACCGGCCCTGGCCTTCTTCGGTGTGTCGATCGCAAGGGGAAAGTTGTAGGTCGGGATGCTCACGCTCGAAACGCCATCCTCCATCACCTTCAGGATGGTGGCTGTCAAAGTGATCTCGTCACCAACTCGCGGACCTCGCGCCATCGTCTCCATCGCTTTGAGCCGGGTAGTTATTTAAACATTCAAGTTAGCTAAAATGTTCCGGAACCGATCGGGGTTTGGTGCCTTGAATCGCGGTCCTCTCGAGTTGCATTAATGCGTTTGAAGTTTATCGAGCCGTTGATGCCGACCCTTGTGGAGAGGCCGCCCGAAGGCGATGCCTGGATCCATGAGGTGAAGTTCGACGGCTACCGGTCGCAAATCATCATCGATGACGCCGAAGTGCGCATCCTCACGCGACGCGGCCTCGATTGGACAGCCAAATATCGCGATCTGGCCGAAACCACGAGAGGGCTGAACGTCCGGAGTGCGATCATAGATGGAGAAATTATCGTGCTGAACGACGCGGGAGTCTCCGATTTTGGCGAACTGCCCAAAGCCATCACCCGGCGCCAGCATGATCTCTATTTCGTCGCCTTCGATCTCTTGCATCTAAACGGATACGACCTGCGCGACATGCCCTTGATCGATCGCCGGGAAATCCTCCAGGCGATGATTCCCGAGGGTCAACACATCCAGTTCAGTGAGGCGCTGCCAGGCACTGGCGACGCGGTGTTTCATCTTGTGGATCGGGCTGGGCTCGAAGGCATGGTTTCGAAGCGGAAGGATAGCAAGTATCGCTCTGGGCCATCGACCAACTGGTTAAAGGCGAAGTGCTTCACCATCGACGAATACGAGCTGCTTGGCGTCGAGCGCGAGGCCGGCAAACCGGCTTTCGCTCTGATGGCCGAGCGCGGCACCGGGCGCTATATCACCTTGAACCGGGAAATGCGCGAACGACTCTGGCAGCGCGTCCAGGAGGCTCCAGGAAGTCAACCGAAGGGTATGAAGCGGCCGGCGACGCAGTGGGTAAAGTCGGGGCTGATCGGACGTGTGAAGCACCTGCGGGGCGAGGCCGACCTACGCCATGCTTCGCTGCAGGATTTCCGGGAAGAGGATTGATGGAACCTATCGACCTAAGCCGCATTTGGCCTCATGGTCAAAGCCCGCACACGCGAGTCAATTTCCGCTTTTGAATGTGACGTGATCCGCCAAGCCTTCCTGCGGTGGGTTGCCGAGGACAATCCGCCCGAAGCGCAACGGCGCCCGGCCGTAAAGAACATCGTGCGCATCATGTCAGGCTACGAGACCATTGACCCGGACTTACTGGACTGGATTGTGCGGAAGGAACCGTGAGGCTCGCTCGACGTTGGATCTGTCATGAATCCCCGTTGCCAACTTCCTAACCCATGCAGCGGGCCTACTGAATAGCCCGGCGCCCGATCGTGTCGCTCTGCCATCCTGCTGAGCAGCCGGGCTATTCGGTTCTCGCCAAATGACTCGCAAATCCCCCCAACAGGTGTAAGCTCTCTTGTTGACCCGACAACCCAAAGGGGGGCGTCGATGTTGTGTTCTGTCGTTCCCATTAATTCAGGTCAGTTCAAGCGGGCAGCGCCACTGCAGGGTCGCCGAGTCCTTGTCGTCGAGGACGAGTATCTGATCGCGATCGAACTCGAAGAGGCGATCACCGAAGCTGGCGGCAGGGTAATTGGCCCGGTGGCCAATCCTGAAGATGCATCGAGGAAAATCGCCAGCGAGGACGTCGAATGCGCCACGGTTGACATAAAGCTGGGTGCTGCCGCGACTTTCGCCGTCGCGGCCGAATTGAAGGCGCACGGTATCCCGTTCATATTCGTCACCGGGTATGACCGGACCATTGTCCCAAGCGAATTTTCGGGCGTTCGGCGTCTTGTGAAACCCGTTGTGCCCGATGGCCTCATCAGGCATTTGATAGAGCTGACCTAAGTTTCCTAGGAGCGAGCAATGTTCCGTTTGGCGGCGGAACCTAATGCCCGGCCGGCGCTTGTCGCGAGATAGTACGCGCGGCATCAACTTTCTCCACAAATGGATTTCCAACAACATCCCGGAGACGGTCGGCGCCGACATCATCTCCGTGGCTGAATTGGCCCAACAGCTTTTTTGCTGGCGCCAAGGCACTCGGGATCGACAGCACGGAGATCGAGGAAGAAATTGGGAGCGTCTATGAGGTGATCTTTGACGCGACCGTTCATCGCGAGGCCGGCTTGGCGGATTGAACGATGGGATGCGGTTGCCCAATGCTGAACTCATAGACCTCGCGCAAATCCTCGTCAGTCACCCTGACCCAAATGAATTCGGCTGTTCGAGCTTTGACATCACATCCAGTACCTTCGCGAGCTGCCTCTTCTGGTGTCTCAGCCTTCACAACTCGCCATGTAGTGACCGTCTCACCCGACATTTGTTCAACAAAATACTCTGGCATCGGGGCGTTCCCCAGGTTGACTGGGATTCCAACTTCTGACGATGCCCAATGTTCCGCTCGGTTTGCTGGCTGCCCTGAGCAAAGCAGCGCCTGCAGTTGCGAATGCTTTAACTGTCTGGAACTCCTCGCGCCCCTCGTGCATTGTTTGCTGTAGCGGTCGATTTCTCAGGAATGTAGCCGCTCCCAAACCAATAGGCCTTCCGCCATCTCCCTCTGGCGGAAGGCCTATTGGTTCAAGCGCTACGTCACTTCGAAAGCGGCCATAACTTCGTTTCGTCGGCCACTCGATGTGCTGGCCTTTCACCGTCGACGTCTTATCGACGATCGAGTGCGGGAAGCCGTAGGAGGGGATCGAGACGCTCACCCGGTCTTCCGTCACCCGGCGCCGTACTGTCGCGGGGACAGCTACCTCATCGCCGATCTTGATGCCCTTCGCCATGAAATGAGTCTGGTGCGGCCGCCGGCTTCGTGAAGCAATGGAACATCAGGCTCCGGGCGAAGTTGATCAAGCAGACGGCGCGCGGCTGGGCTCCATCGCGCGTCGCGTCGGGTGGGTGTAATTCGCAACCAGGCGCACACTGGAAATGCGATTCCGCCGGCCCGATAGAGAGCCCGTCTGGCACCCATGGCAGGCGGGCTCTTTCATCCATTTTGGGCTTGAAAAAAACTCCCGGCCAGGCTTATAAAAATTGACGTTTCCCATTGCTTCCTGAGGAGAACTGCGATGGATAACGTGATCCCTTTCCGCAAGAATGCTTCTTGCGTTGAACTGGCCGAGGTCTGCGGCGAATGGTTCGTCCGCGTCGTCGAGCACGACCAGGAATTCACCCGATCATTCGACACGGTAGCGCACGCTCTTTCATACGCCGAAGGGCAACGAAGACGGCTTGGGCTCGACAAGGTGACACGCGTCTAATCCGTGGGAATGACGGTCCGATGCCCCGCCGCGAAACCCTATTGCAAATGGCAGAGCGCCATGTCCTTGAAGGCGAAGCGCTGATTGCCCGCCAGCGCCGCCTGATTGAGAGTCTGGCGCGAGACGGGCATCCCCGCAAGAGTTCTTGCGAAGCTTCCTGAAGGCACAGGCAGAGCACATCGCTCATTTGCAGGGTCTCCTAGATGAGTAGGGTCAAGGCGCCACAGGCTCGCCCCGCTCCGGACCCGCGCTCCCGCCATCCCACGGCAGTCGAGGAATGACCGACGCGGATGCCGGTGAGACGACATTGCCCGCATCGGCCACTGCGGCATTGTTTAGGAGGGGGTATGCCGCGCGCCAAACTTAGCACTCGCGAGCGGGTTTGTCAGAGCCCGATCGCGCCTTCCATCAAGAAGGCACCCAGGGCGCTCATCAGCGCTTCGGCGCTGTCCCTCTCGAGGTGAAGCTCGATCTCTTCGTTGTCTTCCGTGATCAGCAGCAACTTGCCTACCAGTGGGTTGTGCGAGATGACCACTATATCGTCATCCTGATAATCGGCTTCTCTGGCCATAGATCGAACCTTCCACTCTGATCGCGCCAGCATGCAGCGGGGCCGCAGAGAAGCGCCAGACTGCGCTGGCGAGCATCGCTAGGCCGATTGCGGCAATGTAGAGCGGGACGAAGGGCATCACACCCAATGGAGAGAAGAACCGGCGACCGACGTATACTGTTGTTGGGGCGCATTGGGGTACTTGAAAACGTCGGCCGCCGGCCTCGGCGGGGGTGCGTCACGAATGACGCAGAGTCAGTTTTGAGTGTGATTAGATCACCCTCAATCAGATTGCCGGCTTATGGTGAACAAGCGGTTACTATCCACAGTTCGTGCAGCGGAGCGCTATACGGCAACTATGCCCGCGCCTTTCGCTTGGCTGGCGCCTTCTTCGCGGGTTTCGCTCCGGGCTTGCGACCGAGTCCGCTGGCCTTCGCCAGCGTGGATCGCTGAGCGGCGTAGCTCGGCGCCACCATCGGATAGTCCGACTTCAAGCCCCACTTTTCGCGGTATTCTTCGGGTGTAAGGCCATAGTGGACGTTGAGATGGCGCTTTAGGGATTTGAACTTCTTCCCGTCTTCAAGGCAGACGATGTAGTCAGGAAAAACGGAGCGCTTCGGGTTGACCGCTGGAACCAGGGCCGGCGTCTCGGGATCCGGCGGTCCTCCGATTTTCGAAAGCGATGAATTCACGCTCTGGATAAGATCCGGGAGAGACGCAACCGGCAGCGGATTGTTGCTGACGTAGGCAGACACGATGTCTGCGGTTAATTCGATCAGGCTGGTCGTTTCGTCGGCCAAGTTGAATCTCCTTTATGAATCCCCTCGCCGTCGTAGCTTTTGAAAACCGTCTTATCAACAATGGAAGTAGCCGTCGGAATTTCATCTCGTGCAAATCCACTGCAGCATGCCTGATCCTACCTTATCGACAAAGACGTGGGGGACGCCGGCCAGCACTTCACCTATCTTGTCGATCGTGGCTTGAGTAACACGTGAATTCTTCGGACCGGACCGCTCAGCCAAAATCCATCCTGTTGGCCCACATCGACAGAATGTCAGAAGCGTCGGATTATCGCCGTTCCAGCGGTAGAAATAGCGCTGACCAGATTGGATTGAAGCGAGGGCGTAGGCCAACTCCTCGCCACCCTTCAGGCAGTTCGCAAATTCCTCTCCCGTCTTACGCAGCTGCTGTGCCGTGGTGATCGGGATCAGGGCGTCGGTCTGATCCAATGGGGGGGTTGGAAACGGCGTCAGGCTGAACAAGTTTGCTAGGATAGCTGCCGGCTGGCGGCCCTGAGTAATGGCTCGAACCAATAGCTGCTCGTCGTATATTGGCGCCATCCTTGAAATCACCCACAGCAGCTCAACCATTACCTGAGCTGGCATCTTGCACTTCAGCAGCGCGCGAATGACTCGGTTCGACGCCGGGATGGTGACAGCCGTTGCGAGTGAGACAAGGTCGTCATCTAAGACCTTGGCTGACTGATGGATGTGATTTGCCAGCGGTCCGCCCGCCGAAAGCACTTGATGGAGCGCCAAATAGACGGGCCTCGGCCTTGCAAATGGTCCGAATTTACCCAGTGCCGAGATCATTCCCGCAGGGCATTCCCCGAATGCTTCTGTCAGAATTTCCCTGGGCTTGCCGAAAGTGAAAAGCCGGTACGTTTCGTCTACATCGCGAATCGCCGTACCTCGGGTAGCGAGCCATGCATGCCACGTGTGTCGTCGGGTGTCGGCCGCGAGCAGGTATTCGCTGATGCGATCGTGCTGCCATATCGACAGAACTTGACCGCTCTCCTGCCGTGCCAGCAGGGCGACAATTGATTTCTCCGACCCGTTACCGTTGAGCGACGAGCTGATTCTATTTTGATGCATGGCGGGCTATCTCCTGGTAGCTCCGCCCTCATCTTAAAAGTGACCAAGGGCAACGGTTTTGGCGCCAGGTCTAGCGGACGGCCCGAATGACCATCCGTTCAGAATGGCAGAGTGAGCAAATGCCGCGTTCCCGATCGAAGTCTGAAGTTGTACCAAGGGCAGCCGTGATTTGGGAAGAGTGCGCATGCGAGCGCAATCCGGCCGCTTCGACTATGCAATCATCGCAAACAGCTTGTGGCTTGCACGACGTAATCAATTGGTTGACGCGATGAGCAATGACCATGGTTTACTAACTCGGCTGACCCTGACGGAGCCAGACCATAGTAGACCCTAGCGTGACTAACCATGCAAATTCGCTCGACAACCCGTTGTCGATACTCATCCGTTTGTGGATAGCGCCGCCCATCGGAAACAAGTTGATGGAGAACGGCGATGGACGCTCGCGTCATCAAGGCGCTGGCCTGCGAAAGCAGGCTCAAGATTTTGGATTTTCTCAACTGGCCCGAGCTGTATTTCCCCGATGAGCCCGACGCGCGACAGACCGGCCTGACGAACAAGCTAATTTGCGGCCGGCTTGGCCTCACACAAGAGTCGGTCAGCCTGCACATGCGGTGGCTGACAGATGCCAGATTGGTTTCGGCCACGAAGGTGGGGACACGAGTCTTCTACAAGCGCAACGAGCCAGGGATTGACGAGGCAATCACCAGCCTGTGCGAACTTCTGCAAAGACCGACTTCGGAAAACAGTAGCTAATCATGCCTCGACACAGCTACTGGCAGCACACCTTGCGAACGTAGGTGTTGCCGAACGTCGCATAGGCGTCGTCGGGGATCGCGCCCCTCGCCTTCATCTCCCTGACCAGACCTTTGGCCATCGGCTCATCGAACGTGCTTTCCAAGGTGATCGCGAACCAGCCATTGGTGGCAAGATAGGCAGACAGAGGGATCGATGCGGAGCGCACATATGCCGCCGCTTCGGCATAGTTGTCGAAGCTCTTGACCTGGATATGCCTCTTCCCGAATGGGCCGCTGTCGTATTGGTCGACGTGAACCCAGGTGTCATGCATGTAGCCCACCTGATTTCCGGTTTGGACTTGATACCAGCGACCGCTGCTACCAAGAATCGCCACCCAACTCCCGTTCCTCAGCACCGCGACATTCGCCGACTTTCCTTCCGGCAACGCCTTCAGAGGTGCCGAACCTTTAGGGTGCCCGATACGACCCGAGCGGGCTTGCGGAATTGCAAGCGACGGAGCGGTTGGCGAGGGTGGAGCAACTGAGGGAGGCGGAGTGGCTGGTGGCGAGGGCGCGGTGGGTTGCTGCTGAGGCATTGGCGTCGAGGGCGGCACCTCGCTAGCAACCTGGCCATGGCCGGCTTCTGGCGTGAAGGTAACAACCCTGTATTTTACCATCTCGCTCATCGACAGATAACGGATGTCGTTGCTGTCATATTGCAGCGAAAGCTGGAGCAGAGCCGGGTCCACACCCATCTCGATCATATAGGTCATGACATCAGCGGTAATTTGCTGAACGGCGGAGACGGCTTCCTGGGTGGTTAGGGAAACATCGCCCTGGAAAGACGATTTGTGAACGCCGATCGAGCCTGGGTCAGCGTAGCGGATGACGCCGCCCAGGAAAGCAAGCGAGCATGCCGAGGCGCACTCGACGGCCCTGAACTGGATCGTATTGATGCCTAGCCTGCGAATGAGGCGTCCGAGTTCCATGGCCTTCTGGATGTTGCCGCCTGGAGACGAAAATGTGACGGCGGTCGCCGAATTGGATCGCACCTGGTTCTCAAAGGTAGACAAGTCGTCTTGATAAGCGAAATCGCCTGACACCAAGATATAGTGCAGTCCCCAGCCAGTCTGTCCGGCTTGGAATTGCAAGCCGGCGTGAGCTGGAGCGCCCGGCAAAATCGACGCGATAAACAGCAGGACGCGAATGGAAAAGAAGCGAAACATGCCCAGAAACCCCAGGCAGAAGTCTAGTGGTAGTCAGGCAACCCTGTCGAATCATTGTTTCGAAGTTGGTGAACTTCACGCCGCGGTTTCAACGCACTCGGAAGTTGGATGTCAGCACGCTAGTCCGGCTCTGGCGGCTTTCTTCACACTGCGGGCTGTCTGACCGCTGAAAATCCGATAGCAGCTCTAGAAGTGGATCGAGCCCTTTTCGCAGCGGTGCCATTTGTACTGATAGCTGGCTTGGCCGTTCTTGCCGTAGCACCATTTGGCAGCTTCAAGCTGGCGGGACAGTGCGTCTCGCGCATTGCAGGCCTTTTCGGTCTCAGGATCATCTCCCGAGCCGCCACGACAATTTTCATTGGCAGCTTGCCATTGCCGGATCAGCCTGGCTGGTGAAGTGGCTGTTGGGGTTTCAGCCTTCGTGCCGCTTTCCCTGTTGGCAGGGACGATCGCGATACCGGGAAGGTCGGTACCTTGATTGAGCTTGACAGTCGGAGCCTTGGCGTCGCAGGCAGTCAGTTCGCCACCGTCAATTCTTATCGTCTGCTCCCCCTCGACATCCAGTATGAAGGAGCGCTGGAATGGATTTCCGGTCTCCAGGCAATCGGCTTCCACAGCATAACGATTTGTCCGCAGCTTTCGAACGGATGCGACGACGCATCCCACTTCGGGAACCTCATAGGCGTGACCAGCCTTCGAGACGGAAAACTCGATCGAGTCCAGTTCGCCTTTGCGAAACTGCTCGCATGCATTTGCTGACCGCATATACGAGCCATCGGCGATCGGCAGGGCGTCTGACGCGTGGGCTGTCGGTCCGCAAGCGATCAAGAATAGCAGCGGAAGTACCGTTTTAATGTGATGGCGGGCCAGGAAACATCTGGAGAGGACATCCATCGGATACCCTCTCAATAGTAATAGCGTTTGTTCCGGAACAGATACATCAGGATGTACACCGGGATCCAAAGGCCGCTCGTTATGATCGACAGAAGGATGTGGAACCAGTGGGGGAATCGCCTCAACGTCGTTCCGGTTCCAGAAGCTGCCGCGGCGGCAGCAGCCCCGCCGCCGGCATTCATAAACACCTGAGGGCTGTTACGCTGGCTTTTCAGAAGCTCGATTTCCCGCATCTGCGGATCGAGAATTTCCCCGCAGTGCTTGCATTTCTTGGATTTCGGATTGATCGGCTCCGCGCAATACGGGCAGTCGATCGTTGCGGCTGGCAAAACGGCTTCTTCCATGCATTACCCCTTTTCACCCCGATGCTGGGGTGGTCCCTTACGCTGGGATAGCGATACCCTCGCAAACCTGGGCAATCAACAAAAACTGGTAGTTCTCTACGAATTATTTCCAGACGTTCGTAGCCATCTAGGTTCAACGATATTCGCAGGCAGCGCACATCTGCGATATGTCTGCGATCGACAATTTCGGCATGATTCTGAAGGAGCTACGGAAGCTTCGGGGGCTGACGCAGGATGATCTTGCGTCTCGCACGGGCAGATCGCTTGACGCCGTTTCGCAGTGGGAGAGGGGTGTCAATTGGCCGAGTTTCGAAACCCTAATTCGACTCAGTGAAGCTCTCGATGTTCCGGTCGAGAGTTTCTTCGAGCAGAACACGGCCAATCGATCAGGTGATCGGCTCAAGAAAGAGGTTGAGGCGCGATTACTGCTGGGTGATTTGACCGACGGCGATCTGGTTGTGGCTGTCGAGCAGCTGCGCGCACTTGCAAAACGCCGCTAAGGCGTCTGGGCCAGCCCCCCGAATTGCAAAGGGCTGGCCATGTATTGCACTCGTTATCCCGAGGGTCAGCGGCCCTTCTTGAATCGTGCCCGGACCTGCTCGGACACCGTCGCCAACTGGCTATCGAACGTGCCGTCGATCGCGGCCTCGCGTGCCTTCTTCAGCGCATCGACAACGCCGGCCATATCCCCGCACGCGATCGCATGCTTTCCTTTGGCAAGCTCCAGCGGAACCTTGCCGTACTTGATCGATAGCGTCGGCTTGCCGTCGATATCGATCGTCCACCAGCGGCCACGGAATTTCCGGCCGACGTTCTCCGGCTCCGCCATATAAAGCTGATGGTCGATTTGCATGATCAGCCGCTGCCGACGCTTGGACGCCGGGTCGGTCGGTGCCTGCTTCGGCGCTGCGACCAATTTCAATCCTTCGAATGCCATTTGCGATCTCCTTCCGTTGATGATCGACAACGGCGTCCCGTCAGATGGCTGAGAAGGTCAACAGGTCGCCGCGCCGTACCTTGCTAAGAGGGACATCTCGCTTTTGATCGACTGTGTGCCGCCACTGCCCTCGCTATGCGGCTTTAAGAGCCTCGTTTTGATTAACCGGCCGATCCGGCTCCGATGAACTGCTCTGGTCAGGTTGCTCCGCGGGTTGATCCGGAACGATAGCGATGCCGTCTGGCAAGTAGAGGTTCATCGCATAGAACCTCAACAGCTCCGACGGCTTCGATACGTTCCGGAACAGCTCGGACGCCTCCTGGAAATCGATGACAAAGTCATGGCTTGGATATGCCGTCACGAGATGATGGACAGTGTCTTCGGAGGCATTATTAGAGACTTGGATAAGACGCTTGCCGTATTCGATCGCAGTATCGATGGCGAGTTGGCGCGTGCCGAAGACCGTCGGATCCAGTTTCGACGCCAATCCTGATACCAGGTTGGTGGCGAGATTCGCACCCACCTTGCTCGCGAGTTTGAAGCTGACTGCGGTCTCGCTCCTAGTCACTAGGCTGACAGCGGTATCCTCCATGATTCTAAAGGCTGCATCTCCTAGCGCGCGCAGAGCTGCCTGAGAGGACAACGCGGACTCACGCATGCTAATTTCGTCATGCTTTCGAATTTGTGGATCAATCGGCCCCATAATAGCGCTGCTATCCATAATAAGGTCATGCGCCCCTAGGGCCACGAAGGTTCCGGCACTCATGCAAGAGAACGGTATGTAGACGGTCAGTCGCTCATAATTGCGATGGAAGTGACGAGCGATCTGATACCCAGCCGCTCCCTCGCCGCCCTCGGTGTTCAAAATCAGGATCGCACGCGCGTGCGTTGGGTCTCCCGTGGCGGCCTGTAGTCGCTCCAGGCCCTCCCCATTGATGGGTGCAAAATAACTGTAGATGTCCGCTCTTTCTTCGTCAGACACTTGCTTCGCAAGAGCCTTCGTAACTTCTTTATCCTGGCGTTCTGTCATCAAGTTCTCTCCGTTGTACGCACATTCCTCGAAGGAAGCGCGCAATCCGTATGCCACAACAGGAAGAAATTGTCAAGAAACTCTATGAATATCCCGTATAATGTCTGGTTGAATTGCAGTTACATGCCAGTAAATTTAAAGACACAACCGCCGTCGGCCAAAAGTTCTACGGAATTCACGATTTTCTCACCAGGGCCATTCACGTAAACCGTAAAAGATGCATATGGGTGTGAGGAGAGAAACAATTACGGGACCGGCCAGTTTATCTGGCGTGTGTTAACCCCAACGAACCTCATATCTCCGGTCTGCTACATTCAAAAAGGTTTTCCATGCGTGTGGATGAATTTTGACATGGGTTGGCCTGGGGAAGAAACATATCGATGTCCAATTCCGGGAAACATTTCTCCTTGAGTCTCTCGAGCGCCACTACCGATCGGTCGCTGACGATCCATGTGTGAGGCTGAAACTCTGAACGCTTGGCATTCTCGACGTCGGTCACCTGACATGGGATGCCCGCGCCAATGAGAAACCCACAAAACCGCTCATGGGAGACCTTACCCATGCGCTTTAGCACAAGGTCGAACCCGGCCTGATAGTGTTTGAAAGCGCGGGTCAGATCGCGCCGCGCCCGTTTCAGATCGCCGTCTTCCTTGCCGGCGTATCGCATGACCGATTCCCTGGTCTTCCGGTTGGTCTCGATATATCTCTGGAAAGAGCTCAAGTCCGAAACGGACTTGAGAATCCTGTAAGGATTCGTAGCCCACTTGTCCCAAGCTTCTCGGACACGCTGGAATTCGTCCAGGTCCTCTATTGGTTCCGACGCGAAGGAAAGGTGAGTGTAGGCCTTTCCCCCGAATTCGACCGATCTGTCCAGGATTTCGATTGGCCGACGTTTCCAGTCAAATTCCATCGATAGGCGCTTGGTCACTGATCGCATCACAAAATCAGCGCCGAATCGGATCATGTCTTTCAGGCCGACCCCGGACTCGTATGTCAGTTGCTGCCCGGCAATTCGATTGAAAAACAGCTCTACGATCTGGGCGTTTTCCTCATCCGGCTTCAGGTCTCGCAGGTCGAGCTTGATGCCGCCCTTCTGCAGGACGATATTTTCATCGAGTCTGTCGCCGAGTCCCAGCTGCAACGTTGCTGATCCTCTTGTCCTCCAGCCGAGAGGTTGGCGGATCGTGTGTTTAACTTCCATTGGCGGGTC
Source organism: Mesorhizobium sp. M4B.F.Ca.ET.143.01.1.1 (assembly GCF_004792275.1). Lineage (NCBI taxonomy): Bacteria > Pseudomonadati > Pseudomonadota > Alphaproteobacteria > Hyphomicrobiales > Phyllobacteriaceae > Mesorhizobium > Mesorhizobium sp. M4B.F.Ca.ET.143.01.1.1. The sequence continues at coordinate 52,122 of NZ_SRSR01000012.1, forward strand.
ATCGCGGCCGAGCTTCAGCTTGGCTTGCTTAAACGAAGCGAAGATCGGGCCGCCTACAGCATGTGCCAGGTCTGCGTCGTTGGCGTTTGACAGAAACCCATCAGTCGTCACGCTGAAAACTTGGACTCTATCGGGGAAGCTGTTGAGCACTTCGCCGAGCACGGCTCGCGTGTATGATGTAATGAACGCTGCGAAGAACGGTTGCGTCAGCTCACTTTCTGGCAATTCAACCATGTCATCGGCGCGAAGGTCGTATACCCGCTTCTTCCGAAGCCCCTGTGCGGTTTTCCCGTATGTGCTGTTTCCGACCTCCTTCCAGAACAGGTTGCCAAACGTTCCTTTTTTGAATTCCTTCCTGCGGGTGATGCAGTCGTTGATGAAGTCGATGAACACCCCAGCCCCTTGTTCGACCGGTACCCTAACGGAGTATCGCTTCTCAAGGTTCGCTCCGAGTTGTCTTGCCAGTACCAATTCCGGGGCTGCGCAACATGCGCGTCCCTTTCGGGGAAAGATAATGCCGTTAGCCGTGCGAACCGGCAGCGTGGGAAACCGAACAGAGACTGGAAATTCGAAATCGACCGATGCGAATGCAAGATCAAGCAACTTGATCTCTTCGAGTGCTACGTCGCGCTCAATCTTCTCCCAGTCCGGCTTGCACAGAAGCGTCATTGCCGTGGGGTAGGCCGAGCTTAAGTCGTGATCCCGCCAAATCCCCTCGTCGCAGATCCCGTACATGAATTGCTCGTTGCGTCCGCCGTGGTAAGCTTCCGACACAAAATCCAACTCGTAGTGGACGAGTTCCTGGTGTGGATGGATCGTTTTGGTCACCAGTCGCCCGAGCCGCTTGCTGAAGGAGCGTACCTTCTTCTCTTCACGGCCCAATATGTCGTCCGGATTCCAGCCTTTTTGCTCCCATTGCCCGATCGCCAGCTTAGAACCGAACGAGGTCAGCGTTAGCGGCATGGCGAACTTTCCGAAGAGTTCGTCGTATTGACGGATCAGCTGCTCGGCATAATACGTACAGATTTCCGCGTCTCGGATCGCATATTCGCGGAATTTCGACCAGTTTTCTGACCGGAATTGTTTCATATGCTTTTTGATTTGCCGCTCTTCAGTGAGCGTGTCTGCCAGCTCGATCTTATTGAATCCCAGCATTTTGCCGACGTCGGCCAGCTGCTTGGCGCTGGCCGGTGCCAGCAGGATCGTATCCCTCAGCCTGACCTTGAATTCAGCTATTTCGTTCCCACTTCGGTCGACAATCTCCACTGGAATGGCGCGATCGATTGAGACGAACGTGCTGCGCACATTGTTCATCGTGAGCCTTGCTTCGTCGGCAAACTCATCGAACATCGGTAGGTCGGCGCGCGTAAAGTGTCCAACCAGATAGACATCGGTAGGAACTTTGTGGCTCGGGTGCTCCATCACAAAAGTGCCAATGGCTGCCGCAATGAAATCTCGTAGAAGCCAACGCTGCCCGTTATCAGGAATGATTATCCCGCTGGATTGGATCGGTACTTCGTCGCGGCATTCCTGCGAAATCAGCCTTACGCAGAATTGATAGGACAGGATCTCATTCTTGGCTCCGTGCGCCTCGTCCTTGGTCGAACCGATCGCATCACGAGACTGGTATTCGGTGTCGAACCCGATAATCAGGTGCGCCGAGGCTGCCTGTGCCTTTTGCCCGCGCTTCCGCTCGGGTGCCGGTTGGACATTTCCAGGCGTAATGGTGACTTCAACAACGGGATCGTCGGCGTTGATTGTGGTAGAATATTTTTGCTCGTTAAGCGTCCTCGTGTCGCGGACCGTCGCAACCGGCGTCACAGCGCCGAAGTGCTGCTCATTGGTTTCGCGGCCAGTGTTAAGTTCGTTGAAAACTTCCATGGAAAGCCCCCCTTTTTGCTTCAAGCATGCGCTGAGAAGGGCTTCGCCCAAGACGGGCGAAACCCTATTTTTTGCAAAAATGGGTAGTTATGCCGCCTTTTGGCTCAGTTCGTCGGTCCAGTCTGGCTGAACTTCACGTGCCTGGTGACGGCCGGCAAACCAATCGGAATAATTGGCGACGTTTGCCATCTCGCTGCAGTTTGGCACTTCGCCAAAGAAAGGCTCGAACGGGTCAGGCGTCTCTGGCAGCGATGTGCTGTGAAGAGTTCGGATGACTGCGGTCAGTTCAGAGCCCTCATGGATCGCCCCGTGAATGTCGTTCCCCACCGCAAACAGAGTGCCGCCCGCCTGCTGGACGTTCCGAAACAGTGTCTTCGCCTGTCTGAAGTCGATGACGAAGTCATGGCACGGGTAGTCTTCCGCTAAGCTGACCACGGTGTCCTGGTCAGCGTTGCCGGATGTTGCTGCAAGACGGCTCCCGTACCCGATAGCCTCTTGCGTAAGACGGTTGTTGCGACCCAGCAATTCGGGGTCGACCTTTGCGAACAACGACGTCATCATGTTCGCAGCCATCGTTCCGCCGGTTTCAGCAGCTTGCTTGAAGCCGACAGTGCCCTGGCCACCTTCGATCAGCTTGGTGACTGAAAATTCGAAGAATTGGAACGATGCCCTCATTATCTCCTCTACGGAGGCGCGAGCGGAGCTTCGCGGAACTTGACCGTCAATTGGTCCTAGCTCCGAAAACGGAGACATCCAGATCCGGTTAGCCCCAAGCGCAAGGACTGTCCCCGCCGCTTTGCATTCTGCAGGAATGTAGATATCGAATTTGTCGTAAAAAGTTTGGAAAAGTCTGGCTATTTTGAAAGCAGCGGAGCCAGATCCACCGGTTGTGATCAGAATTAGTAGGACGTTGTCTGATCTGCGGGCTAACAGCACTTCTCGGCGAAGCGCTTCATACCCTTTTTCATCTATTTGCCCAGCGTAGATATATATGTCGCTGGAGTATTCCTTAGAGGCCTTGAGGCCGAGTTCGTCGAGCTGAGTTTTCGAGGATGTTGATCCTGCCATGCGATTTCTAGTCCCTCCGTTGGCGCCTTGCAGAGGTGTCCCCGCGGGCGGATCGGGGAGATAGGTACGGCCGGTTGTCGGTGCAAGACCCCGCTGAATAAGAATTTGCAAAAAATTGCAGATCGTTTCTTTGCGCTTCCCGAAATGCCCTCGGTTCACGCGCAGAACCTCCGAAATTGTGAATTCGTGGCGCTCGTTTTGGCCCACGAATGGTCGAATCGGTCGATTGCCGATACCCTTCATGCATGGAACCGGCGTTTGAACACGCGAAGTATTCGTCGATCGTCTTCATCGACAGCATGGTTGCCCTTGAAGGCAAGCCACTAGAAACGTTGCCGTGGCACGAGCTTGATCCGACCGGCCCCATTCTGATTTTGGTCGTTCCGCAGGTAAATTCTGAGATCGACAAGCGGAAGCGCGATGGGCGACTAGGCAAACGCGCCAGAGCATTTAATCGACTAATTGCACCTGCCGCCGAGACTGCGGCGCCGCACCAGATCGCCGGCGGTCCTCCTGCTATTGAGATCGCAATAGCCCGACCCGCTCGCATTAATTGGGATCAGTATGATGATCTTGATCCGGGCGAGGGCGACGATCGTGTCATCGCCCAAATTCTCCATGCAACGGATGTACCCGCTGAACATAGGCGGCTGCTGACGCATGATACAAATCCAATCGCAATCGGATCACGTCACGGGCTGAAGTCCTGGCGAATGCCTGATCATTGGTTGTTAGAGCCAGAGCTGAGCCCGAAAGATAAGGAGATCGCAAAGCTGACAGCGCGTGTCCGCGAGTTGGAGGAAGCGCAGCCGTCGATTGAGGTTTCCCTCCAATTTGGCCCGGACCAGCCTCAAACGGTCTTTCGTGTCGAGCCGGTGCCCAGTGATGCTAGGAGAGCGATCACCACACAGGTGATCCGGCGGAACCCCAGTCAGGATGACGATTCGCCATACAGTCTTCGCCGTGACTACAGTTATGGGGATCGCTACCGCGACTATCGGATAAAGGTCGTTCCTAGATACACTGCCTCAGTCCATCGGTTTCTTGAGGTCCTCTACGCGCAAATTCCCTTCACGTTCAGCCTGAAGAACGTCGGGAGTTTGCAGGCTGAAAGCCTGGTCCTCAGACTGAAAACCAAAGGCGGCTGCCTGCACAATCGCTTCACCTATCATCCGATCTTTGGCCCGGCTGCCCCTAAGCCGAGATCAAGCCTCTATCCCATTCGGTTTGCCGAAAATGCCCGTAGTCCGCCAGTGATTGGCAAGCATGAGATGCAATTTGCTGTCGGCCCGAACCGATCTCCCGTCATTGAGATCCATTGTGCTGATTTCCGACATGGTCGCACTTGGGAGTTCGAGGGGATTGCGACGATTGATCCCCACCACGAAGGACCGTTCGTGATCGAAGTTGAGGTCACAGCGTCGAATATGCGCGGAATTCGGACCGAGGCGTTCGAATTTGCCATTGCAGTTGAGAATACCAGGATCGGTGATCTCGTTGACCTTTTGGGAACAAGCTACAAAATTGCCTTCCCCATGATGGAACGCTTCAAGGCCGAGGTCCGGGCCAAAAATTGGAGTTGGATCGAAGCCGTCGACGTTGATGGCCAAGAGGCTGAACCCGACGAAGACGACGATGAAGAAGATACGGATTACGAAGATGCCGATGAACGTTGAGGGTCCTGCGCCGGCTAATGCACCCGTCCTTTTTGGATCGGCAGCACCCTAAAATCGTCACCAACCAAAAGCTCTGAATTGTTGTGCCCTATGAATTTCGCCATGTACGAAGTTGCACGACCCTCACCCGTCGAATTTCGATGGTCATGATCCAGAGCCTGGATATCCATCTCCCTGATCGAGAACCGTTCCTTGAAGGTTGAAAACCGTTCTCTGTCAGCGATTAGTTTTTGAAAGCCATCTCGAACCTGATCGGTGAAAATCCAGATCGAATGGATATGAGGGTTTTCCAGCTCTCCCATCGATTTCCAGTATCTCGATCCATTCATATCCAGGCAACCGATCGCTAATGGCTTGAGACGATCGAATGACGGTCGATGGTAGTTCCGTCCAATCAGTTGTCGGCAGATGTGGTTGTAAATGTCGGTGAACGTATCCAGCACCGATTTCGCCTTCGGACTGTCGATTGAGGCGGAACCTTCAGGCCGCTGATTGCGACGGCTTTGATCGAATGAGATCGTGATGAAGTACCCGTTCCGTTTCTTGAATGTTGGGACGGAATCGAACCTGCCTTTGTGCTCGTCGATGAACTGATCGATCCTGTCGTCCAACCAGGATGCGTACTGCGATGTGATGGAAGTTGGAGAGGGATTTGAGAGGGTCTGGAGCATGTGGGTGGCTTTTTTCAAGGGGATATAGACCCACCGGAAATCCGGTGGGGCAGCAAATCGAGAGGCGATGAACTATGCGAGGATGACCGTCAGCAGGGCTCTGTCGCCAGGATGTGGTTCTGGAATTGGGAAAAGTGGAAACGGTTCTGATAGGTACAATTGCCGAGAGTCGGCTAGCTATTTAGCCGGCTGCAACCAAGGGTGCGGTCTAATATCGAGGAAATTTGTACGATATCGCGGTCGCTAGCTGGTGGTAACGGGCGGATAGCCTAGAGGCTTTCCGAGAATGCTCCCGGTGGTCTTGCCGTTGGCTTCGATAACCACCTCAGAAACAAAGTCGGTTGGATCGTCGCCTTTGACCACAACAAGTCGTTGGACCCCGTCTGCCAGCGTGACCGTGAAGGTGCGGCTATACGACTGGGTTACAGCGTTCACGTGGTCAATGTGAGCGAGAAGCTTTTCGCGATACTCCTCGTCGATGCCTTGATCCCCCAGCGCGTCCGCAATCGTTTTTAGACGTGGCCGGCTACCGTTCGCTGCTACCCGAAGCGAAGTCACAATCGATTTCAGCCGGTTTGCGACCGCAGCCCGCCGATCGAAAATGTCCGGTGCGGACATATCCTGCAGAGAGTCGATCTGAGATCGCAACTCGAACGCTGAGATCGACGGCAAAAGCTGAGTATCCGCGAGCTGGTTCTTCAACTTCACAAGCTGCTGTTCGATGCCGACGATCTCATCAGCAATCTGATCGAGCTTGGTCTTTAGGAAGGCCGCCGACGGTCCTGGCGAGGACACTAGTTCGAACGTCGCTTCCTGCTTGTCTCGCAGCTGGTGAAGCTTCTCTTCGTTGGCCGCGATCTTCTGCTCGATCGTCTGGCGCTCCGAGTTGTCTGTGGCTGCGCGGAGCGTCGCGGTCAGGTCGATTTCCTTGACGAAAAATAGGAACGAAGTCTCGAAATCCGAGTACCTCCAGCTGGTGCTCTCACAGCCCAAATTCCGAACGGCGTTCGTGCATTTCAGAGCCTGTGAACCCTTCGGTGGCCGCCCTTTGTGGACGAACCTCATCGGCTCTCCGCAATAGTGGCACTTCGCAATTTTGGTAAAGAGGTTTCGGTATTCCGGGCCTTTTCGACCTGCACCCTCCACCAACCGCCGGCGCCGCGACGCTTGAATTCGGAGGAATTGATCTTCATCAACGAGTCCAGGGAAATAGTCCGCGACAGGATCGCCGGATGGAATACGCTTTCCCTTGTCGTCGTATCGGTGCGGTTGGAACTCTCCTAGGGCAGCTCGGCTGCGGAGGATTTTTGTCACATACGATTCGTGCCATCCGTTCGATTTCGTGAATGTCGGCACTCCTGTCTGATTGAGACGACGTGCGATCGCAAAAGATCCATGGCCTGCGTCCGCCATCTGGAAAATCTGCCGGACGATCTCGGCCTTTTCCGGGATCAAATCGAAGGTCGATCGATCTTCTCGCAGTTGAACCCACGCTGGAGCCATTTTTGTCAGCTTTTTGTGGCTGGCGTTATCCCTTTTGTTCCTCCAAGCCTCGCCTACGCGCAGGCTCTTTGTGGCGGACTCTTCGTATGCCCTGCTCAAAATAATCAGTGAGTACAAGATGTCGGTTATCTCGGCCTCACCAGCTCGGTAAACGTGGCTATCGGCCAGCGTCACAACGCTGACACCGTTGCGGATGATGTCGAAGAAGACCGTCAAAGAGTCCATTATTTGCTGGCGGCTAATGCGATCCAACGACTCAACCAGCAGGTACGACCCTTTTGGCACCCCGCCGCTTTTGATCAACGTGAGGAATTTACCTAGCGCGCCGGAGACTACGTTCGCACCTTTGAATGCCGAAACGCCGATATCCTCCAGCTTGAAGTCCTCGACCAGCTGCAGATCATTCTGTTCGGCGTAGAGCTTGGATGCCTGTTCCTGGCGTCGAAGGCTGTCACCCTTCAATTGGATGTCAGTCGACATCCGCACGTACGAATAAGCCGATGGTTTGGAAGCGTTGGAATCCATACGCCCGATGTAAGCGGGATTGATTCTTATCTCAACTCACTCGAATCGTGAGGAAATTAATCCGCCTTACCATCTGCATGCCGACCTTGCCCGGCGCGATCATCACCTGGACATCGACCGGCACGGCCTCGATGCCCTGGAAAGCGACCGTGCGAACCCGCGCCACCATCTTGCTCTGCCCCCGGATACCTGTCCGCCCGCCGGTCCTGCGATCAGGCGGCGAGCGGGGTCAGCCAAGACAACCACAGATTTTCGGATTGATCAAGAACATTACAAGAACAAATGTCGACCCCGACCGAGCAACGGGATCCCGCTCGACACACATAATTAACCACATTGGAAAAAGGCGGGACGCGGCCGGGTTTGTCACCGATCCGACGCGCGTACGATGCTATCGTTGGGATCGGGGGGGCATCCACAGCACGTCCAGGCGCGAAGGCGAGGAAGACAGGATGCTGACCTTAAGCAATGGCAGCGAGCTCACCGTATGGGAAGAAACCGACAATCCCAATCCGAGCCCTGACGCGGTCCTTTTCAGCATTACCGAAACCGACGGCGATGTGATCGGGCCAATAGGAGCAAAGCCGGATTTCCCGTTCGGTGGGATCGACCTGGCTTCGGTCGATGTCTTCGACGGCTTCTTCACCATCACCAGCTTCACCAACGAGGGCCGAACCGAGACCTGGACGACGGTGGAGACGCAGGTCTTCGACAATGAAGGCAATCTTATCCGCACCTTGTCCGACCAGGCCGCTTTCCTGTCTGCCCAGATTGTCTCGGTCAACGCCGACAGCCCCGACACCATCACGGTGACATGGATCGGCGCGAACGAATATTTCGGCGGCGAAAACACCCAGTATGGGCAGCATCAGATCATCCTGGAAGGCGGCGCGCTGCAGCCCGACAGCTTCGTCAATCATGCGCCCACCGCCGCCGATCTGAACGTGTCGGTTTCACAGGGGCAGTTTCTCGACGACATCAAATTCAGCGCCGCGGACGCCGACTACGATCTCTTGAGCTTTGTCGTCGTGGACGGGCCGGACCACGGCACCCTCGAGCAGAGCACGAGTTTCGACGGCAACTACTACCCGTTTCACCAGGGGCACTACGGCTCGAGCCTGCACTATCATGCCGACTTTCTGAGCGGCAATCTGTTTGACTACACGCCCGAGGCCGGCTTCGTCGGCACCGACAGCTTCACGGTTTACGCTACCGACGGCCAGGGCAACAGCAATGTGGCGACGATTACGATCGCGGTGACGCCGCCGGCCGAATCCATCGCGTTGAGCGACGTCACGAATGTCGTGAGCTATGGAGGCTACGATCATGCCGTGCTCGTCGCCGCGCTGGGCGGTGGCGACCGCATCAGCGGCACCCCGTTCAACGATACGCTAGACGGCGGCGCCGGCCACGACCAGCTGTTCGGCGGCGCCGGCGCCGACACGATCATCGGCGGCGCAGGCACGGATTGGCTGAAGGGCGACGCCGGCAGCGACGCGATAAGCGGCGGTGCAGGCACCGACGGCATCCGCGGCGATACGGGCGACGACGTTCTCGACGGCGGCGCCGGCTCAGACGAACTGCGCGGCGGCGCTGGCGACGACATCCTCAATGGCGGCGCCGGGCGCGACTGGCTAGCCGGCGACGCGGGCCGGGATGTCTTCGTGTTCGACGCACTCGGACCAGCGAACTACGACCGTATCGTCGACTTCAACGCGCTTGACGATGTGTTCCGGCTGGACAGCTCCGCATTCGTCGGGCTGTCGGCCGGCCCGCTTTTTGCTGCCGTCTTCACGGTCGGCAGCGAGGCCATCGATGACAGCGACCACATTATCTATGACGATGCGACCGGCGCTCTGCTGTTCGACCAGGACGGGGCGGGTGGGGCGGCGGGCGTCCGGTTCGCCACCGTGGACCCGGGCACCTGGCTCACTGCGGACGACTTCTTCGTGGTCTAGCCGCGGGATCGCCTTTTGTCCTCGACGCAGTCCCAGAACAGGCTGGCGATGTCGGCGCCGCCGAAACGCTGCACCTCGCGCACGCCGGTCGGCGAGGTCACGTTGATCTCGGTCATGTAGTCGCCGATGACGTCGATGCCGACTAGGATGAAGCCGCGCTCCTTCAGTGACGGACCGATGCGGGCGCAGATCTCGCGCTCGCGCTCCGTCAGCTCGGTCTTCTCGGCGCGGCCGCCGACATGCATGTTGGAGCGGGAATCGTGCTCTGCCGGCACGCGGTTGATGGCGCCGACCGGCTCGCCGTCGATGAGGATGATGCGCTTGTCGCCCTTGCGCACGTCCTTCAGGTAGCGCTGCACGATATAGGGCTCGCGGAACATCTGGCCGAACATTTCGAGCAGCGAGGCAAGGTTGCGGTCGGCCTCGTGCAGATGGAAGATGCCGGCGCCGCCATTGCCGTAGAGCGGCTTGACGATGATGTCGCCGAACTCCTTGCGGAAGGCCGCGACCTCCTGCGGATCCTTGGTGATCAGCGTCTCAGGCATCAGGTCGGGAAATTCGGTGACGAAGATCTTTTCCGGGCTGTTGCGCACCCAGGCCGGGTCGTTGACCACCAACGTCCCAGGGTGGATGCGCTCGAGGATGTGCGTGGTGGTGATGTAGTTCATGTCGAAAGGCGGGTCCTGCCGCAAAAGCACGACGTCCATCTCCGACAGGTCGGTGCGCACCTTCTCGCCGAGCGAGTAGTGACTGCCCTTCTCGTCGCGCACCTGCATCTCCTCGATGCGCGCGAACACCTTGCCATCGCGCATCGACAGCCGGTCGGGCGTGTAGTGGAAAAGCTTGTGGCCGCGCCGCTGAGCCTCCAGCGACAGCGCGAACGAGGTGTCGCCGGCGATCGACACGGTGGAGACATGGTCCATCTGGACGGCGATGTTCAGCGGCATAGGGGTCTCCGGCACATTGGAGCGACGTGTGTCCGTTTGGACGGGCAAAGTGCGCTCCAGCACTTTGAAACTATGTCGCCGATATAAGGAAATCGGCGGGCTCTGCCAATCGCGACATTTTGAAGATCGCATCAGCCAGACGCGAACCGGCCGGGCGATTGCAGACAAGGCGAGAACCCGCGTCATCGTTTTCTTAAGCCTTGCCATGCAAGGGTGGTTCGAATGAGCCCGGCCCTGCCGACGCCGGACCGGTCCTTGATGGAACAAGAACCATGAACGCCGTCACAACCATCCGTGCCGCCCAGACCAAGCAGCTCGAGCTGACCATCCTGATGCCGTGCCTCAACGAGGCCGAGACGCTTGCCGTCTGCATCGGCAAGGCAAAGGCCTTCCTCGACAAGGCCGGCATAGCGGGCGAGGTGCTGATTGCCGACAACGGCAGCACCGACGGCTCCCAGGAGATCGCGACGGCGATCGGCGCCCGCGTCGTGCCGGTGCCGCAGAAGGGCTATGGCGCCGCGCTGCTCGGCGGCATCGCCGCCGCCAGGGGCCGCTTCGTCATCATGGGCGATGCCGACGACAGCTATGATTTCAGCGCCCTGGACGCGTTCGTGGCACGCCTGCGCGACGGCGCCGACCTGGTCATGGGCAATCGCTTCCGGGGTGGCATCGAAACCGGCGCCATGCCGCCGCTGCACCGCTATCTCGGCAATCCGGTGCTGAGCTTCATCGGCCGCCTGTTCTTCCGGATCAAGACCGGCGATTTCCACTGCGGCCTGCGCGGCTTCAATGCCGAGAGCATCAGGAAGCTCGATCTGCAGACCACCGGCATGGAATTCGCCAGCGAGATGGTGGTGCGCGGCGCGCTTGCCGGCCTGCGCATCGAGGAGGTGCCGACCACGCTCAAGCCCGACGGCCGCAGCCGGCCGCCGCATCTCAGGACCTGGCGCGACGGCTGGCGGCACCTGAAATTCCTGCTGGTCTACAATCCGCGCTGGATGTTCTTCATTCCGGGCATGGTGCTGGGCGGGCTGGGCACGCTGTTCGCTGCCCTTTTGGTGTTCGGGCCGCTCAGGGTGATCAACAATCTGTCGCTCGACCTCAACACCTTCGTCGCCGCCTGCTTCATGATCGTCACCGGCGTGCAGCTCATCACCTTCGGCGTCATCTCGCGCTACTATGCCGAGGTCACCGGTATCCTGCCGCGCAGCCGCAGGTCCGACTGGCTGACCAGGACCATCAGCACCGACCGTCTCGCCGCCAATGCCGGCATTTGCTTTGCCGGCGGTTTCGCGTTTTGCGCCTACGCCGTGCTGCGCTGGGCGCATCTCGGCTTCGGCCCGCTGGACGATTCCGAAATCCCGCGCATCGTCGTCCTCGGCCTCAGCCTGGTCGTCATTTCGTTCCAGGCCTTCTTCTCGGCATTCCTGCTCGGCGTCCTGGAAATTCCGGTCAAGCGGCTGCGAAACGGCCCGTCCAGCGAACTGCCGGCAGGCGAGAACCAATGATCGACGCGCTGCCGGGCTTCGTCCAGTCGCGCCTGTTCCGCTTCCTGGTGGTCGGCGTCGGCGCGGCCCTGCTGCTGTTCGTGCTGTCGTGGCTGCTGGTTTCGCTCGGGCTTTCGCCGTTCGTCGGCAGTGCCGCCGCCTACGCGATCGCCTTCGTCGTCGCCTATTCAGCGCAGCGCGGCTGGACCTTCGGCGGCGAGCACGATCACGCCACGGCGTTGCCGCGCTATCTCGCGCTGCAGCTGGGATGCGCCGTCTTTTCGGGCCTTGTCTCGCATGTGGCGGTTGCGCGCTTCGGCCTGTCGCCGCTTGCCATGTCGGCGCTGACCACGGTCGCGACAAGCGCGCTGAGCTATGTCGCGTCGTCGCTCTGGGTGTTTCCGGCACGCGGCTAGAGCATGATGCCGAAAAGTGTGAAGCGGTTTTCGGGCGACATCATGCTCTATCTCTTTGATTTAGAGTCGGATTCAGATTTCAGGACGACGACCTGAAATCATCCGGCTCTAGCGCATTTGCGCGCGGGCTTTACGCTTTGTGAAGCGTGCGGCGCTAGCCTGCGGCGCGCCGACCACTCGCCCGAAAGTCGATCCATGCCCGCTGCCCATGCCGCGATTCCTGCCGGGGAAACCGCCCGTTCCTGGCGCATGGATCTTGTGGCGGCGTTGCTCGCCACGCTGGTGGTGCTTTTGGTCAACGCCCATGCTGGTTTCCCGGAATTGGCCAACGCCGGCGGCGACAATGACAGCCTGCTGCAGCTGGTCCAGGTCCGCGACCTGCTGGGTGGCCAGGGCTGGTTCGACATGCACCAGTACAGGATGGGGCCGGAAGGCGGTTTCGTCATGCACTGGTCGCGGCTGCTCGACGCGCCGCTGGCCCTCGGCATCCTTGTCATGTCGGCCCTGACCGGCAGCAGGCCGCTTGCCGAGCAGGTCGTGCAGGTGGCTTGGCCGGCCCTGCTCTTCTGGCTGACGCTGTTCTTCACGGTGCGCGCCGCACGCAGTGTCGGAGGCGCCAGCGCGGTGCTCCCGGCCGTGGTTGTCGGCGCCGCCGCCTACCACTTCATCGGCATCTATTCGCCGGGTTCGCTCGATCATCACAATGTCCAGGTGATGCTGACCATGGCAAGCCTCAGCCTGCTGCTCGATGCGCCCGCGCGCAACTGGATGGCCTTGCCTGCCGGCGTCTGCGCGGCGCTGACGCTGGCCATCGGCATGGAAAGCGCGCCCTATGCCGGCACCATCGGCGCCCTGGTCGCTGTCCTGTTTCTGGTCGACGGCGTGCGGGAAAGGCAGATCGCCAGGAATTTCGGTTTCGGCTTCGCCGGAGTGTCGGCGTTGGTCTTCGTGACGACCGTCCCGATGTCCGCCTGGGGTCAGGCCCAATGCGACGCCTTTTCGATCGCGCAATTCGTTGTCGCCGCCATTGCAGGCATCGGTCTGGCGGCATCCGCCTCGATCGATGCCGTCGCCAGTCGCTGGCACCGCCGGCTGCTGGCGATCGGCCTGCTCACCGCAACACTTGCCGCGGTCGTCGTGGTGGCCTTCCCGCAATGTCTCGCCGAACCCTATGCCGGCCTCGATCCACGCCTCAAGGAACTGTGGCTCGATCACATCGACGAAGCCCAGTCGCTGTTCACGCTGCTCGTTCACAAGCCGGCCAGCGTGGCTGCCCGCTATGCCACGCCGTTGCTGGCCATCGTGGTGATGGCGTTGCGCCTCGCGCATGGCGGCCGGCGCCGGCAGGACAGCCTCGTCGGCGCCCTGCTCATCGTCGCCTTCCTGGTCAGCGCGTGGGAGATACGCGGCTCGACCTTCTCGATCGGCTTTGCCGTGATCCCGCTCTCGGCATGGATCGCCAGATGGCGTCGGCGGGTCGAGGTCAGCCCTTCGCGAAGCGTCTCGCTGCGCATGGTCGCGGCCTGGCTGCTGTCGGTGAACGCGCTCTGGGCCGGCACCGCCACCGCCATGTCGTCGGCCTTCGAGCCGGTCAAGGCCGATGACGCCGGCGTCGACAGGAACTGCGAGAGCAAGGCTTCCTTCGCGCCCCTCGCCGGGCAGTCCGGCACCACGGTGCTGGCGATCTCCAATCTCGGCTCGCCGATCCTGGCCTATACCGGACATCGCGTGTTTTCCGGACCCTACCATCGCAACATCGCCGGAAACCTTCTGGCGCTCGATGCTTTCCTGGGGTCGGACGCCGATGCGCGGGCGATCGTCGAAAGCCATCATGTCGGCCTGGTCGCTGTCTGCCGCGGCAGCGTCGAAAGCCAGCTTCTCGCCGAAAAGGCGCCGAAGGGCTTTCTGGCCGGTCTGATCGAAGGCCAGGTGCCGGAATGGCTGGAGCCGGTGGCCGAAAGCCGGGGCGCTCCGATCGAGCTCTACCGCGTGCGCGAAGGCGGTTGAACCGCCGTTTCGGCGCATGAGAAAATCGATTTCTCGATACGTTTCCTAAAGGGTTTCCTGCCAGTCTCACCGCAAATTCCGACGTGCAACAGGAACACCGATGCAAACGACGTTTGCCACCGGGCAGGCAGGCAGGGAAAACACGGATCTGGCCTTCACAGATCCGCTGACCGGGCTTGGCAATCATCGCCGCTTCTTCGACAAGGTCGACCGCCTTATCAGCGACCGTTCCGAGGACCCGGCGCCCTTCACCGTCGGCATCCTCGACCTCGACGGCTTCAAGCCGATCAACGACCTGTTCGGCCACAAGGCCGGCGACGATATCCTGATCCAGGTGGCGATGCGGCTGCGCGCCTCGATGGACAGCTATTCCACCGTCTGCCGCATCGGCGCCGACGAGTTCGCCTTCCTCTATCCGATGGTGTTCTCAGAGGAGGCGGCGGCCGAAAAGGCGCGCATGCTGATCGAGATCCTGTCGGCGCCCTATGACGTCGGCGAGCGCACCGCCAGGCTTTCGGCCTCGGTCGGCTGCTCGCTGTTCTATTCCGGCGACGAGACCACCGACATCCTGCTCAACAAGGCCGAAACCGCGCTCTACCATGCCAAACGTTCCGGCCGCGGCCGCGTCGTCGTCTACACCCGCGAGATGGAGGAGGCGGCCAAGCGCGTCACCCGCATCGAGCAGGCGCTGCGCCGCGCCGTCTCGGCCGGCGAGGTCGAGCCGCATTTCCAGCCCATCGTCGACCTGAACACCCGCCGCACCATCGGCTTCGAGACGCTGGCGCGCTGGACCGACCGCGACCTCGGCACCGTGCCGCCGACCGTGTTCATCCCGATCGCCGAGGAGCGCGGCATCATCGGTCCGCTGTCGCAGCTGGTGCTGCGCAAGGCCACCGAGGCCGCCCGCAGCTGGCCGAAGGACCTGTTCCTGTCCTTCAACCTGTCGCCGTCGCAGCTCGTCGACCAGAACACCGGCCTGCACATACTGGCGATCCTCGACCGCACCGGCTTCGATCCGCGCCGGCTGGAGATCGAAATCACCGAGACCGGCCTGATGAACGATCCGGCCTCGGCCGAGAAGATCGTCGAGGATCTGCGCCGCGTCGGCATCCGCGTCTCGCTCGACGATTTCGGCACCGGCCAGTCCTCGCTCGGGCGCCTGCGCGAATTCCATTTCGACAAGCTCAAGATCGACCGTGCCTTCGTCTCCTCGATCCTCGACGACCGCCCGTCCGAGCACATCATCCGCGCCATCCTCGCCATGTGCGAGGGGCTCGGCATGGATGTCGTGGCCGAGGGCATCGAGGAGGAGGCGCAGGCCGACCGCCTGGTCCAGTTCGGCTGCGCCGGCGGCCAGGGCTACCTGTTCGGCAAGCCGGTCGATGCCGACGCCACGCTCGGCTATCTGCGCGATTCCTATCGCGGCGCCTTGCACGCCAAGGCGATCTGAACGCCGTTCCGCACGGATTCAGCCCGCCCCATCCTCCGGTGCGGGCGTGATTTGCCTTTTTGTCAGACATAAGCTCGAAAATCTGACGTTTATCCCTTGCCCGCGCGCCTTGTCTGGATAGGATGCGCGCCGACTTGGCCAGGGAGAAAAAACATGATGCCATCGGCGCGTTTTGCCGATCTCGAAGGCGCTTCGGTGCTGATCACCGGCGGCGGTTCCGGCATTGGCGCGGCGCTGACCGAGGGCTTTGTCCGGCAAGGCGCGAAGGTCGCCTTCATCGACATCGCCGACGGTCCGAGCATCGCGCTTGCCGACCGCGTCGAGAAGGAGCAAGGCTGGCGGCCGCTCTACCTCAAGACCGATCTGCGCGACATCGAGGCGCTGCGCGCCTCGGCTGCCAGGGCGGCTGAAGCGCATGGCGACGTCACCGTTCTGGTCAACAACGCCGCGCTTGACGACCGCCACGCGGTCGAGGACGTCACCGTCGAGTTCTGGGACAACAACCTCGCCGTCAACCTGCGCCCGCATTTCTTCACCGCGCAGGCGGTGGCGCCGGGCATGAAGCGGGCCGGCGGCGGCTCGATCATCAATTTCACCTCGACCTCCTATCTGATCAACCATCCGGATATGCCGGCCTACACCGCCGCCAAGGCCGGCATACTCGGCCTCACCAAGGGCCTGGCCGGCAAGCTCGGCGCCGACCGCATCCGGGTCAACGCGATCGCGCCGGGCTGGGTGATCACCGAACGGCAGAAGGAGCTCTGGGTCACCGAAGGGTCGCTTGCCGCCCATGTCGCCAAACAGTGCATCAAGGACGTCATGCTGCCCGATGACATCGTCGGCACGGTGCTCTTCCTCGCCTCGGATGCCTCGCGCATGCTGACCGCGCAGATGCTGATCGTCGATGGAGGCTTCCTGTGAGCGCGGCGCCCGCGGTCGCGGCGCTCGACTGGGGCACGACCAGGCTCAGGGCCTGGCTGCTCGACGACGCCGGCAAGGTGCTTGCCGAGCGTCGCGGCGACGACGGGCTGATCACCGCGCGCGAGAAAGGGTTTTCGACGGTTCTCGAGGGCCACCTGGCCGCCATGGGCGCGCCGGAAACGCTGCCGGTCATCATCTGCGGCATGGCCGGATCCCGCCAGGGCTGGCTGGAAGCGCCCTATGTCACCGTGCCGGCGCCGATCGGCGCCATCCTGGCCGGCGCTATCAGGGTTCCCGGCCAGGGCCGCGACATCCGCATCGTGCCGGGCCTTGCCCAGCGGCTGGCCGATGCGCCCGACGTGATGCGCGGCGAGGAAACCCAGCTTGCCGGCGCCGGTTTGCCGGCAAAGGGTCGCCATCTCGTCTGCATGCCCGGCACGCATTCGAAATGGGTGGCGGTCGAGGACGGCGCCGTCGCCGGCTTCGGCACCTGGCCGACGGGCGAGCTGTTCTCGGTTCTGGCCGCGCATTCGATCCTGCGCCATTCGCTGGGCGAGCATCCGGCAGCGGTGGCGGCTGACAATCCCTTCTTCCGTCAATGGTGCGAACGAGCACTCGGCGAGGGCGGCGACGTCACCTCGAAGCTGTTTGCCATCCGCGCTGCCGGCCTGCTGCACGACCTGCAGTCCGACGATGCGGCGGCGTGCCTGTCGGGGTTGCTGCTCGGCGGCGAGATCGCTTCGGCAAAACGCCGCTATGGCGCCGGCGATGAGCCGGTCGTGCTGGTCGCCTCCGGCGCCCTGGCTGTGCTCTATGGCGCCGCGCTGGGCGTCGCGGGCCTTGCCTTCAGAACCGTTGACGCCGATGAAGCAGTGCGTGCCGGCCTCGTCGAGGCGGCGCGCGAGAACGGCATGATTGGAGCCGCCGCGTGACCCAGACCGCACCGTTTCCGAACCTCAAGCGTGGCCTCGTCGCCATCCTGCGCGGGCTGAAACCCGGCGAAGCGGTGGCGATCGGCCAGGCCATCTTCGATGCCGGCATCGAGGCGATCGAGGTGCCGCTCAATTCGCCGGAACCCTTCGTCTCGATCGCCAGCCTTGTGCAGGCTTTGCCGAAGACGGCGCTGGTCGGCGCCGGCACCGTGCTGACGATGGCCGATGTCGACGCCCTGCACAAGGCCGGCGGGCGCCTGCTGGTCAGCCCCAACATCGATGCCGAGGTGATGGGCCGCGCCAAGACCTACAACATGGTGACGATGCCCGGCGTGTTCACGCCGACTGAGGCCTTCCTGGCGATAAGGCTCGGCGCCTCGGCGCTGAAGTTCTTCCCGGCAAGCGTGCTTGGCGCCGGCGGCATTTCGGCCATGCGCGCGGTGCTGCCGGCCGAAATTGTGGTCGGCGCCGTCGGTGGCGTGTCGGAAAAGGATTTCGCCGGCTATAAATCGGCCGGCGTCAGCGCCTTCGGCCTCGGCTCCAGCCTGTTCAAGCCTGGCATGAGCGTCGAGGAGGTGGCGGCCCGCGCCCGCGCCGCCGTAACCGCCTGGGACGCGGCATTCGGGGGAGAGGCATGATGGACAACGGCGTTTCGGTTTTCTCGGACCATATCTGCCAGCTTGGCGAGGGGCCGAGCTACGACCCCGGCAGCGATGCGCTGTTCTGGTTCGACATCGTCAACGGCCGGCTGCTGGAAAAGGGCGTTGGCTCCGGCGCGCTGAAGGTGCATGAACTCGGCCTGATGGCCAGCGCGCTCGCCATCATCGACGACGCCCGCCAGCTGATCGCCACCGAGACCGGCCTGCATGTCCGCGATGTCGCGACCGGCAGGCTGACGCTGCACACCGCGATCGAGGCCGACAATCCGCTGACCCGCTCCAACGATTCGCGCGTCCATCCTTGCGGCGCCTTCTGGGTCGGCACCATGGGCAAGGACGAGGGCAAGGGCGCCGGCGCGATCTACTGGTTCTTCAAGGGCGAGTTGCGCCGGCTGTTTTCCGACATCACCGTGTCGAACTCGATCTGCTTCTCCGAGGACGGAAAGATCGCCTACTACACCGACACCTCGACCGGCCTGTTGATGCGCGTCGCCTGCGATGCGTCAACCGGCCTGCCCATAGGTGAACCAAAAGTGTTCGTCGACCATCGCAAATCGATGGGCTATGTCGACGGCTCCGTCGTCGACCGCGACGGCGTGCTTTGGAACGCCGTCTGGGGCGGCAAGGTGGTCAAGGCCTATGCGCCCGACGGCGCGTTGCTGCGCGAAATCCCGATGCCGGTGACGCAGCCTTCCTGCCCGGCCTTTGTCGGCGCCAAGGCCGACAGGCTGGCGGTGACCTCGGCGTGGAAGGGCAAGGACGACAAGCAGCGCAAGCTGGATCCCCAAGCTGGCATGACCTTCCTGCTGGATATCCCGGTCAGGGGCCGCTTCGAGCCGCGCGTGCTCATCGCCTGATGCGGACCACCGGCCCGCTTTGTGGACTGGGACCTGGTTCTGTCACGCAACCGCCCGCCCCGGTCGGTTTCGCGAAAGCCGATCGCAGCAGTCGTGCGATGGTAGCGGCATGACCGCCGGGAGCCTTGCCATTCGATGCCGCGCAACCAGCCGAGACTGATCCTCGTCCACGAGCCGGAAAAAGCCTGTTTCGAACGGCTTGCCGCTGACGGCCATGCGCCGGAGCGTGCCGCCGAAATCTCGTCCTATCTGGCGCAGTCGACCGATCTTGCGACGGAGTTCGACGCGCTGGCCGCGGCTTGCGACAAACGCGGCCTCGCCTTCGCGCCGGTCGAGTTGGATGAAGCCGCCGGCGTGCTCGCCGGCGCTGATCGGGAGGCCACCCTGGTCTGGACGTTGACCGACGGCGTCGCCTATTTCCGTGGCGGCGCCGCGCCCGCGCTGGCCAGGTTGAACGGGCTGCGGACGATTGGCGCCGATGATTCCGTGTTCGCGCTCTGCCAGGACAAGTTCCGCTCGGGCGCCGTGCTCGACGCGCTCGGCCTGCCGGTGCCGCGGGCCGGCCTGGCGCGGGACGGCAACTGGCTGGTCGCGCCCCCGGCCTCGCAAGCCGGCTGGTTCGTCAAGCCGAACCGGCTCGGTGCCAAGATCGGAATCTGGCCGGATTCGCGCGTCGATGATCTTGGCCATGCGCTGGAGCTTAGCCGGCGTGTCTTTGCCCACTATCGCGACGATGTCGTCGTCCAGCCCTATGTCCCCGGCCGCAACGTGCGCGCCAGCTTCCTCGGCCTGCAGCCGGACACCGGCGTCGAGGCGCTCGGCATCGCCTTTGTCGAGTCCGGTGGCGATTTCCAGACCATGGCCGACAGCCTGGCGCTCTATGGCGACACCGGCGTGGCCGCGAAGGCGGCCGGGACCTATGCCGAGCCTGAGCTCCAGCCCGTCGCCGCCAGCCAGCCGGCGGCCGATCGGGCGATCCGCGCCATGGCGCAAAAGCTGATTGGCGGGCTTGGCCTGAAGGACGTCTTCTCGATCGATCTCAGGCTCAAGGCCGACGACACCGTCCATCTCATCGAGTTCGAGGTCTGCCCCGGCCTGCCCTGCTTCGATTTTCGCGCCTATTGCGCCTCGCAATGGGGGCTGGGCCTCGCCGATGCGATGGCTGAAACCGCGAGGACCCGGCTAGGCTAGACGCCCTCGACCAGAACGATCTCGCCATCGGCCACTTTCTGGCGGATGGCGACGGCGCGCTGGTATTCTGGCGAGTGGTAGCAATCATGCGCGGCGGCGAGCGACGGAAACTCGATGATGACGTTGCGCGCGCGGCCCGCCCCCTCGGCCTTCTCATGCTCGCCGCCGCGCGCCAGGAACTGCGCGCCGAACCGCTCGAACGCCGGCTTCGCGGCGGCGACATAGTCCTTGTAGCCCTCGGCGTCGCGCACATCGACGCGGGCGACCCAGTATCCCTTTGGCATGCTTCTTCTCCCGGTTGCGGCGTTACGCCGAGCGCATCTCGTCAAGTATCGCTGCGGCCGCCGCGCGCCTGTCGTCGGCGGCGACGATCGGCCGGCCGACCACGAGATGGCTGGAGCCGTTGCGGATCGCCTGGGCCGGCGTCACCACCCGTTTCTGGTCGCCGTGGTCGCTGCCCTTGGGCCGTATTCCCGGCGTGACCACGGCGATGTTCGGCCCGACGATCCGGCGCACGGCTTCCGCTTCCTCCGCGGAACAGACGACGCCGCCCATGCCGGCATGCAGCGCCTGTTCGGCGCGCCGCAGCACCAGCGTGTGCGGATCGTATTCGTAGCCGGCGTCGATCATGTCCTGCTCGTCCATCGAGGTCAGCACGCTGACCGCGAGCAGGCAAAGATCGCTGCCCCTGGCCGCTTCCACCGCTGCCCGCATCGCCTTCGGATAGGAGTGGATGGTCAGCATCGACATGCCCATCCTGACGATGTTCTCGACCCCCTTGGCCACCGTGTTGTCGATGTCGAGCAGCTTCATGTCGAGGAAGATCTTGGTGCCGCCGCTGGCAAGCTCGCGGGCGAAGTCGAGCCCGCCGGCGAAGGCGAGCTGATAGCCGATCTTGTAGAAGGACACAGTGCCGTCAAGCTCGCGCACCGCCTTCTCGGCCTCTTTCAGCGTCGGCACGTCGAGGCCGACGATCAGCCTGTCGCGCATGGTGTCGGCATGTTCGGGAATCATGCCTCGATCCGGCTGGACAGCATGCGCGAGGTTTCGATCAGTGTGCGGCATAGGCGCTCCATCGATTGGCGTAGTCTGTCGTCGCGGAAATGTCCATCCTGGTCGAAGGCGTCGCTGGCGCCCGAGACCGAGCATTCCGGCGTGACCACCTCGACCTGGCAGCGCACCAGTACGGCACGCAGATGATTGATGCAGCGTATGCCGGCGAACTTGCCGTCGGAGGAGGAGCAAAGGCCGGCCGGCTTGCCCGCAAACGGCCTGAACGAGCGGCTGCCGTCGCGGCGTATCCGGCTCACCCAGTCGACGCTGTTCTTGAGCAGCGGCGGGATCGAGCCGTTATATTCCGGCGTTGCGATCAACAGCCCGTCATGGCCGGCGATCAGCCGGCCGAGCCGCATGGCATTCTGCGGAATGCCTTCTTCCTTTTCCAGGTCCTCGTCCATGATCGGCAGCGGATAGTCGCCGAGCGAGATGCGCGTCACCTCGGCGCCCTGCATGGCAAGCTCTCGCTGCGCCACGTCGGCGGTCCTGCCGCTGAAGGCGCCCGACCGGACCGATCCGGCGAAGACGAGGATTTTCGGGATTACTGCCATTGGCCACCCTTGTTCTGGGACAGGTACAGCCAAGGTCCGCTCAAATCAACGGCCGGCCCAACAAACGAAATCGATCGACCAGTTGGCCATTCATTTGCCCTTGCGCTTGGGGGTGACTTCCACGGCTCCCTTAAACACCTCCGGAAGAGACCTCGGAGCCGGATACCACACTTCGCCCTCCGGGAAATTACTCGGATCGATGGATCCGTCCGGTTTGGTTAAGCCCGTGTCCGCTGCACCGAGAAAATAATCATACCTGACGAGGTCAACCACAACCTCGGTCAGTTCGCACAAACGTGCGGCACGGGCCTCATCTATCGGGTAGTAACCGCCGCAAAGAGATGGGTCGTCAAGATGCAGAACTGGACGCATATCCTCTTCGCCGAAACCTTCCAGGAAGGTGCGGCCCGCCAGTTTCTCATCTTTCTTGTCAAACCACTCCAGCTCCCACGCCACCGTTACGCCATTCCAGATCACCCACATCTCTGTCTCCCTCAAATGGCCGATGTGGCAGACGGCTCGGTTGCCGAGACGGGACGCTCGGTCGTCGGAGCAAAATGGCTGATAATACTAATGCGCCTTGCGCCGGTAGATCCAAAGCTGCGTCGGCGGAATGTTGCGGATGATGAAATCGAAATGCTTGACCGTGTAGTCGCCACGGCCGGGCGGGATCGGCGACAGCGGACCGTAGGTCAGCTGCACGATCGGCCGGCCGGCGGGGATGCGGTCGAGCAGGCTTTCGATATAGGCGATGCGCTGGGCGACAGGGAAGTTGAGCAGGGGCACGCCGGAGACGACCGAATCGAACACCATGTCTCGCTTGTCGCCGAGCGTCGCGTTGAGATTGAAGGCGTCGCCCTCGATGACGTTGACGCAGGGATAGAGCTGACGCAGATGGCGCACGAAATCGGTCGAGTATTCGACGGCGTAGAGATTTTCCGGCTTCACGCCCTGGGCCAGGATGGCACGCGTGATGACGCCCGTGCCGGGTCCGACCTCGAGCACCGGCAGGCCGGATCTCGGGTTGACGATCGAGGCCATCTTGCGGGCGGTGATGGAACTCGTGGGAACGATCGAGCCGACCGTCTTCGGCTTGTCGATCCAGCCCCTGAAGAACTTCAGCTCGTCGTCGAACTTCTCCGCCAGCGACTTGCGCAATCCGGGACCACGTGCCATGCGAGCTCTCCTCAACGCTCCCCGACCCGCTAATTAGCAGCTAGGTGGGACAAGGCAAGGCGTCAACCTGGCATAAGGTGTTGATGACGCTCGGGAAGCATCCCGGATGCATGCCGTTTCCAACTGTCACCGATCGCCGAACGACTCAAAAAAGTCCTTCATGCGGGCGAAGAAGCCGCTCGACTGGGGCGAATTGTCCTGCGAGGACAACTGCTCGAATTCTTCCAGCAGCTCGCGCTGGCGGCGCGACAGGTTCTGCGGCGTCTCGACCGCGGTCTGGATGTAGAGGTCGCCGACATTGGGCTGGCGCAGCACCGGCATGCCCTTGCCCTTCAGCCGGAACTGGCGGCCGTTCTGCGTGCCTTCCGGCACCTTCACCTTGGTCTGCGTGCCGTCCAGCGTCGTCACCTCGAACGAACCGCCAAGGGCAGCCGTCGTCATCGAGATCGGCACCTTGCAATAGAGATCGGCGCCGTCGCGCTGGAAAAATTCATGCGGCTTGACCGCGAGGAAGATGTAGAGGTCGCCAGACGGACCGCCGCGCAAGCCGGCCTCGCCCTCATTGGCAAGCCGGATGCGGGTGCCGTCCTCGATGCCGGCCGGGATGTTGACCGACAGCGAGCGCTCCTCGGTGACGCGGCCCTGTCCGGCGCATTTCGGGCACGGGTCCTTGATCGTCTGGCCGCGGCCCTGGCACTGCGGACAGGTGCGCTCGATCGAGAAGAAGCCCTGCGTTGCGCGCACCTTGCCGTGGCCGTTGCACATCGAGCAGGTCACCGGCTGGGTGCCCGGCTTGGCGCCGCTGCCCGAGCATTCCGAGCAGGAGATCGAGGCCGGCACGCGGATTTGCGCGGTCTTGCCGGAGAACGCCTCCTCCAGCGAGATTTCCATGTTGTAGCGCAGGTCCGCGCCGCGCTCGCGACCGCCCGACGAGCGCCGCTGGCGTCCGCCCATCATGTCGCCGAAAATATCCTCGAAGATGTCGGCGAAGCCGCCGGCGCCGAAGCCCTGCGCACCGCCATTCATCCCGCCATGTTCGAAGGCGGCGTGGCCGAAACGGTCATAGGCCGCGCGCTTCTGCGGGTCCTTCAGCGTCTCGTAGGCCTCGTTGATTTCCTTGAACTTGTGCTCGCAGGCGTGGTCGCCGGGATTGCGGTCGGGATGGAACTGCATGGCGAGCTTGCGGAAAGCGCTTTTGAGCTCCTTCTCGTCGGCGCCCTTTTGCACGCCCAGCGTCTCGTAGAAATCAGCTTTCATTTTTTCCCGCAGTCCGGATGCTCAACGTCTTGATGCACTGTTGCGTCGTTTGCCGGCACGTCGTTTCGATTTAGGTGCGATGGTGGCCGGATGCCAGCCTTGACGCGGGTTTGCCCGCGTTTTTTCGGCCGCGCCTAGCACTTTTTCAGCCAGGGTTGCAAAAAAGCCCGGCTTTGCGCCGGGCTTTTCGCTTTATCTGGCGTCAGACGGTTCAGGCCGACTTCTTCTTGTCGTCATCCTCGTCGATTTCCTCGAAGTCGGCATCGACCACGTCCGAGTCCTTGGCGGCGTCCGCCTTGGCGTCGGCCTCGGCCGCTTCCTTCTGCGAGGCTTCGTACATGGCCTGGCCAAGCTTCATCGAAGCTTCGGCGAGCGCCTGCGTCTTGGCCTCGATCTCGGCCGCGTCGTCACCCTCGGTGGCGGTCTTCAGCGCCGCGATCGCATCGGAAATCGCCGTGCGCTCGGTCTCGGAGACCTTGTCGCCATATTCCTTCAGCGACTTCTCCGACGAATGCACAAGCGCCTCGGCCTGGTTGCGGGCCTCGACCACGGCGCGGCGCTTCTTGTCGGCCTCGGCATTGGCCTCGGCATCCTTGACCATCTTCTCGATGTCGGTGTCCGAAAGACCGCCGGACGCCTGGATGCGGATCTGGTGCTCCTTGCCGGTGCCCTTGTCCTTGGCAGAGACGTTGACGATGCCGTTGGCGTCGATGTCGAAGGTGACCTCGATCTGCGGCACGCCGCGCGGCGCCGGCGGGATGCCGACCAGGTCGAACTGGCCGAGCATCTTGTTGTCGGCCGCCATCTCGCGCTCGCCCTGGAAGACGCGGATGGTCACCGCCGACTGACTATCCTCGGCGGTCGAGAACACCTGGCTCTTCTTGGTCGGGATCGTCGTGTTGCGCTCGATCAAGCGGGTGAACACGCCGCCCAGCGTCTCGATGCCGAGCGACAGCGGCGTCACGTCGAGCAGCAGCACGTCCTTGACGTCGCCCTGCAGCACGCCGGCCTGGATGGCGGCGCCGAGCGCCACGACCTCATCGGGGTTGACGCCCTTGTGCGGCTCCTTGCCGAAGAACTGCTTCACGATCTCCTGGATCTTGGGCATGCGGGTCATGCCGCCGACCAGGACGACCTCGTCGATCTCGCCGGCCTTCAGGCCGGCGTCCTTGAGCGCCGCCTTGCAGGGATCGATCGTGCGCTGGACGAGATCCTCGACCAGGCTCTCGAACTTCGCCCGGGTCAGCTTCAGCGTCAGGTGCTTCGGCCCGGTGGCGTCGGCGGTGATGAAGGGCAGGTTGATCTCGGTCTGCGTCGTCGACGACAGCTCGATCTTGGCCTTCTCGGCCGCCTCCTTCAGGCGCTGCAAGGCAAGCTTGTCGGCCTTCAGGTCGATGCCCTGTTCCTTCTTGAACTCGGCCGCCAGATACTCGACCAGGCGCATGTCGAAATCCTCGCCGCCGAGGAAGGTGTCGCCATTGGTCGACTTCACCTCGAAGACGCCGTCGCCGATCTCGAGCACGGAAATGTCGAAGGTGCCGCCGCCAAGGTCATAGACGGCGATGGTCTTGCCGTCCTTCTTGTCGAGGCCGTAGGCAAGGGCTGCCGCGGTCGGCTCGTTGATGATGCGCAGCACCTCGAGGCCGGCGATCTTGCCGGCGTCCTTGGTCGCCTGGCGCTGGGCGTCGTTGAAATAGGCCGGAACGGTGATGACCGCCTTCTCGACCTTCTCGCCGAGATAGGCTTCCGCCGTCTCCTTCATCTTCTGCAGGATCATGGCCGAGATCTGCGAGGGCGACTGCTTCTTGCCGCCGGCCTCGACCCAGGCATCGCCATTGTCGCCCTTGACGATCTTGTAGGGGACAAGCTTCTTGTCCTTCTCCGTCACCGGATCGTCATAGCGGCGGCCGATCAGGCGCTTGACCGCGAAGATGGTGTTTTCAGGATTGGTGACCGCCTGGCGCTTGGCCGGCTGGCCGACGAGGCGCTCGCCGTCGCCGCTGATGGCGACGATGGAAGGGGTCGTGCGCGCGCCTTCCGCATTCTCGATGACCTTCGGCTCCTTGCCATCCATGATGGCGATACAGGAGTTGGTCGTTCCCAGATCGATACCGATTACTTTTGCCATTGTTCTAGTCTCTCCGCTAAGCAGGCTCTCTGGACCCGTGAAGGCGTTCCGACGAAAGCCCCTGTTCACAAGAAATCCCGTTCCGGCAACCGGCTTTCCGGCGCCGAACGGCTTGGCGCGTATATAAGAACAGGCCGGACGGCGCGCAAGCATTCTGCGCAAGGCGTCCACTATCGCGGTCCACGGCAGGGAAAAGGCCTAAATCACGCGTACCGCAGCCGATTTGCCGCCGGACATGGCCAAACTTGCCGAATCCGAGGCGGGCAAAAACGTCGCAGCCGCCGCAATCAGCGCCCGAATGCCTCGACGCAGAGTGCCTGCAGCTTCGGGAAGATCGCCTTTCCACCGGCGATCACCTTCGTCCCCTGGCCGATGACGGTTGTCGGATCAGCCGTGAGGACCGTGCCGCCGGCTTCCTCGACCAGCAACATGCCGGCCAGGCAGTCCCAGGCGTTCATGTGTTCCTCGACATAGCCGAGCAGCCGGCCGGAGGCGGCATAGGCGAGCATCAGCGCGCCCGACGCGTTGCGGTAGAAGACGCCGCCTTCGGCCATGATGGCGCGGATGAGCACGGCGACATGCTCGGTGTTGGCCCGGTTCGACAGCCCGGTTCCGACCGAACCTTCCGTGAGGCTCGCGGCCTTGCTCGCCGTGATCGGCCTGCCGTTGACGAAGGCGCCGCCGCCGCGATGGCCGTGGAAGGTCTCGCCCGTCGAGGGCTCGTGGATGACGCCGACGACCGTCTCGCCGTTACTGGCGCAGGCGATCACCACGCACCAGGCCGGCATGCCGCGCACGAAATTGGCGGTGCCGTCGATCGGGTCGATCACCCAGACATGGCCGGTCGTGCCCGCCACCGCGGCATGTTCCTCGCCGACGATGCCGTCCTGCGGATAGGCGTCGGCGATCGCCGCGCGGATGAACAGCTCGACCTCGCGGTCGCCGTCCGAGACCAGGTCCTGATGACCCTTGCTCTCGATGGTCAGGTTTTCCAGGTTGCGGAAATATTTGAGCCCGAGCTCGCCGGCGCGCCGCGCGAGGTCGATGGCAAAGCGCGTTCGCGCGTCGAGGTCATTTGTCACAGGCGTGCTCGCGGTCGGGATGGGTGGTCCGCCATAGCAAAAGCCGTTGCCCGGCAAAAGCAGCAAAAGCGCCTTGTCGGTCTCAGGCCGCTTGCGACAGCGATTTGTGGACGTCGGCAAGGATCTCGAACGAGCGCACCCTGGCCGCATGGTCGAAGACTTGCGCCGTCACCATCAGCTCGTCGGCGCCGGTGCGCCGCACGAAGGCGTCGATGCCTTGCCGCACCGTTTCCGGCGACCCGACCACGGCGCAGGACAGCGCCTGGCCGAGCATGGTCTTCGCCATCGGGTCCAGCGTCTGCTCGTAGCCCTCGACCGGCGGCGGCAGCCGGCCGGGCCGGCCGGTGCGCAGATTGACGAAGGCCTGCTGCAGCGAGGTGAACAAAAGCCGCGCCTCGGCATCGGTCGGCGCGGCAAAGACGTTGAGGCCGAGCATGACATAGGGCCTGTCGAGCTCAGCCGACGGCTGGAAGCGCGAGCGGTAGACTTCCAGCGCATGGTCGAGCTCGGCCGGCGCGAAATGCGAGGCGAAGGCGTAAGGAAGGCCGAGCAGCGCGGCGAGTTGCGCGCCGTAAAGGCTGGAGCCGAGGATCCAGACCGGGACCTTCTGGCCTTCGCCGGGCACGGCGCGGATGCGCTGGCCTTCCTCGGCCGGCTGGAAATAGCCCATCAGCTCGACGACATCCTGCGGGAAATTATCGCTGGCTTCCAGATTGCGGCGCAGCGCCCGCGCAGTCGCCATGTCGGTGCCGGGCGCGCGGCCGAGCCCGAGGTCGATGCGGCCGGGAAATAGCGCCGCCAGCGTGCCGAACTGTTCGGCGATGACCAGCGGCGCATGGTTGGGCAGCATGATGCCGCCGGCGCCGACGCGGATCGTCCTGGTGCCGCCGGCGACATGGGCGATGACCACCGAAGTCGCGGCACTGGCGATGCCCGGCATGTTATGATGCTCGGCCAGCCAGTAACGCCGGTAGCCGAGGCGCTCGGCATGGCGGGCGAGGTCGAGCGAGTTCGCCAGCGAGCGCGAGGCATCGCTGCCTTCGGCGATCGGCGACAGGTCGAGTACGGACAGGGCGGTCATTTCTCAGCGCTCCACGATGTTCTTTTCCCGCACCTTGGCCGCGAAGGCGGGCCGGTCGGAGATGACGATGCCGAGCTGGTCTTCCAGCACACCGGCGAGCTCCGCCGCTGTCGCGATCTCCCGCTGCTCGGTACGGCCGCCGAGATGATGCGTCGACAGCCGGTTGTTGCGCAGCGCGTAGCGCCGGTCGGGCAGGGCGCGCGCCGCGATCACCGAGGACAGGAAATGCGAGCTCGGATGCGTCGACAGGAAGTGGTTGCTGACCGCATAGTCGACCGCGTAGGCCGGCTGCGTGTCGAAGCGATAGATGCTGCGCCAGTCGCCGCCGATCTGCGCCTGCAGGCGGAAATGATCCTCCGTCTCGACGAGGCGGAAGGGTTCATGCGGTGTCTGCTGCTCAGGTCCGGCTTCGAGCAGCAGCGGCGCCGTCAGCGTCAATCCGCCGAAACCGACATCGGCGAGATAGGTATGGCCGTCGAATTCCACCCTGAGCAGCATGTGGCTGCGCGCGGTGATGGCGTCGTCCGGCTGGCCCCACAGCACCCGCGCGGCGAGGCCGCTTACCTCGAAGCCGAGCGCCGTCAGCGCATGCATGAAGAGCAGATTGTGCTCGTAGCAATAGCCGCCGCGGCCACGCGTGAAGATCTTGTCCTGCAGCGAGGCGAGGTCGAGCTTGGGCGGATGGCCGAGGAACGGATCGAGATTCTCGAACGCGATCGCTTGCGGATGCTGCCGGTGCAGCGCCTTCAGCGTCGCCAGCGAGGCCTCGGTCGGGCCGCGATAGAAGATGCGGGCGAAATAGGCATCGAGGTCGAAGGAGGCGTCGGTCATGAAGGAGGTCCGGCTTTGACCGGCTCGATATAGGCACTCGCTCCGGGTCCGACAAACAGGCGCGGCGACAATTGTCGGGCCGAATCAGCTGCGGACCTTGCCGTTCTGCTCGGCCGTATCCTCTTCGACGACGAGGCTGTGCTGTGCCGCCAGGAAATTGCCGACATGGCTCAGCCCTTCGAAATGGTCGCAGAAGACCTTGACGACGACCAGCAGCGGCACCGCCATCAGCGCGCCGACAAAACCCCACAGCCACGACCAGAAGGCAATGGCGATGAAGATCGCCACCGCGTTGATCTCCAGCCGCCTGCCGACCACCAGCGGCGTCACGAACTGGCCCTCGACGATGTCGCACAGCAGCACGAAGGCCGGCGCCAGCAGCGCAAAGGAGATCGAGTCGAAGCTGATCAGCGCGATGACGGTGACAAGTATGATCGTCATCAACGCGCCGACATAGGGCAGGAAATTGAGCAAGGCGGCGGCCGCGCCCCAGACCATTGGGTTGGGCATTCCGAGCCCCCACAGGCCAAGGCCAATCACCGTGCCGAGGCCTGCATTGATGATGGTGACGGTGAGCAGGTAATGCGAAATCTCGCGCTCGACGTCGTAGACGACGCGCAGCGCCCGCTTCTTCTCGCTGAGGCTGGCGAAGGACTGGATGATCTTCTCGTAGAACATCGTGCCGGAGGCGAGCAGGAACAGCGACAGCACGAAGACGATGGTGATGCCGGTGCCCGCCGACAGGATGTTGCCGGCGGCGGAAGACAACATGCCGGACTGCGCCACCGCGACCTTCTGCACGTCGGGCTCCTGTGACGTCTGGGTCAGGCCTTCCAGCTGGTGCGAGATCTGCATGATCTTCTCGAACGGCTGCCTGAGTTGGGCCAGGCGCTCGGTGAGCTGCATGCCGATCGTGGACGCGTTGTTGATGAGCTCGATGACCGGGCCGCTGAGCAGATAGCCGGCGCCGGCGACGAAGATCAGCGACAGCAGCACCAGGAGCGTCGCCGACAGCGCGTCGGGCACGCCGTGCTGGCGCAGGAAGCGCACGATCGGCGTCAGCGTCAGCGCCAGCAGGAAGGCTAGGATCACCGGCATGAAGAAGGCGCGGCCGAAGTAGAGCGCATAGACCGCCATCAGGATGAAGATGCCGATGAGCAGCGACCGTATCAAATGCGTATCCGCGCGTATGTCTTCGCGCGGATCAGGCGTCCCGGTGGCGCCGGTGCCCGAAGCGGTCGGTTCGGCCTTCATCGTTTCCCTCGGGCACGCCGCAAATGATGATGCGGCTTCTCGCGAAAACGTGCTTCCGACGGCAAAGTTCCGTTAGCCGGCAATGACTTCGGCCGGACAGGAAATGCGCCGACGGCGAAGATGAAGCCGCGGCTTCGGCGCTGGAACGCGTCCGGCCGGCCGTCAGGCGACGGGTTCGGCTGGTGCTGCCTTCGCCGTTTCCTTGCGCACGATGGGCGCCACCCTGGTGCCGTAGAGCTCGATCGCCTTCATGACCTTGGCGTGCGGCGTGGTGCCGATCGCCATCTGCAGCAGGAAGCGGTCATTGTCGAAGATCCTGTGCTGGGCGACGATCTTCTCCGCCACCTGTTCGGGATTGCCGACGAACAAGGCGCCGTTCGGGCCGCGCGACTGGTCGAAATGCGCCCGCGAGGTCGGCCCCCAGCCGCGCTCGCGGCCGATGCGGTTCATCACCTCGGCCTGCGGCGTGTAGAAATCGTCCGCAGCCTTCTCGGTGGTCTCGGCGATGAAGCCGTGCACGTTGAGGCTGGTGGCGAGGCTTGCCGGATCGGTTCCGGCCCGTCTGGCGGCCTGGCGATAGACCTCGAACAGCGGCGCGAAGCGCGCCGGCTCGCCGCCGATGATGGCGAGCGCCAGCGGCAGGCCGAGCGCGCCGGCACGGGCCGCGGACTGCGGCGTCCCGCCAATGGCGATCCAGACCGGCAGTTTCTCCTGGAGCGGGCGCGGATAGACGCCACGGCCGTTGATCGGCGCGCGCAGGCGTCCTTGCCACGTCACCTTGACCTGATCGCGGATGGCAAGCAGCAGGTCGAGCTTCTCGGCGAACAGCTCGTCATAGTCTTCCAGATTGAAGCCGAACAGCGGGAAGGATTCGATGAAGGAGCCGCGCCCGGCCATGATCTCCGCGCGGCCGCCGGAAAGCAGGTCGAGCGTCGCGAACTGCTGGAAGACGCGCACCGGATCGTCGGAGGAGAGCACGGTGACCGCGCTGGTCAGCTTGATGCGCCTGGTGCGCTCGGCCGCCGCGGCCAGCGCCACGACCGGCGCGGAGGCGGCATAGTCGGGGCGGTGATGCTCGCCCAGCCCGAACACGTCGAGGCCGACCTGGTCGGCCAGCTCGATCTCCTCGATCAGATTGCGCAGCCGCTCATGCGGGCCGATGGCGCCCGGCCCGGGCTCGGGGCTGACGTCAGCGAAAGTGTAGAGACCGAGTTCCATGCCGTGCCATCCTGATGCCTTGTTTCGATGTTTGTGCGTCGCGCTGGAGATAGCGATCCGCCCGCCGCGCCGCCAGAGGCGCGGACTGTGAACACTGCATGTCGGTTTTCGCGCAGGACTGTGACGTCTCCCAGTTGCAACAGCCCAGAATTTCATAGCTGGCATACCGTTTTGGCGCTTGAACTATCGGTTTTCGCGCGTATGTAAGCGTCGCGAATTGACTTCAGGGAAGTGGACTTGGCTATCTACAGGGAAAAAGACATTTTCGAGCGGCGCAATGCCGCGAACGAGGCAAAGAAGGCGCTTCTGGAGCGCTTCAAGTCAAAGCCGGCCGCGGATGATCCCGCGGTGCTGGCGCGACAGGCCGAACGCAAGGCGATCCTCGAGGCGCGCGCGATACGCGAAGCCGAAAAGGCCAGGCTGAAGCAGGAAAAGCTGGCCCGCGAAGCGGCTGAGAAGGCCGAGCGCGAGGCAGCTGCCGAAGCGGCGCGCATTGCCGCCGAAGAGGCGGCTGCGGCGGAGGCCAAGATCCGCGAAGCCGAAGAGAACGATCGCATTTCGCGCGTGCTCGCCGACGAGGCCGAACGCAAGGCCAAGCGCGATGCGCGCTATGCCGCGCGCAAGGCGCGTGTCGGCCGGACGCCTCCGGGTTTCTCGGCCCGCTAACAGCGGTTTCGTTCGAAGAACAGGTTCAGGGTCGCCAGGGGCGGCCCCGAACGCGTTTGTCTCGCAGCAAACATCAGGCCACCAGCTTCAGGCCGACGATGCCGCAGACGATGAGGCCGATGCAGGCAAGCCGAACCACGGTCGCCGGCTCGCCGAGCAGCCAGATGCCGAGGAGCGCGGTGCCGACGGTGCCGATGCCGGTCCACACCGCATAGGCGGTGCCGACGGGTAGGTCCTTCAGCGCCAGGCCGAGCAGGCCGAGGCTGACGATCATCGAGGCGACGGTCAGCACCGTCGGCACCAGCTTCGAGAAGCCGTCAGTGTATTTCAGGCCGATCGCCCAGCCGATCTCGAACAGGCCGGCGAAAAACAGATAAATCCACGACATCGGCAACGCTCCATTCGCTGCGTGCCCTCACGGCGCACGATCTTGCGAAACCGGCGCGCGGAGCAGCACTTTCAAGCACGGGTCGTCCCGGCCGGGTTTTGGGAGAAGCGAGGTCGTCCTCGCCACGCTGATATCGGCGGTCCTCGGCCCCAATCAACAAAACACCGGCAGCATGGGTCCATGCCGCCGGTTGAAAATCCGCACCAGGACGGATCAGCCGAGGCCTATTTGTCCTTGAGCCGCGTCGCCTTGACCGGCGGCGCCTTGAGGGCCGGGGCCGCGGCGGGCTTCTTCGCGTCCTTCTTCGGCTTACGGGCTTCCTTGCCCGCCTTCATCGCACCTTTAGCCATGATTCGTTCCTCCGATTGTGGGCAACGAAGTGAAACAAGAGAAAAGCCGGACTGCAAGAGGACATTGTCGGACGCGCGCGGCGGCCTGGCCGCTGTCAACCGGTTTTCGCCGGCGAATCGCCTGAGGAGCTCCGACGGCCGGATCGTTATTGCGCGTCATGACGAAACGGATTCGGGCGTCGCGCTTTAAGTCTTTGTCTTGATGCGTTCCCCCAAAACCGCGGCGCGATTTTGGACGACATGCATTAAGCTCAAGGCGTCAACCGGGACAGCGCGGCATGGCAGGGCATGGCGGATCGAAAAAGGTCATCTACGCGGCGCTTGCCGGCAATCTGGCGATCGCGTTGACCAAATTCGCCGCCGCGGCCTTCACCGGCAGTTCGGCGATGCTTTCGGAGGGCGTGCATTCGCTGGTCGACACCGGCAATGGCGGCCTGCTGCTCTACGGCATGCATCGCGCCGCCCGCCCGCCCGACCGCAGCCATCCGCTCGGCCATGGCCGTGAGCTCTATTTCTGGAGCTTCATCGTCGCCCTCCTCGTCTTCGCGCTTGGCGCCGGCGTGTCGTTCTACGAAGGCGTGGTGCACATCATGGCGCCGGAGCCGGTCGCCAATGTCAGGGTCAACTATGTCGTGCTCGGCCTCTCCTTCCTGTTCGAGGGCAGTTCCTGGTATGTGGCGCTGACGGCATTCCGCCGCGAGAAGGGCGGACTGGGCTGGTTCGAGGCGGTGCGGCTCAGCAAGGATCCGAGCGTCTATACGGTGCTGTTCGAGGACAGCGCGGCGCTGCTCGGCCTGATCGTCGCCTTTGCCGGCATATTGGCGGCGGAAGTCTTTGCCATGCCCGAGCTCGACGGCGCCGCCTCGATCGGCATCGCGCTGATCCTCGGTTCGACCGCGATCTTCCTGGCGCGCGAAAGCAAGGGCCTGCTCATCGGCGAGCCGGCATCGCCGGAGGTGCAGAAGAAGGTGCTTGCCATCGTGCAGCGGGATCCGGCGGTGCAGCGGGCGAACGGCGTTCTCACCGTCCACATGGGACCGCAAGAGATCGTCGCCGGTCTGAGCGTCGAGTTCGAAGACCATCTGACGGCGCCCGAGATCGAGGCCTGCGTAGAGCGGCTGGAAGCGCGGCTGAAAACCGAGATGCCGGAGATCACCCGGCTGTTCGTCAAGCCACAAACCACCGGCACCTGGGAGCGCCGCCGCAAGCTGATCGACGCTGCCTCCGATCCGGCTTTGGACTAGCGCTGCGCTGTTGCCTCGCGGCCTTGTCCCGCTAAGATCGTCGCGAATTCTGGAGGAGATACCGATGAGGATTGACGGCGGGTGCCATTGCGGCGCCATCACCTATGAGGCCGAGGTCGACCCGGAAAAGACCTCGATCTGCCACTGCACGGACTGCCAGCAATTGACCGGCACAGCCTTCCGCGTGACGGTTCCAGCCCCGGAAAGCAACTACCGGATCACCAGCGGGTCGCCGAAGGTCTACATCAAGACCGGATCCTCTGGCGCCAAGCGCGCGCAGGGCTTTTGCGGCGACTGCGGCTCCCATCTCTACGCGACCTCGGTCGGCGATGGGCCGAAGATTTATGGCATCAGGGCCGGTACGTCGCGTCAGCGCGAGGAACTGGTTCCGAGAAAGCAGGTTTGGCACCGCTCCGCATTGCAATGGTTGCCGGAATTCCACGATATGACGACCATCGAGGAACAGTAGAGCCGGTTCAGTCGCCGTCCTCGACAACCCGCAGCCTGAGCTGGCCGGTCTTGGAATCGGCCACCCGCGTCCCAGCTTCAGCCTTGCGCGGCGCCTCGGCTTCGCCTTCGCCGAACTCCAGCGCCTCGATCTTCTGGCCACGCTTGGTCACTTTCGACGTCGAGACCAGGATGTCGTCGATGTCTTTCGCCGACTGGGTAAAATGCGTCTGCAGCCGGCGTACCCGCTCGTCGACACGCCCGACATCCTCCATCAGCCGGATCACCTCGCCCTGGATCAGATGCGCCTGCTCGCGCATGCGGGCGTCCTTCAGGATCGCCTGGATGACCTGGATCGACAGCATCAACAGCGACGGCGAGACGATGACGACGCGGGCCCGGTGCGCCTTCTGCACCACCGCCTCGAAATTCTCGTGGATCTCTGCGAACACCGATTCCGACGGAACGAACATGAAGGCGGTGTCCTGCGTCTCGCCCTGGAGCAGGTATTTGTCGGCGATATCGCGGATATGCACCTCGATATCGCGCCGGAAGGCCTGCGCCGCGGCCTTCTGCATCTCCGCGCCTTCGGCGGCGCGGATCGCGTTCCAGGCTTCGAGCGGAAATTTGGCATCGACGGCGAGCGAGGGCGCGCCGTTCGGCATCCGTACCAGGCAGTCGGGCCGGCTGCCGTTCGACAGGGTCGCCTGGAATTCGTAGGCGCCATGCGGCAGGCCGTCGGCGACGATCGCCTCCATGCGCGACTGGCCGAAGGCGCCGCGCGTCTGCTTGTTGGAGAGGATCGCCTGCAACTGCACGACCTGGCCGGCCAGAGACTGGATGTTGCCTTGCGCCGTGTCGATCACCGCCAGTCGTTCCTGCAGTTTGGCCAGGCTCTCATGCGTCGATTTGGTTTGCTCGGTCATGGTCTGGCCGATGCGGCCGGTCATGGCGTCGAGACGCTGGCCGATCGACTGGGTGAGCTCGGCCTGCCGCGCCCCGAACACTTCGGCAATTGCGCCCATGCGGCCCTGCATCTCGGCCTGCGCCTGCAAGATGCCGGCCATCCGCGCCTCGGCGTCGCGGGCATGGTCGGCGGCTTCCGCGGCGGCGATCGTCCGCGCCCTGGCCGAGCGCCACAGCGCGATGACCAGCGCAAGGAAGAGGCCGAGAAAAAGGACGGCGCCGAAGGCCAGCATATGGCCGAGCGTGATCGTGCTGGCGCCCAGCCGGGCCACGGGGTCGGAAAGGATGGAGCTCAGGTCGTTCATGCGGGCAGCATAGATGATTCGGCTCTCCGGCACAGATCAAAACGTGAACAGGTCGAAAGCGCCCCGGTTGACGCTTTTCGCACGACGTCTTAGGTGAGACGCCATGTCGATCAAGCCGCTCATCATCCTTCCCGATCCCGTCCTGCGCCAGCTGTCCAAACCGGTCGAGCGCGTCGATGCGCCCTTGCGCAAACTGGCCGGCGACATGCTGGACACCATGTATGACGCCCCCGGCATCGGCCTGGCGGCGATCCAGATCGGCGAGCCGCTGCGCATGCTGGTCATCGACCTTGCCAAGGAGGACGAGACGCCGGCGCCGCATGTCTTCATCAATCCGGAAATCCTCGAAAGCTCCGACCAGCGCTCGGTCTATGAGGAAGGCTGCCTGTCGATCCCGGACTATTACGCAGAGGTCGAGCGTCCCGCCGCGGTGCGGGTCAAGTATCTCGACCGCGATGGCAAGCTGCAGGAGATGCAGGCCGAAGGGCTGATGGCGACCTGCCTGCAGCACGAGATCGACCATCTCAACGGCGTGCTGTTCATCGACCACATCTCCAAGCTGAAGCGCGACATGGTGGTGAAGAAGTTCAAGAAGCTCGCCAAGGACAAGGCGCCGGGCAAGCTGGTGGGCTAGGGGTCATGCCCCTTCGCGTCATCTTCATGGGCACGCCGGAGTTTTCCGTGCCGACGCTGCGCGCGATTGCCGAAGCCGGCCATGAAATCGTCGCCGTCTACACGCAGCCGCCGCGTGCCGCCGGCCGGCGCGGGCTGGAGCTGACGCCGTCGCCCGTGCAGCGCGAGGCGGAGCGGCTGGGCGTCGAGGTCCGCACCCCGACATCGCTCAAGGGCGAGGCCGAGCAGCAGGCATTCGCCGCGCTGCGTGCCGATGTCGCCGTGGTCGTCGCCTATGGGCTTTTGCTGCCAAAGGCCGTTCTCGAGGCGGCCAGGCTCGGTTGCCTGAACGGCCATGCCTCGCTTCTGCCGCGCTGGCGCGGTGCCGCTCCCATCCAGCGCGCCATCATGGCCGGCGATGCCGAAACCGGCATGATGGTGATGCGCATGGAGGAAGGTTTGGACACCGGTCCGGTGGCATTGGTTGAAAAATGCGCCATCGAACCCGATATGACCGCCGGCGAACTGCATGACCGTCTGATGGCTCAAGGCGCTTCGCTGATGGTGGAAGCGCTCGCGCAGTTGGGGATAAATTGTCTGACATTTGCCCAACAGGCGACTGTGGGGGTGACCTACGCCCGAAAGATCGATAAATCGGAGACACGCGTAGACTGGACGCGGCCTGCCGGCGAAGTCCACAATCACATTCGCGGCCTCTCGCCCTTTCCGGGCGCGTGGTGCGAGGTCGACATTGGCGGCCGCATGGAGCGGCTGAAACTGCTTCGCTCGACGCTCTCGGATGGCGTCGGCGAGTCGGGAGGAATTCTCGATGACCGGCTGACGGTCGCCTGCGGGTCAGGCGCGGTCCGGCTGGTCGAAGTTCAACGGGCGGGCGGAAAGCCCGCCGCCGCGCAGGAGTTCTTGCGCGGGGCCAAGATCGAAAAAGGAACGAAACTCTCATGAGCATGATGTCGATACGCGCGGCGACGCCGCGGGATCGCGAGGCGATCCGCCTCGTCGAAGAGCATGCCTTCGGCCAGCAGGCGGAGGCCGGACTGGTCGACGCGCTGGTCACCGGCGGCGATGCCGTCGTCGAACTGGTGGCGGAAGAGGACGGCCAGGTGGTCGGCCATATCCTGTTCTCCCGGCTTTTCGTCCAGAAGGGCGCCAAGCAGTTCGCGGCCGTGGCGCTGGCGCCGCTGGCGGTCGAGCCGTCCTTCCACGGCACCGGCATCGGCGGCGCCCTGATCCGCGAGGCGCATGTCCGCCTCAAGGAAGCCGGAGAGACGCTTGCCGTGGTGCTCGGCGATCCGTCTTATTACGGTCGCTTCGGCTACACCCATGCCCGCGCCGAGAAATTCGAGAGCGAGTACCAGGGCGAGGCGCTGCAGGCGCTGGCCTGGGGCGATGCTCCCGAGGCCGGCAAGCTGGTCTACGCTTCGGCCTTCACCGCGCTTGCCGCCTAGGCGGCAAGCTACGGCCCTCTATGCCGCGTTTTCGCCTCGACATCGAATATGACGGCAGCCTTTTTGCCGGCTGGCAGCACCAGGCGGATCAGCCTTCGGTGCAGCAGGCGATCGAGCAGGCGATCGAAAAGTTCTGCGGCGAGGCGGTAAGGCTCCGCGCCGCAGGCCGCACCGATGCAGGCGTGCACGCCACCGCCCAGGTGGCGCATGTCGACCTGGTCAAAGCCTGGCCGGGCGACAAGGTGCGCGACGCCGTCAACGCGCATCTGCAGGCCGCTGGTGCCCGCATCGCCATTCTCAAGG
The DNA here is from genome assembly GCF_004792275.1 of Mesorhizobium sp. M4B.F.Ca.ET.143.01.1.1. Classification (NCBI taxonomy): domain Bacteria; kingdom Pseudomonadati; phylum Pseudomonadota; class Alphaproteobacteria; order Hyphomicrobiales; family Phyllobacteriaceae; genus Mesorhizobium; species Mesorhizobium sp. M4B.F.Ca.ET.143.01.1.1. Next base: position 90,652 of record NZ_SRSR01000012.1, read on the forward strand.
CCGCGGTCGTCGCCGACGGCTTCGATGCCCGCTTCTCCGCCACCGGCCGCCACTACCTCTACCGCATCCTCAACCGGCGCGCGCCGGCGGCGCTGGAGAAGGGCAAGGTCTGGTGGGTGCCGAAGCGGCTCGACGCCGAGGCCATGCACGAGGCGGCCAAAGTGCTGCTCGGCCGCCATGATTTCACGACTTTCCGCTCGACCCAGTGCCAGGCCGAAAGCCCGGTTCGCACGCTCGATCGGCTCGACGTCAGCCGTTCGGGCGACATGATCGAGGTGCGGAGCTCGGCGCGCTCCTTCCTGCACAATCAGGTGCGCTCGATGGTCGGTTCGCTGAGGCGCGTAGGCGACGGCTCCTGGACCGCCGCCGATCTCAAGGCTGCGCTCGACGCCCAGGACCGCGCCGCCTGCGGCCAGGTGGCGCCGCCCGACGGGCTGTTCCTCATCGGCGTCGATTATCCGGAAGGATCCTAGCCCTCGACCCCCGTCGGGATGGTGATGCCGAGCAGCGCCTGCAGCCCGAACAGCACGGCCAGCGAGGCCACGAACATGCCGGCGAAGACCGCGGTGCCGACGGCGGCGCCCCTGCCGATCACGGCATTGGTCATGCGCCAGGTCAGTATCATCGAGACCGCGAACAGAAGCAGCGACACCAGCCCGGGGACCTCGTCGGTCGACGGCAGGAAAAGCCGGATCAGCGCCGACGGCAGCATCAGCCAGGCGATGATCGCCGACGCCCAGTTGCTGGCCACGACATAATGGACGAAGCGGCCGCCAATGCCGACGCGCGGCGCGATCAGCGCCAGGCCGACCAGCGGCAGCACCCAGGAGCCGATATCGACGGTCGCCAGCCGCAGAAGCATGCTGAAGCGGCCGGCAAAGGCGTTCGGATCGCCGATCTCATTGGCGATACCGACCCAGCCGACGATCAGCGCCGGCGCGGCCACGACGATGGCGAAGAAGGAGTTCCAGAAGCCGTCCGCCGACAGGTCGAGCAGGCGCAATCCGTCGACCTTGCCGAGCATCAGCCGCCAGGCGCCGGCCAGCGAGGCGTAGGTTTCATCAGCCGACAGCATGGTCCTGCCCGAACCAGTCTTCGATGAAGCGCTGATAGATCCCGGTCAGCGTTTCCAGATCGGCAAGCGCGACGCGTTCGTCGACCATATGCATGGTCTGGCCGACCAGTCCGAACTCGACCACCGGGCAATAGTCCTTGATGAAGCGGGCGTCCGACGTGCCGCCGGAGGTGGAAAGCGCCGGCTTCCTGCCGACCGTCGCCTTGACCGAACCGCTCAGCGTCTCGATCAGCCGCTCGTCGCGGGTCAGGAAGACGTGGCTCGGCCGGTCGCGCCAGACGAGCTCGTAGTCGACCGGGGCCTTCGTGCCTGGCCGGTACTTCTTGCGCCCGGCCGCCTGGTCGAGGCGGTTGTGGATCTCGGCCTGGATGGTCTCGGCCGTCCACGTGTCGTTGAAGCGGATGTTGAAGGTGGCCGTCGCCTTGGCCGGGATGACGTTGGTGGCCGGATTGCCGACGTCGATCGAGGTGACCTCCAGATTGGTCGGCTGGAAATCCTTCGTCCCCTTGTCGAACACCGGATGGAGCAGGGCGTCGACCAGGCTGACCAGCCCGCGTACCGGATTGTCGGCAAGCTGCGGATAGGCGGCGTGGCCCTGACGCCCGTTGACGGTCACGCTGCCGGAGATCGAGCCGCGCCGGCCGATCTTGATCATGTCGCCGAGCGTGTCCGGATTGGTCGGCTCACCGACGATCGCGGCGTCCCATTTCTCGCCCTTGCCCGCCGCCCATTCGAGCAGCTTCACCGTGCCGTTGATCGCTGGCCCCTCTTCGTCGCCGGTGATCAGCAGCGAGACCGAGCCCTTCGGCCCGCCCGCCTTCTCGACATGGCGCGCCACCGCCGCGATGAAGCAGGCGATGCCGCCCTTCATGTCGACGGCGCCGCGGCCATACATTTCGCCATTGGCGATCTCGGCGGCGAAGGGCGGGTGCGTCCAGGCCGTCTCGTCGCCGACCGGCACCACATCGGTATGGCCGGCGAACATCAGATGCGGTCCGTTGCCGGAGCGCCTTGCATAAAGGTTCTCGATGTCCGGCGTGCCGTCTTCCGAGAACACCGGACGCTCGACGGCGAAGCCGAGCGGCTTCAGCATCGTCTCCAGCGCGGCGAGCGCGCCGCCTTCGGCGGGCGTCACCGAGGGGCAGCGGATCAGGGCGGCAAGGTTTGCGGCGGGGTCGGTGGGCAATTTCATGGGCAAAGCGATAATCGAAAGCGAAAGGCCTGTCACGACCAGACGTCATGGCCGGCCATGGCGCCGACATTATGGTTTTCATGTCGTATAGTCGCAGACCAAGGTGAGACTATCGCATGGCCAGGGAAGAAAAGACCATCGCCATTGCCGGTGCCGGCAGTATCGGCTGCTATGTCGGCGGCTGCCTTGCGCTCGCCGGACGCAAGGTGGCTTTGCTGGCGCGCCCGCGCGTCGAGGCGGCGTTGCGCAAGGATGGCTTGCGGGTCAGCGACCTCGATGGCCGCGACCGCTGCATCGCGCCCGCGGCGCTTTCCGTCACCGCCGATCCGGCTGAGGCCCTGGCCGGCGCCAATATCGTCCTGGTGACGGTCAAGAGCGGCGCCACCGAGGAGATGGCCGCGCTCATTGCGGCGCATGCCAGCCCGGAAGCGGTGGTGGTCAGCCTGCAGAACGGCGTCGGCAATGCCGAGAAACTGCGGGCAAGGCTTGCCGGGCGACACGTGCTTGCCGGCATGGTGCCGTTCAATGTCGTGCAGACACCGGAGGGCGAGGCGCCGTTTCATGTGCATCGCGCCAGCGAGGGCAAGGTGATGATCGAGGACGGCGTGGCCGGCCTTGCCGGCCTGCTCGATGTCGAAGGGCTTGGCGTCGAAACCCATGTCGATATGAAGGCGGTGCTGTGGGGCAAGCTTTTGATGAACCTCAACAACGCCTTGGTGGCGCTGTCCGGCCTGCCGCTGGCAACCGAACTGGCCGACCGCCGCTGGCGGCTGATCCTGGCAGCCCAGATCGACGAGGCGCTGGCGGCGATGCGGGCGTCGGGCATCCGGCCGGCGCGCATTGCCGGCGTGCGTCCGGCGCTGCTGCCCAAGGTGCTCGGCCTGCCCGACTGGCTGTTCCGGCGGCTGGCGCGCCGCATGCTGGCCATCGACCCCGAGGCGCGTTCGTCCATGTGGGACGACCTGCGGCGCGGCCGGCCGACGGAGATCGGCGAATTGCAGGGCGCGGTGCTCGCGCTCGCCGAACGCTCCGGCGTGCCGGCGCCGATGACGAAACGCGTCGCTGCCCTGGTGCGCGAGGCCGAGGCGGCACGGCGCGGCCCGCCGGGGCTGGCGCCGGAAGCGGTCAGACCTGATCGTCGATCAGGGTGATCTTCTGCCAGATCTTGCGCGACAGGTTGGAGGCCAGGTTCTCGACGTCGTTGACGCCGTCGATGACCACGTCGTCATTGACCGACTGCGCGAACAGCGCCGCGATCTTGCCGGTGATCGACAGCATCTCCGAGCAATAGTCGAGGTAGCGGGCGAGGTCGGCGGCATTGGTGATGCGGGCCGGCGAATGCGAGGTCGGCTTGAAATTGGCCGACAGCGTCGCCGGGTCCTTGGTCAGCTGGTGCATGTCGATGACGTGGATCAGCGAGCGCAGGCCGTGCAGCTGGCGGAACACCTGCTTGCGCTTGATGCGCTCCTCGGTGCGGATGAGGGCCAGGAAGCCGACGATGGCGAGGATGAACATGTTGAGCGAGGCTTCGATGCCTTGCACCGACTGGACGGCGTCGCTGGTCCGCGAAAGCCGGTCGAGCGGCAGGATGGTGCCGACGAAGACGAACACCAGCGCGCCGGCGACGACGGCGGCGGCGATCAGGCCGCGCAGCCACCAAAGCGGCGCCTCCAGCGCCTTGGCGCCCTTTGCCAGGTCGCGCGACAGCGACACCAGTTCGGCGGCGACGCCGCGAAGGCCGGCGTCGGGAAAACGCTCGGCGACGCGCTCCTCCAGCCGTTCGGCGGTCTCGATGATCAGTTTCGGATCGAGCGTGCGGTAGCGCATGGCGAAAGATGGTCGCTCAGGAATCGGCCGGCGCGTTGGTGCGCCTGCCATAGCGGTTGGGCCCGGGCTGCCCCGGAAACAGGCACAGCACGAGGAAGGCGACGATCGAGACGACCGGCACGAACAGCACCAGCGCCGCGATGCCCGGCTTGTCGAGATCGTGCAGCCGCTTCACCGCCAGAACGATGTTCGACCAGAGCGAGCCGACGAAGGCGATCAGGAAGATGAACGACCACATGTTGCTCTCGGGCGAACCCTCCGGCACCAGCGTGAAGCGATAGAGCGGAAACGCCTGGACGATGGCGACCAGCAATCCGCCGAGAAAATAGGCCGCGCGGCTGACGCGGCCCGAGGTTTTGAAGAAAAGCCAGGTAAGGTCGGATTTTTCAGGCAAGCGGATCCGGTCCATACTGATTGGCGCCCCTGGTGCCCTCAAGGATGCCGAGTTCCACAAGCAACCAGATGCCGCCGATGATGGGTATGAGGCCGATCAGCGTCCACCAGCCCGACTTGTTACGGTCGTGCCAGCGTTTGGCGTAAAGAGCAAACGCGAAATAGATCGATGCCAGCGTGACGACGATGCCGATGATGCCGACCTGGCCGCCGCTGGCCGTGGTGAAACGAGTGCCGAGGATCGAATCGAGGATGAAGGCAACGATGCCGATGGCAATGAATATGCCGATGCCGGCCCAGAACTTGGCGCGGTTGATGCGGCCCTCGAAGCTGGTCAGAAGATACTTCCAGTCCATGACGCCCCTCCGTGTTGAACCCGCGCGACGGAATGTCGCGCCGGCGGAAGGTGCGTCTGTTCGCGGAAAAGATCAATCGCGAAGCAGCTCGTTGATCGACGTCTTGGAGCGGGTCTTGGCGTCGACCCGCTTGACGATGACGGCGCAGTAGAGGCTGGGGCCGGGTTCGCCGTTGGGCAGCGGCTTGCCCGGCATCGAGCCGGCGACGACCACCGAATTGGCTGGCACTTCGCCATAGAAGACCTCGCCGGTGGCGCGATCGACGATCTTTGTCGACTGGCCGATGAACACGCCCATGCCCAGCACCGAGCCCTCGCGCACGATGCAGCCCTCGACCACTTCCGAGCGCGCGCCGATGAAGCAATTGTCCTCGATGATGGTCGGGCCGGCCTGCATCGGTTCCAGCACGCCGCCGATGCCGACGCCGCCCGAAAGATGCACGTTCTTGCCGATTTGGGCGCAGGAGCCGACCCCGACCCAGGTGTCGACCATGGTGCCCGAATCGACATAGGCGCCGACATTGACGAAGGACGGCATCAGCACGGCGCCCGGCGCGATGTAAGCCGAGCGGCGCACGATCGACGACGGCACGGCGCGGAAACCGGCCTTCTCGAAATCCACCGCGCCCCAGCCCTCGAACTTCGACGGCACCTTGTCCCACCAGGCCGCCTGGCCGGGACCGCCCTTGATGATCTCCATCGGGTTCAGCCGGAACGAGAGCAGCACTGCTTTCTTCAGCCACTGGTTGACGTGCCACTTGCCGTCGGCCTGGCGCTCGGCGACACGGGCGGCGCCGCGGTCGAGCAGGTCGAGCGCGGCCTCGATGGCGTCGCGCGTTTCGCCCCGCGTCGCGGTCGAAATCGTGTCGCGCTCGTCAAAAGCCTTCTCGATGGTCTTTTCGAGACTCGCCAGATCGGGCTTCGACATCAATTTGCTCCGTTACCAAGCTGTTAAGGGGCAGCGCCTTAACCTGTTTCAAAGTCGCGCGGACCCTATGTGAAGGTCTGATAGGGGTCAATCGCGACTGCGTCACGGGACGGCGCAAGTGGAGAAAATGGACGGGTGGATTTGATGACTCCCATGGAAAAGGCGGGATGGACGCCGCTGCCGCATTCGGATGAGGATCTGGAGCGGGCAAAGAGCGTGCCGGATACGCCGCAGACACGCGCCGACACCTACAGGCTGGCCTGGAACGATCCCGACTTCATGACGCGTCGCGAATTGCGCGCCGTCAGGCTGCAGCTCGAGCTGCTGAAGCCGGAGATGATTCTCGCCGAGCGCGGCATCCAGTCGACCGTCATCCTGTTCGGCGGCGCCCGCATTCCGGAGCCCGGCGGCGACGCCTGGGCGGCGAAGAACGAGACGCAGAAGAAGAACCTCGAGCTGAACAGCCGCTATTACGAAGAGGCGCGTAAATTCGCCCGTCTCTGCTCGCAGCATTCGGCGGGGTCCTACTATCGCGAATTCGTCGTCGTCACCGGCGGCGGGCCTGGCGTCATGGAGGCGGGAAACCGCGGCGCCGACGATGTCGGCGCGCCCTCCATCGGCCTCAACATCGTGCTGCCGCACGAGCAGGCGCCGAACGCCTATGTGACGCCCGAGCTCTGCTTCAACTTCCACTATTTCGCCATTCGCAAGATGCATTTCGTCATGCGCGCCAAGGCCGTCGCGGTGTTCCCGGGCGGGTTCGGCACGATGGACGAATTCTTCGAGACCCTGACGTTGATCCAGACCGGCCGCATGGAGCGCGTGCCGGTGATCCTGTTCGGCAAGGCCTTCTGGCAGCGCGCGATCGATCTCGATTTCCTCGCCGAGCAAGGCACCATCACGCCCGGCGACCAGGACATCATCGATTTCGTCGACACCGCCGACGAGGCCTGGGCCATCATCAGCCGCTTCTACAATCTCTGATCGGCCCGGCAACTCGCCCCTGGGCCGACGCTGTCCGCTATTGCAGCTCGGCCAGCCATCCGACCGATTGCGCGAAGCGCACGATGGCCGCCCGGGAGTGGAGTTCGAGCTTGTCGGTTGCCCTCGTCCTGTAGGTCTCGATGGTCTTTATGCTGAGATTGAGCCGCGAGGAGATCTCCTTGTTGCTGTAGCCGAAGGCCACCAGCTGGATGACCGATCGCTCCCGTTCGCTCAAATTGCCGGCATCGCCTTGCACGCTGCTGCGTGGGCTGAGGATGCGCGCGGCCAGTGCCGGATCGACGTAGTTGTCGCCGGCCAGCACGCAGCGGATGGCTTGCAGCAGATCCGTGGTCGTCGACCGCTTGACCACAAACCCCCTGCCGCCCGCGGCCAGCACCTGACGCAGGCAGCCGGGATCCTCATGAGCCGTCAGCGCGATGCACTTGAGGCTGGGGTACCTTTCGAGAAGCCGCTCGATGAGCATGACCCCATTGACGCCAGGAAGCGAGATATCGATCACCGCGACGTCCGGCAGGGCCTTGCCGATGGTTTCGAGGGCCTCGTCCGCATTCGCCGCAAGTCCGACGATCGTCATGTCCACCTGGCCATCGATCATCGCGCCGATGCCGGACAGGACGATCGGGTGGTCATCAACCACGAATATCCTTCTGCGCGACACCCCGTAACCTCCATCGGCCTGTCAGAGGTCCATCACGTGGAGAGATCCCCTTGCCCTTGATGGTTCATGACAGCTCGTCCCGGACGACGGGAGGAGCGCGTCTATCCCTGCAAACCCTGAGCGGGAGCAGTGGGTCGGACATCTCGTCGAACCCTCGCGCTGATTGTAAGCCGCAGCCAGTGGTCTCGGATGTGGCGCGCTTCACGTAGCCCGTCGCGAAGCTGGAGCGCTGTCGTGGTTTCGTTCAGGATCGTGCGAGAACAAATGCCTGGAGCGGATCACATTGCCGTCGACGATCGTGCTGGCTTGCGGCCCGGGCGGGACCCTCAGTCCGTCAAGGGCATATCGGCAAAGAGGGGCACATCGGCATAGAGGGTGGTCCCCCTGCCCCTGGCCGTTTCAATCGACAGTTCGCCTCCGATCAGCGCGAGGCGCTCTCTCATTCCCGCAAGCCCCAGGGCGCGGGAGCCGAGCGTGGCGTCGGCATCGAACCCGCGGCCATCGTCCTCGATCGTAAGGCGCAGCCGGCGATCGCAGATATGGGCCGTCACGCTCGCGCGGCGCGGCTGAGCATGCTTGCCGATGTTGGTAAGCGCCTCTTGCGCGACACGGTACAGGGTCAGGGCAATCTCGGGGGCGAGTGGCCGCGAAAGCGCCTCCAGGTCCATGTCGCAAGGGATATCGAGCTGAGCGCACAGCATGGCGGCGAGGTCCTCGACGCAGGCGCGAAGCCCCAGGTGATCCAGGTCGGCGGGCCGCAAATTCCAGGCGGCGGCGTGTACCCTGGCGCTCAACTGATCGACGAGCATGGCGGCCCGCGTGAGGCGCTCACCCTGTTCCGGGGACCCTGCGCGGATGCCGTGCAGTTCGAGCGCGACACTGGCCAGCATCTGGCCGAGATCGTCGTGAAGCTCGCGCGACAGGCGCCGGCACTGTTCTTCCTGCACGGCGATCAAGCGCCGCGCCAGTCTCCGGCGCCGGGACTTTGAAGTGTCGCTCTCGCGCGTGTCGATACCAGCCCGCATCGCCCCTTCTGTTCTCTTGCCGCTACGTCCCCTTGTTTGAAGCAAATCCAGGCGGAAAACCGTTCCACGCTTTTCCTGGGATTGCTCTACAGGACTTGCCGTTCACGGATTTGTGAGAAAAGGCCCCGAATTTCTGTCTCTCTGCGCAATATACACCCACATACGCCCTTATGCCTGTCAGTTTTTTCCCGGTCCCGTCGGCTTTTCCCGACAAGGACATCAGCTGAAAAACTGACAGGACATGCCGATCAGCCCGAATGTCCGGTCGCCATTTCTGCGCGCATTCTTCTTGCGTCGTCTCGGCCATCTTTGTTGCGGCCGGGAAGTTCAACGCAAACCAAGGAGAACGTCATGAGGAAGATCATTCTGGCCGCGGCTGTCCTGTCGGCTCTGACCGGTACGGCGTCCGCTGTTTCGATCGGCAGCGGCAACGGCAACGGCAACGGCAACGTCGGCGTCGGCAACGGCAATGGCAACGGCAACGCCAATACCGGCGCCTTCAACGGCAACTTCAACGGCAACGGCAATTTCGGCTTCGGCAACGGCAATGGCAACGGCAACGCGAATGCCGGCGCCTTCAACGGCAACTACAACGGCAACCTCAACGCCGGCGCCGCGAACGGCAACGGCAACGGCAACGGCAATTTTGGCCTCGGCAACGGCAACCTGAACGGCAATGCCAACTTCGGCCTCGGAAATGGCAATGCCAACGGCAATGGCAACTGGGGCATGGGTAACGGCAACGGCAACGGCAATGCCAACCAGTAGCGTCGAAAGACGCTGACGCTTCTGGGATCGCCGAGCCAGCGCCCGTCCCCCCCCGCGCAAGGCTTTCGCGACGTGTCGCCGGCGGTCCCAGTTTTTTCGAAGCGAAGTTATGGAAGGAGTTCGCACATGAAATCGCGCGTCCCAATGGCGCTGTGCCTGGGCCTGCTCAGCGTCACCGCCGCGAAAGCCGACGGCACGACAGGCACCCAGGCCTTCAGCATGTCACGCGTCCAGCAAAGCGTCGGCCGCTACGGCCAGTCCATCGGTTCGGATGTTCGCGGCATGAATCCGCTCGGTTTCTCGGGCGGCAATGTCGGTTACAAGAACAGCGGCACCGGCAATGTCGGCGCCTTCAACGGCAACGACAACACATCGTCGACGAGCGGAAATCAGAATGTCGGTGCCTTCAACGGCAACGGCAACACCGGCGAATATGACGGCAACGGCAATATCGGCGCCGGGAACGGCAACTTCAACGGCGGCTCCTACAACGGCAATGGCAATGTCGGGGCCTTCAACGGCAATTTCAACGGCCGGGGAAACAACCGATGACCGGTCCGAGATCGCCGAGGTCCGCTTCGCCTCGCAAGCGCCAATTGGCGGCGAGGCTGCTTGATGGAAACAGCCTCGCGCTCGGCACGCTGCTTGCCGCGATGCTTGCCGCCGACGCCTCGGCCCTGGTCAGGATTGCCGACCTTCCGATCGGTGTTGCCAACGGCCTTGGCAACACCGGCAACTTCAACGGCAACGGAAACGCCGGCAACTTCAACGGCAATGGCAATCGCGGCAATTTCAACGGCAACGGCAATGCCGGGAGCTTCAGCGGCAACTTCAATGGCGGCAACTTCAACGGTAACGCCAATTGCGGCAACGGCTTCGGCAACGGCAGCGCGTCGGACGGCAATGGCAACGGCCAAGGAACCGGCGGCACTCCAGACTGGTGCCGGTTCCTGAAGGACCTGAATGGCCGGCTGGGACTGCCGCCCGGCACGATCCCGGACTTCACGCTGAAATAGCCGATGCCCAACGTTCAGCATGCCGCCTGCGCCGCTGCGCACGGGCGGCATGCGCCGGCGATCCGGTCACGCCGTAACTTCGACGATCGCCGTCAGGAAGCTGGCGAGGTCGTCGGTGACGAAATCGACGTCGTCCTCATTGGCCGGGTCGCGCTCCCAGATCTCCGCGAAGGTCGGCTCGAAATTACGCGGCACCACCAGCACCGTCGTCATGCCCAGCGCTTTCGGCACCGAGAGATTGCGGGCAAGGTCCTCGAACATCACCGCATTGTGGCCGGTGACGGAATGCAGCTCGGCGAACCGCTCATAGGTCTGGCGCGCCGGCTTGGGGTTGAGCCCGGCCGCGACGATATCGAAGATGTCGTCGAAATGCTCGAGGATGCCGAGCTGTCGCGCGGTGCGCTCGGCATGCCTGCGGTCGCCATTGGTGAAGATGAACTTGCGCCCGGGAAGCTGGCGGATCGCTGCCCCGAGCACCGGGTCGGGCACCAGCCAGGAATAGTCGATGTCATGCACCTTTTCGAGGAAGTCGTCCGGGTCGATGCCGTGGCGCGTCATCAGCCCGTTCAGCGTGGTGCCATACTCCAGGTAGAGTTCCTTCTGCAGCTTGCGCGCCTCATCGCGGGGCAGCGTCAACAGCTCGCCGACATAGGCCGTCATCTTCACGTCGATCTGCGCGAACAGGTTCGAATGGTGCGGGTAAAGCGTGTTGTCGAGATCGAACACCCAGTCCGTGACATGGGCGAAGCGGGCGGGGTCTGGCAGCGTGGTCATGGGCTCCTTATGGCACGAAATAGAATCTTCGACAGGGGATTTATCCACAACTTATGCGCGCCGCGCGCGGCGAAAATCGCGTGTCGTTTCAAATTTTAGCCATCGCCGAAAGGTCGCCTTCAGCGCTTGCTGGCACAGAAGCGGTTCTGTGGGAGTCAGCGATGAATCGCCTATTTCTGAAGTCCGCCGCGGTCGCGTGCGCCTCGGTAGCCATCTCGCTTTTGTTGACGCTGATCATCATGCCGGCACTGGGCGTCCCGCTCAGCCGCGCGATCTGGCTGACCTCCACCGTGTTCCCGCTGATCCTGGCCTGGATCGCCAGCGCCACCACCTTCTGGCAAACCGACAGGCTGAAAAGCGCGCATCGCGAACTCGCCCGGGCGCATGCCCAGCTTGCCACCGCGCACCGGCGCCTGTCGGAAAAGGCGAGCCGCGACGACATGACCGGCATGCTCAACCGCGAAAGCTTCTTTGCCGCCCTCGACGGCTCCCGGCGCAAATCCGATCGCGGCGCGCTGCTGATCATCGACGCCGATCACTTCAAGATGATCAATGACAGCTACGGCCATCTGACCGGCGACGACGCTCTTCTGCTGATCGCCAGCGCCATCGAGCGCGGCGTGCGCAGCGGCGACGTGCTTGGCCGCATCGGCGGCGAGGAATTCGCCGCCTTCCTGGTCGGCGCCACCACGCAGGAGGCCAAGCGCGTCGCCGAGCGCGTCCGCCGCGAGGTCGAGCTGATCCGCTTCCGCCCGGTCGACGAACGCACCGTGCCACTCACCGTCTCCATCGGCGGCACCATATGCGGCGAGGGCATCAACGTGTCTGAGCTGATGCGCGCCGCCGACCGGCGGCTCTACGAGGCCAAGCATCGTGGCCGCAACCTGTCGATCCTCGACCGCGATGTCTCGGAAGCTGCCTGAGATCCACCCGCCAAGAGCGCGCCCCCGGCGGCAGGCTCGCGAAATCCTAACCATGTTCGCATTCAACCGGGACGCTTATCCGGTTGTGAGGGAAGCCTGCGCTAGCATTGGCACGAAACTGGCTTTTCCTGGCGGGCGTGTGCCGTTCAGGAACGCCATGCGTGGATCGAGGCCCCCATCGAAAGACGTGTCATGAGCTTCTTCATCAAGAAAATGTCGCGCCGCGCCATCGTGCAGGCGCTGATCGCGCTGCCGGCCCTGTCCTTGTTCCGCAACCAGCCCGTCGTCGATCCCCCCAACGCCGACCCAAATGAGATCGTCGAGGTCAATGGCTGGATCCTGAAGCGGAGCGACCTCGCATGATCTTCGACAGCTACGAGGCCTTCCGCGCGTCGAATTTCGCCGCCAGGGCCTGCATCCTCGGCTCCGGCCCGGCCGGCACCACGATCGCCAGAAAGCTGGGCGCCGCCGGCATTCCCGTCGTCGTGCTGGAGGCCGGATCGCGCGAATTCAGCGACGAATCGCAGGACTTCTATCGCGGCGCCACCGTCGGCGATCCCTATTTCGATCTCGACATCACGCGGCTGCGCTTCATGGGCGGTTCGTCCAACCACTGGGCCGGCTGGTGCCGGGTGCTCGACAGCCAGGACTTCGAGCCCAAGGCCTGGGCGCCGGACACCGGCTGGCCGATCAGCCGCGCCGACATCGAGCCCTATCTGGGAGAAGTCCACGACATCCTCGAGCTTCCCGACTTCCGGCCCGATGTGCCAATCTCGGACGACATCCGCTGGGTGCAGCTGATCAAGAGCCCGGCCGTGCGCTTCGGCGAGAAATTCGCCGACGAGCTGGACAAGAGCAAGAACATCGCCGTCGTGCTCAACACCTATGCGACCGAACTTTCCGGCGACGGCAAGCGCGTGACCGGCGCCAGGCTGTGGTCGAACGGGCAGGATGCCGGAACCTTCACCGCCGACTACTTCATCGTCTGCACCGGCGGGCTGGAGAATTCGCGGCTGCTTCTGTGGTCGAACCAGCGCTCGAACGGCGGCGTCGTGCCGAACGCCGCGGCGCTCGGCCGCTACTGGATGGAGCACCCGACCTTCGAGGGCGGCAATGCCATCCTCGCCGACTATGGCGAGTTCGAGGTCGACGCCGTCAACGAGGCTTTCTTCTCGCCGACACTGCCCGCCATGGAACGGCTGCAGATCATGAATTTCGGCATCCGGCTGATCGAGACGCCCTATCCGAGCGTCAAGCGGTTGATCGCCGACCTCGCCTGCACGGCGCCCGACATGGCCGAATGGATGTCAGCCAAGCTCAGCCAGCGCCTGCGTTGCGCCGCCCAGCTCTATGTCGCCTGGGAACAGGCGCCGGTGGCTTCCAACCAGATCGAGCTGTCGAAGACCGATGTCGACCACGCCGGCGTGCCGCGCATCGAACTGCACTGGAAGAAATCGCCGCTGGAGCACCGCACGATTCTCGAAGGCCTCCGGCTGTTCGGCAAGACGCTGGCCGAGAAGAACCTCGGCCGGGTGCGCATCGCCGACTGGCTGACCAATGGCGAGGACTATCCGACGAATGAGGAGCTGGCCGGACACCATCATATGGGCGGCACGCGCATGGGCACGGATGTGACCAAGAGCGTGGTCGATGCCAATTCGAAGGTGCACGGCATGGATAATCTCTATGTCGGCGGCTCCTCGGTGTTCTGCACCTCGGGCGAATGCAATCCGACGACGACGATCACCGCGCTGGCCTGCCGGCTGGGCGATCATCTGAGCAAGGTCATCACCGTCTGAGCAATTCCAGCAACGGCGCGTCGCGGTTTTCCGTCCGGAATTGCGAAAAGATCATCCCCAAAGGCAAGCGGCGCCGGCAGCCGGATAGACTGCCGGCGCCGCCCTTGGCGCGCCTTTGGGGAGAATCGTCTGCCGCCGGCCTAAAGGCCGTAGACGGCGATGCGCACCAGCACGGCTGCCGCCGCCAGCGCCACCAGCAGGATGCCGAGGCCGATCGGCGAACCCCAGCCATACCATTCCATCGCCAGCTTGGCGTATTTGAACTCCTCCTCGTGCGAGAGGGGTGTCCGCTGCTGAATCAAGCTCATTTTTCTGCTCCTCGTCAGCGACCGGGACCTTGCCTTGCGCAGGCTGCGGTCGCATATTGCTACCGTCGTCTTAATGTTAGACAGATTGATAGTTAGATGATCGAAATAAAATCGTCAAGCACGAATCGCGCCGATATGACGGCAGCCATCAGTCTCGCCATCATGCGCTGGCAGGATGCGACACAGGCCTATGACGAGGCGGTGGGGGCGAGGCTCGGGCTGAACGCGGCGGAGCGCCAGTGCCTCGGGCTGCTCCATGGCGGCGCCCAATCGGCGGGCGCGATCGCGGTGGCGACCGGGCTGACCCCGGCCGCGGTCACCGCGCTGATCGACCGGCTGGAGGCGCGCGGCCTGCTGACGCGCACGCGCAGCCTGGAGGACAGGCGCAAGGTGGTGATCGAGGCGACCGACCTGACCCGCGAGCTCTCGGCGCGCTACTATGGCGCCATCGCGCGGGATGGCGAAAGGCTGATCGCCAGCTTCAGCGATGCCGAACTCGCCGCCGTCCAGCGCTTTATCACAGCCGCGCTCGACCTGCAGCGCGAGCAGCTTGCCCGGCTGAAGGCGGAGGCGCCGCAAGCCGGCTGATCCCCGAAGCGCCGGAGCTGTCCGAGCGGCGCTTGTCCGCAAATATTCGGAGCGGTTCAGCCGCCCAATCAGCAACTGAACCGCTCTGAACGCCGGCGGGGCGACGCCGACCTCGAGGCGCGACGCGCAGAGCCGCCGCGCTTCAAGACCTTGTTTGATGCATGGCTCTCAAGACCGCTGCGCGCTCTTTGAGAGCGTTAGACCGTCGCCGGGTCAAGCGCCGGCTTGCCCTTGTGGCGGGCGACGATGCCGGCGAGATCGGCGCTGCCGAAGGCATCGCGCAGGACGTCGAAGGACGGCAGCACGAAATAGGCGCGCTGGAACTTGTCGATCTCGTAGCCGGTGCGCATCACCGTCTCGAGGTCGAAGGGCACGTGGTGCGCGTCATTGCCCTCGACGGCGAACTGCAATTCGGTGAACGACGACATCAGCCCGGCGCCGAAAGCCTTCAGCGGCTGGCCGGCTTCCCGGATCAGCCCATATTCGGCGCTATACCAATAGAGACGGGTGATCATCTCGTCGCCGCCGAGCGCGATCACGTCCTCCGCCTTCTCGCCGTACATCTGCATGAAGTCGGCGAACACCGGCTGCGTCAGGATCGGCACATGGCCGAAGAAGTCGTGGAACATGTCCGGCTCGACGATGTAGTCGAGCTCTTCCTTCGTCCGCAGCCAGTTGGTGACCGGGAAGCGGCGGTTGGCGAGGTGGTCGAAGAAGGGGGCCGCGGGGATGAGGCCCGGCACGGCGACGATCTCCCAGCCGGTCAGCTTGCGCAGCCTCTCGCTGATCGTGTCGAAATCCGGGATCCGGTCGAGCAGGCCGAGTGCGGCGACGCCGTCGAGATAGGAGCGGTGCGCGAGCTTCTGCGTCAGCTTTGTCTGGCGGTCGCACAGCGTGCGCCACACCGCCTGCTCGTCGGCGCTGTAATCGTAGCCCTGCGCCACGGTGAAATCGGCACGGCAGACCGAATAGTCGCCGCGCAGGCCCTGCGCCTCGCATTCGCGGGCGTAATCGGCAACGCTGATCGTCATGGCTGTTCTCCTGGCGGATTCATGAGTGGCAATCGTGTCGCCAATTTAGCCGGAGGCGGCGAGGCAATTCCGCTTTCCTAATGGTCCGCTCGCGCTATTTGAGGTAAAAGAAGCTATCGAAAAGCTGCTGGAGAGTGAAAATGCCTCAGTTTGACGATTTCGAGATCAAGATGCTCGACATCCTGCAGCGCGACGGACGCAAGCCCGTGTCGGAACTGGCGCAGCAGATCGGCCTCTCGACCACGCCCTGCGCGCGGCGTTTCGAGGCGCTTCAGGACGCCGGCATCATCAAGGGTTTTGCCGCCGTCATCAGCCGCCGCGCCGTCGGCCTGACGGTCGAGGTGTTCATCCAGGTGCGGCTGGTCAGCCACAGCGACGGCTCGCCCGAGAGCTTCATCGCCGCCGTGCAGCGCATGGACGAGGTTTCGTCGTGCTGGACGATGACCGGCGACCACGATTTCCTGCTGCATGTCATGGTGCCTTCGGTCGACGAGCTCAACTCCTTCGTCATGCACCGGCTGATGCGGCTCGACGGCGTCCGCGACGTCCACACCCAACTCGTGCTGCAGAACATCAAGGGGCCCGGCCACGTGCCGCTCGGGCATCTCAGGAAGTAGCCACGCGCCATTTTTTGCGGAAAAGCTGCACCGAAACTGCTGAACAGGGCCAAGTCGGCATCCAGATCGCCGGCTAGGTCAGGTGGACCATCGAACAAGAAGGTCCGCCATGAAGATCGTGCTGATCAACCCGCCGCACACCGCCATCGGCAGCCGCGTGCCGGACGACCATCTGCCGCCGCTCGGTCTGCTGGCGCTCGGCGGCCCGCTGCTCGATGCCGGCCATGAGGTCCGCCTCGTCGATGCCGAGTTCGGGCCGATGCCGCTTCCCGCGCTCGTCGAGGATGCCCTGGGCGACGGTCCCGACTGCATCCTGATCGGCCTTCCGGCTCCACCTCGGCGCATCCGACCGCGCTGCAAATCGCGCGCATGGTCAAGGGCCGCGCGCCGGCGACGCTGGTGATCTATGGCGGCGTCTTCCCGACCTATCACTGGCGCGACATACTGGCGGGAACGGAAGCCTTCGACGTCATCGTGCGCGGCGAGGGCGAGGCGACCATCGTGTCGCTGATCGAGGCGCTGGACCGGCGGCGGCCGCTCGCCGATGTGGCCGGCATCGCCTATCGCGACGATCTCGGCCGACCCTTCGCCACCCGTTCGGCAGGCACCATCGCCACGCTCGATGATTACCGCGTCGGCTGGGAGTTGATCGACCACCGCCGCTACAGTTACTGGGGCGGCAAGCGCGCCGTGGTCATGCAGTTCTCCCGGGGCTGTCCGCATCTGTGCAACTATTGCGGCCAGCGCGGCTTCTGGACCCGCTGGCGCCATCGCGACCCCAAGAACTTCGCGCGTGAGATCGCCTGGCTGCACCGTCAGCATGGCGTCGAGCTGATCAATCTCGCCGACGAGAACCCGACCTCGTCGAAGAAGGCCTGGCGCGCCTTTCTCGACGCCATGATCGCTGAAGACGTGCCGGTGCTGATCGTCGGCTCGACCCGCGCCGACGACATCGTCCGCGATGCCGATATCCTGCATCTCTACCGCAAGGCCGGCGTCATCCGCTGGCTGCTCGGCATGGAGAACACCGACGAGGAGACGCTGTCATTGATCCGCAAGGGCGGCAGCACGGCTTCAGACCGCGAAGCGATCCGCCTGCTCCGTCAGCATGGCATATTGTCGATGGCGACCTGGGTGGCCGGCTTCGAGGACGAGGGCTTCCGCGACCTCTGGCGCGGCTTCCGCCAGCTCATCGCCTACGATCCCGACCAGATCCAGGCGCTCTATGTCACGCCGCACCGCTGGACGCCGTTCTTCCGCATCGCCAAGGATCGCAGGGTGATCCAGACAGATGTCCGGCTGTGGGACTACAAGCACCAGGTGCTGAGGATGACGCGGCTAAAACCCTGGATGCTGTTCTTCAGCGTCAAGCTGATCGAGCTTGCCGTGCAGTCGCGGCCTAAGGCGCTGGCGCGCATCCTCTTTCACCGCGATCCCGAGCAGCGCCATTCGATGCGCTGGTACACGAAGATGGGCCGCCGCGTCTGGTTTCGCGAGGTCTGGGGTTTTCTCGCCCGCGACCGCCGCGTGACGGACGGGCCGACGCTGGCCGAATTCTGGGGCGCACCGCAGGCCGAGGAAGAATCGATGGTGCTCATGCGGCCGCCGCGCAAGCCGGCCGAAGCGACCGTTGCAATCTCCCCCGGCGCCTGAGGGGTCCTTGCCATTTACAGACATACGTAACGTATGCGTATTGACATACGTCACGTATGCACCCATCTCAGGCATACGGGGCGTATGTGAATTGTCCCGGACAATGGAACGCAGGCCCGGATCGCCAGCAGATTGGGTCTGCCACATCTGAATGGAATGACAATGAGCAAACGTGACGCAATCTTCCCTGCCGGCAGGCAGGCCCTTTATGAAATCAACCGCTATTCAGCGGCGATCCGCTCGGGCGACCTTCTGTTCGTCTCGGGCCAGGTCGGCAGCCGTGAGGACGGCTCGCCCGAGCCGGTCTTCGAGAAGCAGGTCCAGCTGGCCTTCGATAACCTCGCAGCTGTGCTGAAAGCCGCCGGCGGCACGTTCGACGACATTGTCGACGTCACCACCTTCCACACCGATCCGGCCGCGCAATGGGCAGCGTTCGATGCCGTTCGGTTGAAAGTGTTTGGCGAACCGCCTTACACCAACTGGACTGCGGTCGGCGTCAATTGGCTGGCCGGCTTTGATTTCGAAATAAAGGTCATCGCCCGCCTGCCTCAACCCGCCTGACAGAACAGCCAGGCTGATCGGCAGGCCGCTTCACGGCACAATCAGCGTGCCGGCGCCGTGCTCGGTGAACAGCTCAAGCAGCACCGAATGCGGCGTCTTGCCGTTGAGGATGACGACGCCTTCGACGCCGCGCTCGATCGCCTCGATGCAGGTCTCGACCTTGGGGATCATGCCGCCCGACACCGTGCCGTCCCTGATCAGCGCTTTGGCCTCGGAAACCGTCAGCTCGTCGATCAGCGTCTTGTTCCTGTCGAGCACACCGGGCACGTCGGTTAGGAACAAGAGGCGCGAGGCCTTGCAGGCGCCGGCGATCGCGCCGGCGAAAGTATCGGCATTGATGTTGTAGGTGTGGCCGTCGCGGCCGGGCGCCACCGGCGCCAGCACCGGGATCATTTCGGAGCGCGCGAGCAGGTCGAGCAGCGTGCGGTCGACCTCGACCGGCTCGCCGACGAAGCCGAGATCGAGCACCCGCTCGATGTTGGAGTCCGGGTCGATCATGGTCTTGCGCGCCTTTTCGGCGAACACCATGTTGCCGTCCTTGCCGCACAGCCCGATCGCCCATTCGCCCTCGGCGTTGATCAGCGCCACGATCTCCTTGTTGATCGAGCCGGCAAGCACCATCTCGACGATCTCGACCGTCTTCTGGTCGGTGACGCGAAGGCCGCCTTCGAATTTGGATTCGATGCCCATCTTGTTGAGCATGGCGCCGATCTGCGGTCCGCCGCCATGCACCACGATCGGATTGACGCCGGACTGTTTCAAGAGCGCGATGTCGCGAGCGAAGGCCTTGCCGAGCTCGCTGTCGCCCATAGCGTGGCCGCCATATTTCACCACGACGGTCTTGTTCTCGTAGCGCTGCATATAGGGCAGCGCCCGCGAAAGCAGCGCGGCCTGCATTTCGGCGGTGGCGGCGATGTCCGTCATCGGTCTTGTTCCCAAAGTGGCAAGGATGGCGCGCGTCTTAGCGGGAATTGGTTCGGGTCGCAAACGGCTTTGCTGTCACAATTTATGAAATTGGCTGAGGCACCTTCAGCGGCGCCCGCCGCTTCTGCCAGCCCGAGATCTTCTCCATCTGCGCGGCGAAGGACAAAAGCGTCTCCTCGTCGCCCGGGCGCCCCGCCGCCTGGATGCCGAGCGGCAGGCCGGCCTCGGTGACATGGACCGGCAGCGCGATCGACGGCTGGCCGGTGACATTCTGGATCGCCGGCCAGTGGGTGAACCAAAGGCTTTTGTCCATCAGCTGCCCGAGGAACGATTTGATCCTGAGCAGCCTGGTCAAATGCAGTTTGTCCAGCAGGTTCTCGATCAACTCGTCGGCGCCCTTCGGATCCATGGCGCCGCAGGCCAGCGGCGGGTGCGCGATGATCGGCATCAGCACGGCGTCGTACGGCGCCGTCTCGGCGATCAGCCGGCGCGACGTGGCGTTGAGCCGCTGCAGGATCTCATAGAGTTCGCCGGCCGGGATGATATCGCCGAAGCGGGCAAGCACGCGCGTGGCCCGCTCGACGTCGCCGAGAACGCCGCGGCCGACGCGCAGCGCCTCGGCGCGTATCGTGCCGGCCACCGCCGAGGTCACCGTCTTGCAGAAATCGGCCATGAAATCGCGCCCGATATAGGGCAGGTCGATCTCTTCGACCGTATGGCCGCCCTCGCGCGCCAGCGCGATCGCCGTGTCCAGCGCCCTCAGCGTCTCGGCCGAAATCGGCAGGCCGAGCGGCGACTTTCGGTAGACGGCGAGCCTGAGCTTGCCGGGATCGCGCGCCGCGGCCGCGGCGAAGCTGCCTTTCGGCGCCGGCGCGCCATAGGGCGACAGCGGATCCGGCCCATGCGTCAGGTCGAGCAGCAGCGCCGAATCCCGGACCGATCGGGCGACCGCGTGGTCGACGATCATGCCGAACCAGCTTTCGCTGGTGAGCGGCGTCAGCGGCACGCGGCCGCGCGAGGTCTTCAG
Organism: Mesorhizobium sp. M4B.F.Ca.ET.143.01.1.1; assembly: GCF_004792275.1. Taxonomy (NCBI): domain Bacteria; kingdom Pseudomonadati; phylum Pseudomonadota; class Alphaproteobacteria; order Hyphomicrobiales; family Phyllobacteriaceae; genus Mesorhizobium; species Mesorhizobium sp. M4B.F.Ca.ET.143.01.1.1. The sequence continues at coordinate 111,099 of NZ_SRSR01000012.1, forward strand.
GCCCACCAGCCCGCTGCAGGCCGAAGGCACCCGGATCGAGCCGCCGCCATCGGAGGCATGTGCCGCCGGCACCACGCCGGCAGCCACCAGTGCCGCCGCGCCCCCCGACGAGCCGCCGGTTGTGTGGCCGGTATTCCACGGATTGCGGGTGATGCCGAAAGCCGCCGATTCCGTCATCAGCCGCAGCCCATGCTCGGGCGAGGTGCTTGTGGCGATCGGGATCAGGCCGGCGGCGAGATGGCGCTCGACCATCACCGAATTGTAGTCGGCCGTGAAAGCCGGGATGCGGCTGCCGCCATGGATCGGCACGCCCTTCAGGCCGATGCCGAGGTCCTTCAGCGCGAAGGGCACGCCGGCGAGCGGCAGCGTGCGGTCGACCGTCCTGGCGCGTGCCCGCGCCGCATCATAAAGCGGCTCGGCGATGGCATTGATGTCGGGGCGCGTCGCCTCGGCGCGCGCGATTGCCGCGTCGACAAGCTCCTGCGGCGAGAGCTCACCCTTCTGGACAAGGCCGGCCAGGCCGGTCGCATCCTCTTCCCACAGCACCCGCTCGACCGACATCGCCGCTGTCCTCCGCCGGCCCGGAGGCTAGCGGCAGCCGATTTGCTTGGCAACGGCGCGCTAACCCATCGTCGGCAAAGATCATCGCAAGCTTTGAGCGGGACAGTATTGCCTGCGCCGTTGCAAATGTATGGCAATCCTCTAATTTGCCGCCATGGCGCCGCAGGATATCAGCCAGCTGATCGTCCGGACTTCAATGAAGGACCGGGCAGCGTTTGATCTGCTCTACCGGCAGACCAGCGCGAAACTTTTCGGCGTCTGCCTTCGTGTATTGAAGGACAGGGGAGATGCGGAAGAAGCGCTTCAGGAGGTCTTCGTCAAGATCTGGACGAAGGCGGATCGTTTCGCGGTCTCCGATCTAAGCCCGATTTCCTGGCTGGTGGCCATTGCGCGCAATCATGCGATCGATCGCATCCGGGCGCGGCGAGAGCCAGCCGCCTATATCGATGCCGCGCTCGACGTGGCCGATCCGGCGCCGGGACCGGAGGCCATGGCCGTGGCGGGCGGTGAATCCGTGCGCATCTACCATTGCCTCGATGAGTTGGAGAAAGACCGGGCGGCGGCCGTCCGGGGCGCCTATCTGAACGGCGAAAGCTATGCCGAGCTGGCGGAGCGCCATGGCGTGCCGCTGAACACGATGCGGACCTGGCTGCGGCGCAGCCTGTTGAAACTCAGGGAATGCCTGGAAAGATGACGCTGGCAGAGGAAAACGGACCGGAACGTGGAGGCGACGACCTGTTCGCCGCCGAATACGTTCTTGGCGTCCTGGCCGCGGACGAACGCCAGATCGCGTCCCGCCGCATCGAGGCAGACGCCGCTTTCGCGCGTCTTGTCGACCGCTGGGAGGTTCACCTTTCGCCGATGGCCGCAGCCTTTCCGGAGACCGAGCCTCCGATCAGGGTCAAGGAGGCGATCGATCGCCGGCTGTTCGCGCAAGAATCGCGCCCCGGTCTCTGGTCGAGCCTCGCCTTTTGGCGCGGCCTCGCCGCCGCGGCGGTGGCTGCGCTGGCGATCGCCATTGCCTTGCCCTACGTCAATCCGCCGGTGGTCGAGCCGCAGGCGCGGCTGGTCGCCTCGCTGGCCGCCGACGGCAGCGACGTCAAATATCTCGTCGTCTACGACGCGGCGCGGCGCGATGTCGGCCTCTCTCTTGTCTCCGGCGAGCGCGCCGCCGGCAAGGATTTCGAGTTGTGGATGATCGAGGGTAAGAACGCGCCGGTCTCGATGGGCGTCATCCCCGCCGGCCAGACCACGCATATGGCGGTCACGCCGGCCGTCGAGCAGAAGCTCGCGCAAGGCGCCGTGCTCGCGGTCAGCGTCGAGCCTGTCGGGGGCTCGCCGACCGGCCAGCCGACCGGGCCGGTTGTCGCCGCGGGCGACCTGAGGGGCATCTAGTCTCTTCGAGGGCCGGGCGCTCTGCCTGAAAGAATAATCGAAATCTATCCTGCGTCAGGTTGGAGCTAGGAAAGTTTCTTTCCGGCCGCGCGCTCGTCAGCATAATTTCGTCGCGCACAAGGCCAGATAAAAATTTTTGAGAGCCGGACGAAACTCGCGCAAACCTGCCCCGTATCTCCTGGTGTTCCCAAAAACGGGCAACGATATCCAGAGGAGACAGAAATCATGCGTAAATTCGCCACCCTTTTGCTCGCCGGTACTATTGGTCTTTCCACGCTCGGTGCCGCCGCCTATGCCGCCAATCCGATGGTCGGCGGCGCGCCGATGTATGCCAAGAAGAACATCATCGAGAATGCCGTCAATTCGAAGGACCACACCACGCTGGTCGCTGCCGTCAAGGCCGCCGGCCTGGTCGACACGCTGCAGGGCGCCGGCCCGTTCACCGTCTTCGCGCCGACCAACGAGGCCTTCGCCGCGCTGCCCGCCGGCACGGTCGAGACGCTGCTCAAGCCCGAGAACAAGGACAAGCTCACCAAGATCCTGACCTGCCACGTCATCGCCGCCAAGGCGATGGCCGCCGACGTCGCCAAGATGGCCAAGGCCGATGGCGGCGCGCACAAGGTCAAGACCGCCGGCGGCTGCGAACTGACGCTCAAGGCCGACAAGGGCAAGGTCACCGTGACCGACGAGAACGGCAATGTCGCCAATGTCACCATCGCCGACCTCCGGCAGTCTAACGGCGTCATTCACGTCATCGACAAGGTGCTGCTGCCGAAGATGTAACAAAGACGCCGCTGCCAGCGAAGACATGGCAAAGGCCTTCCCCGGTTGCGCGGCTCCTCTCCTGTAGGCCGTGCGACTGACAGCTTGCTCCGCGCCGTCCACGTGAAGTGGAGCCGGCGCGGAGTTTTCGTTGGGAGGCGTCAACCGCTTTTGATTTTCGCTTGGCGCGAAAATCTGGCAAACCGGCATTGGAGGAATTGTCCCATGAACCGTCGCGATCTTCTCCTGAGCGGCGCCGCGGCCGCCGCGGTGCTGGCCGGCACGGCTGCCTTGCTGCGCATTGGTGGCGCGCCAGACGCCCGCGCCGCCGAGACCTTCGAAGTGACCAAGACCGACGCCGAATGGCGCGCCATCCTGTCCGACGCGGCGTATAATGTGCTGCGCAAGGAAGGCACCGAATATCCGGGCACCAGCCCGCTGCTCAACGAGCACCGCAAGGGCATCTTCGCCTGCGCCGGCTGCGACCTGCCGGTCTATCCCTCGGAGACCAAATTCGATTCCGGCACCGGTTGGCCGAGCTTCTGGCAGGAAATTCCCAAGGCCATCGGCACGACCGCGGACCGCTCGCTCGGCATGACCCGCACCGAGGTCCATTGCCGCCGCTGCGGCGGCCATCTCGGCCATGTCTTCGACGATGGTCCGGCGCCGACGGGCCTGCGCCATTGCATCAACGGCGTGGCGCTGAGCTTCAAGCCGGCCGCCGCCTGAGACGCGCTTAGTTCAGGCCGAGAAGCATGATGCTGGGCTTGGTCAGCATCAGCCAGAAGATGGCGACGACGGCGAAGAAGGCCGGAAAGCCGAACGCGAACCAGACGCGGTAGAGCCGGTCGAAGCCTGGCGGCAGGGCGGTCGCTTCCGCCGCTGCGTGCTTGGCCATGTCGCGCAAGCGGATCTGGATCCAGACCACCGGCACCCAGAACAGGCCGATGATCACATAGAGCGCCAGTGACAGCAGGATCCAGCCTTCGTCGAGCGGCCATCCGACGACGCGCGCCAGCCCGTACCCGGTCAGCGGCTGCAGCACCACGGCAGTCGCCGTGAAGATGGTATCGGCGACCACCACGATGCCGGCGACATGGGCGACGATGCGGGGGTCGCGGGTCCTGACGGCCATCGCCATGAAGAAGGCGATGCCGATGCCGGTTCCGAACAGCACCGTCGCGCCGAGCACATGGACAAGTCGCAGCACGTCTTCCAGCGCCATCAGCGTTCGTCCAGAATGGCAAGGGCCGTGAGCGCCAGCAGGATCGATGGCACCACTTTGACCAGCGGGCCGAGCGGATCGAGCCAGAGCGCCGGCTCCGCGAATGTAGCGGCAAGCAGGTAGGCGAGCGTCAGCACCAGCATGCCGATCAGAGCGCACCGCGCCCAGGGCCGGAAAAGCACCGCAAGCCCCAGCGCGACATCGGCAAGACATGTCACCACCACCATCGCGTTCGCGGCGCGGCCAGGCAGGAAGTTTGCGAAATGGCTGCGCGCCGCGTCGAATGCCAGGAACGGCGCGAGGCCGGAAATGAGCCAGAACAGCGCCAGCGTGACGATGATCGGCGCTTTCAAGAGATAGAGCCGGGCGAACCATAGATCCTGCACGCCCGAAGGGGCGGCGGCGAGCGTCTCGGCCGCCGACGAAAGGCGCCGGTCTGTGCCTGGCTGCCGCCGCACCTCGACACCGCCCGCCATCACCGCAAGTGCCGTCGAGCGGAGCGGCGAGCGCCAGCCGAGCCGGCCGGCGAGATCGGCCAGCCACGTCACCGGCCGTGCGGCCATCGGCGGAACGGCAATCACAGGGGCCGGGGGCAGGCCGAGCCAGTTGCGATGCAAAAGGACTAGGTCCTTCAGCGTCAGGCCTTCATCGCCGCCGAGCGAGAGGTCCGAGCCGGAGGGCAGCGCGCCGCCGATCGCGGCGCTGACCGCGCCGGCGACATCGTCGAGCGCGACCGCCGTGACCGGGCTGTCGGCGTAAGCCAGAGGGATCGCCAACGGGAAGGCCGCCAGCGCCCTCAACAAGGCGGAGCCGCCATGCGCATTGCGGCCGAGCACCAGCGCCGGCCGCAGGATGACATGGCGCACGCCGCTTGCCGCGAGCGCCCCGTCGGCCCGCCTCTTGGTGTCGAGAAAGGGCAGGTCGCGGCCGGTTCCCCCTGTGTCCGCCGAGATCTGGACGATCAGCAATTCCCGGTCGCGCGCGGCCTCATAGAGAGCGAGCATCGCTTTTTCCTGGGTGGCCGTCAGGTCATCGGCGAGCCCGTCCTGCAGGGCGCCGGCGCAATTGACCACGGCCTGCTGGCCATCCAGCGCGGTCTGCCAGTCCACGCTCCGCGTCATGCCGGCGAGATCGGCCTTCAGCCAGCGCGCCTGCGGCATCTTCAGCGCCGCGCGCGCCGGCTCGCGTCCAAGCCCCGTGACCTGGTGGCCTTCCTCCGCAAGTCTTCTTGTGACGGCGGACCCGATGAAGCCGGTCGCGCCGAGAATCAGGATGTTCATGCCGGAACTTTAGCTGAAACCACTTCAGCCGAAACCAGTTCGGATGGCTCTCATCCAAGGCGCGATCGCCACCGACGCCTCGCCGCCAAACGGGTGGAGTTAAAGCATGACCCCGGAATCGTCGCCGATTTCCGGGGTCATGCACGAGGGGCGCCAGGCGGGGGTTCCGGCGCGCCTCAATGGCCTCCGCCACCGCCGCCGGCCTGGTCGGCCGGCTTGCGGATGAACAGGACGAACAGGCCGAGCGTGGCGAACAGCACCGTCAGCATGTAGAACACGTCCATGAAGGACAGCAGCGATGCCTGCTGCTGGACCATGCCGGACAGCTTGGAGATCGCCGCCTTGGTGGCGTCGAGACCGGCGGTCTGCTCGAAGTTCATGGTCATGTTCTGCAGCTTCTGCTGCGCTTCGGCGCTGCCCCACTGAACATGCTCGGCGAGCCTGGCGTAGTGGAAGGCGTTGCGGTCGATCAGCACCGTGTTGATGACGGCAAGGCCGACGGCGCCGCCGAGGTTGCGGGTCAGGTTGAACAGGCCAGACGCATTCTTCAGCCGCTCCGGCGGCAGCGTGCCGAGCGCGATGTTGTTGATCGGCACCATGCACAGCATCATCGAGCAGCCGCGCAGGATCTGCGGGATGAGCAGCTCGTAGAAATCCCAGTCGGCGGTCAGATGCGTCATCCACCAGGTGCCGGTGGCGAAGCCGAAGAAGCCGATCATCATCATCAGCCTGAGATCGATCTTGTTCGACAGGATGCCGGCAACGGGCGCTGTGAAGAACATCGCCAGGCCGCTGACGAACAGCGCTTCGCCGATCATCATCGAATCGTAGCCGCGGATACGGCCGAGGAACACCGGATAGAGATAGGTGAGCCCGTAGAGGCCGATGCCGACGACGAAGGAGAACAGCGAGCCGAAGGCGAAGTTGACGTTGGTGAAGGCGCGCAGGTCGACGATCGGCTCCTCGGCGGTGAAGGCGCGCCAGAAGAACAGCACTGCGCCGATGCTCATGACGGCGGCGCAGAGGAACACCGCCTGGTCCTGCAGCCAGTCGTTGTTCGGGCCTTCCTCCAGCACATATTCCATGCAGCCGAGGAAGGCGGCCATGCCGGCGAGGCCCCACCAGTCGAACTTCGAGAACAGCTTGAGGTTGGGCTTGTCGAAATCGATGAGCGTCCAGGCCGCCGTCGCCACCAAAATGCCGGGCACGACATTGATCAGGAACAGCCAGTGCCAGGACATGGCGTGGCTGATATAGCCGCCCACCGTCGGGCCGATCGTCGGCGCCAGCGTCGCCACCAGGCCGATCATCGGCGAGACGACGGCGCGGCGCGACGGCGGGAAGATGGTGAAGGCGGCAGCGAAGACGCTGGGGATCATGCCGCCGCCGATGAAGCCCTGGATGGCGCGGTAGACGATCATCTGGTCGATGTTGGTTGCGGTCGCGGCCAGCGCGCTGGCCGCAGTGAAGCCGGCGGCAGCGATTGTGAACAGGACCTGTCGACAGCATCCGGCTGAGGAAGCCGGACAGCGGGATCATCACCACCTCGGCGATCAGATAGGCGGTCTGCACCCACGGGATCTCGTCCGAGCTGGCGCTCAAGCCCGCCTGGATCTCGGCCAGCGAGGCCGAGACGATCTGGATGTCCAGGATCGCCATGAACATACCGAACACCATCGCCAGGAAGGCGATGACGCGGCGAACCGGCATATGGTCGGCCGGCAGGGCGGGTGCCGCCGGCCGTGCCGGTATCGATCCTGCGGTGACGGTTGCGGTTGCCATGTCATGGCCTCCCTGCGGCAATTCCGGGAAAGGCGCGCGGGGCTTTCCGTCCGGAATTGCGTCAAAACAAATACTTGGGTTGGCTGGGCGGCCCGGCGCTCGACAAGCCGCCGGGCCGCCCCCCCAAAAGTGCCTAGTTGGCAGTCGCGGCCGGCGCGGTGCGGCTGTCTGCGGCGACGATGACGCTCAGGCCGGCGCGCAGCTTGCCGGTCTTCAGGACGTCGGCCGGCACGTCGATGCGGACCGGAACGCGCTGCACCACCTTGGTGAAGTTGCCGGTGGCGTTTTCCGGCGGCAGCAGCGAGAACACCGCACCCGAAGCCGGCGCCAGCGACGACACCGTGCCTTCGAAGCTCTGGCCGTCGATCGCATCGACCGTGATGCGGACCTTCTCGCCGGCCACCAGATGGCCGAGCTGCGTCTCCTTGAAGTTGCCGACGATGTAGAGCTTGTCCATCGGCACGACGACGGCGAGCTTCTGGCCGGGGCTGACGAGGTCGCCCTGCTCGACCGAGCGGTTGCCGACGACGCCGTCATAGGGCGCCTTGAGGACGGTGAAGGATAGATCGCGCGCCGCCTTGTCGCGGCCGAGCTGCAGCGAGGCCAGCGTGCTTGCGGACTCCGCGCGCTGCGCTTCGAGCACACCGATATTGGCCTGCGCGGCGGCGATCTGCGCGTCGGCGCCGACGAGCGCCGCCTTGGCCTGGTCGAGCGCGGTTTGCGCGTCGTCGAGCTGCGCCTGCGTGCCGACATGGGTCTTGAGCAACTGCGCCGCGCGGTCCTGGGCGCGCGCCGCATTGTCGGCCGCGGCCTGGTCGGCCACCTTCGACGCCTGCGCCTGCTGCAGCGACGCTTGGGCGGCCTTGGTCTGCGCGTCGATGCGGTCGAGCGTCTTCGCCAACGTGGCGATCTGCGCCTCGGCCTGGGCAACGGCTATCTTGTAGTCGCCGTCGTCGATGGTCAGCAGCGGGTCGCCGGCCTTGACCTGCTGGTTCTCGCTCACCAGGACCTTGTCGACATAGCCGGAAATCTTCGGCGACACGAACGACATGTCGGCCTGGACATAGGCGTCGTCGGTTGAGATCATGAAGCGGCCGTCGGTCCAGTAGTCGTAGCCGTACCAGCCGGCGGCGCCGAGCAGCCCAAGCCCGATGATGGGCAGAAGCAGCGAGCGCACCGAACGCTTCTTTTTGGCGGGCGCCGCGGCAGGGGTCACGGTGGCGGGCTGCGGAAGCGCTTCCGGCGCTTCGGTCGATGGTTGGACCTTGGCGTTGGGAAACGTGCGGACTTCGGCGGTGGCGGGCGCGTTCGAGGACATGATATCTCTCAGCAGGTTTATATGAGGAAATTCTGTTATACTGAACCGTTCGGTTCGATCTGGAGATTGACTTAGCGCTAAAACAGGCCCATATCAAGAGGCAATCGAACCGGTTGGTTCGAATTATTTTGCGAGGTGTGACTTTTATGGGCGAAACAGTGTCGGACCCCGGCAACGACCAGTGCGACGTGCTGGACAGCCTGCGTCGCGGCCGCCCGGCGGCCGGGCAGGATCCGGTCAAGCGCAGCCAGATCATCGAGGGCGCGCGCCGTGTCTTCATCGACAAGGGCTTCGAGGCCGCGTCGATGAACGACATCACCCGCGAGGCCGGTGTCTCCAAGGGCACCATCTATGTCTACTTCGCCAACAAGGAAGAGTTGTTCGAGGCGCTGATCGAGGAAGAGCGCGGCACCATCTTCAAGAACATGTACGAGATGCTCGATCGCGCCGGCGATCTGCGCGAGACACTGGTCAAGTTCGGCAAGGTGCTGTCGCTCAAGATCACCTCGGCCAAGGTCATCCAGGCGCAGCGCACGGTGATCGGCGCGGCGGACAGGATACCCGACATGGGCGCCCGGTTTTACGAGCGCGGCCCGAAACGCGGCCATGACAAGGTCATGGCCTTCCTCAATGCCGCCATCGAGCGCGGCCTGCTCAAGATCGACGATGTCGATCTTGCCGCCTATCAGTTCACCGAACTCTGCCTGGCCGGTATTTTCCGGCAGTGCATATTCTCCTACCGCACCAAGGCCCCCAGCCAGGAGGAGATCGACCATGTCGTCAGGTCGGGCGTCGGCATGTTCCTGAAGGCCTACGGGACCGAGAAGCTCGCGGCCGAGGAGCAGGCGGCACAGTCGGTGTGAAAACCTGAAGCGCGCGGAGCGGTTGCGAAGGTTCGCGGCGTGCCTTGACGACGCGACGCAGACAGCGTCGTAACCGGCCTCGGTGTCCGCCGGGCACGTCCGTGCTCCAGCCTAAATCGACTGTCGATCGGAGCTCTCCGGAAGAGCTTGTTAACCATCGGTTCCTATGTCTCGGGACACGTTTGTTCGACGAATCTCGAGTGTGACATCCATGCGTTTTACCCGTGCCAATCCTTCCGGCGCTTCCCCCTACGGCGACAGCGATGGCAGTCATCCGGAAGATGCCCGGCACCATGGCGCGGCCGCGCCGCCGCAACGGCAAACCGGGCAGGTCGTCACGCTGCGAGCCGCCGATGAAGGCGATTCGGACGCTGCCGCCTCGGTTGATTCGACTGAAGGCGGCGAGTTCGGCCGCCCGACCTGGCAGCAATATTTCTTCCTCGCGCCCAATGTGCGTTTCACCCGCACGCCGGAGTCCGACAAGCGGCCCACGGCGCAGCCGGATGATGAACCACCGGCCAAGGCGGCGCCTTCCCGCGGCGATTCCGTCCGCCCCGCGCCGTCGGCCCCCCGGCCGGTCGCGCCGGCCCGGGAAATCCTTGCTGCGCCCTCTACTGCTTCGATCAAGCCGCCGCAGGCCATCGTCAAGCCGCCACAGGCCATCGCCGCTCCGCCGCGGGCGGTCGCTGCTCCGGCGCAAAAGGCGCAGCCGCCGAAATTCCGCTGGTCCTATCTTTCCGATGATGCGTTTTTCGAATTCAGCATGCCCTTGCTCGCCGAGCGCCTGGCACGGGCTCGCCTGAACGAATCGTCGCCACCTCCCACCTCCGCGCCGGTGCATCCTCCGGCGCGACCGATCCGGTCCGGATCCGCCGCCCCGGTCGAGGCAATTTCGTCCTACCGCATCATCGAATGGCGTTCGAACGGGCCGGCCGCAAGCCCTGCACAGGCCGGCACGCCTGCCGCACGGCCTGCTTCGGTGGAGATTGAACCTCGCGCGCCCGCGGCGGAGCCTGCCGCGCCAATTTCCGTTCCAAAAAGCGCCCGGACCGCGAAGCGCGCGCCGTCTCTGCCCGTCGCCGGCAAGGTGGTGCCGTCGGCCGCCCCGTCCGGCTACGAGCTGCCGTCCGAGGACCTGCTGCAAATGCCGCCGGAGGGCCAGGGCTTCTACATGTCGCAGGAGCGGATGGAACAGAACGCCGACCTGCTCGAAAGCGTGTTGGAGGATTTCGGCGTCAAGGGCGAGATCATCCATGTCCGGCCTGGTCCGGTCGTCACGCTCTACGAGTTCGAGCCGGCGCCTGGCGTGAAATCCAGCCGCGTCATCGGCCTGGCCGACGACATCGCCCGCTCCATGTCGGCGATCTCGGCGCGCGTCGCCGTCGTGCCCGGCCGCAACGTCATCGGCATCGAACTGCCCAACGAGACGCGCGAGACGGTCTATTTCCGCGAGCTGATCGCATCGGCCGGCTTCCGCAACACGTCCTGCAAGCTGGCGCTGGGCCTCGGCAAGACGATCGGCGGCGAGCCGGTCATCGCCGACCTGGCCAAGATGCCCCATCTGCTGGTCGCTGGCACCACCGGCTCCGGCAAATCGGTCGCCATCAACACCATGATCCTGTCGCTGCTCTACCGGATGAAGCCGGAGGAATGCCGCCTCATCATGGTCGACCCAAAAATGCTGGAACTGTCCGTCTATGACGGCATCCCGCATCTGCTCACGCCCGTCGTCACCGATTCCAAGAAGGCCGTCACGGCGCTGAAATGGGCAGTGCGCGAGATGGAGGACCGCTACCGCAAGATGGCGCGCCTCGGCGTGCGCAACATCGACGGCTACAACCAGCGCGCCGCCACCGCCCGCGACAACGGCGAGGTCGTTGTCATGCAGGCGCAGGTCGGCTTCGAGAAGGGCACCGGCGAGCCGCTGTTCGAGGAACGGGAAATCGACCTGGCGCCGATGCCCTACATCGTCATCATCGTCGACGAGATGGCCGATCTGATGATGGTGGCCGGCAAGGAGATCGAGGGCGCCATCCAGCGGCTGGCGCAGATGGCGCGCGCCGCCGGCATCCACTTGATCATGGCCACGCAGCGCCCCTCGGTCGACGTCATCACCGGCACCATCAAGGCCAATTTCCCCACCCGCATCTCCTTCCAGGTGACGTCGAAGATCGACAGCCGCACCATCCTGGGCGAGCAGGGCGCCGAGCAGTTGCTGGGCCAGGGCGACATGCTGCACATGGCCGGCGGCGGTCGCATCGTCCGCGTGCACGGACCCTTCGTCTCCGACCTGGAGGTCGAGCATGTCGTGGCGCATCTGAAGGCGCAGGGGCGTCCGGAATATCTCGAAACGGTCACCGCCGACGAGGAGGCGGAAGAAGAGGCGGCCGACGCGGGTCCCGTCTTCGACAAGGGCGCGATGGCCGAAGAGGACGGCGACGCCCTCTACGAGGAAGCCATCAAAGTGGTCAAGCGCGACAAGAAATGCTCGACCTCCTACATCCAGCGCCGCCTCGGCATCGGCTACAATCGCGCCGCATCGCTGGTCGAACGCATGGAGAAGGAGGGCCTGGTCGGCACGCCCAACCACGTCGGCAAGCGTGAAATCCTGGCCGGCCGGCGGGACCACGCGCCGGAGCGCGACGAAACGGATTGACGAGGATCGGGGATGGGGCCGGGCGATACGCCGGTCTTGCTTGACCGGACGTGCCTTCGCGGCGGGTGCGTCAGCCGCCGTTGGCGGCCAGCACGATCGCGGCGCGCAGTTCCTCCAGCCCGTCGCTCTTTTCCGACGACGTCGCCAGGACGAACGGGAAGGCGGCCGGCCGCTTCTTGATCTTGGCCAGCGTCTCCTCGATCAGCCGCGGCACGCCGGCTGCCTTGATCTTGTCGGTCTTGGTCAGCACGATCTGGTAGGAGACTGCCGCCTTGTCGAGCAGCGACAGCACCTCATCGTCCTTGGCCTTGATGCCGTGGCGGGCGTCGATCAGCACATAGACGCGCTTCAGCGTGACGCGGCCCTTGAGGTAGTCGAAGACCAGCTTCGTCCAGTCGTCGACCTTTTCCTTCGGCGCGCTGGCATAGCCGTAGCCGGGCATGTCGACCAGCGCCATCGGCGGCAGGTCGGCGCCTTCGCCGGAAAAACCGTCGGGCACGAAATAGTTGAGTTCCTGCGTGCGCCCCGGCGTGTTCGAGGTCCGCGCCAGCCCCTTCTGGCCGACCAGCGCGTTGATCAGCGACGACTTGCCGACATTCGAACGGCCGGCGAAGGCGATCTCCGGCGGACCCTCCGGCGGCAGGAACTTCATCGCCGGCACGCCGCGGATGAAGACCCAGCCGCGGGTGAACAGGTCGGTGCCGATCACGGTCTTGTCCATCAGACGGCTGCCTCCAGGCGGGCAATGTCGGCGCCCCTGATGGCGTCGAGGTTGCGGCCGATCTTGTCCACCGGCCAGTTCCACCAGCCTGCCATCAGCAACCGCCGGATCGTCTTGTCGTCGAAGCGCATCTTCACCACCTTGGCCGCGTTGCCGGCAACGATCGCATAGGCCGGCACGTCGTGCGTGACAACCGATTTCGCCGCGACGATGGCGCCATGGCCGATTGTCACCCCGGGCATGATCACCGCATCCATGCCGATCCACACATCGTTGCCGACCACCGTGTCGCCGCGGATCTCCTTCGCCCATGTCTTCGGGTCGAAGCCTTCCTCCCAGCCATGGCCGAAGATGTTGAACGGATAGGTCGAGAAGCCCGACATTGCGTGGTTGGCGCCGTTCATGATGAAGCGCGCGCCCTCGGCGATGGCGCAGAACTTGCCGATGATCAGCTTGTCGCCGATGAACGGATAATGGTGCAGCACGCAGCGCTCGGCGAATTTGTCCGGTCCGTCCGGATCATCATAGTAGGTGAAGTCGCCGACCTCGATGTTGGGCGCGCTGACCAGTCCTTTCAGGAAGCCGACGCGCGGATGCATCGGGATCGGGTGCTTGATGTTGGGGTTGGGTCCGGTCATCGGCTGGCTCCGTCCACACTTGCAGCATACGGAGCTTAGGGACGGGCGGCGACCGGGTCTACCCGCGCTGTTGAAGCCGGGGTCCCGCGAAGCAGCGCGGTGACCCCGGCCTGCCGGACGACCTCCCAAACACCGGCGTCGCTGCGCCGGAAGCCGTCGCGGCTTCTTGGGGAGGACTGAGAAAGCTACGGACCACGCCGAGCCGTAGTTTCCGGGCGCCAACAAAAAACCCGGACGAGCCGGGTTTTTCGAAGACAATTGATCGGGCTGCCGGCTATTCCGCCGGCGAGGGTTTCTTGCGGAACAGCGCCGCCAGATTGTCCCACAATTCGATCTTGGCGCCTTGGCGCTTCATGATCACGCCCTGCTGCAGGATCGACAGCAGATTGTTCCAGGCCCAGTAGATGACCAGGCCGGCGGGGAAGCCCGCCATCATGAAGGTGAAGATGATCGGCATCCAGGTGAAGATCGCGGCCTGCGTCGGATCCGGCGGCGTCGGGTTCATGCGCATCTGCAGGAACATGGTGACGCCCATCAGCAGCGGCCAGACGCCGATCATCAGCATATGCGGCAGCGTCATCGGGATCAGGCCGAACAGGTTGAAGATCGAGGTCGGATCGGGCGCGGCAAGGTCCTGGATCCAGCCGAAGAACGGCGCGTGGCGCATCTCGATGGTGATGTAGAGCACCTTATAGAGCGAGAAGAACACCGGGATCTGCAGCGCCACCGGCCAGCAGCCGGCCAGCGGATTGATCTTCTCGGTCTTGTAGAGCTCCATCATCGCCTGCTGCTGCTTCATCTTGTCGTCCGCGTATTTCTCGCGGATTTCGAGCATTTTCGGCTGCACCTTCTTCATGTTTGCCATCGACGCGTAGGACTTGTTGGCGAGCGGGAAGAAGATGGCCTTGACGATGACGGTGGTGGCGAGGATGGCCAGGCCGAAATTGCCGAAGAATTTGTAGAGCGTGTCGATCAGCCAGAACATCGGCTTGGTGATGAAGTGGAACCAGCCCCAGTCGATCAAGAGGTCGAACCGCTTGATGTGGCGGTCCTCGGCGTAGGCGTTGATCTTGGCGACTTCCTTGGCGCCGGCGAACACCTCGGTCTCGACCGTCGCCGACTGGCCGGCATCGACATTGATCGCGTCGGTCAGGAAGTCTGACTGGTAGCGGTGGCGGCCGTCCTCGAAATAGGCGTAGCGCGGCTGGAACGGCTGCTTCTCGGTCGGCACCAGCGTCACCGCCCAGTATTTGTCGGTGATGCCGAGCCAGCCGTCGGTCGACTTGCCGGGCTGGGCCTGCTTGTCTTTCTCGATCGAGGCGTATTTGTGCTCCTGCAGGCCTTCCGTGCCGGTATAGCCGATCAGACCCTCATGCAGCACATAGGTGCTGGCGACGGCGGGCTTGTCGAAGCGGGTGACGCGGCCGTAATTGAACAGCGAGACGGGCGCCGTACCTGAGTTCTGCACAGTGTCGGAGACCGTGAACATATAGTCGTTGTCGACTGAGACGGTGCGCTTGAAGGTCAGGCCCTTGTCGTTCGTATAGGTCAGCGTCACCGGCGTCGACGGCGTCAGCGTGGCGTTGCCGTCGACCGTCCACACCGTGTCGGCGCCCGGCACCGCGCCGGTCTTGTCGTTGCCGACAAAGCCGATCTCGGCGAAATAGCCGTTGGGCAGCGCCGACGGGTTGAGCAGCTCGATCTCGGGCGAGTTCTTGTCGACGGTCTCGGTGTAGTGCTTGAGCTTGAGGTCGTCGAGGCGCGCGCCGGTGAGGTTTATCGAACCTTCCAGGCTCGGCGTGTCGATCTTGACGCGGCTGGTCGCGGCCAGCGCCTGCGCGCGGCCGGCCGCCGTCACGGCCTCGCCGCCAGGAGCGCTCGGAATGGCGCCGGGCGCGGGGGCCGGCGTGACGGCAGCACCCGGATTGGCCGCTTCGGCCGCCTTCTTCTGCTCGGCCTGCCGCTGTTCCTCGATGCGGGCCGCCTCGCGCTGCTGCTCGACGCGCGGGTTCATGTAGAACACCTGCCACAGCGTCAGGATCAGCACCGACAGCGCGATGGTGATGAAGAAATTGCGGTTGTTTTCCATCGAAGCCCTTGGCCTATCGTGTTCCGCGCAGTCGGCGGGAAAGCTCGGCCTTCAACTGGCCGAACGGAATGGCGATCACGTCTTCACGCCCGACGATGACATAGTCATTGCCGGGCGCCATGTCATCGGCCGCGTGCGTGCGCACGGCTTCTCTCAGCCGGCGCCGGACGCGGTTGCGCACGACCGCATTGCCGACCTTCTTGGTGACGGTGTAGCCGACGCGCGGCGACAATCCGTCGCCACGGTCGAGAACCTCGACGAGGAAAAGCCGCCCGCGGCGCTTCTCGCCGCCGCGGACAGCCAGGAAATCCGCGCGCTTCAGAAGCCGCTTGGGATGTGCTCCCACTGGCTTGCCGGTTGCGGGCAACGATCTCGTCTTCCGTTCAGGCGCTGAGCCGCTTGCGGCCGCGGTTGCGGCGGGCTGCGACGACGCCGCGACCACCCTTGGTGGCCATGCGAGCACGGAAACCGTGCCGGCGCTTGCGGACGAGTTTGGACGGTTGGTAGGTACGCTTCATTTGTTTTAATACCGCGGGGTGCGGCCCTTCTTGATTCTGTCACTCTGTAACAGGAGCTTTGCCGGGCCGGTTTAGGCGCGATCGAAACCGCGCCGGGACGAATGGCCCGAGCGTGAGCGGGCTTATAGAAAGAAGGGTTTTGGAAGTCAATCCGGCGCCGCTGCGCCCTTTGTCGCGATCGCGCGGTGGATGTTTTTTATCCGGCAAGGACGAAATTGGCAAAAAAGCCGTAATCGCCTAATCTTCGCTATCAAGTGTTTGTGAAGACCTGAAGCATGACTGAAGCCCAAGCCACGGACGACAGGGCCGGCGCGGCGAGCACCGCCGCCCGCACGGTGCCCCTGTCGCGCGGCCTGTCGACCAAGCTTCTTCTGCTCACCATCGTCTTCGTGCTCTTGGCCGAAATCCTGATTTTCCTGCCTTGGATCGCCAGCTACCGGGTGAGCTGGCTGAAGGAGCGGTTGGGCACGGCGGCCGCGGTCTCGATCGTGCTGGTGCAGGGCGAGCCCAACTCGCTCTCGCGCACGGCCCAGAACGACGTTTTGATGGCGATCGGCGCCAAGGCGATCGCCGTGCGCGACGGCGGCGTCTCGCGGCTTTTGGTGGTGTCCGAGATGCCGCCGCAGGTCGACGAGCACATCGACATTTCCAAGGTCGGCATGATCGACGGCATGACCGGGGCGCTCGACACGCTGTTTTTCGGCGGCAAGCGCATGCTGCGCGTGTTCGGCCCGGTCGGCGAGAGCGACAAGGAATTCGAGCTGATCATGCCCGATTATGCCTTGCGCAGCGCCATGCTGGTCTATTCGCGCAACGTCGCCTTCGTCTCGCTGCTGATCTCGCTGTTCACCGCCATGCTGGTCTATGCCGCGATCGACCTGATCATGATCGGCCCGATCCGCACCATGACGCGCTCGATGCTGTCCTTCTCCGAGGCGCCCGACGACCCCGGCCGCATCATCCGTCCCGCCGCCCGCGCCGACGAGATCGGCGTCGCCGAACGCGAGCTGTCGCAGATGCAGGAACGGCTGCAGAAGATGCTTTCCGAGCAGAAGCACCTCGCCGATCTCGGGCTGGCCGTGTCGAAGATCAACCACGACATGCGCAACATCCTGGCCTCCGCGCAGCTGATGTCCGACCGCCTGCGGCTGGTCAAGGACCCGACCGTGCAGTCCTTCGCGCCGAAGCTGCTGCGCGCGCTCGACCGCGCCGTGTCCTATTCGGAAGGCGTGCTCGCCTATGGCCGCACGCAGGAGCCGCCGCCGTCGCGCCGCCGCGTGCGGCTGCGCCAACTGGTCGAGGACGTGCACGGCCTGCTCGACATCGAGGAGGGCATCGATTTCGTCAACGGTGTCGAGCACGCCTTCGAGGTCGACGCCGATTCCGACCAGCTGTTTCGCGTGCTCACCAATCTCTGCCGCAACTCGGTGCAGGCGATGGCGGCCGACACCGAAAGCGCGGTCGTGCGCCGGCTGGCGGTCTCGGCCGAGCGCCTGGGCAGCGTCAGCCGCATCGTCGTCACCGACACCGGACCTGGCCTGCCGCCGAAAGCGCGCGAGAACCTGTTCGCCGCTTTCCGCGGCTCGGCGCGCAGCGGCGGCACCGGGCTGGGGCTGGCCATCGCCTACGAGCTGATCCGCGCCCATGGCGGCACGGTCGAGCTGGTCGAATCGATCGGCGGGCGCACCACCTTCGCCGTCACCATCCCCGACCAGCCGGTCCGCCTCGACCAGGCGCGCGGAAATTTGCGCCGACCGGCCTAGTCCGGACAAAAAGCACCTGCGACAAAACTTTTGCCGGATCGGCTTGCTTTTCGGAAATTCAGTCGTTAGGGAACACGTCTCGTCGCGGCCGGTCGTCACGATCGGATCGCGGGGCTATGCAAAGCATGGCCTGTTGCGCGCCCGTAGCTCAGCTGGATAGAGCACCAGACTACGAATCTGGGGGTCAGGAGTTCGAATCTCTTCGGGCGCGCCATTTCACCATCGATGAGTTGAACTCCGTCCTTCCGCCTGGGCAACGAGCAGATCGTCACCTACCCGCAATCCGACACCTCCTCAACAGCTCGATGGCCCTTGGGGTTGCCCCAGGTTGCGGCGGGCGTCAGGAGCTTCAATTACTTGAACTCAAACAGTTCAATCAGGTTGCCCGATGGGTCTTTCAGAAGCCTGGCTCGACCGGCTCCCGCTTCGCTGATTTCGCCTCTGAATTCGGCCCCATCGGCATTCAACCGGCTGATGAGCCCATCCAGGTCCTTCGTGATGATCATGAACCGGTTCCAGCCGCCAGGCTCCGGAGTGCCGCCGGCTGTTCCTCCACTACCCGCTCCGGGGGCGCTCAAGTAGAGCGTCAGATCATCACGAGCGAGCGCTGCAAACTTGCCGGGATTGTGCATGTTCACAGAGAACTCGAGTCTGTCGCGATAGAATTCGACCGACCTATCGACGTCCGTCACGATGTACCGGATGGAGGCCATTGCGCGAGCTCCGTTTTGACCGCACAGCTTGACCTGCAAACGCGCGGATCCGCGTGGCGTTCCAACAGCACCCTGACATCGAGTTGACGGCGATCAGCGCGCAGGACAGGTGCACGGACGATCTACGCTCACCTTCTTGACCGTCTCTCGAACTCCTGCGTGTCAGTTGACATATATTCAAGATAGATATATGTAACTTGCGCAATAGACACAGACACGTCAATGAGCGAGACCGATTTCCTCAAGGACTACGACCCCAGCGCATTCCAGCGGCCGTCGGTGGCGGTCGACCTCGTCCTGCTGGGGCTGCGCGACGGGCGCCCCACGGTCCTGCTGCTCAGGCGCGACCAGCATCCGCACGCAGGCCGCTGGGCGTTGCCGGGCGGCTTTGTCGGCATCGACGAGTCCCTCGATGCCGCTGCCGCGCGGGTGCTGCGCGAGAAGGCCGCAATCGAGGGTGCTCGCCTCGAACAGCTCTACACCTTCGGCGCGGTCGATCGCGATCCGCGCATGCGCATCGTCAGCGTTGCCTATCTCGTTCTGCTGACCGAGACGGCCTTCGACGCGGCCGCGCGGGCGATGCCAACTTTGCTGCCCGCCGCGATCCATGTGCCCTGGGCCGGCGAGGCCGGCGGTCCGGTCAACGTGCTGTCGCCGGAGAACGAAAAGCTCACGCTCGCCTTCGACCACGCCGACATCCTGGCGATGGCGATGCTCAGGCTGCGCGGCAAGCTCGATTATTCCGACGTCGCTTTCGCGCTGCTGCCGGAACTGTTCACGCTGCGGCAGCTCCAGGATGTGCACGAGGCGATTCTCGGCACATCGCTCAACAAGCCGGCCTTTCGCCGGCGGCTGCTCGACAAGGGCTGGTTGGCGGCGACCGGCGCCTATGAGGCGGGCACCGCCTACCGACCGGCAGAACTTTACCGTTTCCAGCGTCCGTAACCGATTGAGGGAGAGACTACCATGGCCACCATCCGCAACTTCGGCTTCATCGCCCAGCTCCGCAGCGAGGCAAGCAGCCACGTCATCCGCTATCGCGATGGTCGCGTGAAGCAGAGCGGCCGCGGCCTGGTGTTCTGGTTCGCGCCGGAAACCGCCAGCATTGCCGAAGTGCCGATGGACGACCGCGAGATGACGCTGTTCGTCAAGGGCCGCAGCCAGGATTTCCAGACCGTGGCC
Organism: Mesorhizobium sp. M4B.F.Ca.ET.143.01.1.1; assembly: GCF_004792275.1. Lineage (NCBI taxonomy): Bacteria > Pseudomonadati > Pseudomonadota > Alphaproteobacteria > Hyphomicrobiales > Phyllobacteriaceae > Mesorhizobium > Mesorhizobium sp. M4B.F.Ca.ET.143.01.1.1. The sequence goes on from NZ_SRSR01000012.1 coordinate 130,565, forward strand.
GTGCAGGGCACGGTCGGCTGGCATGTCGTCGATCCCGGGCGGCTGGCGGAGCGCGTCGATTTCAGCATCAATCTCAGGACCGGCAAGCCGCAGGGCGAGCCGATCGAGAAGATACAGGCGCGCATCGCCGGCATCGCCAACCAGGCGGTGCAGCAATATCTCGGACAGGCGCCGGTCCGCGCGCTTCTCGACGCCGGCCCCGCCCCGTTGCGCGAACGGCTGCAGGCGGTTGTCGCCGCCGACCCGGCGCTGATCGACATTGGCGTCGCCGCGGTCACCGTGCGGCTCACCAACCTCACCCCGACGAGCGAGCTCGAGCGGGCCTTGCAGACACCGACCTTCGAGGCGCTGCAGCAGAAGGCCGACGAAGCGACCTTCGAGCGTCGGGCGCTCGCCGTCGAAAAGGAGCGCGCCATCGCCGAAAATGAAATGGCGACCAGGACCGAACTGGCGCGGCGCGAGAAGCTGTTGATTGCCGAGGAGGCCGAAAACGCCCGCAACCGCGCCACCGGCGCGGCGGAGGCGCAGCAGGTCGAGGCGGCCGCCGAGGCGGAGCGCATCCGCACCGTCGAGGGCGCCAGGGCCGAGGCCGAACGGCAGCGCATCGCCATCTACCGCGACCTGCCGCCCGCGATCCTGCTCGGCCTCGCCGCCCAGCAGCTCGCCTGCAAGCTGGAGAAGATCGAGCACGTCAACGTGACGCCGGACCTGCTCGCCACCGTGCTCGGCGAATTCCGCAAGAGCCCGGCGGTGATCGAGGCCCGCTGAGGGGGGGCGAAGCATGGCGGCGAACCGACCCCGCGCGGTCTTCGTGACGCGCGAGACCGACTACGAGCTTCTGGTCGCGCGCCACGCGACGCGCGACCAGGCACGCTTCTTCCTGCAGACGCGCGGCCAGCGGCTCGAGGATGTCGAGGTCCGGCACGACAAGTTCCATGCCGTGCTGGGCGCGGCACGGGCCTTGGTGCCGGCGGATTGGCGCCAGACCCTGGTCAAGCGCGCTGACCTCGACCGTTTCCTGTTCGCGGCCGACGACGTTGTCGTGCCGGTGGGACAGGATGGGCTGGTCGCCAATGTCGCCAAGTACCTCGACGGCCAGCCGGTGCTCGGCGTCAATCCGGCGCCGGATCTCTATGACGGTGTGCTGGTCCGCATCGGCGTCGGCCGGCTGGGCAAGCTGCTCGCCGCCAGCATAGCCGGCAATGTCGGCATCGAAGCGCGAACCATGGTTCAGGCCGAGCTCGATGGCGGCGAAACGCTTCTCGCGCTCAACGAGATCTTCGTCGGCCACCGCAGCCACCAGTCGGCCCGTTACCGGATCGAGGCAGAGGGCGAGGCGGAAAACCATTCCTCCAGCGGCCTCATCGTCGCCTCCGGCACCGGCGCGACGGGCTGGGCGCGCTCGATCATGGAAGCGACGCATCTCGACCTGTCGCTCGGCCGCGAAGAGCACGCGGTGGGCTTCTGGGTGCGCGAGCCGTTTCCGAGCGTCGCTACCGCCACGAATTTGCGCGCCGGAAAGATCACCGAAAGCCCGCTCCTCATCACATCGCGCATGAACGAGGGCGGCGTCATCTTCGCGGACGGCATCGAACAGGATTTCATCGCCTTCGACTGGGGCAGGCAGGTCCAGCTGCAGCCGGCATCGCGAGCTCTACGTCTCGTCGTCGATCAGTGACCGACAGCATGCTGGCGCGAGGTGGATGCCGCCGCGTCGGAGCCAGCAAGTTCGACGGGACGGCCTAGGGGCCGCCCCGCCTGCGTTGCCTTGCCGGTACGGCCGAGTGGCCCGATCCGGCATGCCCGCCGACCTGTTCGGGCAGTGATGGCGCCTTGCTACCGTTCAGTCGACCGGACGGATATCCGCATCCGCCAGGCAATAGGGCGCGTAGCGGAAATCGCGGATACCCGCGACCTCTTCGCCGCGCCATTCGATCAGCATGAAGCCGCGCACCGCGCGGGCCGGAGTCCGCGGATCGCGGATCAGGATCGCCGGTCGGTCCTCGACGAAGCCGAGCGAGAGCAACCAATCGCTGACGCGATCGTAGTTGCCGAAATAGGTCGAGGCTTGCTTCTTGCCTCTGAGACGCGTGCGGTTGACGACTTCGAGCTGGATATCCTCGGCGATCAGCGCCCTGACGGCGTCGAAGTCGCGCGCGTTGAACAGGTCGACGTAGTGGCGCAGCCGCCGCTCGTCGTCGGCATCGAGCGCCGGCATGACGGCTTCTTCCGGCGCTGCTGCCAACCCCCTCAACTCGGCCCGCCCGCGATGCAGCGCCGCCTTGGTTGCGGCCAGCGTCGCGCCCGTCGCTTCGCAGGTTTCGGAAAGGCTGAGGCCGAGCACGTCGACCAGGATAACGGCGCCGCGCTGCGGCAGCGTGAGCTGCATGAAAGTGCGCAGGCTGGTGGCAGCTGCAAGCCTCGCCTCCGCGCTGGCGGAGAGGTCTTCCACTCCGGTCATATCGGCCTCGCTTAGGCGGGAACGCTCCCGCTGGCGGTGGCGCAGATAGTCCTGTGCCGCATTGTGGGCGATGCGAAACAGCCATTGCTCCGGACGGTCGACTGCGGCGTTGCCGTCGATCGCCTGCAGCGCCTTCAGCACCGTCTCCTGCACGATGTCCTCGCCGTCGATGACGGAGCCGGCCATGCGGCCTGCGTAGCGGTGCAACTTCGGACGCAGGCCGGCCAGCATCGCGTCCAGCGCCGCCCGGTCGAATTTCGATGACATCATTGCGTTCATTCCCGAGCAGGCTGCGGCACGGCGACGCCAGGAGGGCCGTGCCGGCACTGAGGTCAGGCCGGCATGGCCTCACTGGCATTGTCCAGCATACGATAGTTGCCGACGATTTTTGCCGCCGATCTGGCGAGAGCGCCGGAGCGCCGCTCGGCGTGGTCGGCGCTGAAAGCCTTGAAGGCGTCGAGCCCGGTCAGGGCGGCGCTGTCCTTGTCATACCCGACAAGATGCACGAACTCGCCATTCTCCAGCTCCAGAACGAGGTAGCGCACGGATAGCGGCTTCGTTTCGTCGAGCGCCTCGAACACCTTGCAACCAGGGTACGGTTTTCGGCGATGCTTTCATCCTTCACGCCGTAGCGGATGAGATTGTAGCCCATTGTCATCTCCTTTTCTGGGTTTGCCCACAAAAGACGTTCCGCAGCATCGAAAAGATTCTCAAGGTGGCCCGAATCTTTCTGCGCGTCTGCGTCGTCTTTCATCCGTCGAGGCCGCGCGGCGGCCTCCGCGATGAGGAGAGACATCATGCATATCCAGTTTGCCGAACTTCCGGTGTTCGACCAGGACCGCGCCAAGGCGTTCTATACCGATCACCTTGCCTGCCAGGTGATAGCCGACCAGCCGATGGGCGAGGGCGGCTGGCGCTGGATCGAGCTGGCGTTTCCCGACGCCGTCACCAACCTGCATTTTGTCAGACGCGCCGACGAGGCGCCGGGGGTCGACCCCGTGCTGGTGCTGGTCGATGGCGATGTCGAAACGACAATCGCCGCGTTGAAGGCGCGCGGCGTCGAAATCATCACCGAGCCTCAGGAAGCTCCATGGCAGCCTGGCCGCACCGTCGCCGAGTTCCGCGACAGCGAGGGCAACCCTATGGTGCTGGCAAGCCGGTAATCTGGACGCATGCCCTCAGGTTGCAATGTCGGATTGTGGGATCAAGCGAACACGCCCGCCGCACCCGAATTTGCTACGCAAGGCGATAATCCGCGGGTCGTCTAACCCCCAAGCTGTTGCAGCTTGCGGCAGGCACGCCTTACGCCTTCACGGCATCTCTCGCGACATCTCTCTTTGTTGCCATCCCTGCATCGTCCAACGGATTCCTGCTTGGCAGGTGCGGTCGTTTCCGCCGAACGATTGGCGGAAGGCTCGTTGATCGGCAGCGAGGCTTGCGGCTTGCGACTGACTTTCCTTGTTAGGATTTTCTTGCGTGGCGGCGAAGGTGCTTGGAACTTGGCAATTCGGCTCTTCGCTATTTCGATGAACGCACCATTCGGAAATGCCGCCAGATAGGCACGATACATGGAGACATCGGATGTATCCTTGATCGATTTCCAAAACTCGAGGTCTTTCGCCGTATTGATGTCTGGCTGAGGAAGCTCTGACGGAGACTGATTATTGGATGTGGGATCTGGGTTGAATGAGAACCCCGGCTCCACCAAGGACGAATTGCTCCAGGGAACCTGCCTTCCAGCCGTCGCGTTCATGACGTCCAAGCGGACGCGACGCATGAGAATTTCAATGTCGATCGAGGGAGTCTTTATGCGCTTCACAAGAGAGTCTGCAAACGGGCTATGATTGACGGCTCCATCGAGAGCGACATTGCCGGGCTGTGTTGCAAAGCCGATGAAGACCCCCCTGCCGGCATCCAGGGCTCCCAGCCCCTTTTCTATCGCAAAGCCGCGACTCTGACTCTGTCCACTTAGTTGCTTGACGAAAGGATTGTCTCGACAGGCATCGAGAAGGACGATGGCGGTATTTTCCTCGGCCGTCATGGCTGCGATAATGTCTTGCAAGCGCTCAGCCTCCAGAGCCAAGTCGGCCGGACGGTGAAGGGCGGCATCAACAGGCAATAGGTAGTTTTCTCCGTTCGCTTGGAGCCCGTGTCCGGCGTAGTAAAAAAGCGAGACATCACCCGGCTGCAAGTTTCGCCTGAATTTCCCGATGAGTTCCCTGAACGTTGAGGCGTCGGCATCCAGGCCAAGCGTGACCTTAAACCCCGTCTCTTCCAAAATTCGAGCGATCGCATTCGCGTCATTCACCCCGTTGAGGAGCGATGGCGCATAGCGGTAGGCGGAGTTGCCGATGACAAGTGCATATCTGTGACCGCGCTGACTGATTTCGGCCTCAGAGGACGCAGGTGCCGACAAGCCAGCCAGAAAAAGAAGGCACGCGCACAACAAGCAAATCTTGGACATTGCGACGTTCCCGAGGAACGAAGAATGTTAGCATCTGTTAGTGCGCGGGGGTACCTACACAAGAGATTGATGCGGCAAACGAGGCGCCCCCGACGGCACGAGCTTGCGGGAACGCCGTCGATCCTTCAGACCACTGCGCCGCCCGCCGCCCGTCCTGCACTGCGCCCGGAGAAGATGCAGCCGCCGAGAAACGTGCCTTCCAGCGCCGCGTAGCCGTGCACGCCGCCGCCGCCGAAGCCGGCAGCTTCGCCGACCGCGTAGAGACCCGGCACCGGTTGGCCCCCGGCATCGAGAACGCGGCTGTCGAGATCGGTCTGCAGGCCGCCGAGCGTCTTGCGGGTGAGGATGTTGAGGCGCACCGCGATCAGCGGGCCGTTCGCCGGATCGAGCAATTTGTGCGGCTTTGCGGTGCGGATCAGCTTGTCGCCGAGATAGGCGCGCGCGCCGCGCAGCGCCGTCACCTGCATGTCTTTCGAGAATGGATTGTCGAGCTGCCGGTCGCGGGCGCGGATCTCGCGCTCGACCTGGGCCGCCTCCAATAGCGGCTCGCCGCCGGCCAGTGCGTTCATGCGCTTGACCAGCTTCGAAAGGTCGGCCTCGACGATGAAGTCCTCGCCCTTCTCCATGAAGGCTTTCACCGGGCCGGGAATGCCCGACGTGGCGCGGCCCAGCACCTGGCGCCAGCTCTTGCCGGTCAGGTCCGGGTTCTGCTCGGAGCCCGACAGCGCGAACTCCTTCTGGATGATCTTCCTGGTCAGGATGAACCAGGAATAGTCGAAGCCGGTGCTCATGATGTGGCTGAGCGTGCCGAGCGTGTCGAAGCCCGGATAGAGCGGCACCGGCAGGCGCTTGCCGCGCGCGTCGAGCCACAGCGACGACGGGCCGGGCAGGATGCGGATCGCGTGGTCGGTCCAGATCGGCGCCCAGTTCCTGATGCCCTCGACATAGTGCCACATGCGGTCGCGGTTGATGACCCTGCCGCCGGCCGCTTCGGTGATGGCCAGCATACGGCCATCGACATGGTCGGGCACGCCGGTGATCATCCGCGTGGGCGCCTTGCCCAGGCGCTCGGGCCAGTTCTTGCGCACCAGCTCGTGATTGGCGCCGATGCCGCCGGAGGCGACGATCACCGCTTGCGCGTGAAGTTCGAAGTCGCCGGCGATGTCGCGCGCGCTCTTGCGGCCGCGCTCGACGCTGCTTGGCTCGAGGATGTCGCCGCGCACGCCATCGACGGTCGTGCCCGTTCGCGTCAGCTCGTTGACACGATGGCGGAATTTGAACTGGACAAGCCCGCGTTTCGCCGCCTCCCGCACACGCAGGACAAAAGGTTCGAGCACGCCGGGGCCGGTGCCCCAGGTGACGTGGAAGCGCGGCACCGAATTGCCGTGGCCGATGGCGTTGCCGCCGCCGCGTTCCGCCCAGCCGACGACGGGAAAGAATTTCAGCCCGCGTTCGATCAGCCAGGAACGCTTTTCGCCGGCGGCAAAGCCGACATAGGCCTCGGCCCATTTGCGCGGCCAGAAATCTTCCGGGCGGTCGAAGGCCGCGGTGCCCATCCAGTCTTCCAGCGCGAGATCGTGCGAATCGCGGATGCGCATGCGCCGCTGCTCCGGCGAATCGACCAGGAACAGCCCGCCGAACGACCAGAAGGCCTGGCCGCCCAGCGACTGCTCCGGTTCCTGGTCGACGATGATGATCTTCCTGCCGGCCTCGGCCAGCTCGGCCGCGGCGACGAGGCCGGCCAGCCCCGCGCCGACAATGATGACGTCCGCATCGTCAGCCATTTTTGCTCCCCCCAAGGCCGATAGAGCAATTCCAGGAAAAGTGTGAAGCGGTTTTCCGTCCGGAATTGCGTCAAGACAAAGACTCAGACCGGTTCCCAGCCGTCCTTGCCGCCGGCGCGGAAGATGGCATCGATGACCTTCTGGTTGAGCACCGATTCCTCCAGCGTGAAGACGCGCTCCTTGCCGCCCTGCGCCGCCCTGGCGAAGGTCTCGACCTCCAGCCGGTACTGCTGCGTGCCGGGGAAGCGGAACACCTGCGCCTCGGTGTGGTTCTGGTTGTGCAGCTCGACCCGATGGTGGTCGTAGAGCCCGGCATTGAACGGCGAGAACACCTCGATGAAACCCTTCTCGCCGTGGAACACCATCACCTGCCGCGCCGCCATCTGCGTCGACAGGTAGAAGGACAGTTCGAAGTCGCCGAAATCGGCGCGGATCGAGGAATAGATGTCGGTGCCGAAGGTCTTGTCGCGCTCGATCGTCGCCTGCACGCGCTGCGGTTCCTTGCCGGTCGAAAAGCGCGTCGACACTGTCGGGTAGACGCCGATGTCGGGCAATGCGCCGCCGCCGAGGTCGAGCTGGTTGCGCATGTTCTTGGGGTCGACATTGTAATAGGAGAACGCGCCCTGCACGTGGCGCAGCCGGCCGATGGCGCCGCTGGCGATCAGGTCGCGCACCTTGATCCATTGCGGGTGGTAGATGACCATGAAGGCTTCGCAGACCAGCACCTTCTTCTCGTCGCGCAGCTTGATCAGCGGCGCGATGTCCTTGGCGTCGAGCGCCAGCGGCTTCTCGACCAGCACATGCTTGCCGGCCTCAATCGCCTTGGCCGTCCACTCGACATGCTGCGAGGTGGGCAGCGGGATGTAGACGCCGTCGATGTCCTTCGACGCGAGCAGTTCCTCATAGGAGCCGAAAGCATGCGGCGCGCCGAAGCGGTCGGCGAGCGCCCGGGCTTTCGCCAGATCGCGGCTGGCGATCGCCGACAGGACGCCATTCTCCGCCTCGACAATCGCCGGCAACAGCTGCTCGCGGCCGATCTTGGCCGTCGACAGAACACCCCATCGGAACATCACGCTTCTCCATGTCGAATTGCATCATGGAGGTGTGCCCCAATTCAGGGGAAAAGCCAATCGCAGACGCTCCGTGGCTTGGCGCATGCATTGTCCAATGTAGCGCTGGTCGACCCCCACTCCGTCTCGGCTTCGCCGAGCCACCTCTCCCCCGATCGACGGGGTAGAGGAAGGCGCCTAGCTTTTTGCCATCAACGCTCCTCCAGCAACGCTCCCTTCCTTTCCCTCCGGAGGGGGAAAGGTGGCGCTGCGAAGCAGCGACGGATTGGGGGAACCACGTGGCCATCAAGCTACGGCCTGATCAGTCACGCCAATCACAGAAGATGTGTGCATAGCGTGGCCAGCGTTGCCGGGGCGAGGAAATGCGCCTCAGCCCCTCTTGCCCGTCAGCGTCATGTCGAAGTTGACGACGTTGGAATAGATCGGCGTGCCGACATCCATGCCGTAGCGCGACCTCAACACCTTGCCGGTGACGTGGAATTTGATCGTGCCGGCCTTGAGGCTGCTGAGCTCGGCGGTGAATTTTTCCGGAAACGTCTTGCCGCGCGCCGTCAGCCGGCCGGTGACCAAGGCCGTCGTGTCGCCGGTACGGGTCACATTGGTCGAGCGGAACTGGATTTCCGGGCTGTTGGCGCTGTCGAACACCGCGTCGGAGCGCAGGAAGGCATCGATGCGGTTCTGGCCGGTGCCGACGCTCTCGGGAAAGATGGTGAGGTTGACCTGCGAGCGTTCGACATTGCCGTTGTCGATGCGGATGCTGCCCTTGAAGCGGGCGAAGGCGCCGTCGAAGCCGCCGCCGCCCGCCTTGCCGATGGTGAAGCGGATGTTCGATGCGGCCGGGCTGATCGTGTAGCTGCCGGCGGCGTCGCTGAGCGCCACCGCCGCGATGGCGGGCACGGCAAGGCAAGCGGCAAGGGCCGCCAATCCAAGGATGCGCGCATGCATGGGGAAGGTCCTTTTTCTGAGGCAGCGCATTGCTGTCTTCTCGCCTCACCAACGAACGACGGCGGTCTTCTATTCCCTGCCTGACGAAGGCGTGATCATGCGCGCAAGCACGCGGTCGCGCAGCCAGAAATGATGGCGCAACGCGGCCAGGACATGCAGGACGACGAGCGCGATGCCGGCATAGGCGAGATACCAGTGCGCTGCCGTCCAAAAACTCTCTGCCGCGTCGGATACGGCCAGTGGCAGGTTGGGCATCACGAACAGATTGAATGGCATGCTCGGGATCTCCAGCGTCGACACCGACACCAGCGCCCAACCGGAGAGCGGCAGGCTGATCTGGAAGAGATAGAGCGCGAAATGCGCGAGCGGCGCGGCTTGTCGCTCCAGGCCTCCGACCGAGGAGGGCAACGCCGGCACGATGTTGCCGAGCCGCCAGGCGATGCGCAGGATGATCAGGCCGAGCAGCAGGAAGCCGAGGGACTTGTGCAACTGGATCAGCTCGAAGGCGGTGCGCTGGCTTTCGATCCGCATCATCACGAAGCCGAGCACGAACTGGCCGATGAAGATGATCCCGATCAGCCAGTGGAGGACGATCATCGCCCAGCCATAGCGGGTTGAGGTGTTTGTGATTGACGATTCCATGGCCGAAAAACGCCGCTGAGGTCAGCTTTCTTCCAGGCTACCCTATGCCCCACTCTCCACACAATTCCGGGCGCCGGCGCCGCCCCTCATTGCCCTGCCGGGCATTTCTCCCCGTATAGTGACGGGGAGAAAGAAGCCTGCGCCGATGGTTTCGCCAATCTCAGAAGTCGCAAGAAGGGCGCCGGCGTTGCAGTCAGCCCCTTCTCCCCGTTCCTACGGGGAGAAGGTGCCGGCAGGCAGATGAGGGGCGGCGCCGCCGGCCAATAGGGTTGGCGACCAACCTTGGAGCGATGGTTTCGCCGCGAGCCTGCAGCGCGCCTACCCGCCCACCCTGAAGAAATCCACGAAAGCCCGCAGCGCCGGCCGCATCTGCCGGCGGCTGGGATAATAGACGAAGAAGCCGTCGAAGGTCGGGCACCAGTCTTCCAGCACGCGGATCAGCCTGCCGTCGGCGAGCGGCGCCCTGACATAGGGCTCGAAGACGAAGGCGAGCCCGGCGCCGTCTACCGCCGCTTGCGCGATCAGATGGTCCTCGTCGAGGATCAGCGGCCCTTGCGCAGCGATCTCGATCTCCTCGCCGTCCTTCTCGAATTCCCAGCGATAGAGGATGCCGCTGGAAAAGCGGAAGCTGATGCAACGATGGTCGGCGAGCTCGCGCGGGTGGCGCGGTCTGGGCATCGTGGCAAAATAGGACGGCGCGGCGACGACGGCGCCGCGAAGGTCGGGCCCGATGCGCACCGCGATCATGTCGCGCTGCAGGCTTTCGCCGAGCCGCACACCGGCATCGAAGCCGCCCTCGACCACATCGGTGAAGCGGTCCTCGATGACGATCTCCAGCACGATGTCGGGATAGGCGGCGGCAAAGGCGCCGAGCCGTGGCGTCAGCGTCAGGTGCGCTGCCGTGCGCGGCACGGTCAGCCGCAGATTGCCGGCCGGCCGGTCGCGCGCCTCCACCGCCGTCTCCAGCGCGTGGTCTATTTCGGAAAGCGCCGGCCGCAGCCGTTCGAGCAGCTGCGCCCCTTCCACGGTCGGCGCCACGCTGCGCGTGCTACGCGCCAGCAGCCGCACGCCGAGCCGCGCCTCAAGGCTCGCCACCGCGTGGCTCACCGCGGACGGCGCGATGCCGAGCTCGCGGGCCGCACCGCGAAAACTGGCGCATTGGGCGACGGTGGCAAGCACGGCCAGTTGAGAGAGGTTCGCTCGGTTCATTGATCTATTTTATAGAACAAGCCGTGCAAAAGCGACACGGTTATCGAACGAAAGGCAAGTGGCTACTTGTTCCGCATCACAACAAGGAGATGCGTGATGCAAACCCGCAAACTTGGAACTGAACTCGAAGTCTTCCCCGTCGGCCTCGGCTGCATGGGCATGAGCTTTGTCTATGGCGGCCAGCCGGAAGCCGAAGCGATCGCCACGCTGCGCCGCGCCGCCGAGATCGGCGTCACCTTCTTCGACACCGCCGAAGTCTATGGCCCCTACGAGAACGAGATCCTGCTCGGCAAGGCGCTGAAGCCGGTGCGCGACAAGGTGACGATCGCCACCAAATTCGGCTTCAAGATCCTGGAAGAGGGGACGGGCACCGACCGCATGGCCGGCGTCGACAGCCGCCCCGAGCACGTCAAGGCGGTGGCCGAGGCCTCGCTGAAGCGGCTGGGCACTGATGTCATCGACCTCTACTACCAGCACCGTGTCGACCCCAACGTGCCGATCGAGGATACGGTCGGCGCCATGGCCGAGCTGGTGCGCGAGGGCAAGGTGCGCGCGCTCGGCCTTTCCGAGGCGAGTGCGGCGACCATCCGCCGGGCGCATGCGGTGCACCCGATATCGGCCGTGCAGAGCGAATATTCGCTATGGACCCGCGATCCCGAGGACGAGGTCCTCGCCGTCTGCCGCGAGCTCGGCATCGGCTTTGTCCCCTACAGCCCGCTCGGCCGCGGCCTGCTCACCGGCACCATCGCCAGGCCGGACGTCCTCGACGCCGGCGACTGGCGCCTCGGCCAGCCGCGCTTCCAGGCCGAGGCCATGGCGGCCAACGCCAAGGTTGTTGCCACGCTGGAAAAGATGGCGGCGGAGAAGGGCGTGACATCGGCGCAGCTGGCGCTCGCCTGGGTGCTGCACCAGGGCGATTTCATCGTGCCGATCCCCGGCGCGCGGAAAATCCGCCATCTGGAACAGAACACGGCAGCGGCAGGGATTGAGCTGAGTGCTGCGGAGGTCGCCGCGATTGGCTACGCGCTGTCGCCGGATAAGGTGGTCGGCAAGCGCTATAGCGAGGAGCTGATGGCGCTGGTGAATGGGTGAGCAAAAGGTGCTTTTGCACCCCCTTTATTGAAAGATCGGCGCGAGGCCCCCCTCTCTGTCCTGCCGGACATCTCCCCCTCAAGGGGGGAGATTGGCTGCTTCGGCGCCGGCGCATTTTTCTGTAGCATTGGTGATTGGCGAAGGCCGCGATGACATCTGATCTCCCCCCTTGAGGGGGAGATGGCCGGCAGGCCAGAGAGGGGGGCTTCGCGCCGACTTATCTTATCTCTACGTCCCTACCATGGCACCACGCTGATCTCCGGCCAGCACTCCTGTGCCCTTCTCCCCTTCACCTCATGCGTCCGTTGATTGTCCATCACCCGGTTCGGCATGATGCGAAACGAAAAAACATCATCGAGCCCGAACGGCGCCACCAGATCAAGCTCCCCGTCGGCATCGCACCGCACCCCCACAGCATGCGTCTTCGAGGCGAAATAGCTGACGGATTCACTGGAACTCGTGTAGCGCGGGCATTCCTGCCCGAACTTCTCCGGATACCACAAATGCACCCGCGCCTGGTTGCGCACCTCGACCGGCAGCGTCAGCCCGTCGAAATGTCTGGCCGCCCGGCGGATGACCGCGTCCTCGGCCTCGTAGGAAAGGTCGGCATCGTCGAAATAGAACAGGTCGACATCCTTGATGCCGTAGCCTGGCGGCTTGCCGGTCAGGTGGTTCCAGACGCTGTTGTAGAGCGCGCCGGAGACCACCAGCCAGTCCGGCAGCGCGAGATCACGCACCCGCGCCAGTGTTTCGCCAATGAGTGGGTCGGTCGCGATGATGCCGAGGAACGCCAGGCGCTGTTCTTCAAAAGGAAGGCCGGAATGACGGAGATGGTCCATCGCCCTTTGGAGGACGATTCGCAACCTTCCGGCAACCTCTTGCTTAAGCGCGCAGCACGCCGCCCGTCTGCTTGTTGACGTTCTCGACGATACGCTTGGCCAGCGCCTCGAAATCCTCGTCGGTCAGCGTCTTCTCGACCGGCTGGATCGACACCTCGATGGCGATCGACTTCTTGGCCGCGCCCAGCGAGGCGCCCTCGAAGACGTCGAACACCGAGACGCCTGTGACCAGTTTCTTGTCGGCGGCAAGGGCTGCGCGCACCAGCGTGCCGGCCTCGACCGTCCTGTCGACGACAAAGGCGAAGTCGCGCTTCACCGCCTGGAAGGGCGACAGCTCCAGTTTCGGCTTGGTGCGGGTCGGCTTGGCCTTCGGCTCCGGCACGGCGTCGACAAAAACCTCGAAGCCGCAGATCGGTCCGGACACGTCGAGCGCCTCAAGCGTCTTCGGATGGAATTCGCCGAACGTGCCGAGCACCGTCTTCGGGCCGAGCTTGATCGTGCCGGAACGGCCGGGATGGTACCAGGCGGGGCCGCCGGGCTCGATCTGCAGCCGGTCGACCGGCGCGCCGCAGGCTTCGAGCGCCGCGATCGCATCGGCCTTGGCGTCGAACACGCCGACCGGCCCGGCATTGCCGGCCCAGTGGCGGCCGGAGCCGTCGAGCTTGGCCGTGCCGCGCCGCACGCCGGCGGCGACGCGCCGCTGCTGGTCGGGCAGGTCGCCCTCATAGGTGCCGGAGACCTCGAACAGCGCCACATCGCCGATGCCCCTGTCGGCATTGCGCTGGGCGGCAGAGATCAGGCCGGGCAGCAGCGAGGGCCGCATGTCCGACATGTCTGCGGCGATCGGGTTGGCGAGCTTCAGCGCCGTCTGGCCGCCGCCGAACAGTTCGGCGTGCTTGGCCGGAATGAACGACCAGGTGACGGCCTCCATCATGCCGCGCACGGCAAGCGCGCGCTTGGCCGCGCGGGTGCGGATCTGCAGCACCGTCAGGATCTTGCCGTTGACCGCGTCATGCGAGGTCAGCGGCTGCGGCGCGATATTGTCGACGCCGTGGATGCGCATCACCTCCTCGACCAGGTCGGCCTTGCCGTCGACATCCGGCCGCCACGACGGCACCTTCACCTTGACGACATCGCCCGAGCCCTGAGGCTCGAAGCCGAGGCGGGTCAGGATGTCGAGGCTTTCCGCCTGCGGCACCTCGATGCCGGTCAGCCGCTTCACTTCCGACAGTGGGAAGGAGACGGTTTTCCGCTTGTGGCCGGCATAGCCCGCCACCTCGATCTCGGTCGGCGTGCCGCCGCAGAAATCGAGCACCAGCTTGGTCGCCAGCTCGATGCCGGGCACCATGAATTCAGGGTCGACGCCGCGCTCGAAGCGGTAGCGCGCATCGGTGATGATGCCGAGCGCGCGGCCGGTGCGGGCCGTGGTGATCGGGTCCCAGAGCGCGGATTCCACCAGCACGTCGGTGGTGTTCTCGTCGCAGCCGGAATGCTCGCCGCCCATGATGCCGGCGATCGATTCGACGCCGTCCTCGTCGGCGATGACGCACATTTCCGGCGTCAGCGTGTATTCGCGGCCGTCGAGCGCCAGCACCTTTTCGCCATCCTTTGCCCGGCGCACGGTGAGGTTGCCGGTCACTTTCTTGGCGTCGAACACATGCAGCGGCCGGCCGCGGTCGAAGGTGACGTAGTTGGTGATGTCGACCAAGGCGCTGATCGGCCTAAGCCCGATGGCGAGCAGCCGCTGCTGCAGCCATTTCGGCGACGGGCCGTTCTTCACGCCCCTGATCAGCGTGAGCGCGAAGCCGGGGCAGAGTTCCGGCGCCTCGATCGTTACCTTGACCGGGCAGAGGCCATCGCCGGCATGCGGCATGATCCCGCCGCCGACGAGGCGCCCGAGCCCGCTCGCGGCAAGATCGCGCGCGATGCCGTAGACGCTGGTCGCGTCCGGCCGGTTCGGCGTCAGATTGATCTCGATCACCGGATCGTCGAGATGGGCGTAGGCGGCAAAGCTGGTGCCGACAGGCGCGTCCTGCGGCAGGTCGATGATGCCGTTGTGCTCGTCGGAGATTTCCAACTCGCGCTCCGAGCACATCATGCCGTGGCTCTCGACGCCGCGGATTTTGCCCACCGCGAGCGTCACGTCGATGCCGGGAACGTAGGTGCCGGGCGCGGCGAAGGCGCCGATCAGGCCGGCGCGGGCGTTCGGCGCGCCGCAAACGACCTGTACCGGCGGTCTGCCGTCGCCGGTGTCGACCGTCAGCACGCGCAGCCGGTCGGCGTCGGGATGCTGCACCGCCGACAGCACCTTGGCGATGACGAAGGGTCTTAGCCCCGCCTTGTCGTCGACATGCTCGACCTCGAGGCCGATTGCGGTCAGCCGCTCGACGATCTCGGTGAGCGAGGCGTCGGTCTCGAGGTGGTCCTTGAGCCAGGAGAGGGTGAATTTCATGACTGTGTTCCGTCTGGTCTTTGCCCATCGGGCCTGGTCACGCTGGTCCTGAGATGGCGCGGCAGGTCGTCGGGCATATGCAGGAAGGGGAGCTGCTCGCGCACATGGGCATGGTGCGTCGGCTTGAAATAGGCCGGCATGTCCATCGAACCGAGGGTGAAATAGATGTGGCCGGCGAGCCGCTCATCCGTATAGGCGATCGGCGAGCCGCAGACGCCGCAGAAGGTGCGCGTTACTGGGCCGTTCTCGAACCGCTTCAGTGCCTTGCCGTCGAGCGCGATCTGGTCGGTCATGAAGCCGACGAACGCCGACACCGGCGCGCCGCTCGCCCGCCGGCAATCGCCGCAATGGCAGTAGCTGATGTGGTGCGGCTCGACTGACGCCTCGAACCGCACCGCGCCACAGCGGCAGCCGCCGGTGTGCGGCGCCGTCATGCCGAGAGGCCTCCGAACAGCGTCGGCAGGTCGAGCGGCCTGAAGCCGTAATGCGACAGCCAGCGCACGTCGGCATCGAAGAAGGCGCGCAGGTCCGGCATGCCGTATTTCAGCATGGCGATGCGGTCGATGCCCATGCCCCAGGCAAAGCCCTGGTACTCGTCGGGATCGAGCCCGCCATGGCGCAGCACATTGGGGTGCACCATGCCGCAGCCGAGGATCTCCATCCAGTCCGAGCCCTCGCCGAAGCGCACCTCGCCCGGCCGCGAGCGGTCGCACTGGATGTCGACCTCGAGGCTCGGCTCGGTGAACGGGAAGAAGGAGGGGCGGAAGCGCATCTTGACGCTCGGCACCTCGAAGAAGGCCTTGCAGAACTCCTCCAGCACCCACTTCATGTTGGCGACGTTGGCTGATCTGTCGATCACCAGCCCCTCGACCTGATGGAACATCGGCGAGTGCGTGGCATCCGAATCCTGCCGGTAGGTCTTGCCGGGGATGACGATGCGGATCGGCGGCTTCTGCCGCTCCATGGTGCGGATCTGCACCGGCGAGGTGTGGGTGCGCAAAAGCTTGCGCTCGCCCTTCTCGTCCGGCTGGAAGAAGAAGGTGTCATGCATCTCGCGCGCCGGGTGGCCTTCCGGGAAGTTCAGCGCGGTGAAATTGTAATAGTCGGTCTCGACATCGGGGCCCTCGGCGATGGCGAAGCCGAGATCGCCGAAGATCGCCGCGATCTCGTCGATGACCTGGCTGATCGGGTGGATGCGGCCGCGCTCAGCCGGCGACTGGCGCACCGGCAGCGTCACGTCGACCGTCTCGGCGGCGAGCCGGGCGGCGATCGCCACGTCCTTCAGTTCCGCCTTGCGCGCGGTCAGCGCCTCGGTGACGCGGTTCTTCAGCCCGTTGATCGCCGGGCCCTTCACCTGGCGCTCCTCGGCGCTCATCGCGCCGAGCGTCTTCAGCATTTCGGAGACCGAGCCCTTCTTGCCCAGCGCCGCGACGCGCACCGCCTCGATCGCAGCCTCGTCAGCGGCTGCCGCTATGTCGGCAAGCAGCGAGCCTTCCAGGACTTCAAGATTTCCAGCACTGGCGTTCACGGTGAAACTCTCTCGATCGGGCAACCACCAGTGTCCGGTGCGTCACCATTTTGGTTGCATCAGGCATAAGAAAAACCCGCGCCAGCCGTGCCAGCGCGGGTTCCCCAAATCAGAATTGCGAATGCTTGGGAAGCGCTGGCTTAGGCGACAGCGCTTTCAAAAGCGTTCGGCGTGGTGTTCTTCAGGTATTCGAGCGCGACCTTGGCCTTGGCCACCAGCGCGGCGAAAGCCTGCGGCTCGTGGATGGCCATGTCGGACAGGACCTTGCGATCGATCTCGATACCGGCCTTGTTGAGGCCGTCGATGAAGCGGCCATAGGTCAGGCCGTGCTCGTGGGTCGCGGCGTTGATGCGCTGGATCCACAGCGCGCGGAACGAGCGCTTGCGGTTCTTGCGGTCGCGATAGGCGTACTGCAGCGACTTCTCCACCGCCTGCTTGGCGATGCGGATGGTGTTCTTGCGGCGGCCGTAGAAACCCTTGGCGGCTTTCAGGACCTTCTTGTGCTTGGCGTGAGCGGTGACGCCTCTCTTTACGCGTGCCATGTCATGATCTCCTTAAAAGCAATTCCAGGAAAAGTGTTTAGCGGTTTTCCGTTCGGAATTGCGTCAAACCAGTTGCGTGTCCAGGCCGAATGCTCAGAGGCCGTTCGGCAGAAAATTCTTGATGACCTTCTTGCCGTCCGGTTCAGCCAGAACCATCGTGCCGCGGGCATCGCGAATGAACTTGTTGGAACGCTTGATCATGCCGTGGCGCTTGCCGGCGGCAGCCGACAGCACCTTGCCGGTGGCAGTAATCTTGAACCGCTTCTTGGCGGCCGATTTGGTCTTCATCTTGGGCATTTTGCTACTCCGTATTGTGGGCGCACCATCGCGCTTCTTGTTCGCTTCGGGCCGACCAAAGCCCGAAAAGCAAATGAAACCGCCACGGCATGCCCTGCCGGGCGGTTTTCGTTTTTGTTCCTGCGTATCTTTCCGAAAGACGATTTCAGGCCGATACGCGGAACGGCGGTCCTATAGATCAAACACGGCCGGCGCGCAACACCTCAAGCCATGCGACGCTCTGTCCGCGATCAGGGGAGCCTGAAGAGCACGGGCAGCACGCCCGACAGCTGCGCGCCGTCGATAAGCTCGAAGGCCGGCAGCGCGACCAGGAACACCAGCCCGTCGAGCAGCGTGTTCAGAAGCAGGCGCGGCTTGAAGCTGCCGGTGTCGCCTTCGTCGTAGAGCGAGAGGTCGGGGAAGAAGCGCGGCACTTTCGCCAGATAGGCTCGGTAAGGGGCGCCGAGCGCCTCCTTGAGGAATTTCTCCTCGCGCAGGATGACGATGTGGAACGCCCCGGCGCACAGGGCCGCGAACAGGATGATGCCGGTGAACGAGCCGATTTGCGCCCCGACACCGGCGGCGGCGACCGTCGAGAACACATAGAGCGGGTTGCGGGTGATCGAATAGGGGCCGCCGGTGACCACTTCGGAGGATTTGCGCCCGCCGATGTAGAGCGTCGCCCACAGCCGGCCGACGATGCCGAGGAAGATCAGCAGCACACCGAACATCTCGATCGACTCATGCACCCACGTGTCGGGCGGAAAGGTCGACTGGCCGAACAGCAGCGCGGCGAACAGCACCACGATCAGCACCGCCAGCACCATCCTGCGAATCTGCTGGTAGTTGCCCAGCCCGTATTTCACGGGGTTGGTGTCAGGGTATTTGACGTCATCGACCATGATGCAATCCGATCGTCGAGGTTTGCCGGCGATCGGATTGAAAACAGGCGCCCCGCCGATCATCGGGACGCCGTGCTCCGCAATTCAGGCGGATTTTAGAGCACGCTGCCATGGAAAGTGGTCAATTCGGCTTCTCGAAGCCGTGATCGACGCCAACGCCTGGGTTGGTCGGCGCCCGCCTGTCAGCGGGGCGCCAGCACCATCATCATCTGGCGGCCTTCGAGCTTCGGTTCGGCTTCGACCTTGGCGATCGGCGCCACTTCCTCGCGAACCTTGTTCAGGAGCTGCATGCCGAGTTCCATATGCGCCATTTCGCGGCCACGGAAGCGCAGCGTCAGCTTGACCTTGTCGCCGTCCTCGAAGAAGCGGCGCACCGCCTTCATCTTGGTCTCGTAGTCATGGCTGTCGATGTTCGGGCGCATCTTGATCTCCTTGATCTCGATGACCTTCTGGTTCTTGCGCGCTTCGGCCGCCTTCTTCTGGTTGGCGTATTTCAGCTTGCCGAGATCGAGGATCTTGACGACGGGCGGCTGCGCGTTGGGCGAGATCTCGACGAGATCGAGCCCGGCCTCTTCGGCCAGCAGCAATGCGTCGTTGATGGAAACATCGCCACGATTGTGGCCTTCTGCGTCGATGAGCTGGACCCGGGGCACCCGGATGTCGCGGTTGGAGCGCGGCCCATCCTTGGTGGGCGCCGCTGCTTTGAAAGGTCTGCGAATGGTCGTGGTCTCCTTGGCCGTTTCGTTCGGGGTTCGTAGGGTTCGGATGGTCGGGACGCGCCAATGTGGTGAGCGCGCGGCGCAAGTCAATAGCACAGCCTTCGCAAGAAATCACCTGATCCCGCGTCTGCACCAAGCAAAGAAAGTTGCAGAGCACTTTTCGTCGAACGCTCCGCCGTGCCAAAAGACCGGCACAAGGAACAGGACCAGACGCCAGCCATGACCGCAACCGCTCCCATGTTTCTGGATGTCGGGGGAACCAGCATCGCCGTCAGGCAGTCGCAAGGCGCGGCCGTCAGGCCGTCGCAAGGCGCCGCGCCCGGCGTCGTCTGGCTCGGCGGCTACAAGTCCGACATGCTGGGCACCAAGGCCGAGACGCTGGCCGGATGGGCGGCAAAGGAGCCCAGAGCCTTCCTGCGCCACGACTATTCCGGCCATGGCGAGTCCGGCGGCGCCTTCGCCGACGGCACCATCTCGAAATGGCTGGCCGAGAGCCTCGCCGTCTTTCGCCGTTTCACCCAAGGCAAACAGATCCTGGTCGGGTCCTCGATGGGCGCCTGGATCGCGCTGCGCATGGTGCAGGAACTGCGCAAGGCGGGCGACGCCAGCGTCACCGGCCTGGTGCTCCTGGCGCCGGCGCCGGATTTCACCGCCGAACTGGTCGAGCCGGCGCTGACCGAGGCGCAGAAGCGCGATCTGTCAGAAAGGGGCTTCTTCGCCGAACCGTCGGACTATTCGGCTGAGCCTTATATTTATACGCGCGCCCTCATCGATGACGGTCGCAAGAACCTGGTCATGGGCGGGCCGATCGACACCCACTGCCCGGTCCACATCCTGCAGGGCCTCGCCGATGCGGATGTGCCGTCCAGCCACGCGCTCAAGCTTGCCGCCTTGCTGCCGGCCGACGACGTGACGCTTTCGCTCATTCCCGACGGCGACCACCGCCTGTCGCGGCCGCAGGATCTCGACCTGCTGCTGCGGGCGGTGGGCGATATGGTGCAGCGGGGCATGTGAGCATGCGCATCTCCATTCCGATATCCGCCTTCGTCGCCGCGATCGTCGGCTTCGGCGGCACGCTCGCCGTCGTCATCGCCGCCGCCAAGGCGGTCGGCGCGACGCAGGTCGAGACGGCGAGCGGGGTGACGGCGATCTGCCTGGCGATGGCGGTCGAGTGCCTGTGGCTGTCCTGGCGCACGAAAATGCCTGTCATCACCGCCTGGTCGACGCCCGGCTTGGCGCTGCTCGCGGCATCGAGCGGCTTTTCGGTGAACGAGGCGGTCGGCGCCTTCATCGTCACCGCGGTGCTTTTGATCGCCACCGGCCTGTTCAAGCCGCTGACCCAATTCATCGCCCGGATTCCGCCCTCCGTCGCTTCCGGCATGCTGGCCGGCATCCTCGTCGGCTTCGCCACCAATGCCTTCAAGACCATCCCTTCCGATCCCTGGCTGATCCTGCCGCTGATCGCGGCCTTCTTCGTCATCCGCCTGTTCAATCCGGCGCTGTCTGTGCTGGCGGTGCTGATCGGCGGTGGCCTGGCCGCCTTCCTCACCGGCCGCGTCGGCGGCCTGCCGGCGCCGGAACTGTCGACGCTGACGTTGATTGCGCCGCAGTTCACGGCCGGCGCCGTCATCGGGCTCGCGCTGCCGCTCTACCTTGTCACCATGGCCTCGCAGAACCTGTCCGGCCTCGCGGTGCTGAAGGCCGCCGGCTACCACCCCGAGCCCGGTCCGTTGATCGGTGTCACCGGCTTCTTCTCGCTGCTGTCGGCGCCGTTCGGCGGGCCGACCACCAATCTGGCGGCGATTTCAGCGGCGATCTGCACCGGGCCGGATGTCCATCCCGATCCCGCCGAGCGCTGGAAGACAGGCCCGTTCTATACGCTCGCCTACCTCGTCTTCGCCATGTTCGGCGCCTCGCTGGTGGCGATCTTCGCCGTACTGCCGCAGGCCCTCATCGTGCTGGTGGCGGGTCTTGCGCTGATGGCGCCGCTGACCAACGCGCTGTCGATAGCGCTCAAGGACGAAGGCCACCGCATGGCCGCCATCGTCACCTTCGCCGTCACCGCCTCGGGGCTGACGCTGTTCGGCGTCGGCGCGGCATTCTGGGGCCTGGTTGCCGGAATGGTCGTGCTTTTCCTCGAAGAACTCAAAATGAGACAATCATTTCAGCCCTTTGTCCGGTTTTGGATGCGGTCGTCTTGAATCGCCGTTTTGCCCATCCCATCTCGATTCCACGCAGCCAGGATTGGCTGTGCCCAACGGAAGGACTGGGAGAAAATGAACACAACTGCATTGATCCGTCCGGCCTGGACGCCGGCGACCATCGCGCTGATGGTGATCGGCTTCATGGTGTTCTGGCCGCTCGGCTTCGCCATGCTCGCCTACATCATCTGGGGCGATCGGCTCGACGGCTTCAAGCGTGACGTGAACCGCGCCACCGACGGCATCTTCGCCGGCTGCCGCCGCGGTTCCGACAAGGCCGCGCGCTGGGGCCACGGCTCGGCCCGCACCGGCAACGTCGCTTTCGACGACTGGCGCGAAAAGGAGCTCGACCGCCTGGCCGAGGAACGCCGCAAGCTGGACGAGATGCTGACCGAGTTCGACGACTATGCCCGCGAGCTGCGCCGCGCCAAGGACCAGGACGAGTTCGATCGTTTCATGGCCAACCGCAACAAGTCGACCGCGCCGACGACGACCGGGACGACCAAGCCGGCAAGCCCGTCGACCCCCAAGCGCAAGGGCTCGAACCTGCTTGACGACTGAGGTTGCGCGACCGGCCTCGCTATGACAAACGGCGTCGCGCAAGCGGCGCCGTTTCGTTTTTGTTCTCTTTTTAAGTTCACTCCACTGGTCGTTTTCCTCGAATCGCGTATCGTCCGGCCATGACCATCGGCTTTTTCCGCAGCCTGACCAAACCCAAGCCGGCGCCAGTCGTCGAGCGTGAGCACAGCGTCGCCGGCCGCACCCTGCCGCTCAAGATCGTCGAAAGCCACAGGGCGCGGCGGCTGACGCTGCGCATCGATTCCGGCGGCCAGGGCCTGCGTATCACCGTGCCGCCGGGCCTGCGCCGCGGCGAGGTGGAGAAATTCCTCGACCGTCACCAGGATTGGCTGGAGCAGCGGCTGGCCAAGGTGCCGACACGGCCGCAGGTGCGGCCGGGCATCAAGATTCCGGTGCGCGGCGTGGCGCATCGCATCGTCCATGATCCGTCCAAACGCGGCACCGTCACCATCTCGCGCGACGAGCGTGGCCCGCTGCTGATCGTGCATGGCGAGCGCGTGCATTTGCCGCGCCGCATCGCCGACTATCTGAAGCGCGAGGCCAAGCGCGAGATCGAGAAGCTGGTGGCCAAACACACCGAAGCGCTCGGCAAGCGCGCCAAGGCGATCCGCTTCAAGGACACCTCCAGCCGCTGGGGCTCGTGCACCTCGGAAGGCAATCTGTCCTTCTCCTGGCGCATCATGATGGCGCCGGCGCCGGTGATAAACTACCTCGTCGCGCATGAGGTGGCGCATCTGAAGGAGATGAACCACGGCCCGAAATTCTGGAAACTGTGCGAAAAGCTCTGCCCCGACACCGACCGCTGCAAGGACTGGCTGAAGCGCAACGGCGGCGCCCTGCAGGCGATCGTGTTCGATTGATGCGTCCGGCGGCCTTGGGCCGGCCGCTCAGTCATCATTCGCCGCGTTCAGTTCCTCCGGTCGCAACCCCTCGGCGCCATGTTGCGGCCACGGCAGGAAATTGCGGTCGAAAGCGTCACCGCCGAAATAGTCCAGCGCCCGGTGCGCCTCGGCCCCATTGAAGGCGGCCTTGTCCATCAGATGCGCGATCACGTCGCGCGCCTGCGCGATCTTTTGCCTGAGTTCGGCAACGGTTCGGTCGGTCATGATTGTCTGCTCCCGCCAATGTCCCCTGTTTGAAAGGTAGTGCTTTCCGCCGTGGCGGCAACAGCATGCTTTTTCTCGACTCTTGCGGCTTTTCGTGCCAATCCCCGCGCCATGGCGCTCGACATCAAGATCTGCGGGTTGAAGACCGACGCGGCAATGGCCGCGGCGCTGGCCGGCGGCGCCAGCCATGTCGGCTTCATCTTTTTCGCCAAGAGCCCGCGCTATATCGAGCCCGCCGACGCCGGCCGGTTGCGCGAGGCGGCGCGCGGCAAGGCGTTGGCGGTTGCCGTCACAGTCGATGCCAGCGACACCTTCCTGGATGAGATCGTCGCCAGGATGCAGCCTGACATGTTGCAGTTGCACGGTTCCGAAACGCCCGGGCGGGTGGCCGAGGTGAAAGCGCGCTATGGCCTGCCGGTGATGAAGGCACTGTCGATCAGTGAGACGGCCGATCTGGAGCGGATAAAGCCGTTCGTCGGCATCGCCGACCGCTTCCTCTTCGATGCCAAGCCGCCGAAAGGTTCCGAGTTGCCGGGCGGCAATGGCGTCGCCTTCGACTGGCATATCCTTGCCGGCCTTGACGCCGGCGTCGATTACATGCTTTCCGGTGGGCTCAACGCCGTCAACATCGGCGACGCCCTGAGATCAGCCAATCCGCCCGGCATCGACATTTCGTCGGGCGTGGAAAGCGCCCCGGGCGTCAAGGATCCGGCGCTGATCGAGCAGTTTTTCCGGGCCGTCAGGGCCGCGCGCGACGACCGCGCCGCCTGAGCAATTCTTGAACCAGGAGATCGGCGATGAACAAGCCGGCTATGCCCAATTCCTTCCGCACCGGGCCCGACGAGCAGGGCATGTTCGGCATTTTCGGCGGCCGCTTCGTCGCCGAGACGCTGATGCCGCTGATCCTCGACCTCGAACGGCACTGGAACGAGGCCAAGAACGATCCGGAGTTCAAGGCCGAGCTGCAGAACCTGTCGACCCACTACGCCGGGCGGCCCTCAAAGCTCTATTTCGCCGAAGGCCTGACGAGGCATCTCGGCGGCGCCAAGGTCTATTTCAAGCGCGAGGATTTGAACCACACCGGCTCGCACAAGATCAACAACTGCCTGGGCCAGATCCTGCTCGCCAAGCGCATGGGCAAGAAGCGCATCATCGCCGAGACCGGCGCCGGCCAGCATGGCGTCGCTTCGGCCACTGTCGCGGCCCGCTTCGGCTATCCCTGCGTCGTCTACATGGGCGCCACCGACGTCGCCCGGCAAAGCCCCAACGTCTTTCGCATGAAGCTGCTCGGCGCCGAGGTGCGGCCGGTCACCGCCGGCCACGGCACGCTGAAGGACGCCATGAACGAAGCGCTTCGTGATTGGGTGACCAATGTCGAAGACACCTACTACCTGATCGGCACCGCCGCCGGCCCGCATCCCTATCCGGAGCTGGTGCGCGACTTCCAGTCGGTGATCGGCGCCGAAGCCCGCGCGCAGATCCTCGAACAGGAAGGCCGCCTGCCCGACACCATCATCGCCGCCGTTGGCGGCGGCTCCAACGCCATCGGCCTGTTCCATCCCTTCCTCGACGACAAGGACGTCCGCATCATCGGCATCGAAGCCGGCGGCCGCGGCCTCGATGGCGTCGAGCATTGCGCGTCGATGAATGCCGGCGCGCCGGGCGTGCTGCACGGCAACCGCACCTATCTGCTGCAGAATGCCGACGGCCAGATCCTCGACGGCCACTCGATCTCGGCCGGCCTCGACTATCCCGGCGTCGGCCCCGAGCATTCCTGGCTGCGCGACTCTGGCCGCGTCGAATATGTGCCGATCCTCGACGACGAGGCGCTGGAGGCCTTCCAGCTGACGACGCGCGTCGAAGGCATCATCCCGGCGCTGGAATCGGCCCATGCCATCGCGCATGCGGTCAAGATCGTGCCGGCCATGGACAAGGACCAGATCGTCATCGTCAACCTGTCCGGCCGCGGCGACAAGGACGTGCACACGGTGGCCAACATGCTGGGCATGGAGATCTGATCATGACGACCCGCATCGACCGCCGCATGGCCAAGCTGAAAGCCGAGGGCCGCCCGGTGTTCGTCACCTATTTCATGGGCGGCGATCCCGATTACGACACCTCTTTAGCCATCATGAAGGCGCTGCCTGGCGCAGGCAGCGACGTCATCGAGCTCGGCATGCCGTTTTCCGATCCGATGGCCGACGGCCCGGCCATCCAGGCGGCGGGCCTCAGGGCGCTGAAAGGCGGCCAGACGCTGGTCAAGACGCTGAAGATGGCGTCGGAATTCCGCACCGCCGACAACGAGACGCCGATCGTGCTGATGGGCTACTACAACCCGATCTACATCTACGGCGTCGAGCGTTTCCTTGCCGATGCCAAGGCCAGCGGCATCGACGGGCTGATCGTCGTCGACCTGCCGCCGGAAATGGACGAGGAGCTCTGCATTCCGGCGCTGAAGGCCGGCATCAACTTCATCCGCCTGGCGACGCCGACCACCGACGACAGGCGCCTGCCCAAGGTTTTGGAGAACACCTCCGGCTTCGTCTACTACGTCTCGATGACCGGCATCACCGGCTCGGCATTGGCCGACACCGCCAAGGTGGCGGCGGCCGTCAAGCGCATCAAGGGCCACACCGCGCTGCCGGTCTGCGTCGGCTTCGGCGTCAAGACCGCCGAGCAGGCGCGCACCATCGGCGCCTCGGCCGACGGCGTCGTCGTCGGCACCGCGATCGTCAACGCTGTCGCCAATGTGCTGGGGCCGAAGGGCGAAAAGACCGCCGATCCGGCCGAGGCGGTGGCTACTTTGGTCAGCGGCCTTGCCCAGGGCGTCCGCTCCGCCCGCCTTGCTGCCGCCGAATAGTTTGCCTAGATCTGGTTTTGTGCATGCCGTTGTCCCAAAACCGGGTAACACTTTTGGGCGGCACGCATAATTCCTCGTCAGGACGGGAGCCGAAGCGATGAACTGGATCACCAATTACGTCCGCCCGAAGATCAATTCGATGCTCGGCCGGCGCACCGACATGCCCGAGAATCTCTGGATCAAGGATCCCGAGACCGGCGAGATGGTGTTCCACAAGGACCTCGAATCCAACCAGTTCGTCATCCCGTCGTCCGGCCATCACATGAAGATCTCGGCCAAGGAGCGGCTGAAATATTTCTTCGACGACGGCAAATACGAGACGCTCGAAAATCCCAAGGTCGTGCAGGACCCGCTAAAGTTCCGCGACGAGAAGCGCTACACCGACCGGCTTAAGGACGCCAAGGCCAAGACCGGCCTCGAGGATGCGATCGTCAATGCGCTGGGCAGCATCGACGGACTGCCTGTGGTGGTCACGGTGCAGGATTTCGCCTTCATGGGCGGCTCGCTCGGCATGGCCGCCGGCGACGCCATCGTCCATGCGTTCGAGGTCGCCCTGCAGCGCAAGCGGCCGCTGATCCTGTTCGCTGCCTCCGGCGGCGCCCGCATGCAGGAAGGCATACTCTCGCTGATGCAGTTGCCGCGCACCACGGTCGGCGTCGACCGGCTGAAGGAAGCCGGCCTGCCCTATATCGTCGTGCTGACCAATCCGACCACTGGGGGCGTCACCGCCTCCTATGCCATGCTTGGCGACGTCCACATCGCCGAGCCCGGCGCGCTGATCGGCTTTGCCGGGCCGCGCGTCATCGAGCAGACCATCCGCGAAAAGCTGCCCGACGGCTTCCAGCGCTCCGAATATCTGATGGAGCACGGCATGGTCGACATGGTGGTTTCGAGGCTGGAGATGCGCCAGACCATCGCGCGGCTTCTGAAGATGCTGCTCAAGCTGCCGCAGGAAGAAAAGCCGCTCGAGCCCGAGATCCTGCCGCCGGCGCTCGCCCACCAGGAAGCGCGGCCGCAGGCCTGACGCGACACTGAACGCTGCGAGGTGCGATTGCGCGCACCGTCCGGTGCTGTAGCTTTTTGATTGCGCATGATCCTTTCCGAAACCGATTTCCGGTTTCGGGGTCATGCGCTAGGATTCGTCCATGACAACGCTTGCCGCCGACCGCGAAATCGAAAGCCTGATGGCGCTTCACCCGAAGGGCTTCGACCTTTCGCTCGACCGCATCACGCGGCTGCTAGAACGTCTCGGCAATCCGCAGGAGCTGATCCCGCCGGCGATCCACATTGCCGGCACCAACGGCAAGGGCTCCTGCGCCGCCTTCTCGCGCGCGCTGCTCGAAGCGGCCGGTCACCTCGTCCATGTGCACACCTCGCCGCATCTGGTGAACTGGCACGAGCGCTACCGCCTCGCCGCCGAGGGCGGCGGCAAGCTGGTCGACGATCAGGTCTTCGCCGATGCCATCGCCCGCGTCGCGGCGGCCAATCAAGGCCAGAAGATCACCGTCTTCGAGATCCTCACCGCCGTCACCTTCCTCTTGTTCGCGGAGCATCCGGCCGAAGCGGCCATCATCGAGGTCGGCCTTGGCGGCCGCTTCGACGCCACCAATGTCATCGCCCGGCCGGCGGTGTCGGTGATCATGCCGGTGTCGATGGACCATGAGGCCTATCTCGGCGACCGCGTCGAACTGATCGCCGCAGAAAAGGCCGGCATCATCAAGCCCGGCTGCCCAGTTGTCATCGGCGCGCAGGAAAGCGAGATGGCGCTGCAGGTGCTGATCGAGACCGCCGAGCGGCTCGACTGCCCGACCTTCGTCTATGGCCAGGATTTCCTCGCTTTCGAGGAAAACGGCCGCATGGTCTACCAGGACGAGGACGGGCTGATGGACCTGCCGCCGCCGCGCCTGCCGGGGCGCCACCAGTTCGCCAATGCGGCCGCGGCGATCGCCGCGATCAAGGCCGCCGGCTTCGACATCAGCCATCGCGCCGCCGAAAAGGCTATGGCCAGCGTCGCCTGGCCCGGCCGCATGCAGAAGCTGGCGCAAGGCAAGTTGGCCGAATTGGCGCCGAAGGGCGCCGACATCTGGCTCGACGGCGGTCACAATCCGGGCGCCGGCGTCGTCATCGCCGAGGCGCTCGCCGAGCAGGAAGAGAAGCACCCGCGCCCGCTGTTCCTGATCTCCGGCATGATCAACACCAAGGACCAGAGCGGCTATTTCCGTGCCTTCAAGGGGCTCGCCCGGCATGTCTATACGGTGCCGGTGAGCCTCAGCGACGCCGGCGTGCCGAATGACGAGCTGGCGCTGCGCGCCGCCGAAGCCGGCCTGTCGGCGGAACCCGTCAGCTCCGTCGCCAGCGCGCTGATGCTGCTGCGCGACACCTGGGACGGTCCGCCGCCGCGCATCCTGATCGGCGGCTCGCTTTACCTGGCCGGCGCGGTGCTGGCCGAAAACGGCACGCCGCCGACCTGAGGGCAGGGTTGCGACCTGTTCTGACCGCAAGGAGCCCGTCGTGATCAAGGTCAAGCAACTCGCCCATGTCTGCATCTTCGCGCATGACCTGGAAGCGACGCGCAGCTTCTACCGCGACGTGCTCGGCATGGACACAAGGTTCAATTTCCTGCGTGACGGCACGGTTTTCGGCTTTTACCTCGATTGCGGCGGCCGCAGCCATGTCGAGGTGTTTCAGAACGACGAGGCCAGGTACAGCGATCGCAACCAGATCAACCATTTCTGCCTGGAAGTGGAAAACATCGACGCGGCGATCGCCCATATCAGGTCGAAGGGCGTCGAGGTCACATCGAAGAAGCACGCCTGCGACGACACGTTCCAGGCCTGGATCCGCGATCCGAACGGCGTGAAGATCGAGCTGTTCGAATACACCGCCAAAAGCGCGCAATTTACCGGCGGCGATCGCATCGCCGACTGGTGACTTCCGCGCGCCGTCTATGGACTATTTCAGCTCGATCTCGATGAAGGCGTATTCGCTGTCATTGGCGCTGATGACGTCGTGCTCGACGCCCTCCTTGCGGAAATAGGGCGCCCCCTTCTTCATCTCGGCGAAGGATTCGCCGTCCTTGGTCAGCAGCTTCACCTTGCCGTCCATCAGCGGCACGATGACATAGTCATGGCCATGGCGGTGCCAGCCGGTGTTGTCGCCGGGCTGGAAGCGGTATTCGGTGACGATGACGCGCTCGTTGTCGATGAAGACGGTGGCCTTGGCTGTTCCGGTCATGGTGTTCTCCTGTCCGCCCCAAGCAGACGACATGCAGGCATAGCGCACGAGGGCCAGAAGGCGCCGAGACATGGCGCCAAAGAAAAAGCCCGGCGCGATGGCCGGGCTTGTCCTTTGAAACTTTTCGATTGGCTCAGGCGAGGCTGCCGTTGATCCAGTGCGACAGCGCGGTCTTCGGCGCCGCGCCGACCTTCATGTCGGCGACTTCGCCGCCCTTGAAGATCATCAGCGTCGGGATCGAGCGCACGCCGAACTGGGCGGCAAGCTCCGGATTCTCGTCGATGTTGAGCTTGGCGATCTTCACCTTCGAGCCAAGCTCCTTGGCGATGTCTTCCAGCGCCGGGGCGATCATCTTGCAGGGGCCGCACCATTCGGCCCAGAAATCCACCACGACCGGCTCCTTGGCGTTGAGCACATCGGCCTGGAAATTGCTCTTGTCGACCTTGACGGTGGTCATGCGGAAATCCTTTCGAGAACTCGGGTTACACCAAATGTGGTGGTGGCAGCGGCCTAATTCAAGCAGTTCTTGTGTCACGCTCCCGTGAGTCGGGCAAGGGCATCGTCAAGAGCACGCGCCGGCAGCTCGATCAGCCTTGGCGCCTCTGTGAACAAAAGCACGGCCCGGACCGCGCGGCCGGGATAGAGCGGCTGAAGCAGTGCCCGATAGAGCGCCAGCTGCAGCACATAGGCAGGCGGCACCTCCTCCAGCGTCGCCGGCGCCGGCCGGTTGGTCTTGTAGTCGACGATCGACACGCTGTGCCCGGAGATCGCCAGCCGGTCGATCTTGCCGGAGATCGAGCGCAGCTTTCCCCTCAGCTCGAGGCTGCCCATGACAGCGACTTCGGCGCGCGATGCGGGCGCGAACAATGCGGTGAAGCGGGGATCGGCGAGGATCGCCATCACCGCGACCACCGCTTTGCCGCGCTCTGCTTCTGGCCAGCCGGCGCCGGCGCGCGCCAGATAGCGTTCCGCGGCGTCCTGACGCTCGCCTTCAGCGATCGAAGGCAGCATTTGCAGCAATTTGTGCAGCGCCAGCCCGCGCAGGACGGCGAAACCGGGCTCTGCCTCGGCATCCAGTACCGGCGAGCGCGTGTCGGTCACCGTCTGCTTGGCTTCGTCGATCAGCGCCGAGGCGCCGGAGGGCGACAGAGGCCGCGGCAGCTCCTCATAGGGCGGCAACGGGCGGAACAGGTTTTCCGGCAGCGGCGCGACATGCTGCACCGGGCTTGCCGATCCGGCCGCCGCCAACGCCACCGGCGGCAGCTTGGTCATATGGAAGCGGTGCACTGCGACCTCGTCCGTCGCCGGGTGCCGGCGCTCCCCGCTTTCCGGCGCGCCGATCAGCGCCCGGCTGACGATCGTATGCCAGGTGCCGGTGCTCGGCGCGCGCTTGCCGTGATAGCCGCAGACGACCAGCCGGTCCTCGGCCCGCGTCATGCCGACATAGAGCAGACGGCGGTATTCGTCGTCGGCAAGCTCCCTTGCATGCGCGGCCGCGGCTTTCGAAAAGCTATTGGCAACGTCGCTCGCCGAGCGCCAGAGATAGCCCTTGCCCCCAAGATTCTCGCCCGAACCCTCGAACGGCATCAGGCGCGGCAGATGCTGGTCGCTGAACGGCGCCGAACCGCCATCGACCAGGAAGACGACAGGCGCCTCCAGGCCCTTGGCTGCGTGCACGGTCATGACGCGCACCTCGTCGCGGGTCTGGTCCATCTCGCGCTTGATCTCTGGCCCGCTGCTTTCCAGCGTTGCCAGGAAAGCCTCCAGCCCCGGCAGGCCTGTGCGCTCCTCAGCAAGGCAGAAGCTCAGGAATTCGTCGATTATGTCGCCGGCTTCCGGCCCGAGGCGCGCGATCATCTTCTTGCGGAGGCCGTCGCGCGCAAGGGCCGCGGCGTAAAATTCGAACACCGGCTTGAAGGCAGCCTCGTCCGTCCAGGCGTCCAGCCGCGCGACAATGCCGGCCAGCACGGCATCCTCGCCACCCTGCTTGCGGAGCGAAGCGAATAGCGAAAGACCCGTCGGCCGTCCGTTGGCCAGCGAAAAGAGCCGCTCCTCGGACACGTCGAAAATCGGGCTGCGCAGCACGGCGGCGAGAGAAAGGTCATCCTCGGGCTGGATGAGGAAATGGCCGAGCGCGATCAGGTCCTTCACCGCGATGTGGCCGGGCAGGCTCAGCCGGTCGGCACCGGCGACGGGGATCTGCCGGTTCTTCAGGCTGCGCGACAAAGCATGCACGAAGCGGTCGCGCTTGCGCACCAGGACAAGGATGTCGCCGGCCGTCAGCCTGCGGCCCTTGCCCTCGAGGACCTCGCCGTCCCGGAGCCAGGCTTGGATCGTTGCAGCCACATGCTCGGCCACCCGCACCGCCGGCGCGCTGGCGTGGTTGACCGGCAAGGTCCAGTCGTCCGGTTCCTCGACCGCGTCGGCGCCGATCGACGGCCACACCTCGACATAGCCCGGCGCGTCGGTGCGGATCGCCTTGTGGCTGAGCGGATCGGGGTCGTGGCTGATGCCCCGCCTGACGCCCGGGTCGGCAAAGACACGGTCGACGGCGGCCAGCACATCGTCGCTGGAGCGGAACGACCAGGTCAGCTTGAGATCGGCGAAAGAGGCTTCGGCGTCGCGCACGCGACCGGCAAACAAAACCCTGCTCTCGGCAAAGGAATCGGGTGCGGCGCCCTGGAAGGAATAGATGGACTGCTTTTCGTCGCCGACGGCGAACATCGTGCGCCGCACCGTCTCGCGCTGGCCGAGGCCGGCGAAGAATTCCTCTGTCAGCTTCTTCACCACCTCCCACTGATCGGGGCTGGTGTCCTGCGCCTCGTCGAGCAGGATGTGGTCGATGCCCTGGTCGAGTTTGAACTGCACCCAGGGGCCGGCATCGGGCCGCGACAAAAGGGCGACGGTGCGGGTGATCAGATCGTTGAAGTCGAGGAAGCCGCGGCCGCGCTTCAGCTGCTCATAGCGGGCGATCAGCCAGCGGGCGACGGTCAACGCCGCCGCCGTGCCTTCGAGCATCCGAAACAGCGCCAGCCGGTCCGAAACCTCGAGGATCGCCTTGGCCGCCGCCAGATAGCGCTCCGGCAGGTCGGGCAGCCGGTCGAGCAGCGCCCTCTTGAAGGTCTTTGCCGGCTCGTAAGCGTCGCCATCGGCTTTGAGGAAGGCCTTGCCGAGCAGCTGCAGCCTGCGGATCGGGTCGGCTTCGGCGAATGCCAGCCTGGCATAGGGCAGGATGTTGTTCAGCACGATGCGCGCATCGGCCGTTTCCGCGGTGCGCGCGAAGCCGGCGAAATAGTCTGGCAGGAAGCCGGGCAATGGCCAGAGCGAGGCGGCGATGTCCTCGGCCGTCAGGCCTGGCCTGAAGCGGAATTCGGCGAACAGCGGCCGGAAGTCCTCGCCCAGCTCCGACAGGAAGGCGCGCAGCCCATCGCGCTTCGCCACGATCTCGGCCAGCAGCGCGTCGAGGCCGGCCTCGCCGCCGCGCTCCAGCACCGTGGCGAAGGCCTCGGCCAGTCCTTCGGCGCCGGCGCTGGCACCGGAGATCATGTCGCGGCGGGCATCGGCGAACAGCGACGCTTCCATCTGCGGATCGAGCATCTCGAAATGCGCGGGAATGTTGGCCTCCAGCGGGAACTGGTGCAGCACCGATTCGCAGAAGGCGTGGATCGTCTGGATCTTCAGCCCGCCCGGCGTCTCCAGTGCTTCGGCGAACAGCCGCCGCGCGCGGCGCATCGTGTCGGCGTCGGCGCGGCGGCCATCCAGCGTCGCGATCCGCGCGGCGAGCTCGGCGTCACCGAGCGAGGTCCATTCCGACAGCGTCGAAAACACCCGGTTCGACATGTTGGCGGCGGCGGCGCGCGTATAGGTCAGGCAGAGGATTTTCGACGGATCGGTGCCGTTGAGCAGCAGCCGAATGACGCGCTGCGCCAGCACATGCGTCTTGCCCGAGCCGGCATTGGCCGACACCCAGGCCGAATTCAGCGGGTCGGAAGCGCGCGCCTGGCTGGCAGCGGTGTCGCTGGGGATCGGGTAGGCCTTCTTCATGCCTCCCCCGCCTCGTCCTCGCTATCGCCGCCGGCCGACCATTCGAGCACGCGCGCGAGATGGTCGTAGTCGCCATCGGCCTCGCCCTCGCGGAACGGCAGCGCGCGCGACAGATAGCCGGTCGTCGGGTCGGCAAAGTGGAAGAGCAGCTTCTCCAGCCGTGCCCAGGCCTCCTCGGCGAGCTCATTGGCGGTCCTGGGCTTGCGGTTGTATTCGAGGATCGATTCCTCGAACACGTCGCCATTGGGCTTCAGCCGCACGAAGGCGAGCTGCGAGGGCTCAGCTGTGCCGAGCGCCTTGAAGGCGCCGCGCCTGAGCAGCGCGCCTTCCAGCGCCAGCTGTGGCGAAAGCAGCGTGTGCGCCTGCGCCTTCGATGGCGAGGACCCGGTCTTGTAGTCGAGTATGTCGGCCATGCCGCCGGCCAGCAGGTCGATGCGATCGGCATAGCCGGACAGCGTCACCCCGGTGCGGCCGACCACAGTCTTCTCGGCTCGTTCCTCGGCATAGCGCTGGGCGACGGCGTCGGCGCGGCCATGCTCCCATTCGATGATGTTGGCGGCGAGCTTTTCGAAGCGCGGCCACCACACCGCCTCAATGTCAGGTGGCAGTGCGGCTTCCGCAAAGCAGGCCCGGCCGGCTTCGAGAAGACCTGCCAGCGCGTCCGGCTGGCGCGGATCGGCGATCCTGGCTGAGAACAGATGCAGGATGGCGTGGAACAGCGTGCCGCGCTCGGCCGCTCCGGGATCGCGGATGACGGGATCGAGCGGCATCAGGCCGAGGATCCGCCTGGCATAGACGGCATAGGGGTCGCGGCGCAGCGTCTCGATCTCGGTGACCGAGAAATGCTGCGGCCGCACGCCGAGCGGCGGCCTCGGCTGCGGCCGTGGCGCGAAATCCTGCCGCTCGCCGGCATCGAGCGCGCGCGCCCAGGCGAGCAGCGCCTCGCCGCGCCGCAAGGGCGCTGCCGCATGCTCCTTGCCGATGAAGGTCAGCATGCGCTGCAGCCAGCGCGACGGCACCGCCGGCGCGTCGCCGGAGCGGGCCGAGCGCGTCAGCACCACCTCTTTCGCGCCCATCGCCATCTGGAAGTCGTGCGCGGCAAGGCCGATGCGCCGTTCCGGCGGCTCGAGGTCGATGCCGGTCTTCATCAGCCGCGACATGAAGCGGTCGCTCTCCGGCTTGCGCGGCCACACGCCTTCGTTGAGCCCGCCAATGACGAGCGTGTCGACGCTTTGCAGCCGCGCCTCCAGCGCGCCCCAGATGGCGATGTTGCGGTCGGTGCCTTGCGCCGGCTTGACCATTTCGGGCGCGATCAGCGCGTCCATCACGTCCGGCCATTCGGCTGCCGCGAAGGCGAACGGCACCGAAGCGGCGACAAGGCCGCGCATGAGTTCGGCGAGCTTCTCGCCGGCGTCGCCGGCATAGAGTTGCGCCAGGCCGCCATCGGCTGCCCGGCCAAGGTTCTCCAGCGCAACAACGCTTGCATGAGTCAAGGCGGCGAGGTCGGCATCCTGTTCGCCGCGAAAGGCGGTGAGCGGCGCAAGCGCCTCGGCCAGGCGGGCAAGCATGTCCCGCGCCTCGTCGAGGCCGCGCGCCGACAGCCGCGAGAGCCAGAAGGGCGGGCGGCTGTGGCCGAGACCCGAAAGGCGGGCCTCGAAAAGCAACGCCAGCGAGGCCGCGTCCGGCCGCCCGGTGCCGCCGCGCAATGCCACCAGTTCGACGATCTCCGCCGCATGGCGCACGCGCCCACGGTCGAGGCCGAGG
This sequence comes from Mesorhizobium sp. M4B.F.Ca.ET.143.01.1.1, assembly GCF_004792275.1. NCBI lineage: Bacteria > Pseudomonadati > Pseudomonadota > Alphaproteobacteria > Hyphomicrobiales > Phyllobacteriaceae > Mesorhizobium > Mesorhizobium sp. M4B.F.Ca.ET.143.01.1.1. The sequence continues at coordinate 165,278 of NZ_SRSR01000012.1, forward strand.
CCAAGCAGCGGGTGCTTCAGCAGCGACAACAGGCCGACCGGATCGCCAGGCCGGAATGCGGCCTGCAGCGCCAGCCTCAGCAGGCTCGCCGCCGGCGTGTTGGCGAGCGGCGTGCCGCCGGAATCGTCGGCGACGACGCCGAAGCGCTCGAGCTCGACAGAGACGCGCCGCGCCAGCGCGCGGTCGCCGGTGACAAGTGCTGCGCGACGGGCCGGCTGCTCGACGGCGCGCTTCAGCGCGATCGCGATCGCCACTGCCTCGTCGCGCTCGCTTGCGGCTTCCACCAGCGTCACACCGGCCAGGGCCTCGCCCATGGCCTCGCCTGCGAAACCGGGGCGGGTCGCGGTCCACAATTCGGTGGTTTCGGCCGGTCGCAGTGCTTCGCCGACAAGCGCCGCGCGCAGCGAAAGCGCCCGGTCGGCGGCGACGATCTCCTCGACATCGGTGCGCAGCACGCCGATGCCGCCGATCAGCTTCGCCAGCCCGTATTGCGGATGGCCGAGCGTGGCCGGCCGCGCGCCGGGTGCTGAAATCGCGGCGAAGGATGCCTCATCCAGCCCTTTGTCGAGGCCGGGCAGCACGACCGCGCCGTTAGGCAGGCCGGCGATCGCCGCGAGCAGTTCGGCAGTCGCCGGAATGGAGCCGGTCGAGCCTGCGGCGACCACCGGTCCGGCCGGCGGATTGCGCTTCAGCCGCGCCGCCTCCAGCCGGATCAGCGCGCTGCGGTGCGCGGCCGGATTGGAGAGGCTGCGCTCCTCCAGCAGCCTTGGCCAGTGGTCGGTGACGATGCCGAGGAAATCGAGCGTCACCTGCCACCAGCCGGCAAGGTTGCCGCTGACCAGCCCGGCGAGCTTCGCCCAATCCGTACCTTCGGTCTCGATTTCGTCCATCAGCCGGGCAAGGTCGCGCGCCAGCCAGATGGCGTCGGCCGCCGAGGTCGGCACCACGAATTCCTCATTGAAGCGCGCAGCGACATGCGCCGGCAGGCTCTCCTTCCACGCCCGCACCAGCGGCGCCAGCAACAGCAAGCGTTCCTGCGCCGCGATCGGCGGCGCCAGATCGATTGCTGGCGGTGCCTCGGTGTCGAAGGCGGCCTCGTCCTCGTCGAACTCGCCGAGTGGCCGCACCGTCGGCAGAATGGCCGAGCGACCTCCCAGCATGTCGACGAAGGCGCCGCGCAATGCCCGCGCCGCGCGCCGTGTCGGCACATAGAGCGTGACGTCGGCGAGCGCCAGCGGGTCGCCCTCGAAGCGGAAGCCGGGGACAAGCCGGCCGGCCAGCAAGGCTTCAGCCAGCGTCGGCAGAAACGGCGCTCCGGGCGGGATCGAGAAAACGCGGCGCGAGCCGCTCATATCGCTTTCGCGAGGGCGCCGGCGACTGCCGCCTCGGCGAGCGGAATGGCGTCGGGCGTGCCGACGGTGATCCAGCGGCCCTGCATCGCCATTCCGAACAGCCGTCCGGCGCCGATCGCCGTGTCGAAATAGACGTTGAGCGAATGCGGGCCCGTCGGCGCGTCCTTGAAGATGCGCGGATGGACAATCGCAGCCCCGGCATAGATCAGGCCGGCCGGATCGCCTTTCGAGCGCTGCAGGGCGCCGTCCGGCGCCACCAGGAAATCGGTGCCGACGCAATGTCCGGTGGCGGAATCGAGATCGGTGAGCATCAGCAGAATATCCATTCTGGCAGCGTCCCATGCAAGGGAAAGGCGCTGCAGGCTGGGCTGGCCGCTGTCGATCCAGAACGTGTCGGCGTTGATGATGTAGAAGGGCTCTTGTCCCAGCGCGGGCAGCGCCCTGACGATGCCGCCCGCCGAGTCCAGCAGCATCTCGCGCTCGTCGGAGATGACGATCCTCGGCGCCTTGCGGCCGGCGACATGGGCGATGATCTGGTCCGGAAGATAATGAACGTTGACGATCGCCCTATCGACACCGGCGCTCGCCAGGCTGTCCAGCCCCCAGTCGAGCAGCGTCTTGCCGGCGATTTCCACCAGCGGCTTCGGCATCGTGTCGGTGATCGGCCGCATGCGCTTTCCAAGCCCGGCGGCGAGCACCATTGCGGTCCTGGGGGTTGCGGTCACAGCGGTCGTTCTTCCAGCAGGCCATGGGCGGCGTAGAAGTCGTGTAGCCCGGAGAGTGCCGGGTGCGCCAGCGCTCTTCTGAGATAGTCGCGGATGCGCGGCAGGTGCTTGAGGTAGAAGGGCTTGCCGTCGCGCTTCTCGAGCCGCACGAAAATGCCGAGGATCTTTGAATTGCGCTGCGCCGCCATGATCGCGTAGGCCTCCCGGAACGCCGCCTCGTCGAAGGCGCCGGCGGCGTGGCGCGCCGCGATGTAGGCATCGAGCGTCCGCTTCTCGATCGCAGGCGAGATGGTGACGCGGGCGTCCATGGCGAGCGAGGCGACGTCATAGGCGGCGGGACCGATCAGCGCGTCCTGGACATCGACGACGCCGAGCCGGTCATGACCGGTGCGGTCGCCGCGCCAGATGATGTTGGGCGAATGGAAATCGCGCAGCATCAGCGTGTATTGGCTGCCCTCGAGCCGGTCGAGCACCTTGTTCCATTCGTTGTGGTAGCCGGCCAGCAAGGCATTGCCCGCCGGCTTGCCGGTCAGCATCGGCACATACCAGTCGACCAGGAGATCGGCTTCGATCAGCATCGCCTCGCGATCGAAGGGCGGCACGTCGTGGAAGATGCCGGGCGCGGCCGCCATCCTGTCGGGCCAGGCCTTGCCGTGCATCATCGCCAGCAGCTCGGCCGCCGCGGCATAGCGCTCGGCGATCGGCTCGCCGTTCTGGCCCAGGAACCCTTCCGCGCCGAGATGCTCGAGCAGCAGGAAGCCTTGCTCCAGGTCCTCGGCATGGATCTCCGGCACGCTGACCCCGGCGGCGTGCAGCGCCTTGTCGATGGCGACGAAGGCGGTGACGGACTGCGCGGTGTGGGCGATGACCGCATAGGGCTTGCCGTCGCGCACCGGCGGGCCGAGCACCAGCCGCGGCGAGTTCATCAGCACGCGCGGCGCGATGCCGGCGAGCGAAACGATCTCATAGGAGCGGGCGGAAGCGTCGCCGACGAAGAAGCGCCTGGCGGCTTCGCCCCAGCCGGCCGTGGCCAGGAAATCGCGCATCGCCAGCGAGCGCGCCGCGCGATCGATGGCAGCGCCCTGTCCCGACAGCTTCGCCAGGCGGCCGTCGCCCTGGTGGACGAGCTCGATCCAGACCGTGCCATCGGGCAAAGCGGCTTCGGCGCGTTCCGGCCATTCGACCAGGGCCGCCCCCCCTTGCGCCAGCGCGTCGTCGAAGCCGAGTTCGTCGAGCTCGCTCGCCGAAGACAGGCGGTAGAGATCGAAATGATGCACGGGAAGGCGCGTCTCGTAGCTCTGCACCAGCGTGAAGGTCGGGCTCGGCACGTCGAGGCCGGCATCGTCGGCCAGCGCCCGGATCAGCGCCCGCGCCAGCGTCGACTTGCCGGCGCCGAGATCGCCCTTGAGCGCCAGCACGTCGCCCGGGCGCAGCGCCATCGCCAGGTCTTCACCCAGCCTTGCCGTGGCGGCTTCGTCGGCGAGAAAACGCTCCAGCCCTGCCATGAGGCCCGCTACTCGGCCGCGGCGCGAATGCCCGAAGGCGCGGCGGGGAAGGTGCAGATGACGGTGGTGCCCTGTTCCTTGCCGGTCTCGATGCGGACGCTGCCGCCATGCAATTCGACAAAGCTCTTGACGATCGACAGGCCGAGGCCGGCGCCGCGCCGGCGCCCGCCATTGGTCCGCGGCTCGAAGCGGCGGAACACCGAATCCAGCACATCCGGCGGCATGCCGGGCCCGTCGTCATGGACGGAGAATTCCACGCCCTCGGCGAGCTGGCGGCAGGCGAGGGTGACCGTGCTTGCTTCCGGCGCGTAGTTCGCGGCGTTGCTCAGGAGATTGTAGAGGATCTGGCGGATGCGGGTCTCGTCGCCATGGAAGCTCTTCGGCGCCGCCGCGGCGTCGACCTTGAGCGTGATCGAGTGCTCCTCCAGCCGGTCGGCGACCAGCTCGGCGGCGGCGGCGATCGTCCGGTCGACGCTGACCTCGGAGATGTCGAGCTGCATGATGCCGGCATCGACGGTGGCGAGATCCAATATGTCGTTGACGATGGTGAGCAGCACCGAGGAGGACGAGCCGACATGCTCGACATATTCGCGCTGCTTCGGCGTCAGCGGCCCTGTCGCGGGCAACGACAGCAGCTCGGTGAAGCCGATGATGTTGGTCAGCGGCGAGCGCAGTTCGTAGGAAACGTGCTGCACGAACTCGTTCTTCAGCTGGTCGGACCGCTCCAGCGCCTCGTTCTTGTCCTTCAGCGCCCGCTCTACATTGACGCTGTCGGTGACGTCGACGAAGGTCATCATCACTTGCCCGTTGGGCAGATGGATGACGGCGTAGCTGAGCACCGTGCCGTTGACGAGTTCGCTCTGGCCATGGCGGTCGCGGCGTTCGTCGTCGAAACCGGTGATGGCGGCGACGAAGCCGCCCCACGGGCTGTCCTTGGCCCGCCGGTCGCAGAGGTCGCGGATCGCCGAGACATGGACATTGGGCTTGACCACGTCCTGGTCCAGCCCCCACAGCGCCACGAATGCCGGGTTCGACAGCCGCAGCCGACCGTCCGGACCGAACACCGCGACACCTTCGGCGAGATTGTCCAGCGTTTCGCCCTGGACGCGCACCGCCGTCTGGTAGCGGCTTTCGAGATCCATCTTCTCGGTCAGGTTCTCGAACACCCAGGTCACGCCGCCCTTGGGCTGCGGATTGGCCACCACGCGAATGGTCTTGCCGTCCGGCAGGTGCCACCAGTGCTCTTGCGATTCGACCGCGCGATAGGCGCCGAGCAGGCCTTCCTTCCAGCGCCGCCACTCCGGCTGTTCGGCGATCTTGCCCTCGCTGCGCAGCCGGTCGAGCAGCAGGGCATTGTCCGGTGCGCTGTGCAGGAAGCCGCTGTCAAGGTTCCACAGTTTCTGGAACGCCTGGTTGAAGAAACGCAGCTTCTCGTTGGCGTCGAAGATGGCGACCGCTGTGTTGAGCTGGTCGAGCGTGTCCGCGTGGCTGCGCACCGTCCGCTCATATTCGCCGCGGATGGTCTCGGTGGCGCTGGTGTCGCAGGCAAGCCCGGCCGAGCCGTCGGCACCGGCGAAATCGGTCACCGAGAACATGCGGCGATCGCCTTCGATCACCGTCGACAGCGTTTGCTCGAACACCGGCCGCGCCTTGTGCTGCTCGGCGATCTGTTCGCGCGCCTGGCCGCCGAGGAACTCCTTGGCCTCGCGCACCGCGGCTTCGGCATTTGGCGCCTCGACCGCTTCGGCATAGGCGCGGTTGACCCATTTCAGCCGCCCGTCGGCGGCGCGCAGCCATGTCGGCATCTTCAGCGCGTCGAGCAGGCCAAGCATGGTGTCGTAGTCGGCGCTGAGTCGCTGGTTCTCGATCTTCAGCCTTGCCTGGCCGCGCAGCGTTTCCGATAGCGAGACGAAGCGCACCAGCACATGCGCCGCGCTCTTGCGGCCCTGCACCTCGAGCGGCACCCCGGCCTGCGTCTCGATGACGAGATCGAAGGTCCTTGCCTTTTCCCGCAACGCCGCCACGGCATGCTCGAGCGCGGCGGCCGAACGCGGCATCAGCCAGCGGCCGAAGGCGAGGAAGGCGGCGCGGTCCTCGGGCGCGCCGCTCTCCAGCGGCAATGTGCCGATGAGTTCCGGCTTCTTGTTCTCGGAAGCCCACACCACGACGCGCTGGTCGCGCAGATTGAGCAGCGCCTCGGAGCGCTGCAGCGCCGCGTTGACGTCGGCGATGCGGGTCCTGAGCTCGGCGTTCTGCGCCGACGTGCGGGCTCTTTCGCGGATCAGGAAGATGGCCGAGACAAGGGCGGCCCCCATGACCCCGGCGAACATGGCGAGCTGCATGACCTCGACCGTGCTGACCGATAGTCCGGCCGATTGCGCGACGCCGCCTTCGGCATGCGCCGCAAGGCCAAGTAACGGGCTGCAAAGCGCCGAGCCGGCAAGCAGCGCCGCCATGCGGACACCGGCACGCCGCAGCAAACGCCCGCCCCTGACGGCGGAGCCCGATCTCACCGAATCGCTTTGGCCGCCGGAAACGGCCTGTCCCGCACGAGGCGGGTTTTCCCCCGGCATGTCTTGGTCCTCTTCGCCGCCTGAATGCAAGACCGCCCAGATTGCGTATCCCGGCCCTCGTCCCCCGGACCGCGAATCACAACAATAACGCCTGCTGGAATCGGCGTGAAGAATCATTCGGCGCAAAAATAAAGCCGGGCGAAAGTCAATCGCCCGGCTTCAATATCTAGTGGTAATTTTCGTTTTGGTTAATAGCGGTAGTGTTCCGGCTTGAACGGACCTTGCGGCGTCACGCCGATATAGGCGGCCTGCTCGCCTGACAGTTCGGTCAGCCGGGCGCCGAGCTTGCCGAGATGCAGGCGCGCGACCTTCTCGTCGAGATGTTTCGGCAGCACATAGACCTGGTTCTGGTACTGGCCGTGCTTCGAGTAGAGCTCGATCTGCGCCAGCACCTGGTTGGTGAAGGACGCCGACATGACGAAGCTCGGATGGCCCGTGGCGTTGCCGAGATTGAGCAGCCGGCCTTCGGACAACAGGATCATGCGCTTGCCGTCCGGGAAGGTGATCATGTCGACCTGCGGCTTGACATTGGTCCATTTCAGGTTGCGCAGCGACGCCACCTGTATCTCGTTGTCGAAGTGGCCGATGTTGCCGACGATCACCATGTCCTTCATCGACCGCATGTGGTCGAGGGTGACGACATCCTTGTTGCCGGTGGTGGTGATGACGATGTCCGCGGTCGGCGCCGCGTCCTCGAGCGTGACCACCTCGAAACCGTCCATCGCCGCCTGCAGCGCGCAAATCGGATCGACCTCGGTGACCTTGACGCGGGCGCCGGCGCCCTTCAGCGAGGCCGACGAGCCCTTGCCGACATCGCCATAGCCGCAGACGACCGCGACCTTGCCGGCCATCATCGTGTCGGTGCCGCGGCGGATGCCGTCGACCAGCGATTCCTTGCAGCCGTATTTGTTGTCGAACTTCGACTTGGTGACGGAATCGTTGACGTTGATCGCCGGGAACGGCAGCAGGCCCTTCTTCTGCAGCTGGTAGAGGCGGTTGACGCCGGTGGTCGTCTCCTCGGTGACGCCGCGGATCGCTTCCTTCTGCTTGGTGAAGAAGCCGGGCGAGGCCTTCAGGCGCTTCTTGATCTGCGCGAACAGGATCTCTTCCTCCTCGCTGCCCGGGTTGGACAGCACATCCTCGCCGGCCTCGGCGCGGGCGCCGATCAGGATGTACATGGTGGCGTCGCCGCCATCGTCGAGGATCATGTTGGAGGTGCCGCCATCGGCCCACTGGAAGATCTTGTCGGTGTATTCCCAATAGTCCTCGAGCGTCTCGCCCTTGATGGCGAACACCGGAATGCCGGCTTCGGCGATCGCCGCCGCGGCATGGTCCTGGGTCGAGAAGATGTTGCACGAGGCCCAGCGGATGTCGGCGCCCAGCGCCTTCAGCGTCTCGATCAGAACCGCCGTCTGGATCGTCATGTGCAGCGAGCCGGTGATGCGCGCGCCCTTGAGCGGCTTCTTGTCGCCGAACTCCTCGCGGCAGGCCATCAGGCCCGGCATTTCGGTTTCGGCGATCTCGATCTCCTTGCGGCCCCAGCCGGCAAGCGAAATGTCGGCGACCACATAGTCCTTGCTACCCGTCATGGCAGTGCTCCGGTGTGATTTGTCTGTGACACGCGCCGGCGCCTGACGGCGCGTGGAAGGGCGCGGATTGCCGGCCTGACTAGCAGATCGGCATCCAAACGACAATGGGATATAAAGAAATCTTTATTCGTGCATGTCTTTGCGCCGATGCATGTCGCCCAAAAGTGTGCAGCGGTTTTGGGGTAACGACATGCATGAAGACAAAAAGCTCGTCGTCAGCATTCCTCGCCGAAGCGCCCGGCGACCAGCTGCTCCAGCGCGTCGATGGCCTGCAGCGCTTGCGGGCCGCTGGCGGTGACGCGGATCGAATAGCCCGGGCTTGCCGCCAGCATCATCAGGCCCATGATCGAGGTTCCGCCGACCGTGACGCCGTCCTTCTCGACATGGATGGCGGCATCGAAGCTGCTGGCGACCTGGACGAACTTCGCCGAGGCGCGCGCATGCAGGCCGCGCTGGTTGATGATCGGAAAATCCCGCACGAGCTGGTCCTGTTCCGGCGACAGCGCGTTCATTTGCTGCTCAGGAGCTGGCTGGCGACGTTGATGTATTTGCGCCCCGCGGCCTGCGCCTCGTCGAGCGCGGCGGCCATGTTGTCGCCCTTGCGGATCGAGGAAAGCTTGATCAGCATCGGCAGGTTCATGCCGGCGATGACCTCGATGCGGCCGGATTCCATCACCGAGATGGCAAGGTTCGAGGGCGTGCCGCCGAACATGTCGGTCAAGACGATGACGCCGGCGCCGGTGTCGACGCGCGCCACGGCGTCGACGATGTCGCGGCGGCGCTGCTCCATATCGTCTTCGGCGCCGATCGCCACGGTTTCGAAATTGTCCTGCGGCCCGACGACATGTTCCACGGCATGTCGGAACTCCGTGGCCAGCTGACCGTGCGTCACGAGCACGAGTCCGATCATTCTTTGGTGGCTCCCGTCATCGCCGCTTCACAGGCGTATTTTATGCTCGCCAGCCATTCCAGGCGGCGGGAGCGCTATCTTGTCGACGCGCGGCGCGTTGACAAGCCCAAAATTGCGCCGGCCCGGGCCATTTTGACGCATTGCAGCAAAAAAGCCGAAGCGGATCACAGAAAAGGCGCGATGGAGAGCCGCGCCATCACGGCCGGCAGGGCGGTGGCCGCATTGCGCTCGGCAAGGTCGACGCGCGGCACCGGGCAGCCGGCGACCGGTTCGCGGATTTCCTCCTGGAAACGCGCCATTTCCGCCTGTGGCACCAGCCGCACATTGAGGTCGATCACCGCGCCCGGCTCGAATGGCAGCGGCCGCGGAATGAAGCCGGGCACCTCGGCGAGGCCGGCGATGGTCGCCGGCACGCGGCACACCAGCCGCCCGCCATGCGCCATGGCCAGCAGCCTGTCGTCGCCGACCAGCCGTGAAAACAGGCCGCGCGCGCGGCAATGGTCGATCAGCGTCAGCGCCAGCGTCGTCTTGCCGGCGCCGGACGCTCCGGTGATGAGGACGCCGCGCTCGCCGATCAGGATAGCGGTTCCGTGGATGTTTTCGGGCTTCGCGGCGGGATCGGACATGATGGCGTCGGAAGTCAACCTTCGGCCGGCAGCGTCACCACGAAGCGCGCGCCCTTGATCTCGCCGGGCTTGGTGCCGGGGATGTTTTCGGCCGTCAGCGTGCCGCCATGCGCCTCGACGATCTGCCGGCTGATCGACAGGCCAAGGCCGGAATTCTGGCCGAAGGCCTCGCCGGCCGGACGGTCGGTGTAGAAACGCTCGAAGATGCGGTCGATGTTGTCGGCCCGGATGCCCGGCCCGTTGTCGTCGACGGTGACGATGTTGAGCTTGCCGGCCCGCGCCAGCGAGATGGTGATATGGCCATGCTCCTCGGGGACGAAGGAGCGGGCATTCTCGATCAGATTGGTGATCACCTGGCCGATCCGCAGGTCGTGGCCGGCGACGACATAGCCTTTGACGCCTTGCGGCAGCTTGGCCACCTTGAGCTCGATCTCGACCGCCTTCTTGTTGCGCGTCGTCTCGCGCGAGACGGCGACGAGGTCGGTGATGAAGGTCTTGAGGTCGACCGTTCCCGCATCCTCGCGCGCCAGCTCGGCGTCGAGGCGCGATGCGTCGGAAATGTCGGTGATCAGCCGGTCGAGCCGCCGCACGTCGTGCTGGATGATCTCCATCAGCCGCCCGCGCGAATTCTCGTTCTTCGCCAGGGGCAGCGTCTCAACGGCGCTGCGCAGTGACGTCAGCGGGTTCTTCAGTTCGTGCGAGACGTCGGCGGCGAAGCTCTCGATCGCCTCGATGCGGGCATAGAGCGCGTTGGTCATGTCGCGGACGGCGATCGACAAATTGCCGATCTCGTCCTGGCGGTCGGAGAAGTCGGGGATTTCCTCGCGGTTCTTGACGCCGCGCCGCACCCTGACCGCGGCGGCGGAAAGCCGGCGCAACGGGTTGGCGATGGTCGAGGCGAGGAGCATCGACAGGATGGCGGTGACAAGTGCCGCAATGCCGAAGACGCGCAGGATCGCCTTGCGCTCGGCGGAGACGATCTTGTCGATGTCGCCGCCTTCGGTCGACAGCATCAGCACGCCGAGCACGGCACGGAAGCGCTGGATCGGCACGGCGACGGAGACGATCTGCTCGCCCTGCTCGCTGATGCGCACGATGGTCGAGGGGCTGCCGGTCAGCGCCTTGACCACTTCCGGAAACGCCGCGCCGTTGCCGCCGGGCTGCTCGTGATAGACCGGCAGGTCCTTGTTGCGGAAGAAGTCGAAGACGAACTTTTCGACGCGCTCGACGATGCCCGGCTGCTCGTCGTCGACCGGTGGCAGGTCGTAGCGCAGAATCTGGCCGCGCGAATAGAGATGGCGCGAATCGAGCAGCAGGTTGGCGTCGCGGTCGTAGATGCGGGCGCGCGTGCGCGTCGGCGAGATCAGCCGCCGCAGCACCGGCGCGACCCGCTCAGGGTTGATCGGGAAGTCGAGATTGTCGAGCTGGTCGGAACCGGGGCCCAGGCTCTCGCCCGCCTGCAGCTCAAGCAGCTTTTCCGGATCGATGCTGATCGAATCGGTCTCCACCGTCGCCGACGCCGCGATCGCGCCGGCGATGATCTCGCCCTGCGTCATCAGGCTTTCGACGCGGGCATCGATCAGCCCGTCGCGGAAGGTGTTGAGATAGAGGATGCCGGTAACCAGCACCGCCAGGCCGGCAAGGTTGAGGAACAGGATGCGGCGGGTCAGGCTGGAGAAGATGTGATGGCCGAGGAAACGGCGCATCGGCACGGTGATCTTCGACAGGAATGCGGGCAGCATCCTGGACGGCCGCCTGACGGCGCCCGCCCTTCTGTTCCGCTCTACGTCCACTGCCATCGAATAGCAGCTCCCGGCCTGTTCCTACGCATGTCGTTGACCCAAACCGCCGTACACCGTCGAGCGGCATGCATCAACTTACGCTTCGCGGAACCGGTATCCGACTCCGTAAAGGGTTTCGATCATTTCGAAGTCGTCGTCGACGGCCTTGAACTTCTTGCGCAGCCGCTTGATGTGGCTGTCGATGGTGCGATCGTCGACATAGACCTGTTCATCATAGGCCGAATCCATCAGCGCATCACGGCTTTTTACCACCCCGGGACGCTGCGCCAGCGAATGCAGGATGAGGAATTCGGTGACCGTCAGCGTCACCGGCTCGCCCTTCCAGGTGCAGGTATGCCGCTCCTGGTCCATCACCAGCTGGCCGCGCTCCAGCGAGCGGGCCTGCTGGCTGGGCTGCTTGGCGGCGGCCTCGCGGGCGCTGGTGCGGCGCAGCACCGCGCGCACCCGCTCGACCAGCAGGCGCTGCGAGAACGGTTTGCGGATGAAGTCGTCGGCGCCCATCTTGAGGCCGAAGAGCTCGTCGATCTCGTCGTCCTTGGAGGTCAGGAAGATCACCGGCAGGTCGGATTTCTGACGCATCCGGCGCAAGAGTTCCATGCCGTCCATGCGCGGCATCTTGATGTCGAGGATGGCGAGATTCGGCGGCCGCGCCGCCAGGCCTTCCAGCGCCGACGCACCATCCGTGTAGGTTTCGACGCGATAGCCCTCGGATTCGAGGGCGATCGACACCGACGTCAGGATATTGCGGTCGTCGTCGACAAGCGCGATTGTTGCCATTTCAAGCGGCTCCCTCATGAGCTGTCCCTTCTTTCGTCGAGAAGGGGCTTTTGCAGGACAAATTAGGTACAAAATGTGGCATAGGCTCCGCGCAGTGTCACGCACAGCGTGCCGGCGGCCGCATTCGCACCCCTACGCGGATTGGACGAACAAGGTTTGCCAATCCTTTGGGCAACCACTGTGATTTTTTGCACATATAAACGATTTAAACAACTTTCAAATTTTTTAAATCGATTAAAGATTTGATATCATTCGGGTTTTCTGGTTCTGACCCTCTCAGCCCCGGCATCGGGGCGCCGGTCATCCGCCGGCCAGACGCGGCAAAGCAAAGCCAGATGCGGCAAACGTAGAAGGAACCCTTGATGTCGGAAGCCGGCAAACGCAATCCCGCATGCCCCCTCGATCTGAAGACCACGGGCACGGTACGCTATAACTTCGGCGCCGCCGCGCTGTACGAGGAAGCGATCCGCCGCGGCGAGGCCAGGCTCACCGCCCATGGCGCCCTCGTCGCCGAGACCGGCCAGCATACGGGACGCTCGCCCAAGGACAAATTCGTCGTGCGCGACGGCGCCACCGAACCGCATGTCTGGTGGGACAACAACAAGGCGATCTCGCCGGCGCAGTTCGATGCGCTGCTGGCAGATTTCCACGCCCATGCGGCGAACAAGGACCTCTATGTTCAGGATCTGGTCGGCGGCGCCGATTCGGATCTGAAGCTGCCGACCCGGGTCGTCACCGAATTCGCCTGGCATTCGCTGTTCATCCGCAATCTCCTGATCCGCCCCGAGGCGTCGGAGCTCGCGCATTTCGTGCCGGGGATGACGATCATCGACCTGCCCTCGTTCCGCGCCGACCCGGCCCGCCACGGCACCCGCACCGAAACGGTGATCGCCGTCGATCTGACGCGCATGATCGTGCTGATCGGCGGCACCTCCTATGCCGGCGAGATGAAGAAGTCGGTGTTCACCGCCCTCAACTATCTGCTGCCGGCCAAGGGCGTGATGCCGATGCACTGCTCGGCCAATGAAGGCCCGGCGGGCGACGCGGCGGTGTTCTTCGGCCTCTCCGGAACCGGCAAGACGACGCTGTCGGCCGATCCGTCGCGCACGCTGATCGGCGATGACGAGCACGGCTGGGGCCCGCACGGCATCTTCAACTTCGAGGGCGGCTGCTACGCCAAGACGATCAGGCTCTCGGCCGAGGCAGAGCCGGAGATCTTCGCCACCACGCAGCGCTTCGGCACCGTGCTGGAAAATGTCGTGCTCGGCGCCGACCGCGTGCCGGATTTCGACAACGGCAGCCTGACCGAAAACACGCGCTGCGCCTATCCGCTCGACTACATCCCCAATGCCTCGAAGACCGGCCGCGCCAGTCATCCCAAAAACATCATCATGCTGACCGCCGACGCCTTCGGCGTGATGCCGCCGATCGCGAAACTGACCCCGGCGCAGGCGATGTACCATTTCCTCTCCGGCTATACGGCCAAGGTCGCCGGCACCGAAAAGGGCGTCACCGAGCCGGAAGCGACCTTCTCGACCTGTTTCGGCGCGCCGTTCATGCCGCGCCACCCGTCGGAATACGGCAATCTGCTGCGCGAGCTGATCGCCGGCCATGGCGCCGATTGCTGGCTGGTCAATACTGGTTGGACCGGCGGCGCTTACGGCACCGGTCGCCGCATGCCGATCAAGGTGACGCGGGCGCTGCTCTCCGCCGCGCTCGACGGCTCGCTGAAGACGGCCGATTTCCGCACCGACGCCAATTTCGGCTTCGCGGTGCCGGTGGCGGTCGCCGGCGTCGAGCGCGCCATCCTCGATCCGCGCTCGACCTGGGCCGACAAGCCGGCCTACGACCGCCAGGCGGCGAGGCTGGTCGGCATGTTCGCCGCCAATTTCGAGAAGTTCGAGCCGCATGTCGACGCGACCATCATGGGTGCCGCGCCGCGCCTGCAGGAAGCGGCCGAATAGTCGTTGCGGCTATAGTCTTTCTGTCCAAGACCCGGCTTTCCGCCGGGTCTTTTCTTTTTCACGCCGCCGCGTCATGACTGCGGCATGGCTTCAGACGACAAAATCATCATTGCCGACAATGTGGTGATCCATCCCGGCGATCTGCACGAGGATTTCATCCGTTCCTCGGGTCCCGGCGGCCAGAACGTCAACAAGGTGGCCACCGCCGTGCAACTGCGCTTCGATGCCGCCAACGCCGAGGGCCTGCCGGAGCGGGTGCGCGAGCGCACCATCAAGCTTGCCGGCCAGCGCGCCACCAAGGATGGCGTCGTCGTCATCGAGGCCGGACGCTTCCGCACCCAGGAGCAGAACCGGGCCGATGCGCGGGCGAGGCTGACCGCGCTGGTCGCCAAGGCGGCCGAGCCGCCGCCGCCGCCGCGCAAGAAGACCAGGCCGTCGAAAGGCGCCGTCGAGCGCCGCCTCAAGACCAAGGCCGGGCGCTCCACGGTGAAGAAGCTGCGCGGCCGGGTCGAGAACGACTGAGACGGGCCGGCGAAGACCGCGCTGGCCGCTTTCGGGTCGCCGACTTTCCCCATCGGTGGCATGCTCGGGCGCGTTAACCGGATCGAACGGAAATCCCATGCTCGTTTTGCCCAAGGGTGTCCGCCACATGCCCGGCTACCTGCCGCGCCCAGCGCAGGAAGCGCTGGTCGAAGAGATCAGGGCGGTGGTGCAGGCTGCGCCCTTGTTCGTGCCGGCCATGCCGCGCACCGGCAAGGAAATGAGCGTGCGCATGACCAATTGCGGCCCGCTCGGCTGGGTCACCGACAAGGAGCGTGGCTACCGCTATCAGCCGACGCATCCGGTCTCAGGACTGCCCTGGCCGCCGATCCCGGAGGCCTTGCTGAAAGTATGGCAGGAGGTTGCGGCCTATCCGCATCCGCCGCAGGCCTGTCTCGTCAATTTCTATTCGAGCGACGCCAGGATGGGCCTGCACCAGGACCGCGACGAGGAAGATTTCGCCGCGCCCGTCGTCTCCGTGTCGCTCGGCGACGATTGCCTGTTCAGGGTCGGCCAGACCACGCGCGAAGGCGGCACAAAATCCTTCCGGCTGAAAAGCGGCGACGTCGTCGTGCTCGGCGGCGAGGGCCGCCTTTGCTTCCACGGCGTCGACCGCATCTACCCGTCGACCTCGGCGCTGCTGAAGAATGGCGGCCGTATCAATCTGACGTTGCGGCGGGTGACGATGCACGCCCGCTAACCGAATCTACAGACTTTTTTCATAAATACGCCAAGGCGCTGCGATGTGGGGTCGGGCAATGAATGAGAGCGGTTTGGTTATCCGTCACCTGTGGACGATCGTCTGCGGGGCAATTCAGCTCGTTCGCAGGGATTCGGGCCTTTATCTGAGCATCGTCATCTATACGTTGGCGGGACTGGTCTTCCTGCATGCGATAGGCGCTGACGACCGCACCGCCTATTCGATTTACTACGGCAGATGGACTCTGCTTAACTGTCTGATATTGCCGGCTTTTGCTATCCTTATCGACCTCATCCTGATCGTCCGCCGCTTCGGCCCCCGGCGCCGTCTTGCCGCGAAACGGATCTTTTCCACGACGCGGTTGGCCTACGCGTTCTCCGGGCTGAGCCTGCTTATGGCGCTGATGATCTTCCAAGGCACGTTCACCTCGGTGAAGAACGGCATGCCGGTCTGGCAGGACGGTTTTCCGTTCGACGTGGCGCAAGCCAACATCGACGCCTTCCTGCATTTTGGCACCGATCCGTGGCGCTGGCTTTACGCCGTGGCCGAAAACGATTCGGTCCGCGCGGCAATCGAGTGGAACTACAACGTGTTCTGGTTCCTGCTCAATTTCGGCGCCCTGTTCTTTGTCGCGACGTCGCCCATGGTGGCATCGGTTCGCACGCGCTACCTGGCCTGCTTCATGGCCGTCTGGATCGTCGTCGGCAACGTGCTGGCGGCGCTGTTCCTGTCGGCGGGCCCGGCGTTCTATGGCTCGGTCACGGGAGACGTGGCCCGGTTTGGCGAACAGCTTGCGTTCCTGGCCCATGGCGCCGCGTCGCGCAACTCCGCCGTTTCCTATCAGCAGTATCTGTGGACGCTGCACGAGGCCAGGCAGACCGGCTTTGGCTCGGGCATTTCGGCGTTCCCGAGCGTGCATGTCGGGTTGGCGATGCTGAACGCGCTGTTCCTGCGCGAGTTCAACCGCTATCTGGGTGCGCTGGCGTTCGTCTATGTCGCCTTCGTCGCGGCCAGCTCGGTTTACCTCGCCTGGCATTATGCGATCGACGGCTATGTCAGCGCCATCGTCACCCTCATCGTCTATGTCGTGGCTCGCAAGCTGATCCCGGCCGATTCCCGGCCGGTGGCGGCCATGCAGACAGCGACCGTCAATCGCCCCGAGGCGGCCATCGCGGCGTTCTGAGCGCCGTATCCTTCATCTTTGGATGCGCCGGTAGACGGTGATTGCCGGCTCCGCATGCAGCACACGGTAATTGCGCAAGGCAGAAGCGATCCGCTTGTCGCCGTGCATGAGCGCATCCCAGGACGGATTGCCTGCCGGGCCTGCCAGCACGATGTCGGGCTGCTTTGCCGCTATCTCGGCGGCAAAGTCGCCGATCGCCCGATCGCGGATTGTCTCCAGTCTCAGCTTCTGTTCGGGGTCATCGGTCCTGTCCACCAGTTTCTGGGCGCTGGAGACCATCCAGGCGCCGGGGTTGCGCGACACGAACCTGCCGCCGACCAACCGGGTCAGGGGGAAGGCGGCCTGCATCTGGGAGGCAATCGATACGATCGTCGGATGGTCGAAGCTGCCGCGGATCGCCGCGACGGATCGCTCGATCGGTCCGCTGTCCCTGGTCAGCGCGTCATACTGCGCCCTGGTCGTCGCTTGCAGCAGCAGCACGCAACCGAACATCAGCGCGGCTTTGCGAACCATCCCTGCCTTGGGGAAATCGCCGAACCGCAGAAGCTGCAGGCCGAACGCGATTGCCGTGATCGCGACCATCGGCAGGGCGTGGTTCGGCCATCCCTTGCCCATCAGCAGGAAGGCGGGGACCAGGCCGAGCGCGCTTGCCAGCGCGATCCTTGTATCCCAATGCACATGCCTCAACCCTCCCGTCCCGACAACGATCGCGGCCGACAGCAGCAGCACGATCTTCGGCCAGTTCTCCAGATTGTCGAGCAGCGGCGCGCGAAGCGGCAGGTAGACTTCCCTGACGAGCGGCAGGACTTCCGTCAGGTAGCCGCGGTCGAAGATCGCGATGCTGGCCACGTAGAAAACGGCCATCGCGGCCCCGATAAGGTTTTCTGTAACGAGGATCGGCCTTGGCGAACGCCGTTGCCAGGCGAGGCACAGCGACGGCACGACGAAGGCCAGGGCGAAGTGGGGTGGCTTGACCATCACCATGACGCCGGCGCCGAGGCCGGCCACGATGCGTTCGGCAAGCGACCCGGCAACGAAGTCCGGCTGCCGCTGGCGCGCGCACTGCAATGCCAGCCAGGGCAGGATGCCGATCAGCGCGAACTGCTCGCGCTGGCCGAACTGATCCGGCAGGAAACACAGAACCATGAATGCCGCCGCCGCCAGCACCCAGAAGGCGCCGGCCTGCCGGTAGATCGGGTCGGCGCGCGTCAGGATCCGGGCGCAAACCACCAGGCTGGCCAGACCGAGACAGACAATCCCGAGCGCCAGCCAGAACTCGGCCGCTATGCCGGTCAGCCTCTCCAGCAGCACGAACGGCATATACAGCCAGATCGAGAAGGGCGGATTGGTCTCTAGCATATCGGTGTTCAGCCGTTCGCCGTTCAACAGCCGCTCGCAGACCACCAGCAGCCACGACACATCGACATTGGTCGGCACCACGGCGATCGCCAGCCACGCCGCATAGGCGGCAGCCAAGAATGTCAGGAAAAGCGGCGTCGCGATCCGCCAGACGGGTCGCGACGTGGGAGCAAATCCGGCCAAAGGCTTGTCGTAGGGCTCGGCTCTAGACATCGCGGAACACCCAACGCCTGAGCACGATGTAGTTCACCAGCGGCACGACGATGCAGGTCAGCACGATCGGGATGGCCGCGGGCATGCCCAGCCGCTCGGTGAGGACGACCGGCAAGGCGATGGCTGTCGCCAGGCCCATCGCGTTGAGCAGAGCAAAGCGCGGCAGTTCGAAGGCGTGCGCGCCAGCCGACATGAAGGTGAAGTACTTGTGCCCGGCATAGGAGAATAGGCCCGCAATGGCATAGGCGACCACGGACGCCGCCGTTGCCGGGAGCATCGCGGCTCCAGTGCCGCCGCGCGACAGCGCCAGGGCGCAAACGGCATAGACCAGCGTCGAAGCGCCGCCGATCACTGCGAAGCGCGAAATCCGGTGGGAGCGCAGAATGTTCAGCATGGTCGGAGTCAGGCCGCCAGCCGGCTGTCCAGTCGCGCCCTGTCGAAGACCGCGTCCGTGCCGAACACGGCAAGCAGCGAGACGCCGAACGGCAGCCCGGCGTTCGGCAGGATCCGGCTTTCGGCCGAAAACAGCGCCTTCATCGCGCTGTTGATCGGCTTTGGCGGCATCGCCTGCCCGGAAGCGGTGTTCGAGCGCCGCAGGCGGTCGGCAAGGCGGGCGAGCGCCGCCACCGGAAACAGCGCCGCATTGGTGTAGCTCAGCTTCTCGATGCGATAACCGGCCTGTTCGATGCGCGTCTTCAACAGATTGCGCGAATAGCGCCGCATGTGGTGCAGCCCGACATCATGCTTGCTCCACAGCCATTGGTGCGCCGGAACCGTGAGCACGACCTTGCCGCCCGGCTTCAGCATTCGCCTTATCGTCTCCAGCGAGGCTTCGTCTTCCGCGACATGTTCCAGCACGTCGAACAGGCAGACGAGGTCGAAGCTCGCCGGCGTCGCGGGCATGCCATCGGGAAGATGGCCGGCAAGGAAGTCGCGGCCCGTCTTCTCGCGGGCGATCCGGCGCGCCAGCTCGTTCATCTCCACCGCCGTGACGGTGCCGAACTGCTCCAGCATCCTGATGTTGCCGCCCGTACCGGCGCCGATCTCGAGGATGTCGGCCTCGCGCGGCAGGCCGAGGCCGCGGATGACCGCCTCGGCGATGGCGCGCCGCCCGCAGAACCACCAATGCTCGTCCTCGGTGGCCGCCATCCGCCGATAGGCATCGAGCTCCATCAGGGCGTCCCGTCGTATTTGCGGCGCACGATGTAGATCGGGCGCTGTTTGATCTCGGCATAGACGCGGCCGAGATACTGGCCGATGATGCCGATGCCGAGCAGCTGGATGCCGCCGAGGAACAGCACGCTGACCAGCAGCGAAGCATAGCCGGGCACGTCGATGCCGAAAACCAGCGTCTTGGCGATGATCAGGAGGCCGTAGAGGAACGCGAAGGCCGAGATCGTCGCGCCGACATAGGTCCAGACCTCCAGCGGCGCGCTCGAGAAGCTGGTGATGCCTTCCAGCGCGAAGTTCCACAGCCGCCAGCCAGAGAACTTCGATTGTCCGGCGCTGCGCTGGTCGCGGCTGTATTCGACGGTGGCGGAGCGGAAGCCCACCCAGGCGAACAGCCCTTTCATGAACCTGCGCCGCTCGGGAAGCGAACGCAGCGCCTCGATCACCTGGCGGTCGATGAGCCGGAAATCGCCGACATCCTGCGGGATCTTCTGCTGCGCGATCCAGTTGTGAACGCGGTAGAACATCGACGCGGAGCGCTGCTTGAGGAAACTGTCGTTGGCGCGGCTGGTCCGCTTGGCGAGCACGACTTCGAACCCCTCGCGCCATTTCTCGACAAGCAGCGGAATGACATGCGGCGGATCCTGGAGATCGGCATCCATCGGGATCGCGGCATCCGCATCGCAGCAATCGAGCCCGGCGGTCAAGGCGGCTTCCTTGCCGAAATTGCGCGACAGGTCGATCACCCGGATGCGCGGATCGGCTTGCTGCGCCTCGATCAGCCGATCGAGCGTCGCGTCGCTGCTGCCGTCATTGACGAAGATGAAGTCGAAGGCGACGCCGGCCTGCTTCAGCGGGTCGGTGTGTTCGCGCACGGCCGCCAGAAACGGCGCGATCGCGCTTTCCTCATTGTGCACCGGCACGATCAGCGCGACCGTCGCCGTCCCGGTTCGCGGGTGCGCGATGCCGCTCGACGCCGGTCGATCGATGTGGAGGAATGGCGCGTTCATTGCTTGCCCAGCCCGCGGATCGGGCCCGACAATAGGAAAGCTCGGTTAAGATGACTTTAAGGAATGCCTCGGCGCTTCAAAGCTTCCTCAGCGCCACCTCCTCGACCAGGTGATTGGCGCCCTTGCGCAGGATGAGGTCGGCCCGCGCCCGCGTCGGCAGGATGTTCTCGCGCAGGTTCTTCAGGTTGATGTTGGTCCACAGCCCCTCGGCGATGGCGCGTGCGGCGTCTTCCGAAAGCTGCGAATAGCGGTGGAAGAAGGAGTCCGGGTTGCGGAAGGCGGTTTCGCGCAGCCGCATGAAGCGCTGGATGTACCACTGGTGGATCAGCTTCTCGTCGGCATCGATGTAGATGGCGAAGTCGAAGAAATCCGACAGGAAGGGCACGATCTTGCCGTCCCTCGGCAATTTGCCCGGCTGCAGCACGTTGATGCCCTCGAAGATCAAAATGTCCGGCCGATCGATGGTGACGAACTCGCCGGGGATGACATCGTAGGTCAGGTGCGAATAGACCGGCGCGCGGACATTGCGTTGCGCCGACTTGATGCCGGACAGGAACCTGAGCAGCGCGCCGACATCATAGCTGTCGGGAAAGCCCTTGCGCTCCATCAGATCGTCGCGGCGCAGGATCTCGTTTGGCAGCAGAAAGCCGTCGGTGGTGATCAGATCGACCTTTGGGCTCGACGGCCAGCGCGCCAGAAGCTCCTTGAGCACGCGCGCCGTGGTCGATTTGCCGACCGCGACCGAGCCGGCGATGCCGATGATGAACGGCGTCTTGACCACGTCCTGGGCGTTGAAGAAGGCCTGGCGCTGCCGGAACAGGAGCTGGCTTGCCTCGACATGCGCCGAGAGCAGCCGCGACAGCGACAGATAGATGCGCTTGACCTCCTCGAGGTCGACCGGGTCGTTCAACGACCGCAAGCGGTCGATCTCGTCCTCGGTCAGCGTCAGCGGCGTGTCGGCGCGGAACTGTGACCATTGCTCGGCCGAGAAGAAACGATAGGGGGAGTATTTCTCGGTAGGAGCAAGCTGATCCATCGAGTTTCCTGCCCTCCTAGAGCATGATGTCGAAAAGTGTGAAGCGGTTCTCGGGCGACATCATGCTCAATCCGTCTCTACGGTCAGCCCTTGGGCCGCGACGCTTTTTCGGCAACCCCCGAGCGGCCGGTGCGGCCCTCGAGCTCCTTCAGCACCTCGTCCAGCGGCACGCCGGCGATGCCGAGGACGACCAGCCAATGATACATAAGATCGGCACTTTCCGAAACGAGGCCCTGCCTGTCGCCGCGCACGGCGGCGATCACCGTCTCGACGGCTTCCTCGCCGAGCTTCTGCGCCGCCTTGTCGATGCCCTTGGCGAACAGCTTTGCCGTCCACGAGTCCGGATCGCCGGAGCGGGCGCGTTCCCGGATGGTCTTTTCCAGATCGGACAGCGAAAACTCAGTCATTTTCGCCGTTTAAGCCCGTTGAACCGGCGAGTCCAGCCGCATCGGCAGCCCGGCAGCGGCCATATGCGCCTTGGCCTCGGCGATGGTGTAGGTGCCGAAATGGAAGATCGAGGCGGCAAGCACCGCACCGGCATGGCCGTCGCGGATGCCTTCCACCAGATGGTCGAGCGTGCCGACGCCGCCGGAGGCGATGACCGGCGCGCGCACCGCGTCCGCGATCGCGCGCGTCAGCGCGATGTCGTAGCCGGCCTTGGTGCCGTCGCGGTCCATCGAGGTAAGCAAGATCTCGCCGGCGCCGCGATCGACCATCCGCCCGGCGAATTCGACGGCGTCGATGCCGGTCTTCTCGCGCCCGCCATGGGTGAAGATCTCCCAGCGGTCGGCCTCGCCGGCGCCCGAGACCTTCTTGGCGTCGATGGCCACCACGATGCACTGGTTGCCGAACTTGTCGGCCGCTTCCGCGACGAAATCGGGATTCTTCACCGCTGCCGTGTTGATCGACACCTTGTCGGCGCCGGCCAGAAGCAGCCTTCTTATGTCGGCCACCTGGCGCACGCCGCCGCCGACGGTGAGCGGCATGAAGCATTGCTCGGCGGTGCGGGCGACGACGTCGAAGATGGTCTCGCGGTTGTCCGACGAGGCGGTGATGTCGAGGAAGCAGAGCTCGTCGGCGCCGGCCGCGTCATAGGCCTTGGCCGCCTCGACCGGATCGCCGGCATCGATGAGGTCGACGAAGTTGACGCCCTTGACGACGCGGCCGTTCTTGACGTCGAGGCAAGGAATGACGCGTGCCTTCAGCATCAGCTCTTCTCCAATGTCGCCAGCAGGTCGACCAGCAGTTCACCGACCAGCGGCGGCACCTCGCCCTTGGCATCGAAGGCCGGATCATAGGCGGAGATGGTGAGGCCGGCGACGGGCAGCAGGCCGGCCATGCCGCACATGGCGCGGCGCACCTGCTCCGGAGCGGGACCGCCGGGCGTCGCGAAGCGGTTCGCCTGCAGCTCTTCGGGATCGTGCACGTCGAGGTCGATATGCATGTGGACACGGCTTGCGCCGGCGGCCTTCAGCTTTTCGGCCGCCCCGGCCCAGCCCGGACATTCCGCCCGGATCACGGGGAGCTTTTCCAGACGGTCTTTTTCCGCCGGGTCGAGGTCGCGCGCATTGACGAGCACCGCACGGGCGGGATCGATCGGCTTGAAGCCGGGGATCTGCGCCGTCATCGGCCGCCAGCAGAGGCCCAGTACCGTCGCCAGCGCCATGCCGTCGAGAAATCCCGAGGTGGAAGTGTCCGGCGTGTTGATGTCGCCATGCTGGTCGGCCCAGATGATGGCGTCGGAGCCTTGGCCGGCCACGGCGCCTGCGCTGCTCAGGCAGTTACCGGCGAGCACGACGGGAAACCGTCCATTGTCGAGGGCGATGCGCACCTCGCCCGAGACGGCGTTGCAGACGGCGAAGCCGGTCGCGATCTCGCGCGCCTGCTCGTCGTCGCTCACCCTGCCGATGTCGTGGACGTCGATGTCGTGGCCGGCAAGCTTGAGCGCGTCGGCCAGGCCGCCGGCCATCAGCGCGTCCGGACCCTGGCCGCAGCCGCCGTGATAGTGGCCGCTGTCGTAGGACGCCAGGATGATCGAGACCTTCACGGCCTTGCCTCCATGCCCTCGCCGCGCAGGATCGCCAGCGCCTCGGCCGGGTCGATGCGCCCGTCATAGAGCGCGCGGCCGGAAATGGCGCCTTCGAGCCTCTGCGCGTCAGGCATGGTCATGCGCACGATGTCGGCGATCGAGGCCAGGCCGCCCGAGGCGATCACCGGAATCGACACCGCCTCGGCGAGGTCGATCGTCGAATCCCAGTTGATCCCGGTCAGCACGCCGTCGCGGTCGATATCGGTGTAGATGATGGCGGCGACGCCGGCGCCTTCGAATTTCTGCGCCAGCTCGACGACGCCGAGGCTGGACGCTTCGGCCCAGCCCTCGACCGCGACCTTGCCGCCCTTGGCGTCGATACCGACGGCGATCTTGCCCGGAAAGGTCTTGCAGGCCTGCTTGACGAGGTCGGGGTCGCGCACCGCCACGGTGCCGAGGATGACGCGTGCCAGGCCACGGTCGAGCCAGTCCTCGATCTGCTCCAGCGTGCGGATGCCGCCGCCGAGCTGCACCGGGTTCGCGGTTGCCTTGAGGATGGCGCCGACAGCCGCGCTGTTGACGCTCTGGCCCTTGAAGGCGCCGTTGAGGTCGACCACGTGCAGCCACTCGAAGCCCTGTTCCTCGAAGGCCTTGGCCTGGGCCGCCGGGTCATCGTTGTAGATGGTGGCCGTGGCCATGTCGCCGTGCTTCAGGCGCACGCATTTGCCGTCCTTGAGATCGATCGCGGGAAACAGGATCACGGTCAGGCGCCCTCGACGATGACAAAGTGGCCGGTCGAGGCGGTAAGCCTATATTTCGAGGCCGCTTGGTATTCCGGCGATTCGTAGCAGGCGATCGCCGTTTCGTAGGACTCGAACTCGACCACGACATGGCGATTGCCCGTCGGCCCTTCCGGGTTGGTGTAGCGTCCGGCCCGCACGGGGAATTTCGCACCGTATTTGGCGAATGCCACAGCGTTGGCCTCGATATATTGCTTGTAGATCTCGGGATCGCGGACGTCGATCAGCGCGATCCAGTAGCCCTTCTTGCTCATCAAGGCCTCCAGCGCAGGAAATTGGTGATCAGGGCGAGGCCGAGGGCCTGGCTCTTTTCGGGATGGAACTGCGTGCCGACCAGGTTGTCGCGCGCGACAGCCGCCGTCACCGGCCCGCCATAGTCGGCGACCGCCAGCACCTCGTCCGGCTTCGTGGCCTCCAGATGATAGGAATGGACGAAATAGGCGTGCAGTCCCTTCGGCCCGGTCTCGATGCCCGAGAATACCGGATGCTTGCGCGTGAGCTCGATCGTGTTCCAGCCGATCTGCGGGATCTTCAGCGCCGCATCGGCGGGCGTGATCTCCTTGATGTCGCCGGCGATCCAGCCGAAGCCCTTGGTGACGGTCTTTTCCAGCCCGCGTTCCGACATCAGCTGCATGCCGACGCAGATGCCGAGGAACGGCCGGCCCTTGACGATCGCCACCTCTTCCACCGCGTCCCACATGCCGCTGACGGCCTTGAGGCCGGCCGCGCAGTCGGCATAAGCGCCGACGCCGGGCAGCACGATGCGGTCGGCGGTGCGGACCCGCTCGGCATCGGCGGTGAGCTCGATTGTCGCGGCAATGCCCGCCTCGCGCGCGGCGCGCTCGAAGGCCTTGGTGGCCGAGCGCAGATTGCCCGACCCGTAATCGATGATCGCAACCCGCATGTCAGGGCCTTCCCGGCGTGTGGGTGAGCCCCAGAGCCATACCGGTCTGCGCCGGCCGTGCCAGATTGGCGTCGGGCACGATGCGCGGCACGGGCGGCTGCTCGCCTGGCGGCACGTCGGTCTCCAGCGCATGACGCGTCTCGGCGCCGTCCAGCCTGTCGGCCTCGACGACGCCCCATTCGTGCCAGCCGCGGCGGCGTAGCGCCGCGATGCGCAGCCCTTGCCCTTCCAGCCCGACATAGAGCGAGACCAGCAGCGACAGGGCCGAGCCCGCCCAGGCAAGTCCAAGCTTCTCGCCAAGCATCGACAGGATGGCCATGACGACGAAGGTCAGCGCCGCCTCGATCCACAGCCGGTTCCAGGCGAGCCACAGCGGCGGCACGAGGAAGCCCAGCCAGGCGAAACCGTCGCGGACAAAGACCGTTCCATCGGATCGTTCACCGCGGCCCGGCGGCTCCATCACGACATAGATGGCCATCGCCTATCCCTTCAAAGATCCCTTGGTGGACGGAACCGCGTCCGGCTGGCGCGGATCGCGCTCGAGCGCGGAACGCAGCGCCCGCGCCACCGCCTTGAAGCAGGTCTCGGCGATGTGGTGGTTGTTGGCGCCGTAATGATTGGTCACATGCAGCGTGATGCCGGCGTTCTGCGCCAGCGCCTGGAAGAACTCGCGCACCAGCTCGGTGTCGAACGTGCCGATCTTGGGCGACGAGAAGGAGACGTTCCAGACCAGGAACGGCCGGCCGGAGACGTCGATTGCCGCTCTGGTCAGCGTCTCGTCCATGGCGAGGTCGATCGAGGCATAGCGCATGATGCCGCGCCGCTCGCCGAGCGCCTTGGCCAGCGCCTGGCCGAGCGCGATGCCGGTGTCCTCGACCGTGTGGTGGTCGTCTATGTGGAGGTCGCCCTTTGCCTTCACCGTCATGTCGATCAGCGAATGACGCGACAACTGGTCGAGCATATGGTCGAAGAAGCCGACGCCCGTCGCAATGTCGGACTTGCCGGTGCCGTCGACATGGACCGACACCGAGATGTCGGTTTCCTT
Source organism: Mesorhizobium sp. M4B.F.Ca.ET.143.01.1.1 (assembly GCF_004792275.1). Classification (NCBI taxonomy): domain Bacteria; kingdom Pseudomonadati; phylum Pseudomonadota; class Alphaproteobacteria; order Hyphomicrobiales; family Phyllobacteriaceae; genus Mesorhizobium; species Mesorhizobium sp. M4B.F.Ca.ET.143.01.1.1. Next base: position 191,090 of record NZ_SRSR01000012.1, read on the forward strand.
GGTCTTGCGGCTGGCTTCGGCGGAACGCGTCGGCATGATCTATCCTTGTCCGGGAGGTTCATGGCGTGCGGGAGCGCACAGGCCGCAAACGCCCATATGCTTGAAATCGAGAGCCTTCTAGCAGCATGATCCGGCGATTGCCAGTTGCCATTCCCATAGGGTATCGGGCTGGCCGGCATGTCGTTTGCAATCGCCCACCCCATGCATACATATGGCCGATCAAAGTCCCTCGTACCGCGCCAATCGCCTCATTGGGATCGCGCGAATCGGAGCAGAAAATGTCGAATGAACTGACCATGCACGCCACGACCATCGTCACCGTGCGCAAGGGCAGCAAGGTCGTGATCGCCGGCGACGGCCAGGTCAGCCTCGGCCAGACCATCATGAAGGGCAATGCCAAGAAGGTGCGCCGCATCGGCAAGGGTGGCAATGTCATCGCCGGTTTCGCCGGCGCCACCGCCGATGCCTTCACCCTTCTGGAGCGGCTCGAAGCCAAGCTCGAGCAATATCCCGATCAGTTGACGCGGGCCTGCGTCGAACTCGCCAAGGACTGGCGCACCGACCGCTACCTGCGCCGGCTGGAAGCCATGATGCTGGTTGCCGACAAATCGGTCTCGCTGGCGTTGACCGGCACCGGCGACGTGCTCGAGCCCGAACATGGCGTCATGGCCATCGGCTCCGGCGGCAACTACGCGCTGGCCGCCGCCCGCGCGCTGATGGACACCGACAAGGACGCCGAGGAGATCGCCCGCAAGGCGATGCAGATCGCGGCCGACATCTGCGTCTACACCAACAGCAATTTTGTCGTCGAAACGCTCGATGCCGCCTGAGGCAATCGACCATGATCCCGAAAAGTGGGACCCGGTTTTCGGATAAGATCATGGCCAATCAAGAGCACAGCTACGATTTTCGGCCGGTGACCGAAAAAGACCTGCCGATGATCGCCGGCTGGCTGGCCGAGCCGCATGTCGCCGAATGGTGGGACGATCCGCAAAAAGAGATCGCCGAGATCCGCGAGCACATCGACTCGGTTTCGGTCGAGCCGCTGATCGTCGAGCTCGACGGCAGCCCGATCGCCTATCTGCAGAGCTACGATCCGCATCTGGAGGACGATCATCCCTATGCCGACCAGCCGTTCGGCACGCTGGGCATCGACCTGTCGATCGGTCGGGCCGAGCTGGTCGGCGTCGGCCACGGCTCGGCCATCGTGCGGCAGTTCGTCGAGCAGCTTTTCGAGGAAGGGGCGCCGCGCGTCATCATCGATCCGCATCCGGACAATGGCCGCGCCATTCGCGCCTATGAGAAGGCCGGCTTCAGGGCCATCGGCCGCAGACAATCGCAATATGGGGACGTCGTGCTGATGGCCGTCGATGCGGCCGGCACGGAAGAGGGGGGCTGACCAAATGAACGCGACGGGCGACGACAACAGCTATTCGGCCTATGAGGACAGCTGGCGCATGGGGCTGCTGCTCGTGCTGGCTTTGCTCATCTTCCAGGCCGGCGCGCTTTACGGCATGGGCCATCCTCCGATCTGCACCTGCGGCTACGTGAAACTCTGGCACGGCGTGGTGCTGAGCTCGGAAAACTCGCAGCACATTTCCGACTGGTACACGCCCTCGCACATCATCCATGGCTTCCTGTTCTACGCGCTGGCGCGCTTTCTCTTTCCGCGCTCGCCGATCGGGCTCAGGCTCGCCTTCGCCGTCCTCATCGAAGGCGGCTGGGAACTGCTCGAGAACAGCCCTTTCATCATCGAGCGCTACCGCGCCGGCACGATCTCGCTCGATTATTACGGCGACTCGATCATCAATTCGGTGTCCGACACGCTGGCCATGGTTCTGGGATTTGTGATGGCGCGAAAGCTTCCTATATGGGTGGTCGTCGCCCTCGCCCTCATCTTCGAGCTCGGCACGGGCTACATCATCCGGGACAATCTGACGCTCAACGTGATCATGCTGCTGCATCCGTTCGAGTCCATCAAGCAGTGGCAAAGTGGAATTTAGTGACATGAGCACATTCTCCCCCCGCGAAATCGTTTCGGAACTCGACCGCTTCATCATCGGCCAGAAGGACGCCAAGCGCGCCGTGGCCATTGCGCTGCGCAACCGCTGGCGCCGCCAGCAGTTGCAAGGCCAGATGCGCGAGGAGGTGATGCCGAAGAACATCCTGATGATCGGCCCGACCGGCGTCGGCAAGACCGAGATCTCGCGCCGCCTGGCTCGCCTCGCCGGCGCGCCCTTCGTCAAGGTCGAGGCGACCAAGTTCACCGAGGTCGGCTATGTCGGCCGCGACGTCGAGCAGATCGTGCGCGACCTGGTCGAGGTCGCCATCGGCCTGGCGCGCGAGAAGATGCGCGAGGACGTCGCGGCGCGCGCCCAGATCAATGCCGAGGAACGCGTGCTGGAGGCCCTGGTCGGCAAGACGGCGAGCCCGGCCACGCGCGATAGTTTCCGCAAGAAGCTGCGCGAGGGCGAGCTCGACGACAAGGAGATCGAGATCGAAGTCGCCGACACCGGCACCGGCGGCATGCCCGGCTTCGAGATACCCGGCATGCCGGGCGGCAATATCGGCGTGCTCAACATCAACGATATGCTGTCGAAGGCGATGGGCGGCCGCAAGACCAAGAGCCGCAAGACCACGGTGCGCGATTCCTACGCGCTGCTGGTCAACGACGAGTCCGACAAGCTGCTCGACCAGGACGAGGTGATCCGCCGGGCGCTCGACGCGACGGAAAATGACGGCATCGTCTTCCTCGACGAGATCGACAAGATCGCCGCCAGGTCAGACATTTCGGGCGGCCCGTCGCGCGAAGGCGTGCAGCGCGACCTGCTGCCGCTGGTCGAAGGCACGACGGTCGCGACGAAGTACGGCCCGGTAAAGACCGACCATATCCTGTTCATCGCCTCCGGCGCCTTCCATGTGTCGAAGCCGTCCGACCTTTTGCCGGAACTGCAGGGCCGCCTGCCGATCCGCGTCGAGCTGCGCGCGCTGGAGAAGGAGGACTTCGTCCGCATCCTCACCGAGACCGAGGCGAGCCTGATCAAGCAGTATGTCGCGCTGATGAAGACGGAAGGGGTCGAGCTGACCTTCACCGACGATGCCATCGATTCGCTGGCCGGCATTGCCGTCGATCTCAACGCCAGCGTCGAGAATATCGGCGCACGCCGCCTGCAGACGGTGATGGAGCGGGTGCTCGACGAGATCTCCTACGACGCGCCGGACCGCAACGGCACAACCGTCACCATCGACGCCGCCTATGTGCAAAAGCATGTCGGCGACCTCTCGAGGAACACGGATTTGTCCAGATTCATCCTGTAAATGCATGTCGCCCAAAAGTGCGCAGCGGTTTTGGGACAACGATATGCATCAGCAAGGAACCCGATGCTGGGCAGGGTTCCGGCTTCGGGCGGGCCGGTAAGGCTTGCCCGGTGCGGCGGGCGGGGTGTGGCCAAATGGAAGCAACCGGCCGGCTTTCGCCCCGGCGGCAGGCGGGCTTCTCTCGACTCTCCCTCCTGCTTTACCTAGTTTGCCCGGCGACTCGGGCGTGCCCCAGACTGGCGAGCGGTTTGGGAGGCGCATGGAAGACAACACTTAAGGCGCGTTGCCGGATCGCTCCGGCCGTGCGCCTTGACGGGCGGCGGCGTATGAAAAAACGGCTTCTTCTCCTTCTCGGCCTGGCTATGGCGGCGGCTGTTTCTATTGCCGACGCGCGGACCCTGGTGCCGCCGGGAAACCGCAACGCGGTCCAGCCCGACATACCGGGCGCCTCCAGCCGGCGCACACAAGCCACCAACACCACCTTCCAGGCCAAGTACCGCAAGGTCTACGCGCTGCTGAAGAGCGACGCCGATCTGCGCGCCAAGATCAGCAAGGAGGCCGCCGCCTACGGCATCGACCCGATGCACATCGTCGGCGCCATCGTCGGCGAGCATACCTACAATGTCGACGCCTACGACCGGCTGCAGACCTATTACGTCAAGGCGATCTCCTACCTGTCGAGCAAGCTCTCCTTCGCCTATGACGGCGAGGACATCAGCGATTTCGTCCAGCGCCCCGAATTCAAGAAATGCGCCGGCATGACCGACAGCTACGATCTGTGGGAGTGCCGCGAGCAGGTCTGGAACCATTCTTTCCGCGGCAAAAGCGTTGGCGGCACAAGCTTCCCCAACGACCGGTTCGGCGCCACCTTCTTCCAGCCCTACTATGCCGGCCAGACCTTCGGCCTCGGCCAGCTCAATCCGCTGACCGCGCTGCAGATGAGCGATCTCGTGCACAAGGTTTCCGGACTGCCGAAGCTCGACGTCGGCGATCCGAACACGGTCTACAAGACCATCATGGATCCGGACCTGACGCTGGCCTATGTCGCGGCGACGATCAGGACGTCGATCGATGCTTATAAGAACATTGCCGGCTTCGACATCTCCGACAATCCCGGGCTCACCGCAACGCTCTACAATGTCGGCAATCCCGAGCAGCGCGCCTCTGCCTTGAAGGCCGAGAACGACAAGCGCCGCGCTGCGGGCGAGCCGGAAAAGCTGCCCGAAGAAAACTATTACGGCTGGCTGGTCAACGACAAGCTGGACGAGCTGAAGGCGCTGTTCTAGCGCCCTTTAGCCTTCCGCGTCGAGAAACGCCTCGAATTTGCGCAATTCCCCGGCGTCCGCCTCGACCATGTGGCGCGGTTCCGGATAGGCGCCCGACCGGATGTCGTCGGCATATTCGCTAAACGCGGCGATGCGCTCGTTCTGGATGCGGTCGAACTCCGCCGCGAGGTCGCGGTAACGCTTGGCGTGGCGCGGATAGCGGCCGCGATTGGTGCCGAGCACGTCTTCCGAGAACAGGTATTGCGCATCGCAGCCGGCGCCGGCGCCCATCGAGATCATGATCAGCGGCGTGCGCCGCGAGATCGCGCTGGCGACCTCGGCCGGCACCACCTCGATTTCGGCGGCGAAGGCGCCGGCCGCCTCGAGGTCCTTGACCTGTTTCCAGACGAAGGCGGCGCTTTCGGCGGTCTTGCCGACCGCCTTGAAGCCGCCGGTCCAGGTCGCATGCGCCGGGATCAGGCCGACATGGCCGCAGACCGGGATGTGCTCGTCGCGCAGGCGGCGGATCGTCTGCAGGCTGGCCGAGCAGTACATGGCGTCGGCGCTTGCGGCGCGCAGCTTCACAGCCATGCGCAGGATCTCGTCGGTGGTGGCGCCCATCTTCGCCTGCTCGTCGCCAGGAATGGCAAAGCAGGTCGGCGCGGCGTCGCGAAAGCGCGGATCGAAGATCAGCTCATAGGTGACCGAGATCATGTCGATGCCGGCGCGTTCGGCGGCTTCCGCCTCGTCCAGCGAGAATACTCGCAGCTTGGAGAGCTGCCGCTTGCCCTTCAGCGCTTGCAGGTCGGCGACCGTCGGTCTGCTGCGTGCCATCCTTTTGGTCTCCCTCATGCCGGCGAGATGCTTGCAGTTTCCCTAGGCCTCACGCCGCCAGCAGCGATTTCAGCTTGACCGTTTGCGAGCCGAGCGCCTCGGATCCCGGCGCCGCGCGCTTGGCGATCAGCATCTCCGCCAGGCGGATGTCGCGCGCCACCGCATTGCCCGGACCGATGCCGCTGGCGGCGACCAGCCGTCCGTCCTCGGCCAGGTGGAACAGGATGAACGCGCCGTCGTCGAGATCGCGCCGCACCATGCTCCTGCCCTCGTCGGAAAGCCCGGCGATCTGCAGCGTTAGTCCATACTGATCCGACCAGAACCACGGCACCGCCGCATGCGCCTCGCCGGCGCCGAGCATGTTTTTCGCCGCCAGCGCGCCCTGCTCCTGCGCGTTGCGCCAGGCTTCCAGCCGCACGCGGCGGCCGCCATAGGCGGCAAGCGGGAACGAGCAGCAGTCGCCGGCGGCGAAGATGTCGGGGTCGGCGGTCCGCAGCTCGGCGTCGACAGCGATGCCATTGTCGACCGCCAGCCCGGCTTCCGCGGCAAGCCCGGTCACCGGCACGGCGCCGATGCCGATCACCGCCAGGTCGGCGACGATTTGCTGTCCGCCGGTAAGGCTGATGCGCACCTCTTTGCCGTCATCGGCGACCGCTTCGATGCCCTGGCCGGCGAGGATGGTCACGCTTTCGGCCTCATGCGCCTTGTGGATCACCGCTGCGATCTCGGCCGGCACGCCGCGCATCAGGATGCGCGGCTGCGCCTCGATGACGGTGACGGTGGCGCCGAGCTTGCGCGACGAAGCGGCGAGTTCGAGGCCGATGAAACCGCCGCCGATGATGGCTACGCGGTTCTTCGGATTGAGATGCGCGCGAATGGCGAGCGCATCGTTGAAGGTCCTCAAATAGACGCAGCGTTCGCCCAGCCCCGGCATCGGCAGCTTGCGCGGCAGCGAGCCGGTCGCCAGCAAAAGCTTGTCGTAGCGCAGCGAGGAACCGTCCGACAGGCGCACGAGACGCTCTGCGCGGTCGATCGCCACGGCGCGGACCGAATGGATATGCCGGATCGAGCGTTCGGCCAGCACCGCGTCGCTGGTGATCGATTTGATCGCCGGCGCCGGGCCGGTCATCGCCTCTTTCGACAGCGGCGGCCGCTCATAGGGCAGATGCGGTTCGTCGCCAACCAGCGTCACCGGGCCCTCGTAACCCAGGTCGCGCAGCGTCAGCGCCGCCCGTCCGCCGCATTCGCCGGCGCCGATGATCACCATTCCCGCGTGCATTTCCCTCACCCGATCTGAATGAGGACTTTGCCGGCGTCGACCTTGACCGGATAGGTCCTGAGGTTGACGCAGACCGGCGCGCCCTTGGCCGCCCCGGTCTTGTAGTTGAAGCGGCCATTGTGCTTCGGGCATTCGATGATGTCGTCCATGACCAGGCCGTCGGCCAGGTGCACCTTCTCATGCGAGCAGAGCCCATCGGTGGCGAAATACTCGTCGTCGGGGCTGCGGTAGATGGCGAAGGTGCGGCCGCCATGGTCGAACCGCTTCACGTCTTCCTCGTCGATGTCATCGGCCTTGCAGGCCTCGATCCAGTCGCTCATCGATCTCTCCGATACTCTGCCTGGCGCCCGCCATTGCATGGCGCCCACTTGTCTGCGGCTTGGCGCTTTAGGGCGATCTCACTCGGCCGCGGCGGCGGCCTTGTCGTTGTGCAATTCCTCGCGATAGGGCCGGGCGGTCGGCGGCAGCTCGCGCTTGAGGAAATAGTCCTCGTTGCGCAGCTGGCGCAGGAAGGCCGGGATCACTTCGCGGTAGCCGGCCAGGATCGACGGCGTCGGCGCCGGCAGGTCGTGCTTGATCAGCTCGTGCAGCCTGGGCAGCGCGTGATAGGGCACCATCGGGAACATGTGGTGCTCCACATGGTAGTTCATGTTCCAGTAGATGAACCGGCTGATCGGGTTCATGTAGACGGTGCGGCTGTTCAGCCGGTAGTCGATGACGTTGTCGGCCAGCCCGCCATGCTGCAGGATGCCGGTCAGCACATGGTGCCAGGCGCCATAGAGACGGGGCAGGCCGACCAGCATCAGCGGCAGGAACGAGCCCGTGTAGAGCGCCAGCGCGATCGTCGCCGCGTAGATCGCCAGCCAGATGCGCGCGATCAGGATCGCCCTTGGCACCTCCTGCTCGGGAACATAGGTCCTTTCCTCGGCGTTGATGATGCCGGCTGAATGACGGACCATGTCCTTCATCGCATGCCAGCCGTCGAGGACGCCGACGAAGGCGAGGACGACGCGGATGAGGTCCGGCGGCCGCATGATGGCGATTTCCGGGTCGCGGCCGACGATGATGGTGTCGGTGTGGTGGCGCGTATGGCTCCAGCGCCAGGTCACCGGATTGCGCATGATCATGAAGCAGGCGAGCTGATAGACCGCGTCGTTCATCCACTGGGTGCGGAAAGCGGTGCCATGGCCGCATTCGTGCCAGCGCGAGTCGGTCGACGAGCCGTAGAGCGTGCCGTAGACGAAGAAGAACGGCACGCACCACCACGTGCCCCAGAACCAGGCGCCGCCGGCGCCGCTGACGACCAGGGCGCCGAGCCAGATGATGGTATCGCGCAGCGCCGGTCCGTCGGAACGCTGCATCAGCTCCTTCATCTGCTTGCGGGGAACTTCGGTGTGGTACCACTCGGCCGCCGCCAGCCCGTTGTCGACGGCCAGCTGCGTGTCGCGGCCCACCAGGCTGTAATCGCGTCGCGACGGCGTCGCGGACAATGCTTCCGCCATTCCGGGGTCCTCCACCACGCCTCACGGATCTCCTGCCGGCCAATGCCGAGCCTGGGATCGCAGGCGTCGAAATTCAAAATAGCGGCAACAAATGATAGGATCAACATCATGAAGATAGTTTCTATCATTTTCCATCAGGCTGGTGTAGGAAGGGAGGCTATCGGAGGACCATCATGGCGAAACGGCCGACCATCACCGATCTGGCGCGCATTTCCGGGGTCAGCGTCGCCACCGTCGACCGCGTGCTCAACAACCGCTTGCCGGTTCGCGAGGAGACCGCGCGCCGCGTCTACGAAGCGGCGACCGATATCGGCTACCACGCGGCTGGGCTGATCCGGCAGCGCATGCGCCAGGAATTGCCGGAATATCGCCTCGGCTTCCTGTTGCTCAGGCGCGAGGACTTTTTCTACGGCGAGTTCGCCCGCGAGCTCGAACTGGCGGTCGCGCAGTCGCAGCGTTTTCGCGGCACCGCGGCGGTAGACTTCACCAGTTCGCTGGTGCCGGACGAGATCGCCGCGGAGATGCGCAGGCTGGCGACCAGATCGAGGGCCGTCGCCCTGGTCGGGCCCGATCACCCGACATTGACCGCCGCCGTCGAGGCGCTGAAGGCGAGGGGCCTGCCGGTCTTTTCGCTGCTCTCCGATTTTGCCTCCGGCATCCGCGAGGGCTATGTCGGGCTCGACAACCGCAAGGTCGGCCGCACCGCCGCCTGGATGATCGCCAAGGCGGCGAGGAAGCCCGGCAAGGTCGCCCTTTTCGTCGGCAGCCACCGCTTCCACGGTCATGAACTGCGCGAGATCGGCTTCCGCTCCTTCTTCCGCGAGCATGCGCCGGAGTTCACCGTGCTGGAGACGCTGGTCAATCTCGAGGCAAACCAGGTCACTCACGACGCGATGATCGACCTCCTGGCGCGGCATCCCGATCTCGCCGGCTGCTATGTCGCCGGCGGCGGCATGGAAGGCGCGGTCTCGGGCCTGCGGGAAGCGCGGCCGAAGCAGATGCCGGCGGTCGTCTGCAATGAGATCACGCCCGTGTCGCGCGCCGCGCTTGCCGACAACATATTGACCATGGTGATCTCCACTCCGCTCGCCGCGCTCTGCCGCGAACTTGTCGACCTGATGGCGCATGCCATCGAGGCCGGCGCCGCCAACGCGCCGGGCCAGACCTTCCTGCCCTTCGACATCTATTTGCCGGAAAACATCTAGCCGGGGCCGGCTATCCGCCCGCCGGCGCGGGCAGCCGCGGCAAATGATAGAATCTATCAGACGGGACCGAAAATCCGGCGCTCGGCTTTCGATTCGCCCTTGACGCCTTCGCCAGAAATGGAATAAATATTTCATGAACTAGGCATTTTGGTTCTTTCGTTCCGGAACATCTGTTTCAAACACAGGACTTGGCGTTCCATCACGCGGGAGGCGCCCTCCGGAATCGAGATGGCAAGCGGGAGAGATTCCTCGGGAGATCGGGGATTCCGGGCAAAAATCGGTGCAGCCGGACACCATGTGGAGGAGAAATACAATGAAGAAACTGCTTTTGGGCGTCGCTTTCGCGGCGCTGATGAGTTCGTCCGCCTTTGCCGCCAAGGTTGGCGTGTCGATGGCCAAGTTCGACGACAACTTCCTCACCGTGCTGCGCAACGGCATGATCGAGCAGGCCAAGGGCATGGACGGTGTCGAGCTGCAGGTCGAAGACGCGCAGAACGACGTCGCCAAGCAGCTCGACCAGATCAAGAACTTCGCCGCCTCGGGCGTCGACGCCATCATCGTCAACCCGGTCGACACCTCGGCCACGCAGGCGATGTCCGACGCGGCGGCCGCCGCCAAGATCCCGCTCGTCTACGTCAACCGCGAACCGGTCAACGTCGACTCGCTGCCCGAAAACCAGGCCTTCGTCGCCTCGAACGAAGCCGATTCCGGCACGCTCGAAACCAAGGAAGCCTGCCGCCTGTTCACCGAAGCCGGCAAGAAGGAGGCCAACGTCTACGTGATCATGGGCGAGCTTTCCAACCAGGCCGCGGTGCAGCGCACCAAGGACATCGAGGAAGTGATCGCCACGCCGGAGTGCAGCTTCATCAAGATCATCGACAAGCAGACCTCGAACTGGGACCGTGACCAGGCGCAGAACCTGATGACCAACTGGCTGTCGACCGGCAAGCCGTTCGACGGCGTCATCGCCAACAACGACGAAAGCGCCATCGGCGCCATCCAGGCGATGAAGGCGGCCAACATCGACATGAAGACGGTCGTCGTCGGCGGCGTCGATGCCACCCAGGACGCGCTTGCCGCGATGCAGGCCGGCGATCTCGACGTGACGGTGTTCCAGGACGCCGCCGGCCAGGGCGCCGGCGCGCTCGATGCCGCGCTCAAGCTGTCCAAGGGCGAGAAGGTCGAGCACAAGGTCTATGTGCCGTTCCAGCTCGTCACGCCGGCCAACATCGACAAGTTCCTGAAGAAGAACTGAGGCAGGCCGTTCACTAGCGCAGTTCCAGGAAAAGCGTGAAACGGTTTTCCGTCCGGAATTGCGACAGAGAAATAGGGCGGCGCATCAGATCAGAGCAACGGCGCCGCACCTCGTTTCCTCCCGCCCGTGCGGGCGGGAGGGCGAATGCGGCCGACGGAGGATAGAGACGTGGCACAGACATCCCATGGCGTCGGCGGGCTGACCTACGATGCGAAGAAGCGTGCATGGCCTGCCGAGTTCAACGTTTTCCTGGCGCTCGTCATCCTCGTCGGCGCTTTCGAGCTGATCGGCCGGGTCTTTCTCGGTGACAGCTTCCTGTTCAACACCCGCGACAATGTCGATGCCATCTTCAACGAGCAGCGCCTGCAGATCATCATCCTGCAGGTGTCGATCGTCGGCATCATCGCCATCGGCGTGACGCAGGTGATCATTTGCGGCGGCATCGACCTGTCCTCGGGCTCGGTCGTCGGCGCCACCGCGATGATCGCCATGAGCTTCGCCCAGGTGGCGACCGTCAACGGCAATCCCAACCCCAAGGCGATGTTCATCGACTATGGCTTGACCGACCTTCCGGTCATCGTGCCGGTGCTGGTCGCCATCGGCTGCGGCTTGATCGCCGGCCTGGTCAACGGCCTTCTGATCGCCTACACGCGCATCCCGCCCTTCATCGCCACGCTCGGCATGATGGTCACCGCGCGCGGCATCGCCAAATGGTGGTCCAAGGGCCAGCCGATCTCGTTTCCGACCGACAGCTTCGCGGCGATAGGCAAGGGCCTGATGCCGGTCATCATCTTCATCTCGCTGGCGATCCTGTTCCAGCTGATCCTGACCTACACCAAGTATGGCAAGCACTGCTACGCCATCGGCTCCAATGAGGACGCCGCGCGCATGTCGGGCATCAAGATCGCCAACCACAAGGTGCTGGTCTATGTCATCGCCAGCATCCTCGCTTCGCTCGCCGCCGTGGTGCTCTGCTCCAAGAACCTCACCGCCCAGGCCGGCATGGGCGTCATGTACGAGCTCGACGCCATCGCCATGGCGGTCATCGGGGGTGTCTCGCTGTCGGGCGGCCGCGGCTCGATCATCGGCACCGTCATCGGCTCGCTGATCTTCGGCGTCATCATCTCCGGCTTCACCTTCCTGCGCCTCGACGCCTACTACCAGGAGATGGTCAAGGGCGTGATCATCGTCGGCGCGGTGGTTCTCGATCAATGGCGCCAGCGTCGCCGCGCGATAGGAGCTTGACCATGTCGGACATCGTTCTCAAGACCGAAAACCTGACCAAGCGCTACGGCGGCGTGCATGCTCTCGAAGGCGCCAACTTCGAACTGCGCAAGGGCGAGCATGTCGCCATCATGGGCGACAACGGCGCCGGCAAGTCGACCTTCGTGCGCCAGATCACCGGCGTCGAGCAGCGGACCGACGGCAAGGTCTGGTTCGACGGCAAGGAGGTGAGCTTCGCCGGGCCGATCGAGGCGCGCGAGGCGGGCATCGAAACCGTGTTCCAGAACCTCGCGCTTGCCGACGATCTCGACGTGCCGTCCAACCTGTTCCTCGGCCGCGAGAAGGTGCTGTTCAATCTCGGCCCGTTCTCGATTCTGGATCGCAAGTACATGCGCAAGGCGACCGAGGCCGCACTGGTCCGCACCGCGGTGAAGATCCCGAACCTCTCCAGCACCATTCGCCACATGTCGGGCGGCCAGCGCCAGTGCGTGGCGATCGCCCGCACGGCGACCTTCGCCTCCAAGCTGATCATCATGGACGAGCCGACGGCGGCGCTCGGCGTGCAGGAGACGGCACAGGTCGAAAACATCATCCGCACGCTGAAGGAAAATGGCGAGCCGCTGATCCTGATCAGCCACAACATGCGCCAGGTGTTCGATCTGGTCGACCGTATCGTCGTCTTCCGGCGCGGCAAGATCGTCGCCAATTTGCGCAAGCAGGACACTGACGGCAACGACATTGTCGCCTATATCACCGGCGCCAAGACCGGACAGGCGGAGCTCCAGGCCGCCTGACGGCCGTCACGACGGGATCAACCAATCGTCCGCGCCAGACAGGCGCGGACATGTTTTAGAACCACCCTCAAAGGACAATTCATGACTATCCGCTTCGCACTTCTCGGCGCCGGCCGCATCGGCAAGGTCCACGCCCGCGCCGTCGGCTCCAATCCCGATGCAAAACTTGTTGCCGTGGCGGACGCCTTCGAGAAGGCGGCGAGCGACCTGGCCTCGGCCTATGGTGCCGAAGTGCGCAGCATCGAGGCCATCGAGAAGGCCAAGGACATCGACGCCGTCATCATCTGCACGCCGACCGACACCCATGCCGACCTCATCGAGCGCTTTGCCAAGGCCGGCAAGGCGATCTTCTGCGAGAAGCCGATCGATCTCGACGTCAAGCGCGTCGAGAAGTGCCTGGCCGTGGTCGAGAAGGCCGGCGCCACGCTGATGGTCGGCTTCAACCGCCGCTTCGACCCGCATTTCGCCGCCGTGCGCAAGGCCATCGACGACGGCGCCATCGGCGCGGTGGAGATGGTCACCATCACCTCGCGCGATCCGGGCGCGCCGCCGCTCGACTACATCGCCCGCTCCGGCGGCATCTTCCGCGACATGACCATCCACGATTTCGACATGGCGCGCTTCCTGCTCGGCGAGGAGCCGGTGGCGGTGAGCGCACACGCTTCGGTGCTTGTGGACAAAAAAATCGGCGAGGCCGGCGATTTCGACTCGGTCAGCGTCATCCTCGAGACCGCGTCCGGCAAGCAGGCTGTCATCTCCAACTCGCGCCGCGCCACCTATGGCTACGACCAGCGCATCGAGGTGCACGGCTCGAAGGGCATGGTCGCCGCCGAGAACCAGCGGCCGGTGTCGATCGAGCTCGCCAACGACAAGGGCTATACGCGCCCGCCGCTGCACGACTTCTTCATGACCCGCTACCTCGACGCCTACGCCAACGAGATCGCAGCCTTCATCGGCGCGGCAACCAAAGGCAAGAAGGCGGCGCCAAGCGGAACGGACGGCCTTGTGGCGCTGAAGCTTGCGGACGCGGCGCTCAAATCGGCGAAGACCGGCAAGACTGTTCGCGTCGACTGAGCTTTTTGAGTTCGAACACAGGAGAACAGCGATGAGCGGTTTGGCCGGTCGCAATTCGGAAACGCGCGCCATCGTCACCGGCGGCGCGCAAGGCATCGGCTTCGCCGTCGCCGAGGCGCTGGCCGACGAGGGCTGCCGCGCGCTGGCGCTGGTCGGCCGCTCGCAGGAGAAGGGCGACAAGGCGGTCGCGGCGCTGAAGAAGGGCGGCGTCGACGCCATCTTCATCAGCGCCGACGTCGCCAAGGTCGCCGACTGCAAGCGCGCCGTCGACACGGCGATCGCGCATTTCGGCACGCTGAACGCGCTGGTCAACGCCGCCGCCACCTCGGCCCGCGGCTCGCTGATCGAAACGACAGAGGACGTCTTCGACCAGATCTTCGACACCAATGTGCGCGGCCCCTTCTTCCTGATGCAGGGCCTGGTCGCACATCTTCTGGCCCGCAAGGCGCCGGGCTCGATCGTCAACGTGCTGTCGATGTCGGCGCATGCCGGCCAGTCCTTCCTGACGCCCTATTCGACCAGCAAGGGCGCGCTGATGACGCTGACCAAGAATGTCGCCAGCTCCTATCGGAGGAACCGCATCCGCTGCAACGCGGTGCTGCCGGGCTGGATGGACACCGAGGGCGAGGCGATCGTGCAGAAGAAGTGGCACGACGCCCCGGACGACTGGCTGGAAAAGGCCGAGGCCACGCAGCCGATGGGCCAGCTGGTCAAGCCGGCGCAGCTTGCCCGGCTGATCACCTATATGCTCAGCCCGCAGGCCGGTGTGATGACCGGCTCGCTGGTCGACTACGACCAGAACATTGCCGGCGTGGTCGGCGAGTAGGGGCCGGCGCTGCGGCCAGCCCTTTCTCCCCGTCACTATACGGGGAGAAATGCCTGGTGTCCGAACCGGATAGATAGGTAACAGAATGGACCGATTGCATAGGTGACAGTTTTCTCCCTCGCCGGAGGACCCGGCGATGGTTTGGCGAGAGACTGGCATCATGGACGAGCGGCTTCGTTTTGTA